>NZ_LT859959.1:5315000-5915000 GCF_900176205.1 Bradyrhizobium sp. ORS 285
GGCACGGCCGAGAACAAATTGGTGATGACGGTGGCGCCCCAGAAGCTCATCTGGCCCCACGGCAGCACGTAGCCCATGAAGCCGGTGGCCATCATCAGGAGATAGATGATGACGCCGAGGATCCAGAGCACCTCGCGCGGCGCCTTGTATGACCCGTAATAGAGGCCACGGAACATATGGATGTAGACGGCGAGGAAGAACATCGACGCGCCGCAGGCGTGCATGTTGCGCAGCAGCCAGCCGTAGTTCACGTCGCGGACGATCAGCTCGACCGACTTGAAGGCGAGGTCGGCGTGCGGCGTGTAGTGCATCGCCAGGATGACGCCGGTGATGATCTGGACGCCGAGCATCAGCGACAGGATGGCGCCGAAGGTCCACCAGTAGTTCAGGTTCCGCGGCGTCGGATAGGCAACGAAGGACGAGTGGACCAGGCCGATGATGGGGAGTCGTTGCTCGAACCACTTCAAGGCGGGGTGGCTCGGCTGGTAGCTAGATGGTCCACTCATGATGCGTTCCTGAAAGAATTATCTTGCACGATCGAGCTTGAGCTTGCGGACGAAACGTCCGCTCAGCCGATCTGGATCTTGGTGTCGGAAACGAACTGATAGGGCGGGACGGGCAGGTTCAGCGGCGCCGGTCCCTGGCGGACGCGGCCCGAGGCATCGTACTGCGAGCCGTGGCAGGGGCAGAAGAAGCCGTCGTAATTGCCTTCATGGGCGATCGGGATACAGCCGAGATGGGTGCAGATGCCGATCACGACCAGCCACTGCTCGTGGCCGTCCTTGGTGCGGGACTGGTCGGTCGCGGGATCCGGCAGGCTCGACACCGGGACCGCGCGGACCTCCTCGACCTGCTTCTTGGTGCGATGGGAGATGTAGATCGGCTTGCCGCGCCAGAACACCTTGATGTCCTGCCCCTCGGCGACCGGGGTGAGGTCGACCTCGATCGGCGCGCCGGCCGCGATGGTCGAGGCATCGGGGTTCATCTGGGAGATGAAGGGCCACAGGGCGGCCACGCCACCGACCGCTGCGGTCGCGCCCGTGGCGACGAAGAGAAAATCCCGGCGTGTCGGATGATCCGCAGTAGACGCTGTCACGATTCCAACCCTTTCTTTCGTTGCAGCCGGCGCAACGCCCCGCTCGACGTGTCAGATCTCGTACGTTGGAGATCACGTGACCGGGAGATGCCTGCCGGCGCCCGCGTCCCCCGCGGCGGCAGAAAACGGCTCGCGCTACCGCCCCGGTAGGAACAAGCCGTCCAGAATCGTTCTATTGGCACCCTTGCGATACGAGCGCAAGCCCGCTATCGGCCCCGCAGCACGCCATGCACCAATTCCCGCTTGGGAAGCGGACTTTCAGCCTCATCCTTAAGACCTATTCGCATGCAGATCGCGCTCTATCAGCCCGACATTCCGCAGAACACCGGAACGATTCTGCGCCTCTGCGCATGTCTCGGACTCGCCGCCCATATTATCGAGCCGGCCGGCTTTCCGGTGTCCGACCGGCAGTTCCGGCGCGCCGGCATGGACTATCTCGAGCAGCTCGACTGGCGGCGGCACGATTCCTGGAGCGCGTTCGAGGCGTGGCGGGCCGCGGCCGGCCATCGCCTGCTGCTGCTGACGACCAAAGGCGCAACCTCCTATCTAGATGTCAGCTATCGCCCGGACGACGTCCTGCTGCTCGGGCGCGAGAGCGTCGGCGTGCCCACGACGGTGGCAGAGGCAGCCGATGCGCGGCTGCGCATTCCGCTCAAGCCTGGCATGCGCTCGCTGAACGTCGCGATGGCGGCCGCGATGGCCGCCGGCGAGGCGCTACGCCAAGTTGGACATTTCGTCCAATTGCAATCTGCCGAAGGAGCGCGCGAGTGAGCTACGCGGTGAAAGAGATATTCATGACCCTGCAGGGCGAAGGTGCCCAGGCGGGGCGTGCCGCCGTATTCTGCCGCTTCGCCGGCTGCAATTTGTGGAGCGGCCGCGAGGCCGATCGCGCCAGCGCGACGTGCCGGTTCTGTGACACCGACTTCGTCGGCACCGACGGCACGCTCGGCGGACGGTATGACAGCGCCGCTGATCTGGCTGATGCCATCGCCGGGCAATGGACAGGCGGTGCGGCCGACCGCTATACGATCCTCACCGGCGGCGAGCCGCTGCTGCAGGTCGATGCCGACCTGATCGCGGCCCTCCACGCCCTGGGCTTTGCCGTGGGCATCGAGACCAACGGCACGCTCATTCCGCCTGACGGCATCGACTGGATCTGCGTCAGCCCCAAGGCCGGCGCCGAGCTGAAGCTGCGGCAGGGCCATGAGCTGAAGCTGGTCTATCCGCAGGCCGGCGCCGAGCCGGACAAGTTCGAAGGGCTCGCCTTCGAGCGCTTCTCGCTGCAGCCGATGGACGGGCCGGAGGCGGCCGCGAACACGGCGCGGGCCATTGACTATTGCCAGCATCATCCGCGATGGCGGCTCAGCCTGCAGACGCACAAGATGATCGGCATCAGATAGGGATTGTTGACGAAGCGATGTGGGAATTGACCAAATCGTTCACCTTCGAGGCCGCGCATGCGCTGTCGCATACGACGCTCGGCGAGGTGAGCCAGGAAATCCACGGCCACTCCTTCCGCGCCGAGGTCACGGTGCGCGGCATGCCGGACCCGAAGACGGGCATGGTGGTGGATTTCGGCGTGCTGACGCAGCGCCTGAGCGAGATCCAGGCCACGCTCGACCACAAGTTCCTGAACAAGATCGAGGCGATCGGGCTGCCGACCTTGGAGAACCTCTGCCGCTTCATCTATGAGCGCGTCCGCTCGATCGGCCACGTCACCAAGGTCAGCGTCCACCGCGACAGCTGCCGCGAGACCTGCACCTATTTCGGTCCGCAGGACTGAACGATTGTGGTAGTAGCCGAGTGTAGCGGCTTCGGCGGTCTCACCCTCCCCTGGAGGGGGAGGGTCGATCGCGAATGAAATGAGCGATCGGGGTGGGGTGATGCCGGAGACGACGGCCACCATCACCCCACCCCGTCTCCCATTCGCTCCGCTCATGTGAGCCGACCCTCCCCCTCCAGGGGAGGGTGAAGAAGAACGAGCCGGGGGAGACCGCCATGACCACTGCCGCCATCGAGGATCGCAAGGCCCGCGCCCGTGCCTGGTTCGAGAGCCTGCGGGACCAGATCTGCGCGGCGTTCGAGCGGCTCGAGGACGAGGCGCCGGCCGAGCTCTACCCGCGCACCCCCGCCCGCTTCGTGCGCACGCCGTGGGAGCGCACCGACCACAGCGGCGGGCATGGCGGCGGCGGCGTCATGAGCATGATGCACGGCCGGCTGTTCGAGAAGGTCGGCGTGCACTGCTCGACCGTGCATGGCGAGTTCGCGCCGGAATTCCGCAACCAGATCCCTGGCGCCTCCGAGGACCCGCGGTTCTGGGCGTCCGGCATCTCGCTGATCGCGCATCTGTGGTCGCCGCACGTGCCGGCGGTGCACATGAACACCCGCTTCGTCGTCACCACCAAGGCCTGGTTCGGCGGCGGCGCTGACCTCACCCCCGTGCTCGATCGCCGGCGCAACCAGGAGGACCCGGATACGGTGGCCTTCCACGCCGCGATGAAGAGCGCCTGCGATGCGCATGCGGCCGTGGCGTCGTATGACAAATACAAGAAGTGGTGCGACGAGTACTTCTACCTGCCCCACCGCAAGGAGCCGCGCGGCATCGGCGGCATCTTCTACGACCACCATGATTCCGGCGACTGGGACGCCGACCTCGCCTTCACGCAGGACGTCGGCCGCGCCTTCCTCAAAGTCTACCCGGAGCTGGTCCGGCGCAATTTCAGCGCACCGTGGACCGAAGCCGATCGCGAGGAGCAGCTGATCCGGCGCGGCCGCTATGTCGAATTCAACCTGCTTTATGACCGCGGCACCACATTTGGGCTGAAAACCGGTGGCAATGTGGAGTCCATATTGTCGTCGATGCCGCCTGAAGTGAAATGGCCGTGAAACTCGGATTGTTTGACCGCGTAGATTGATCATGACCGCCGCCCTGCCCCGCGCCATGCTGATCGACATGGATGACACCATCCTGTCGGCCTATGGCCGACCCGAGATCGCCTGGAACATCGTCGCCACCGAGTTCGCGGATGAACTCGCGCCGCATACGCCCCACGCGGTGGCCGCCGCGATCCTGGCGTCGGCCCGCAGCTTCTGGTCGGTCGCCGGCGCGGAGTGGCGGATGAAGCTGATCCAGGCGCGCCAGGAGGTAGTGAAGGGCGGCTTCGCGGCGCTCACCGACCCCGCCTTGCCGACGGAGCTCGCGATCCGCATCGCCGACCGCTTCACCCGTTATCGCGACGAGCAGATGTTCGTCTTCCCCGGCGCCCATGAGGCGATCGACGAATTCAAGGCCCGCGGCGTCAAGCTCGCACTGGTCACCAATGGCGAGGCCGGCCAGCAGCGCGCCAAGATCGAGCGCTTCGCGCTGGCGCATCGCTTCGACCACATCCAGATCGAGGGCGAGCACGGCTTCGGCAAGCCCGAGGAGCGCGCCTATCTCCATGCGATGGACAAGCTCGGCGTCGGTCCTGAGGACACCTGGATGATCGGCGACAATCTGGAATGGGAGATCGTCGCGCCGCAACGGCTCGGCATCTATGCGATCTGGATCGACGTTCATGGCGACGGCCTGCCAGAAGGCTCCGACATCAAGCCGGACCGCATCATCCGCTCGCTGACCGAGCTCGTGCCGGGGTGACGCGGCGTTAGCACGTCGTTCACCTCTGCGGCACACGCGCTCTTAACCAGGCGCAACGTTCACGGCCGCACCCGGCGCCCTCCGGAACTCCCGTAACTGAATCGAAATTCGCCCAAGCGTCTCATCGGCGCGGGGCTTGGAGGGGAGTAGGCGCCGATCCGGGCGCGCCGCTTCGACCGATCGCAAGCCGTCGGGTGCAGCGTCGGTGTCATGGCTCTCAATCTGCCGCAGATCTCCTTGAGCGTGTCGATCAAGAACTCGCTCCTGACCTCGGTCTTCCTGCTGCTGGCGATCCTCGGCGGCGTGTCGGTCATGGCCACGATGCGGCTGTCGGCGCTGCAGGACGCGGTCGAGGCGATCAATCGTGACCGTCTGCCGAAGATCCACGCGCTCGGCGATCTCAATGTCAGCATCGCCCATGCCCATCTGGTCGCCATCCGCGCCGCGCTGTCGACGGCACCGGAGCCGCGCGCCGAAGCCGAAGGCGAGCTCAAGCGTCGCATCGTCGAGGTGCAGGCGAAGATCGCGAGCTTCAGGGAGACGATCGGTTCTGATGCGCCGATGAAGATGGCGTTCGACCAGTTCGTCCACAAATGGGACCTGTATCTGAAGCAGCAGGCGGTGATGCTCGAGCCGGAGGTCGGCGCCAACCGCGAGCGGCTGGAGCATGTCGTCAACGTCCAGGCGCCGCCGATCTTCCAGGCCGTGGTTGACGCGATCGGCCATAGCCTCAAGCTCGCCGATCACCGGGCAGACAGCGCGATCGAGAGCGCTACGCTGGACGCGCAGCTGTTCCGGATCGTGCTGTGGTCGGTCAACGGCGTCAGCGTCCTGATCGGGCTCGCGACGCTGCTGTTCGTCATCCATGACGTGTCGATGCCGATCTTCCGCATCACCCGCAGCATGGAGGCGATTGCCAAGGGCGAGTTGCAGACCGAAATCCCCTATGCCGACCACACCAACGAGCTCGGCCTGATGGCGCGGGCGCTGGCGGTGTTCCGCAAGAGCCTCGTCGAGAACGAGCGGCTCAATGCAGCGACGCGCACGCTCTCAGAGCTCAGCGAATGGCTGCAATCGGCCAAGTCCGAGCCCGAGCTCTACCAGATGATCTCGACGGTGCTCGGCGGGCTGATGCCCGAGTGCACCGGCGCGCTCTACATCTACGCCGACAGCCGCGACGTGCTGGAAGTCGCCGCCGAATGGAACGGCACTTCGACGACCCGCTCGCTGCATCCGGACGATTGCTGGAGCCTGCGCCGCGGCCACGTCTACATCCACGGCACCAACGAGGTCGAATTCCGCTGCGATCACGTCCATGGCGACGTCGACGAGAACTATTGCTGCATCCCGATCCTCGCCCATGGCGAGACCGTCGGCCTGCTGCATGTCGAGTACAATCATCAGGGCGAGGAGACCGAAGCCGAGGCGAAGGCGCGCTTCGCCGACCGCGCCCGGCTTGGGCTTGCCTGCGCCGAGCATCTGTCGATCGCCATCGCCAACATCAAGCTGCGCGAGGGCCTGAGGGATCAGTCGCTGCGCGATGCGCTGACCGGGCTCAACAACCGCCGCTGCCTGATCGAGACCGCACGCCGCCAATTGCTGCGCGCGTCGCGCAGCCGCACGCCGGTCAGCATCGTCACGCTGGACATCGATCACTTCAAGTCGTTCAACGACAATCACGGCCACGAGGCCGGCGACACGGTGCTGCGCCATGTCGGCGAGATCCTGAAGACCGGCTTCAGCGGCGACGACCTGCCCTGCCGCCTCGGCGGCGAGGAGTTCGTCGTGGTCATGCCGAACTGCGGGATCGAGGAAGCCGCGCTGCGGGCGGAGGAGCTGCGCGCCCGGGTCGAGGCGCTCAACATCAGCTATGGCGACGGCATGCTGCCGCGGGTCACGGTTTCGGTCGGCGTTGCCGCCTATCCGGAAGCGGGCATGGACCTGACCGAGATCCTGCGCGTCGCCGACGGCGCCCTGTACCGCGCCAAGCAGAAGGGCCGCAACCGGGTCGAGCTCGCCTCAGGCGGCATGGTGCCGCCGATCGACGAGGTGACGGACCGCGCGGTGGCCGCGCTCGATGCGATCGTGGCGCGCGCCGAGACCCGGCCGATCGCGACTTCACCTTCGCCGTCCACTCCGAGCGCGGTGCGATCGAACTGACGTGCCTGGGACGCCCGGCTGAGCAGGACGGTCAGCGCCGGCGCCGCGCCGGTCCGAACGATCAACATGAGCAGGCAGCTCCGAAGCTCGCGCGCCGACCGTGGATCACACCCCGAGATTGTGTTATCCGTCAGCCACGCTTGACCGAGCGAAGGCTTGCTGATGACCTCACACGAGACCTCCGCCGACATCCCGGCCGCCATGCCCGGACGACCCGAGGCGGTCTCGGGCGCCGGTGCGCAGACGGCGACAGCGCCACCGGGCTTCTGGGCGCGCTTCCTGGACTGGAATCAGAAGCTGTCGGTGGTCAAGAACCTGACCTTCATCACGATCGCCACCGGCTTTCTTGGTGGCTATTTCCAGTATCTCAGCGCCTATGACGCGAAGGTCAGTGCGCTCGCCGAGGCCGACATGAAGGCGGCGACCGAGACCTTCGTGACGATCTCCAACGCCTATGCCGAAGCGCAGATGCTGCAGGAGCTGATCTTCTATAATTTTGCGGCGGCCACGGCCGCCGGTGTCGATCCCGGCGACAAGGCGCTGACGACGAAAGCGGCCAACGAGACGTTCGCGCCCTACACCAAGGCGCGGATGGCGCTGCGCCAGAACAGCAGCATCTTCGCGCACAAGGCGGAGATCTATATCGACTGGGCCAGCGACCGCGGCCGCGATCCCGATGCGCCGCGGGTGCTGGATCAGGATCCGCTCAACGAAGCGCTGCTCGGCACCTATGATTTCGACTGCGACGCCGAGGCCAACATGCCGCGGCTCGGAGTGACGGGTCCCGCCCTCGACGAGGCCGACCCGTGCAGGGCGGATGCGCCGCCAGCACAGCCGGCTCAGCGCATCAATCTCTGCGCCAGGCGCGAGCCCGGGCGGCGGCCGGTCACGATCGACTGGCAGAGCGCCAAGCACCATTTGCTGACGATGCATTTCTGCTTCGAGCAGTCGCACCGCCAGATCTCGACCGCGCGGGTCTGGGCCTCCAGCAACACGGTCGGCGATGACCGAGTGAAGGCGTTCAGAAACGATGAGGCGCGCTACCGCGCGGCGCTCGACAAGCAGGTGGTGCGGCTGAATGCGTTCATGAGGCTCACCATGGCGCGGCTGGAGAGCATTCGGGTGAAATACCGTCCGTCAGGCTTCCTCTGCCATCTGCCGCTGCTGCGCGACGCCGTCGGCCTGTTCAGCCGGGAGTGCACGCCGGTTCGCGTCAGCTGATGAGGACGCCGCGCGGGTTCGGTGCGGCTATGCGGCCGGAAGCAGGTGTCGCACGGCCGAGGCGATCATCACGCCGCCGCCGGTGATCATGGCGGCATCGAGGATCGCGGCATGGATATGCACCGGCATGCGCGCGACGAAGGCCTTGGCGAGGAAGGCGCCGGGCACCGCGACCCCGCCGATCAGCAGCGCGAAGGCGAGCACCTGCGCCGTGACGACGCCGGCGAGGCCGAATACCGAGATCTTGATGACGCCGGTCGCGACCGAGATCATCGCGTCGGTGGCGATGACCGCGGCGCCTTCGAGGCCCGCGGCCATCAGCAGCGACAGCAGGATGACGCCGGAGCCGGAGGTGCCGCCGACGAGCACGCCATAGCCGACCGCACCAGCCGCGAGCCCGCCATTGCCGATCCGGACGTTGCGCTTACGCAGGATGCGTCGCAGCGGGACGCTCATGATCAGCATCGTGCCGATGACGAAGGCCGCGCCGGCATTGGTCAGCCGGGTGTAGCCGTAGGCGCCGAGCGCGGTGGTGAGCGCTGCCGCAGCGATGACGATCCCGGCGCGGGTGCGATCGATCTGGCTGAGATACGCGCCGACCCGGCTGAGATTGGTGAGGATGGCGGAGATCGCGATGATCGGCACCACCGGCTCGGCGCCGACCATCGGCACCAGCACCAGCGGCATCAAGGCGCCGGTGCCGTAGCCGGCGAGACCACCGATGATGGAAGCGAATAAAGCGACGGACGCGACGAGCAGGAGCTGAAGCAGCGAGATATCGGCAAAGCCTGCCAGAAAATTCATGACCATCCGTCGCGGTTGACGCGCGCCGCCGCCTGATCGGCGATCGCGGTCAGCGATGACCCGCTGCGCTCACGCGGCGCCGACGAGCCATCCTCTGCGAGAGCCAGCTCATGGCCGAGATGCGGTTCCGCCGCAACCCCAGGCGCAAGGAATCGCGTGCATCAGGCGATCACGTCGGCGCGATGACCCCCCCGCTGCAACAACGCCGCGCAATGCGCGAAAGACCACTGAGGACACGCGCAACGGCCGATCGCTCAGCGCTCGGTGTAATCCCATGCGGTGTGCTCGCCGGACCAGATCTTATCGGGATCATAGATCCGCTCGCGACGCCGGGGCTTGAAGTCGCTCAGGCGAACGACCTCTCCCCGCGCTCGAACGGCGGCCTCGACGTCGGACGACGCGTCGGAATGCCAAACGCGCTGGCTGCGGATGATCTCGGGCTTGCTCAAGCGGACGCTCCTGACACCCGAAAATGTTATGTTATAACGTATCAAAAATCAAGTCGGCGGGAGATTCTCCGCCCAGCCACCACCTGACGGGCCCCGACTGCGGCAGGCGGAATTCAGGATCGTCCGTCGCGGTTGACGCGCGCTGCCGCTTGGTCGGCGATCGCGTTCAGCGACGCCTCGTCGAGCGGAAAGTCGGCCGCAAGCCAGGCATCCTCGGCCAGCGTCAGCACGTGGCCGAGCAGCGGCCCCTCTGCCACCCCGCGCGCGATGAAATCGGCCGCCTTGAGCGGCAGCTTCGGCGGCGTGAACCGCTGCGGCAACAGCGCGCGTTCGCGCCAGCGTGGATCATCGCGATCGCGCCCGGCGCGCGCCCAGCCGAGCAGCAGGCGGTCGCGATAGACGGTCTCGCCGAGACGATACAGCAGCCGCCGCACCCGGGCCTCGTCGGCTGACGCAAAGCGCCACCAGCGATGGCCCATGCCGTCGAGCCCCTTGGTCTCGGCATTGGACAGCTTCAGGCGGCTGCCAAGGCGGCGCGCGTCCTCAGTGACGGCCACCGCGAGCGCAGCGAGACGGCGCACCGCGCTCGGCGGCAGTTCGAGCTCGCGCTCGATCTCGATAATCGCCGCGAACGGCCCGAGATAGGCAACGCCGCCGAGCAGCGATGTCAGCAAGCCACCCTCGGCCATCGCGGTGAGCGCGCCGACGGCGCCGTCCGTCACCACAAGCTTCAGCATCTCCATGCGCACCCGCTCGGCCGACAACGTCGCGAGCCCGCTGCGTCCGACGATGCAGGCAAGATAACCGTCGCGATCGGGGTCACCGTGACCGAACGCCGCATGGATGCGGAAGAAGCGCAGGATGCGCAGATAATCTTCGGCGATGCGCTGGGCGGGATCGCCGATGAAGCGCACGCGGCGTTGTGCAATGTCGGCGAGGCCGCCGACATGATCATGCACGACGCCATCGGGGCCGACGGACAGCGCGTTGATGGTGAAGTCGCGGCGATGCGCATCGCCGACCCAGTCGCGACCGAACTCGACCTTGGCCTTGCGGCCGAAGGTCTCGGTGTCCTCGCGCAGGGTCGTCACCTCGAACGGATGGCCGTCGAGCACCAGCGTCACCGTGCCGTGGTCGATGCCGGTCGGCACGCTCTTGATCGAGGCGGCCTTGGCGCGCCGGATCACCTCTGTCGGCAATGCCGTGGTGGCGATGTCGATGTCGCCGATGGGAATGCCGAGCAGCGCGTTGCGCACGGCGCCGCCGACCACGCGCGCCTCCTCGCCGTCGCAGTTGAGCAGTGCGAGCACCCGCGCGGCCGCCCCCGACGAGAGCCAGGGCGCATGCAGCACTCGCCCGCCGATCACTGCTCGCTCCCCGGAACGAGCCTGCCATCCTCGACGTGAGCCGGCACATAGGTCGAACGCGGCGGCGCGCCGGAGAACGCGACAACCAGGAGCAGACTTGCAATTACCAACACCAGCGCCGCCACCGTCAATTTTGCAACCAGATGAAGCGGCCAGTGGGCGGGCACCAACAACCCCGATCTGGTCGCGAGCAAGAACAGCACATAGACAGCAAAAGGAATGAGGAAAATTCCGATTTCCGTCAACACGGCTCGGATCATGACAGATAGATCCGTTCGTACAACACCCGAAGAATGCCCGCGGTCGCGCCCCAGATGTAGCGTTCGGCGAACGGCATCGCGTAATACGAGCGCTCCATGCCACGAAATTCCTTGGAATGCAGCTGGTGATTGGCGGGATCCATCAGGAACGCCAGCGGCACCTCGAAGGCATCGTCGACCTCGCCCTCGTTGATCTTGAGCGTGAAACCCGGACGCACCCGCGCCACGGTCGGCAGAATGCGAAAACCGAATGCGGTGCCGTAGACGTCGAGATAGCCGATCGGATCGACGAAGCTGCGATCGAGCCCGACCTCTTCCTCCGCCTCGCGCAACGCGGCATCGAGCGGCGAGGCGTCGGTGACGTCGATCTTGCCGCCCGGAAAGGCGATCTGGCCGGCATGGCTCGACAGGTTCGGCGAGCGCTGGGTCAGCAGCACGGTGGGTTCGGGATGATCGACCACGGGGATCAGCACCGCCGCAGGCCGGATCGGCTGCTCGCGGGCGATGATCTCGAGCATCCGGTCGGTGCCGGAATCGCCGCTGGTCGGAATCACGTCGGGATCGAGCAGCGCCTGCGGAACGTCGAAGCGCAGCCGCTCGCGGCCACGCGCGAAGAATTCGGCCGAACTCGCCCCGACCGTCCTGGTCCTCACCACCATGGGCTCGTTCAAAGCGCCGCCCTCACCTCTTCTGCGTTGGCCATGGGGAAGAACGCACCTGACGACTCCACCCCGAACATGACCTCGCCATCGATCACCCGCTCCTCACCCATGTCAACAAGCTCATAGTAGAGCGCCCGCGTCACCTTGGCCCAGAGATCGGCGCGGACATGCAGATACGGCGTCAGGCCGCCGCTCTCGCCCGGCTCGAAGCGCAGCCGGTGCTCGGCATCGCAGGACACCCAATCGTCGACATTGGTGCGGAAGTTGAGGCGCACGCCCTGCCCGTCACGCTCCTTCCGCATTTCTACGGCCATGAACGGGACATCATCGACGCGAATGCCGACCTTCTCGACCGGCGTGACCAGGAAATAGCGGTCATTCTCGCGCTTCAGGATGGTCGAGAACAGCCGCACCAGCGCAGGACGGCCGATTGGCGTGCCCATGTAGTACCAGCTACCATCCCCGGCGATTCGCATATCGAGATCGCCGCAGAATGGCGGATTCCACAGATGCACCGGCGGCAGGCCTTTCCCGGATGTCCCGGCCTGCGTTGCGGCCGATGTCAGCCGATCGAGTCCGTTGTCGGTGCTCTGCCCTTGCTTCGCCATGGTTTGCCCTGAGTTTGCGTTCGCCTTGGCACGATTGGTGCAAGATTTTATCGCGCTCGTCTGTGCAAAAGTTCCAGGCGGCCGTGCACGTCATGTAAGGTCGCCATATCGTGATGCCGTCAATACCCCGGAATGCCGATAATATGGGGATAGTTTAACTCAACGAATACAGCGCCTTCGCATAGATTGGCAGCCGCGTCCTGACAAACTGGAGCAGAACGCTGGCAGACAAGTTGAAGATGCGGGGCAGAAGGAGCGACGGGAATGGCTGAGAACGCCGAGAAGCTCGAGGATGCGATCGTCCGATCGGCCGAACAGGTCTCCGGTCAGATCCGCGCAGCGAAGGAGGCGATCTCCGGCGTCATCTTCGGTCAGGACCGCGTGGTGGAAAACACGCTGGTGACGATCCTGTCCGGCGGCCACGCGCTGCTGATCGGCGTGCCAGGTCTCGCCAAGACCAAGCTGGTCGAAACGCTCGGCGTCACGCTCGGTCTCGACGCCAAGCGCGTGCAGTTCACGCCCGACCTGATGCCATCGGACATTCTTGGCGCCGAGGTGCTTGACGAGAGCACGGTCGGCAAGCGCTCGTTCCGCTTCATCGCCGGCCCGGTGTTCGCACAACTCCTGATGGCCGACGAGATCAACCGCGCCAGCCCGCGCACCCAGTCGGCGTTGCTGCAAGCCATGCAGGAGCAGCACATCACCGTTGCGGGCGCCCGGCACGATCTGCCGAAGCCCTTCCATGTACTCGCGACCCAGAACCCGCTGGAGCAGGAAGGCACCTATCCGCTCCCCGAAGCGCAGCTCGACCGTTTCCTGATGGAGATCGACGTCGACTATCCCGATCGCGACGCCGAGCGCCGCATCCTGTTCGAGACAACCGGCGCGCAGGAAAGCGCTGCGAAGGGTGCGATGACCGCGGATGCGCTGATCGCCGCGCAGCGGCTGGTGCGCCGGCTGCCGGTCGGCGATTCCGTCGTCGAGGCGATCCTGTCGCTGGTGCGCTCGGCGCGTCCCGGCCCGGAGGCCGGTGACGCTGGCAAGCTGATCGCCTGGGGCCCGGGCCCCCGCGCCAGCCAATCCTTGATGCTCGCGGTGCGCGCCCGCGCGCTGCTCGACGGCCGTCTCGCGCCGTCGATCGACGACGTGCTCGATCTCGCCGAGCCCGTGCTGAAGCACCGCATGGCGCTGACCTTCCCGGCCCGCGCGGAGGGCCGCACCATTCCGGACGTGATCCGGCAGTTGAAGAGCCGGATCGGTTGATGGCGACAGCACCGGGGCACGCCGACAAGGAGATACTCGCGATCCGGCGTGCCGATGGCGAAAGCCGGACGCTGGCATCCTCGCTGCCGCGCCTCGTGCTGGAAGCCCGACAGATTGCCGCCAACGTCATCCATGGCCTGCATGGACGGCGGCGCGCCGGCTCCGGCGAAAGCTTCTGGCAATATCGCCGCTTCGTCTCCGGTGAGCCCTCGCAACGCGTCGACTGGCGCCGCTCCGCGCGCGATGACCATTTGTATGTCCGCGAGCAGGAGTGGGAAGCCGCGCACACGGTGTGGATCTGGCCCGACCGCTCGCCCTCGATGGCGTTCGCCTCCAAGGGCGCGCGCGACAGCAAGCTGGAGCGCGCGTTAATCGTGACCTTTGCGCTGGCCGAGCTCTTGGTCGCCGGTGGCGAGCGCGTCGGCATTCCCGGCCTGCTCAATCCGACCGCGAGCCGCAACGTGATCGATCGCATCGCGCAGGCGATGTTGCATGACGAAGCTGCACGGCCGAGCCTGCCGCCATCCTTCGTGCCGTCGGCGCTCGCCGAGATCGTCGTGCTGTCGGATTTCTGGTCGCCGATCCCGGAGATCAGCACCATGCTCGCCGGCCTCTCTGCCTCAGGTGCACATGGCACGATGGTGCAGGTGGTCGATCCCGCGGAGGAGACCTTCCCCTATTCCGGGCGCGTCGAATTCGTCGAGCCCGAGGGCGGCGAGGTGATCACCGCCGGGCGCGCCGAGAGCTGGGCGCAGGACTACGTGGCGCGCGTCGCGCTGCATCGTGACCAGATCCGCGCCGAGACCGGCAAGCTCGGCTGGCTGTTCACGACGCACACCACCAGCCGTTCGGCGGCTGAGTTGCTGCTGTTTCTCCATGCCGGCATGACGACGAGCAAGGTTGGCGGAGGGCTGCGCGCATGATGGGTCTGCCGCTGTCGTTCGCCGAGCCGCTGCTGCTGACCGGACTGATCAGCCTGCCGGTGTTGTGGTGGCTGTTGCGGGTGATGCCGCCGCGGCCGCGGCGCATCGAGTTCCCGCCGACGCGGCTGTTGTTCGACATCACGCCGAAGGAAGAGACGCCGTCGCGTTCGCCGTGGTGGCTCACGTTGCTGCGCCTGATCGCGGCAGCGCTGGTGATCTTCGCGGCAGCCGGCCCGATCTGGAACCCGCGCACCGAGGCAGTCGGCAGCAAGGCGCCCTTGGTGCTGCTGCTCGACGACAGCTGGAGCGCGGCCGCGAGCTGGGACACCCGGATCAAGGCCGCGGACGAGATCATCGCCAATGCCGATGCTGACCGCCGTGGCGTCGCGCTGCTGCCGCTGTCGGAGCCCGCGCGCGATCTCACGCTGATGCCGGCCGGTGCGGCCCGCGTCGCGCTGCGCCAGATCGCGCCGAAGCCCTACACCACCGAGCGCGCCGATGCGCTGCCGCAGCTCGACCGCTTCCTCAAGGCCACCGGCGATGCCGAGATCCTGTGGTTCTCCGACGGCGTCGATCCCGGCCGCGGCAGCGAGTTCGTCACAGGTCTGGCCAAGACCATCGGCGATCGCAGCCTGACGGTGTTCGAAGGCGGCACGACCTCGACGCTGGCGCTGGCCGGCGCCGAGAACGCCGCCGCCAAGATGACGGTGAAGGTGCTGCGCGCCGACCTCTCCGTCCCCGGCGGCATTGTGCGCGCGCTCGATGCCAAGGGCTCGCCGCTCGGCGAGGCGCCGTTCAGCTTCACGGGCAATGCGCATGATGCCGAAGCGAGCTTCGATCTGCCGGTCGAGCTGCGCAACGACATCACGCGGTTGGAGATCGCGGGCGAGCGTTCGGCCGGGGCCGTGCAACTGCTCGACAAGCGCTGGCGCCGCCGCGCCGTCGGCATCGTCACGGGAGCGACCAGCGACACTGCACAGCCGCTGCTCGCGCCGACGTTCTATCTGACACGCGCGCTGTCGCCGTTTGCCGATCTCAGGCTCGGGGATCGCGGCGCGCCGCAGCAGGTCATCACGCAGTTCCTCGATCAGAAGGTGCCGATGATCGTGATGGCCGATGTCGGCACCTTGTCGCCGGAGCTGCGTGACCGTCTCAACGGCTGGATCGAGAATGGCGGCGTGCTGGTGCGCTTCGCCGGCCCGCGGCTGGCGCAGGGCGATGACGACCTCGTGCCCGTAAAACTGCGCCGCGGCGGCCGCACGCTGGGCGGCAGTCTCACCTGGGAGAAGCCGCAGCATCTCGCCGCCTTCGCCGCCGATGGCCCGTTCGCCGGCATCACCGTGCCGAAGGACGTCACCGTCAACCGCCAGGTCCTGGCCGAGCCCGATGCCGTGCTGGCGACCAAGAGCTGGGCCTCGCTCGAGGACGGCACGCCGCTGGTGACCGGCGAGCATCGCGGCAAGGGCCTTATCGCGCTATTCCATGTCAGCGCCGACATGCGCTGGTCGGATCTGCCGATGTCGGGCGCGATGGTCGAGATGCTCCGCCGCATCGTCGACATGTCCGGCTACACCTCGACGCCGGGGCCGGGTCCCGCCGGCGAGACCGCCAAGGCGACCTTGGCGCCGCTGCATATTCTCGACGGCTTCGGCGCCTTCGGACCGCCGCCTTCGACCGCCAAGCCGCTGCCGGCCGATTTCAACGACAGGGCCTCCCTGGATCATCCACCCGGCTTCTATGGCCCTGCCGACGGACCCACCGCCGTGAACACGCTCAGCCCCGCCGATCGCATCCTGCAGCTCGACACCTCGGCGCTGCGCGCCAAGCGCGCCAGCTACACCACCGCCGAGCCGCGCGATCTCCGCGGCATCCTGCTGTCGACCGCGCTGCTGCTGTTCCTGATCGATGCCGTCATCGTGGCGCTGCTCGGCGGCGCGCTGGCGTCGCTGATCCGGCGCCGCCGTCCGGCTACGGCGGTCATCGCTTTCGCGATGCTCGCAACGGCAGCCGTGCTGGCGATCGCGATGCCGACCAGCGCGCGCGCCGATGCGGCGAGCGATGACTTCGCGATGCGTGCGGTGTCGCAAACGCGGCTCGCTTACGTCGTCACCGGCAACGCCGACGTCGATTCCATCGTCAAGGCCGGCCTGACCGGGCTGACCTTGTTCCTGGCGCAGCGCACCGCGCTCGAAGCCGGCGATCCCGTCGGCGTCGATCCCGCGCATGACGAGCTCGCGTTCTTCCCGCTGATCTACTGGCCGATCGTGCCCGGCGCGCCGAAGCCGCCGCAGGACGCGATCAACAAGATCGACGCCTACATGAAGCAGGGCGGCACGGTGATCTTCGACACCCGCGATGCGGTCGAGGCGCCTCCGGGCGAGAACGGCGCGCAGCAGACGCCGGGCATGCAGTCGCTGCGCGAGATCTTGTCCTCGCTCGACGTTCCGGAGCTGGAGCCGGTGCCGCGCGAGCACGTGCTGACCAAGACGTTCTATCTGCTGCGCGACTTCCCCGGCCGCTTCACCGCGGGCCAGACCTGGGTCGAGGCGCTGCCGAAGGACGAGGACGAAGACAGCGCCTCCCGGCCCGCGCGCGGCGGCGACGGCGTGTCGCCGATCATCATCACCTCGAACGACCTCGCCGGCGCCTGGGCGATCCGTCCCGACGGACAGGCGATGCTGCCGATGGTGCCGGGCGAGCCGCGCCAGCGCGAATTCGCCTTCCGCGCCGGCGTGAACATCGTGATGTACACGCTGACCGGCAACTACAAAGCCGACCAGGTGCATGCGCCGGCCCTGATCGAACGGCTCGGGCAGTGATGATGCGAGTTGTTGGTCCCGGTCTAACAACAAAGGTCGTCATGCCCGGCCTTGAGCCGGGCATCCACGTCTCACCTTGTACGCAGAACGACATGGATGGCCGGGACAAGCCCGGCCATGACGACATGCTGGGATATGCCTCATGAACTACGGCATCGCGTTTACGCCTCTGGTCCCGACGATCGTGCTGTGGCTCGCGATCGGTGCCATCGTGATCATCGCCGCGCTGCTGCTGATCAGCCGCTCGCGCTCCGCCTGGATCCGCGTCGCCGCGCTGGCCCTGATCGCGCTCGCGCTGGCCAATCCGCAGTTCACGCGCGAAGACCGCGAGCCCCTCACCTCCGTCGCCGCCGTCGTCGTCGACAAGAGCCCGAGCCAGAACTTTGGCGACCGCACCAAGCAGACCCAGGCGGCCCAGGAAGCGCTGGTCGACAGCCTGAAGAAGATCAAGGGCCTCGAAGTGCGCGTGGTCGAGGCCGGCCAGGCGGACGGCGAGACCGACGGTACGCATCTGTTCGGCGCGCTGACCTCGGCGTTGTCGGACGTGCCGGTCGACCGCGTCGCCGGAGCGTTCCTGATCACCGACGGCCGCGTGCACGACATCCCCGGCAACATGGCCGCGCTGGGCTTCCAGGCGCCGCTGCAAGCGCTGATCACCGGGCAGAAGGCCGAGCGCGACCGCCGCGTCGCGATCACCGCAGCTCCTCGCTTCGGCATTGTCGGCCAGCCGCAGACTGTCAGCTTCCGTCTCGACGACCAGGGAGTCACCGGCGCCAGCGCCAAGGTCGTGATCCGCCGCGACGGCGAGGTCATCAGCGAACGCACCATGGCCAGCGGACAGACGTCGAAGATCGACGTCGACGTCAAGCATGAAGGCCAGAACATCGTCGAGATCGAGGCCTCCCCGCTCGACAACGAGCTGACCCTGGTCAACAACCGCGCCGTGGTGTCGATCGACGGCGTGCGCGACAAGCTGCGCGTGCTCCTGGTGTCGGGCGAGCCGCATTCCGGCGAGCGTACCTGGCGCAACCTCTTGAAGTCGGACGCCAGCATCGACCTCGTGCACTTCACCATTCTGCGGCCGCCGGAGAAGCAGGACGGCACGCCGATCAATGAGCTGTCGCTGATCGCGTTTCCGACCCGCGAGCTGTTCCAGCAGAAGATCAACGAATTCCAGCTGATCATCTTCGATCGCTACGCCCGCCAGGGCGTGCTGCCGATCGCCTATTTCGACAACATCGCGCGCTATGTCCGCAATGGCGGCGCTGTGCTGGTCTCGGCCGGCCCGGACTACGCGTCGAACACCAGCATCTGGCGCACGCCGCTCGACTCCGTGCTCCCGGCCGAGCCAGTCGGCGTCACCGAGAAGCCGTTCTATGCGCATCTCTCCGACGCGGGCAAACGCCATCCGGTGACGCGCGGGCTGGAAGGCTCGGCGTCGGAGCCGCCGCGCTGGAGTCGCTTCTTCCGCACTGTCGAGACGCGCAACGCCGTCAGCCCGCCGGTCATGACCGGCGCGGACGGCAAGCCGCTGCTGCTCTTGTCGCGCTTCGGCGCCGGCCGCGTCGCGCTGCTGCTGTCCGATCACATCTGGCTGTGGGCGCGCGGCTATGAAGGCGGCGGCCCGCATCTCGATCTGCTCAGGCGCATGTCGCACTGGCTGATGCAGCAGCCTGATCTCGACGAGGAAGCTTTGCGGCTGCAGATGCAGGGCAAGGATCTCGTCGTGGTCCGGCAGACCATGGGCGACACCGTGCCGCCGGTGACGGTGACCTCGCCGTCGGGCCAGACGCGCGAACTCACTCTTGCGCAGGGCGATCCCGGCGAGTGGCGCGCGACCTTGCCGGCCAACGAGCTCGGCCTCTGGCAGGCCACCGACGGCACCTTGAAGGCGCTGATCAATGTCGGCCCGACCAATCCGAAGGAGTTCTCCGAGGTCACCTCGACCACGGAGACCCTGAAGCCGCTGGCGCAGGCGACCGGCGGCGATGCCCGCCGCATTGCCGACGGCTCCAGCCTCGACATGCCGCGCATCGTGCCTGTGAGGTCGTCGACCTTGTTCAGCGGCGACGGCTGGATGGGCGTGCGGATGCGCGACGCCAGCGTCGTCAAGGGCGTCGGCGTATTGCCGATGTTTGCCGGCGTGATCGGCCTGCTGCTGCTACTCGGCGCGCTCGCTGCGACCTGGGTTCGCGAGGGACGCTGAGCCCGAGGCGCCCGCACCTGTTGGTGCGGGCAGCGTGGCGCGAAGAGCACAATGGCTCCGATTCTGCGCAAGCGTATCAGCGGCTCGATTGACGCCGCACCACCCCGCCTGCGATGTTACAATGTAACAACGGCTGAGCTGCTCAGCTGAACGGGGTGGCCGATCGACATGAGCCAGATCGACATGAGCCAGAGCTGGCCATGAGCTGGTTTCGCGCGAACATCAAGCATGGCTCGCGGCTGGCGCTGTTCGCGCTGCTGCTGCAGTTCGCGCTCGCCTTCGGCCATGTGCATTGGCTTGCCGGACAGATTGCTGACAGCGGCCGGGTTACGACCGCCCAGGCCCACAGCGGCTCCGCACCGGCAAGCCGGGACCCCGACCAGCAACCATCCGCCGAGGGCTGCGCGATCTGCGCCGTCATGGCGATGGCGCAGTCGATCCTGCTGTCGCCGGCCCCCGTTCTCACCCTTCCCGAATCAGTCGCCTTCCGTCTTCCCGACACGATCACGGTCGCTCTCGCGGCTGTCGTCATCGACGCCGCCTTCCAGCCACGCGCTCCTCCCCTCGCCTGATCCGAGCCGCTCAAGACGCTGCAATGGATGCGCTCATACGCGTCTCGCAGCGTGCAGGAATGGACCCCGTCGCACGGCGACGGCAGGCGCATCCCACCAGCAACAGACCACGTGGGACGCCTGATCTGGATCAGGAATGTAAGAATGTTGCCGAGAGCTTTGATGTCGGGCTGCAGCGCCGCAGCCATGTTGTGCGTTTTGGGCGCGAGCGCGCGTGCCGATGATCCCAAGCCGGCGGCAGCGGAGCTGCCGGAGGTCAACGTCACGGCACCGAGCCCGATCCGCGCCCGCAAGCCCGTCGTGCCGCGGCCCAATCCCACGGCTCGCGTGGCCGGCCGAGGCACGCGCGCTCCGTCGCCGTCACGCGAAGCTCAGACCGCGCCGCCTCCGCCGCAGCAGGGCGTGACGCCCATCGTTACCGACCAGTTCGCGACCGTCACGGTGGTGCCGAACGAGGAGCTGCGCCGCTCCGGCGCCGCGACGCTCGGCGATCTCTTGAACTCCAAGCCCGGCATCACCGGATCGAGCTTCGCGCCGGGCGCCTCAACCCGGCCGATCATCCGCGGCCTCGACGTCAACCGCGTCGGCATCGTCGAGAACGGCATCGGCGGTGGCGGCGCCTCCGATCTCGGCGAGGATCATTTCGTGCCGATCGATCCGCTGACCAGCGACCAAATCGAAGTCGTCCGCGGGCCCGCGGCGCTGCGCTACGGCTCGACCTCGATCGGCGGCGTCGTCAGCGCCACCAACAACCGCATTCCGCAGGCTTTGCCGACCTGCTCGACGACGCCGTTCCAGACCTACGGCCTGCCGGCGAGCGCGCCGGCCGCGGGCGCCGCGCCTTGCGTCACCGCGGAGACGCGTACCTCCGTCAGCTCCGTCGATCGCGGGGTCGAAGGCGGCGTGCTGCTCGACGCGGGCGGCGGCAATTTCGCGCTTCACGCCGACGCCTATGGCCGCAAGACCGGCGATTATGCGATCCCCGGCTATCCCTACCGGTTCGATCAGACCCGCCCGGTGAACGGCCGCCAGCCGAACTCCGCCGTACAGAATGACGGCGCCTCGATCGGCGGTAGCTACTTCTTCACCGGCGGCTTCATTGGCGCTGCGATCCAACAGACCGATGCGCTCTACCACATCCCCGGCATCGACGGCGCCGACAGCCGCACCCGGATCGACGCCCACCAGACCAAGATCACCGCCAAGGGCGAGTACCGGCCGGACTCCGCCGCGATCGACGCCATCCGCTTCTGGGCCGGCGCGACCGACTATCGGCACAACGAGATCGGCTTGGCTGATACGACCGATCCGACCACCGACGGCGTGCGCCAGACTTTCACCAATCGCGAGCAGGAAGCGCGCGTCGAGATGCAGATGATGCCCGTCAATCTGCGCTTCGCGACGCTGACGACCGCCTATGGCGTGCAGGCCGGACACCAGGAGCTGAATGCGCCGAGCCCCGACAATCCCGGCTCAGTGTTCAACGGCCTGTTCGGTCCCAACACCAACAATCGCGTTGCCGGCTACGTCTTCAACGAGCTCGCGTTCGCGCCCTCCACCAAGGCGCAGATCGCCGGCCGCATCGAGCATGTCTCGCTGAACGGCTCGACGCCGAACTTCCCGGTCGACTATCTGCCGGATGGCACGCCGCAGGCCAACATCGCGCGCAACCCGTCCTACACGCCGAAGAGCGCGAGCGTCGGCCTGTTGCAGAACCTGCCCGGCGATCTCGTTGCCAGCGTGACCGCGCAATATGTCGAGCGCGCGCCGAAGGCGGCCGAGCTGTTCTCGCGCGGCGGCCACGACGCGACCGCGACGTTCGACATCGGCAATCCGAACCTCGGAATCGAGACCGCCAAGACCGTCGAGGCGGGCCTGCGCAAGGCGACCGGTCCGTTCCGCTTCGAGGCCACCGCCTACTACACGCAGTTCAGCAACTTCATCTATCGCAGGCTGACCGGCGTGATGTGCGACGATGATTTCGCCTCCTGCGGCACGACGGGCACCACACTGAACCAGGCCGTCTACTCACAGCGCAACGCGCTGTTCCGCGGCTTCGAGTTCCAGAGCCAGTACGATGTCTCCCAGCTCGGCAGCGGCATCTGGGGCATCGAGAACCAGTTCGACGTCGTCCGCGCCACCTTCCCCGACGGCACCAACGTGCCGCGCATCCCGCCGATGCGCGTCGGCGGCGGCCTCTTCTGGCGCGATGCCAACTGGCTGACGCGGATCAATCTGCTGCACGCCTTCGCGCAGAACGACATCGCGCCCATCGCGGAGACGCCGACGCCGGGCTACAACCTCTTGAAAGCCGAGGTCAGCTACCGCACCAAGCTCGATCCGAACATGTTCGGCGCCCGCGAGATGCTGGTCGGCATGGTCGGCAACAATCTCTTGAACGAGAAGATCCGAAACTCCGTGTCCTACACCAAGGACGAGGTGCTGCTGCCCGGCATCGGCGTGCGGATCTTTGCGAATTTGAAGTTCTGAGTGGCGGATGTAAGGGGCGCGGCGATCGAGCCGCGTCCCTTGTCGTCATTGCGAGGAGCGAAGCGACGAAGCAATCCAGAGACCGGATGGGACTCTGGATTGCTTCGCTCGCAATGACGGAGAGACCGAGATTACTTCGCGTGATCCCAATCCGGCCGAATCTCGCCCTCGACGCCCTCGAACGCGCCATCGACCAGCTCGTTCACCAGCAGCCGGTTGTAATCCACCGGGCCCGGCATGATCGCCCGGCCCTTCGGCACCGGCTTGAAGCCGACGCGGGTGTAATAGGCGGCGTCGCCCACCAGCAGGATGAAGCTGTGGCCCTGCGTTCGCGCGTCCGAGATCGAGCGCTCCATCAGCATGCGGCCGATGCCGTGCTTGCGGAACGGCGGCTCGACGGTCAGCGGCCCGAGCATTAGTGCCTTGGTGTCGCCGACGCAGATCGGCAGCTGCCGGACGGAGCCGACCAGCAGGGTGCCGATATGGGCCGTGAACGACAAGGCGAGCAGATGATCGACATGCTCGCGCAGGCGGTAGGCGCTCAGCACGAAGCGGCCGGGGCCGAAGGTACGTTCATGCAGCCGCTCGATGGCTTGCGCATCGCCCGGCTTCTCGGCGGAGATCGTAATGGACAGGTCACTCATGTGGGGTGGCGGGATAGCATCCCCGAGCGGCGCGGTCCATGGCTCCCTCTCCGATCATTGCCCCGGCGGCGAGCAGCCGGGTTCCGGCATCGGCTCACTCCGCCGGCATCGTCTTCTCGACCAGCCGCACCCAATAGGATGCGCCATGGCCGAGGATGTTGTCGTTGAAGCGATAGGCCGGATGATGGCAGTCCCTGCCGTCGCCCATGCCGAGGAAGACGAAGGCGCCGGGACGGGCCTGCAGCATGAAGGCGAAATCCTCCGCGCCCATCAGCGGCGGCGCGCTGTCGACGACACGCTCGGCGCCGACGATATCGCGGGCGACATCGGCGGCGACATTGGTCTCGCGCGCGTGGTTCATCGTGATCGGATAGAGCCGGGTATATTTCGTCGTCGCCGAGCCGCCATAGGTGCGCGCGATGCCGTCGGCGACTTCGGCGATGCGGCGCTCGACCAGGTCCTGCACCTCCGGATCGAGCGTGCGAACCGTGCCTTTCAGCTCGACCGTCTCGGGGATCACGTTCATCGCCTTGCCGGCCTCGACCATGCAGATCGAGATGACGGCGGATTTGATCGGATCGACGTTGCGCGAGACGATCGACTGCAGCGCGGTGATGATGTGCGCGGCGATCAGCACGCTGTCGACCGCCTTGTGGACGCCGGCGCCGGCATGACCGCCCTTGCCGTGCACGGTGATCTCGAGCTGGTCCGACGAGGCCAGCATCGGGCCTGGCCGCAGCGCGAACACGCCCTCGGGCACGCCAGGCGCATTGTGCAGGCCGTAGACCTCCTGGATGCCCCAGCGGGTCATCAGGCCGTCATCGACCATCGCCTTGCCGCCCGCGCCGCCCTCCTCGGCCGGCTGGAAGATCACGATCGCGGTGCCGTCGAAATTGCGGGTGTCGGCGAGATGCTTGGCGGCGCCGAGCAGCATCGCGGTGTGGCCGTCATGGCCGCAGGCATGCATCAGGCCCGGCGTCTTCGACGCATACGGCACGCCCGAGGCTTCCTCGATCGGCAGCGCATCCATGTCGGCGCGCAGACCGATGATGCGGCCCGAATCGGTCTTGCGGCCGCGGATGACGCCGACCACGCCGGTGCGGCCGATCCCCGTCACGACCTCGTCGCAGCCGAACTCGCGCAGCCGCTCGGCGACGAGGCCGGCGGTGCGGTGCACCTCGTACATCAGCTCCGGATGCTCATGGAAATCGTGGCGCCAGGCCGCCATGTCGTCGGTGAGCGCGGCGATGCTGTTCAGGATGGGCATGTGAAACGATGTTCTCGTTGAACGTGGACCAGCCCGAACCATGGCCGGAACGGCCGGCGGACACAAGCTTCGGTCCCGCGATGGCAGCCCCTCGATCCCAGCGTCAGCCTCCCACCGGTGATTGCGACAGATACGCCAGCAGCTTCATCTCGCGGCGGCCACGCGTGACGGTATCGAGCACGAGGCCCGAGGAGGCCGACAGCAGCGCCATGATCATCAGGCCCATCGACAGCACCGCGGTCGGCAGCCGCGGCACGAGCCCGGTCTCGATGAAGGTGACGAAGATGGGAATCGCGAAGCCGATCGAGACCAGCGCCAGGAAGATGGCGATCGCGGTGAAGAAGCGCAGCGGCTTCTCCGAGCGGTACAGCTTCAGGATGGTGTTGAGGATCCGGAAGCCGTCGCGCCAGGTGTTGAGCTTGGAGACCGAGCCTTCGGGCCGCGCGTAATACGGCGTCGCCACCTCGGTCACCGGCAACGCCAGCTCCAGGGCGTGAACCGTCAGCTCGGTCTCGATCTCGAAGCCATCGGACAGCACGGGGAAGGATTTGACGAAGCGGCGCGAGAACACGCGGTAGCCGGACAGAATGTCCTTGAACGCCTGGCCGAACACCTCGGCGAGGAAGCTCGTGAGCATCCAGTTGCCCGTGCGATGGCCCATGCGATAGGCGGCCTGCTCCTGGTCGACCCTGAGGCCCACCACCATGTCGAGCCGCTCGGCCACGAGCCGCTCGATCATCACAGGCGCGCTCGGCGCGTCGTAGGTGGCGTCGCCGTCGACCAGCACGTAGATGTCGGCATCGACGTCGGCGAACATGCGTCGGACGACGTGGCCCTTGCCCTGCCGCCGCTCGCTGCGCACCTCGGCGCCGGCCGCGCGCGCGACCTCGACGGTGCTATCCTTGGAATTGTTGTCATAGACGTAAACGACAGCCGTCGGCAGCGCCTGCTTGAAGTCGCGGACCACGGTCGCGACCGCCGCCTCTTCATTGTAGCAGGGCACCAGCACGGCGATCCGCATCGGTTGTGAGCTCATGAACCCGTCTCCCATGGCCGGGAGAGTGCCCGCATTCGGTGCAGAATCTCATAATGGCCCGGCGCCTTCGGGCCGCCATGTCGGAATGATCTTAACGCCATCCAGCACCTCGCGCAGGCGGGACAGCGTGCCCAATGTCGTTCCCTCGGGCAGAGCATCGCGCGCGAAAAAGCCGGTCTCGACGATCTCGCGGTTGGGCTCCGGCGGTCGGTCCTGCGTAAACCCTTTGATAACGAAGACGGCGACGTGATCGCGTGGCGAGACGTGGCTGTTGAGGAAGATGCCGTGCAGCTCCGGCTCGCCTTCGAGCGCAATCCGGCCTTCCTCGAACAGCTCCCGCTCCAGCGCCTCCAGGAACGTCTCGCCGACCTCGACACCGCCGCCCGGCAGGTGCCAGCCCGAGACATAGCCATGCCGGACCAGGAACACCCGGTTCTCGGCATCCAGCACCACGCCGCGGACGCCGAGCGTCATGCCCCGGGCGAAGCGCCAATAGAGGTGAAATCCGCGCCGGAGCACCGGCTCGAACCGGATCCGCAACCTGCTGAGCTGTGTTGTCGTCAAATCGCGTGATCCCCGGTTGGTCTTGCGCTCGACGGCCGGGCTTGCCATGAGAGCGCCAGCATGAGGGATAGCACGACATGACCGTTGCGCGCGCACGCATCCGCCATTGGCGCCGGGACAGGTGATGGCCGCCTTCACGCTCGCCCATCTGTCCGATCCGCATCTCGCGCCAGTCCACCGGCCGCGCCTGTCCGAGCTCGCCGGCAAGCGGGCGCTCGGCTATCTCAACTGGACGCGCAACCGCTACAAATATCACCGCCGCGACATCCTCGACCTGCTGATCTCCGACCTGCACACGCAGATGCCGGACCAGATCGCCGTCACCGGCGATCTCGTGAACTTCGCGCTGGAGTCCGAATTCCCGCTCGCTCTGGCCTGGCTCGAGACCGTCGGGCCGCCGGACAAGGTCACAGCGATTCCCGGCAATCACGACGCCTATGTACGCTCGACCCGACTGCGTTTCGCCGAGAGCTTTGCCGCCTATTTCGGCGGCGATGCAGCGGGCCCCGCGGCATTCCCCTCGCTGCGCCGGCGCGGACCGCTGGCGCTGATCAGCCTGTCCTCCGCCGTGCCCTCGGCGCCGTTCATGGCCACGGGCCGGATCGGCCACGCGCAGCTCGCAGCGTTGGAGCAGCTGCTCTCTTCGCTCGCGCATGAGCCGCTGTTTCGCGTGCTGCTGGTGCATCATCCCTTGCGCTCGGCCAACCGGATGAAGCGGCTGACCGATTCCAAGGAGCTGATCGCGCTGCTCGCACGTCACGGCGTCGAGCTGGTGCTGCACGGCCATGATCACGTGCATTCGACGATCTGGATCGACGGCCCAGAGCGCAAGATTCCGGTCGTCGGCGTACCCTCCGCGTCGTCGCTCGCGCACGGCCACACGCCGGCCGCGGCCTACAACATCTTCGCTGTCGCCCCCGAGGGCAATCACTGGCGCTGCGACATGACCGTGCGCGCCGTCAACGAGGCGCGGCGCGTGCGCGAGATCCGCCAGATCCGCCTGCTCTGACCGCGTGGTCAGAACGAGATCGGCTTCAGACTCTCGTACAGCGCGAAGCCGAACAGCGACGCCGCACCTAGCACGAAACCGAGCACGAACGGCCAGAATCGCCCACGCCGCGGCTCGCCATCCGCCCGCGCCTGCTCGCGCGCCACGCTGAAGGCGCGCTCGCGCTCCACCATGCGGCGGGCGACGTAGTCGGTGACAGCCTTCACGATCGCGCCGATGTCGTGCGATTCGGCCAGCACGATGCGGCCGTTGCGGGTGTCCTGCACGAAGCGGTACTGCCGCTTGTCCCGCCCCATCACCACATGGGCGACGACGTCGATCCACAGCCGCGGCGTCTCGCCCTGGCTGATGCCGCGATCGAACAGATCGATCTGGTTGGGAATCTCGGCGAAGAGGGGATCGAGCGCATCGCTGAGGATCTCGAGCCGCGCCACCTCGGCATCGCGCAGGTCGACCACGACGCCGGTTCGGTCCGCGGCCTCCAGCCGGGCCTGACGCAGCGCCTCGCGCAGGCGCACGGGACGCGGTTCGGTGCTGCTGTCGGGGGCCTCGGACATCGCTTACGCTTTCACGGTTCGGCCCTGGTTTCGCCAGGATTTCTCCCATTAACCTATCAGTAACCCAGTATTCCGCAAACCCCATTTGTCTTCAAAGACTTATACGCACGCTGAGATAAGCAGCATGCCCAAAACGGACGTGGGCGGCCTCCTCCGGTGTGACCCGGCTGAGACCGCCCCGTCCTTGGGCTCTTCCTCGAGCTTTATTCAGATACCTGGCAAGGCTTCCCTTGCTGGCTGTCAGGCCGCCGGCGCGCGCTGCGGCTCCTCGACGATGGAGAAGCGGACGCCGGCCTTGTGGCGGTTCTCCTCGGACACCTCGCGCCAGCAATCCTCGGCTTCCTTGCGCGACTTGAACGGACCCTTCACCTGGGCCGAGCCCTCCACCAGCTTGTGGAAATTCATCGAGCCGAACTCGCCGCCGATCACCCAGAAATTGCTGGTCATGAGACCCTCCATCAACCGTCACAATTTTGACAGTGCATTGCGATTTGCGTGACCGGAGATAAACGCGAAACCGGCAGCTTCGTATAGAGGCCTTGTTTTTGAATGGTGATGTCATGTAACATCATCACTTGTCACAAATGTCATTTTGTAAATCTTGTCACAAATCCAGGGCCGCGCGGCCCGCGGGAGAGCGCGATGGCCGGTGAGTCCGGAAAGAAGCTGTTCGTCGGCCCACGCTTCCGCCGTATCCGCCAGCAGCTCGGCCTGTCGCAAACCCAGCTCGCCGAGGGGCTCGGCATCTCGCCGAGCTACGTCAATCTGATCGAACGCAACCAGCGGCCGGTCTCGGCCCAGATCCTGCTGCGGCTGGCAGAGGTCTACGATCTCGATTTGCGTGATCTCGCCACCGCGGACGAGGACCGCTTCTTCGCCGAGCTCAACGAGATCTTCTCCGATCCGCTGTTCCGCCAGATCGAGCTGCCCAAGCAGGAGCTGCGCGACCTTGCCGAGCTCTGCCCCGGCGTCACCCATGCGCTGCAGCGGCTCTACGCGGCTTACGCCGAGGCCCGGCGCGGTGAGACCCTGGTCGCGGCGCAGATGGCCGACCGCAATGCCGGCGGCCATTTCGAGGCCAACCCGATCGAGCGGGTACGCGACCTGATCGAGGCCAACCGCAACTACTTCGCCGAGCTCGAGCAGCAGGCGGAAGCCCTGCGCGATGCGCTCGACGTACCGGCCGAAGGACTTTACGCCGCACTCGCCGCGCGATTGCGCGAGAAACACTCCGTGCAGACCCGCGTGATGCCGGTCGATGTGATGCGCGAAACGTTGCGCCGCTACGACCGCCATCGTCGTCAGTTGTTGATTTCCGAGCTGGTCGACGGACCCGGCCGCACCTTCCAGCTCGCGGTCCAGCTCGGCATGGCCGAGTGCCTGCCGCAGTTCGAGATCATCATCGGCCGGGCCGGCGCGATCGACGACACCTCGCGCCGGCTCTACCGCATGACGCTCGCGAGCTACTACGCGGCCGCCGTGATGATGCCCTACGCGCCGTTCCTCGCTGCGGCGGAAGCGCTGAGCTACGACATCAACGTGCTGGCGCAGCGCTTCGGCACCGGCTTCGAGCAGGTCTGCCACCGCCTCACCACCCTGTCGCGCCCGAATGCGCGCGGCATCCCATTCTTCATGCTGCGCGTCGACAATGCCGGCAACGTCTCGAAGCGGTTCTCGTCCGGTACCTTCCCGTTCTCCAAGTTCGGCGGCACCTGCCCGCTGTGGAACGTGCATTCGACATTCGACACGCCGGACCGTCTGCTCAAGCAGATCATCGAGCTGCCGGACGGCTCGCGCTATTTCTCGATCGCCCAGATGGTGCGCCGTCCAGTCGCGCCGCATCCGCTGCCGCAGCCGCGCTTCGCCATCGGCCTGGGCTGCGAGATCAGGCATGCGTCGCGCCTCGTCTACGCCGCCGGCATGGACCTGGAAAAAACCGAAGGCACCCCGATCGGCGTCAACTGCCGGCTCTGCGAGCGCGAAAACTGCGCCCAGCGCGCCGAGCCGCCGATCACCCGCACGCTCATCCTGGACGAGACGACGCGCCGCGTCAGCTCGTTCGCGTTCAGCAATGCGCGGGAGTTGTGAGGCCACGGCTCTCTCCACCGTCACGCCTGCACGGCCATCGCATTTAACAATCGGTGTTTTGGGCTCGTCTGTCTCCTCGTCGTCATGGCCGGGCTCGTCCCGGCCATGACGGAGTAACTAACGAGCAGGATTGTTCGCCACAACGCCCCGAATGTCTGAGGTAAAGACCGATAAAGCGGAAACTCGTGAGAAAACCCATGCGGTCACGTTCTCGCGGCGCATCCGCGCCCGAGCCTTACTGATAGTTTGCCCCTCCGGAAACAGAGGGCGCAGGGAAGACCGGGAGCGCGCCGCCCCCATGGCCCCCGTGCGTGAGAAAATGCACGGGGCAGGAACCACAGGTTTGGCTGGGACATCCCGGCCCTCCCTGCGCAATGGCTTTACGGCTTACTCCGTGCTCTCCCCAGGGACCGGCTGTCTTGCCCCTGTCGCCAGCGCCATCCTCGGCGCGGACTTGACCTCAGCTTCGGGAGGTCAGGACCACACGGCTTGACCGTGCGCACCGAGCTGTTCGTCCGCACGATTGCTCGCGCTGCAGCCCGACACACCCATCGCATCCCGCATCAACGCTCGTGACGACCGCGATACGCCCCATCCAATCGAAGCGGGATGGGCATATACAACCATAATTTCTGGAAAAAAGAAAGTGGTTTTCGCCGCGATTGCGAATTTTTCGTACCGGTCGCGACGCCGCTCTCGACGACGGTGCTCGCGATGCGCCGTAGAGTAGGCAAAGCGGCCGGCGACAGCCGGTCGCGTGCCCACCATCGATCCGCGAACGCGCAGATCCAGCTATGCGGTTTCGACGCGGGGTGGGATGATATGGGTCCCAGCTACCTCTTGGTCACTGTCTGTAAGACAGTGCCGATGACCTCCATCATCACCTTCTGCTGCTCAAGCTTCTGCACACGGTCCTTCTCTGCCTGCTCCAGCTTGGCAACCTCTGCCTGATAACATTGAGCCGCGCCAATATGCCCCAGCTCTGACGCCCGACGACACAGTTCCATCTTCGTTTCCGACGGATTGGCCGACGTGGCCTGCCCGCGGTCGATCATCTCGGCCAAGCTGACCATGGAATCGACATCACCGGCCTGCACGCCCGATCGAAACAGCGATACGGCCTGCGCAGGATTGTTCTTGTCAGTCAGATGCATCCATCCCAGATTGTCGTAGGCGGCGGGGTAACGCCGCGAGACCAACTCTTGAAACAGGGTGAACGCTCGCGTCCGATCCGAAAATTGCAACGCACGCGCGAGCTGATACTTGAAGCGCGGCTCGTTAGTAGCCTGCTTCACTGCAAGCTCGCATGTCTTCACGGCTTCGGAGGCCTGCGACTTCAGAACAGCAAACGAAACTCCGGGACCGGCCTTGTTCTTGTCGTTCGGATTGGCCGCCAATTCGTCGCAGCGCTGGCCGGCCTCCGACGCGCGGGCTGCCTCAACCTCCCGGGACTTCCGCTCTTCCTCCTGCTTCTTCGCAAGCGCCTCCTTGGCGGCCGCATCGCGGGCGTCTCGTTCGGCTCGTGACTTTTCCAGCAGTTCCTTTTCCTTGCGGATGGCGTCCGCTCGCTCGGCGCTCTGCTTGTCGAACTTCTTGGCCTCCTCGCTGCCGAAGGGCAGAAGCTTCTCGCCCGTACGGGGATTGAATCCGGGACCATCGAAGAACTCGTAGTCGAGGCTGGCGCGCGAGAACCAGAGCAGAGGCTTCCCGGTCGCAGGATCGAACAGCGCCGTATCGCGATCGAGCGTCACCCGATTTGGAATGCGGGCGCTGTCGCCTCCGGGCAGCTTGCGATCCGGCAAACCGGCCTGCCCGTCCCCTCCCTTCGGTGTTGGTTCCTCACCTTGGCGGGGCGAATTTGGCGCCTTGGAGCCCCTCTTCTCCAGCCGGTCTTTCTGGAGGAAAAAGAACTCGCCAGCATTGTTTCGAACACTGAGCAGATACTGCCGCGGCGACATCCGTCTCTTCATCCCCGTCGCGGAGCGATATTCGTCGATCGATCGTCCGACATCGAGCATGATCTCGCTCAGCGAGGCAACGCCATCAGGAGCGGGCCGTCGCGTACCGCGCGCCGCCTCGATGAATGCCTTTGTGAACAGGCTCTCGCCTTGGCTCGCGAAGCTTTGCTCGTCCTCGACGCCTGCCGTCACCAGTTGATGCGCGGGTTGAGAGAGACGACTGATCGTCTGATCCCGGACCGTGCCTTTCGCTTGTACGGCCGCAAGGCCGCTAAAGCACGCATCGAGAATGAACAGACTATGCCGCGATTGGCCGACATTCTCCGACCATTGCATGACGCGCGGCATGTCCAGCATCTCATCCCAATCCTCCTTACCGGCGGGCTTCAGGATGAGGTATCCGCGCTTCGAGCCGCCCGCGAGCTGCCTGGTCTCTCCGTGACCGGAAAAGTACAGCAGGAATCGATCATTGGCAGCAACGAGCTTCGGAAGCGTCTTCTCCATCAGCGTCTCGATCCGCGATCGAGATGCCCGCTCATCCGTCAACGTCACGATATAGTCGAATCCAGCATCGTCGCGCAGAAAGTCGCGCATCCGCTCAGCATCCGACGCGGGAGCATCTAGCTTCTGGTAGACGTCGTAGTCCCCCACCCCAATGACGACGGCGTAACTCTTGCCGAACTCGTTGCTCCCAAAGACGCTCTTGTAGACATCAGACCACGACGGCAACCCCGCCGGGCGGATATAGGTCTCGTCGATGCCCGCTGAGGCAATACCGGAGGTCAGAGCGAGAACAGAAAGCGCCAGCACCACCCGAAGCATGGGACCACTACCCCTTGCGATGTTGAAGCACCTGATAGATCGCGGACACGATACTTCCGATCATGGAGACGATCGACGTGACGAGTGACACGATGTTCACCCAATCGTCTCCTCCCTTGGCCTGAACGCCGGGCGGTAATCTGGTATCGTAATAGACATAGAACAGGACTGCAGCGAGCAACAGCAGTCCAATAGGAAGTATCTTCCTCGCCATCTGCAACTAGCCCCCGATACATTCACGCTGGTCAAAAAATACTTATTGCGCTGGCCGCCGGTGCTCCGCACCAACGAGCTCCAATCTGCTTACAGCTGATATCATTGCACAGATCATCTGAAATGGAATAGGAATAAGGGAGCAATCCGGGATTGCGGGGCGTTCGGGTCGCCGACGATGATGTCGCGGCCCGAGATACACACGTCCGCACCTATGTCATATTGCCGTCTCGATCGAAGCTTTCTGGCTCGATAAGACAGGCTGAGGGCAGAGACACGCACGACGACGCCGAGGACCTACACGGCACGACGTCGTCCAGAGAACCCACTGTCCTTGAAGTGCAGGCGCCGCCATAAAGGCTCGGCCCACATCCGTATAAGATCGTCCATCCTCGAACGCGACCCGCGCCTACGGCCGAGACGCCGGGCTGCCGCTCAGCGTGCGTTCATGACACTTCGGACAATCTCGGGCCCATCATCGGCCGAATTGAAGTGGAACCGCAGGCCTCCATAAATGTTGCTCCGCAGTTCCATGCAGCAAAGCGAGAATAAGTTGAATCGCCGTCAGTTCATTCAATCTGCGGCTGCGATCCCGGTCGCCGCATCCTTGGTGCGGAGCGCATCAGCGGCGCCGGCGGCGCAGCCGTTCAGTGCGGCCTCGTTGCGCGATCTCGCGCGCGCGCTCGCCGCCAAGCCGTATGCCGCGCCGGACGACAAGCTGCCGGATGCGCTGGCGAAGCTGGACTATGATGCCTATCGCTCGATCCGCTTCCTGCCGGAGCACGCGTTGTGGCGCGACGAGAAGCTGCCTTTCCAGGCGCAGTTCTTTCATCGCGGCTTCATCTACAAGGATCGCGTCGACATCTACGAGGTCGAGAATGGACAGGCCAAGCCGGTCGCCTATCGTCCGGAGGATTTCGCGTTCGGTCCGCAGGTGCCGGCGTTTCCGGCCGCCGATCTCGGCTTCGCTGGCTTCCGCATTCACACGCCGATGAACCGGCCGGACTACTATGACGAGGTCTGCGTCTTTCTCGGCGCGAGCTATTTTCGCGCGGTCGCCAAGGGCGAGCTCTACGGGCTGTCCGCGCGCGGGCTGTCGATCGACACCGGCGAAGCGAAGGGCGAGGAATTTCCCGTCTTCAAGGCGTTCTGGCTGGAGAAGCCGACGCAGGGCGCGACCGCGATGGTCGTGCACGCGCTGCTCGACAGCAAGAGCGCGACCGGCTCCTACCGCTTCACCATCCGCCCCGGCGATACCACGGTGTTCGACGTCGAGGCCTCGCTGTATCCGCGCGTCGAGATCGCGCATGGCGGATTGGCGCCGATGACCAGCATGTTCCTGTTCGGGCCGAACGATCGCAGCGACAGCGACGACTTCCGCCCGGCCGTGCACGATTCCGACGGGCTCGCGATGTTCAACGGCAAGGGCGAGCAGATCTGGCGGCCCCTCAGCAATCCGCGCGACCTGCAGGTCAGCGTGTTCAACGACCTCAATCCGCGCGGCTTCGGCCTGATGCAGCGCGAGCGCAGCTACGCCGCCTATCAGGACCTGGAGTCGCATTTCGAGCAGCGGCCGAGCCTGTGGATCGAGCCGATCGGCGACTGGGGCGAAGGCGCCGTGGTGCTGTTCGAGATTCCGACCAAGCAGGAGATCCACGACAACATCGCCGCGTTCTGGCGGCCGAAGACGCCGCTCGCCGCCAAGGGCGAGCACAACATGACCTATCGCCTGCATTGGGGCCCGGACATGCCGAAGCCGCATGCGCTGGCGCGCTTCACCCGCACCGGTGTGGCAGCGCAAGGCGAAGGTCGGCTGTTCGTGCTCGAACTCGCGGGCGACGCGCTCAAGGGACTCGATCCCGCCGCCGTCAAGGCCGTCGTCAGCGCCGAGAAGACCGAGGTGACGAACGTGGTCGCGCAGCCCAATCCCGAAACCGGCGGATGGCGCCTGAGCTTCCAATGCGCCGCCAAGGACGCTCCTGTCGAGCTCCGCGCCGAATTGTTCGCGAGCGACAAGCTCGTCTCAGAGACGTGGATCTACCGATGGACGCCGTGAGCGCACGCCTGCCGCGCCAGCCATTGGTCGAGCGTGGCGCGGAATTCCTCCCTGCGGAGGCGCCATGCACGATGGCGCCCTCGCCGCTCTCCGAACTGCCGTCCGGGACACGGGCGATCAGCAGCGGCATGGGCATTGCGCTGCGTCGCGGCCTCGTGCTCGCCGGCACCGCCGCGCTGACGGGCGCGGGCTGCGCCAAGATGTACGAGGTCGTCGAGGTCGGCGGCGTGACCGTACTGGAAGGCATGGTGCTCGTGCTGTTCACGATCCTGCTCGCCTGGATCGCCTTTGCATTCGTCACCGCGCTGGCGGGATTCGGCGTGATGCTGCTGCGGCCGCGGGAGACCATCCCGATCGACACCAGCGGTCCATTGCCGACGCTCTCCCACCGCACCGCGATGCTGCTGCCGACCTACAATGAGGATCCTGACGCGGTGATGGTGCGGCTGCGCGCCATGATCGAGTCGGTGGGTGCAACCGGCCAGGCGGAGCAGTTCGACTGGTTCCTGCTCAGCGACACCACTGATCCCGACATCTGGATCGGCGAGGAGGCCGCGTTCCTGGCGCTGCGCGACGTTTGCGGCGACGCCCGCGTGTACTACAGGCACCGCGCCGACAATGTCGCGCGCAAGTCCGGCAACATCGCCGAATGGGTGCGGCGGTTCGGTGCGGCCTATGCGCATATGATCATTCTCGACGCCGACAGCCTGATGAGCGGCGACACCGTGGTGCGGCTGGCCCACACCATGGAGCAGGCGCCGCAGGCCGCTCTGATCCAGACGCTTCCGGTGATCGTCAACGGCGGCAGCCTGTTTGCAAGGCTGCAGCAGTTTGCGGGCCGGCTCTATGGTCCCATCATCGCCTCCGGCAATGCCTGGTGGTACGGCGGCGAAGGCAATTACTGGGGCCACAACGCCATCATCCGCGTCGCCGCCTTCGCGCAGGATGCGGCGCTGCCGGAGCTATCAGGGCGAAAACCGTTCGGCGGCCACATTCTCAGTCACGACTTCATCGAGGCGGCGCTGATGCGGCGCGCCGGCTGGGGCATCTACATGACGGTGAAGCTCGGCGGCAGCTACGAGGAGGTGCCGCCGTCGCTGATCGACTATGCCGCGCGCGACCGGCGCTGGTGCCAGGGCAATCTGCAGCATCTCGCGGTGCTGCCAGCGCGCGGGCTGCACTGGGTGTCGCGGCTGCATCTCTTGATCGGCATCGGCGCCTATGTCACCGCGCCGTTGTGGCTCGCCTTCCTCGTGCTCGGGATCCTGATCTCGCTGCAGGCCAACTTCGTCCGCCCAGAATATTTTCCCAAGGGCTTCGCGCTGTTTCCGTCCTGGCCGGCGCAGGATCCGGTGCTCGCGGCGCAGGTGTTCGGCGCGACCCTCGGCCTGCTGATGATCCCGAAGCTGCTGGCCTGTCTCGCCACCCTGCTCACGCCAGCCGTGCGCCGTGGCTTCGGCGGGGCCCTGCGCCTGTGCGCGGCGTTGCTGGTCGAAACCGTGCTCGCCGCGCTGATCGCGCCGTCGATGATGATCTTCCAGTCGGTCGCCGTGATCGAGATCCTGCTCGGCCGCGATGCCGGCTGGCAGGTGCAGCGGCGCAGCGATGGCGGCATCAGCCGCCGCGAGATCGTCCGCAAGTTCACGCTGCCGACGGTGTGCGGCCTGGTGATGGCGGCCAGCGCTTATGCCGTCTCGTTGCCGCTGCTGGCCTGGATGTCGCCTGTCATCGCCGGCCTCGTGCTCGCGATTCCGCTCGGCCTGCTCACCGCCGGCCGCGGCCTCGGCGCGCGCCTGTTCACGACGCCGGAGGATCGCACGCCACCGCCGGTGCTGCTGCGGGCCAAGGCGCTTGCGGAGGAGCATCAGCCGCAGCGGCTGCAAGCGCTAGCCGAGCTGCGCGAGAACGCCGCGCTCCGCCGCCAGCACCTCGCATCGCTGCCGCCGCCGCGATCGCGCGAGCCGGGCGACATCGACGTCGACCTCGCCACCGCCCGCGCGCGGATTGCCGAGGCCGGCACGTTCGCGCAGGCAACCCGCTTCCTGTCGCGCCGGGAAACGATGGCCGTGCTCAACGATGGCGCCGCGCTGGAGCAGCTCGTCGGGCTTCCCGCCTGAGCGAGGAGGCGCGCCGCATTACTTCGTCAGATGGGCCGAGGCGATCGCCTGCTGGAACAGCGCCGTCAGCGCCGCGCCGATGCTGCCGCTGGAGTCGACCTCGTAGTAATAGCCCGGGCTGGCACAAGACTTCATCACGGTGCCGATATCGTTGCGCCACGGCGCGATATAGGTCGTGTACCAGCTGTTGTTCGTGATCGCGAGGTAGGTGGTGTAGAGCACCGCGATCTTGATGCCGCGGGCCTTCAGCGCGGTGCAGGTCGCGGTGTTCAGCGGCTCCTGACAGCGGCCGCCCGAGACGGTCGTCTTGCTGCATGTCGTCGGATAGTTATAGTCGGCGACACCGTCGGACACGAAGAAAAGCCATTTCTGCGGACTGGTCGAGGAGCCGTCGCCCTGCGTCGGGATGACGCCGCTCATGGCGGACATCGCACCGTCGAAATCAGTGCACTGGTCATTGTTGTAGCCGCTATAGGGAATGGTCATCAGGTCGAGCGAGCCGACCGACGACTTGACCGACGACATGCTCGACGACAGGCTGGCGACGGTGGTCAGGCCGAGCGAGCCGCAGTCGCTGCCAAGGCTGTAGACCGCCATTCGGTACTGGTTGCTGACGACCTGGCTGGCGGTCGCGGTGTCCGTCAGCGACTGCGTCGCCGAGCGCACCACGTCGATCCGCATCGTCACACCCTTGTTCTTGGCGATCTGATAATAGCTGTTGGTCTGCAGCGTCTTCTTGGTGCTCGACGTGTAGACGTCATGGCAGGCAAAGGCGCATTTGTCCGAGGTCGCATTCTGCAGCTTGGTCATGTCGGCCGTGGTCGCGCCGAGGCCCTGCGACGGCGAGTTGTCGACGAGTACGTAGAAGTCCATGTAGGTCGGGAACGACGCCGAGGCCGATGACGAGGTCGCGACCGTCATGGTCGGATAGCCGAACATGTACATGAAGATCGTCTTGACAACGACGTTGGCGCTGCCGACGACGGACCGCGCCGACACGCTGTCGGTGATCGTGATGTTGATGGCGTTCGCCGACAGATTGTGGGCTGCCATCTGGCCGTTGAACATGTTGGTCGCCGCTGTCTTGGCGTCGGAGGCCGATCCGCGCATGGCGGTATAGCCGGTCGCGGCCAGCATGGCGGCGTCCAGCGAGGCCGACAGCTTCGCCTTGGCGCGCACCGCCAACGAGTAGTCGATCGCCGAGCCGATGAAGGCGAGGATCGGCAGCAGCGCGATGGCGAAGATGACGGCGATATTACCGCTCTCGTCACGACGGAACCGCGACAGCAATGTGAGGTAAGGTTTTCCGGCCGACACGGCCACGCTCCCAACAGACAAGATCAATTGCGCGGGATGTTGCTGGCCAAGCGTTACGTTGGAATTGATTGAATTGCCGAGAGTCGGTTACACCGTCTTTCTGATTGTCGTAAACGGTGCGGCTGCACCGTCCCGGCGCCGCATGTCTGATATGCAGCCGCCCGGCGAGCCGCTGGGCCGCCCCCGCGCGGAGGCGCGGCGCCCCTCCTCCGGTACCCCGATTGCAAAGCGAGGTCGCCGATAGCATAGTCCCGCCGCTTTTCAGCGCCGTTGCGCTGATTCTTCAGGGGTGTTTGGGGACGACGATGGCAGATGCCGATCTTGATGCCGTGATCCGGCAACTGGCCAAGCAGCAGAACAAGACCATCCTGGCGGCGGCCAAGAAGCGGAAGGACCGCTTCAACGGCCTGGCCATGAAGGCCAAGGACAAGGACGCCAAGGAGCGGTTCAAGATGCTGGCCCGCGAGGCGGTCGAGCAGGCCAATGCGGCCGCGCGCCGGCTGCTGATCTCCGCCGACAACGTCGCCGACAGCTACGCCCGCGCGATGCGACAGGCGGCCGCGGCGGAGCTGCCGAAGACGATCGAGAAAAAGGCCGACAAGCCGGCCGACGCTGCGGCGGCGAAGCCGTCAGGCAAGGCGGCCAAGAAGGTCACCAAGCAGGCACCTGCCAAGGCCGCGGCAAAAAAGGCGGCGAAGGCGAAGGGCTGAGCCGGGCGTTCCGCCAAGCCGGACGCCTGCCGAAGATCGCCGGGACTCCGCGCGACGGCCCGCACGAAGGCGGGATCGCGCAGGCGTTGCGTCCCGAAAATTTTGCCGTTCCTAGCAACCATCGCCGCATCCCCGACTTGCTCCGGAGGTCTTTTTCGACGCGGAGATGGGAATGAAGGCGCTGGTCTGGCATGGCAAAGAGGACATCCGCTGCGACACGGTCAGCGATCCCGAGATCGAGCACGCGCGCGACGCGATCATCAAGGTGACGAGCTGCGCGATCTGCGGCTCTGATCTGCACCTGTTCCACAACTACATCCCCGCGATGATGCCCGGCGACATCATGGGCCACGAGACCATGGGCGAGGTCGTCGAGGTCGGCTCTGGCGTCAACGGCAAGCTGAAGAAGGGCGACCGCATCGTCGTGCCCTTCACGATCATCTGCGGCGAATGCGACCAGTGCAAGCGCGGCAATTTCTCGGTATGCGAGACCACCAACCGTAACAAGCACATGGCCGAGAAGGTGTTCGGCCATACCACCGCGGGCCTGTTCGGCTACACCCATCTGACCGGCGGCTATCCCGGCGGCCAGGCCGAATATCTGCGCGTGCCCTACGCGGACGCGACGCATATCAAGGTGCCGGACGGGATGAGCGACGAGCAGGCGCTGTTCCTCAGCGACATCTTCCCGACCGGCTGGCAGGCGGCGGCGCAATGCGACATCGAGCCGGAGGATACTGTCGCGGTGTGGGGCTGCGGCCCGGTCGGCCAGATGGCGATCCGCAGCGCCATTCTGCTTGGCGCGAAACAAGTGATCGCGATCGACCGCATTCCGGAGCGGCTGGCGATGGCAGAAGCCGGCGGCGCCATCACCATCAATTTCGACAAGGAGAGCGTGGTCTCCAGGCTCAACGAGCTGACCGACAACAAGGGTCCGGAGAAGTGCATCGACTGCGTCGGCTTTGAGAGCCATGTCAGCATGGCACAGCCGGACAGCGTGCTCGATCGCGCCAAGCAGATGTTCATGCTCGAAAACGACCGGCCGCACGTGCTGCGCGAGATCATCTATGTCTGCCGGCCCGGCGGCATCGTCTCGATCCCCGGCGTCTATTCAGGCTTGTCCGACATGGTGCCGATGGGCGCGCTGATGAACAAGGGGCTGACGATCAGGACCGGCCAGACCCACGTCAACCGCTGGACCGACGAACTCAAGCGGCGGATCGAGGACGGCCAGATCGATCCGTCCTTCGTCATCACCCACACCGTGCCGCTGGCGCAGGGCCCTGAGATGTATCGCGCCTTCCGCGACAAGCAGGACAGCTGCGTCAAGGTCGTGTTGAAGCCATAAGGGATCGTACAGCATGTTTCATTTTTCCAATCTCGTCCGTTCCAAGGGCGATCCCAAGATCATCTCCACCGGCCCGAGCTCGCTGACATCAGCGGATCGGCTGGCGCGCGGGCTCGGCTGGTTCTCGATCGCGCTCGGCACCCTTGAACTGCTGGCGCCGCATCGGGTGACCCATGCATTGGGCATGGAAGGCCGCGAGGGGCTGGTGCGCGCCTATGGGGTGCGCGAGTTGCTCGCCGGCGTGATGACCTTGTCGGTGGAGAAGCGCGCCGGCCTGATGAGCCGCGTGGCGGGTGATGGGCTGGACATGGCGACGCTGGTCGGCGAGCTCAGGCCTAGCAATCCGCGCGCCGGCTCCGTGCTGGCGGCACTGGTCATGGTCGGCGGCATCACTGCGTTGGACTACATGTGCGCGCAGGACCTCAAGGCGCAACACGATCCGCGGCGCGGCCGCAAGCGGCTGTACACCGATCGCAGCGGATATCCTAAGGGCATCACGGCCGCCAAGGGGGCAGCACTGCCGAAGCCCGCAAGCACGGCAGCGACCTAGAAGCCGAGCAGGAAGCGAGCTACGGCTTCAGCGTTACGGTGAACAAGCGGAAGCCTGCGATCTTCGGGAAGGCTTCCGCAGCCTCGGGCGAGGCCAGCGCAACGATCGCAGCGCTCACCTCGCCATTGCTGAGGCGCGTGATCGCGGTCGCCTGCCCTTCCAGCAGCAGCACCTCGGACGCACCGGACGCATTCATGGCCGCGGTGATCTTTGCGTTGGACTTGGCGTAGCGCTCGTCGATCGCGATCACCTTGCCGCTGAGATCTCCCACACTGCGCACGTTCGGCCGCGCCAGCAGCACTGCGACGAGATGACTGTCGGTGGGCCCTTCGGGGACACGCAGCGCCGTCATGCGCTCAGCGAGTTCGGCCGCCACCGTGACCGCCGCCACCATGACCTCGGTCTGGACCTTGCCCGCATTCGGCGCCGCCTCCTTGGCGGGGGCCGGCGTGCTGACCACGGGCGCGGACGCGCCATCGACGGGCGGAATCGGATCGGGCCGCGACGTCCGCGCCTGGGTGTCGGCCGGCTTCGGCGTCGGTGTCGATTTGGGTGTTGGCTTGGCGTCCTGCTTGGAGTCGAGCTTGGGTTCGGGCTTCGACTGGGGCTTGGACTCGGCTGCCGCGACCTGAGACGCAGCCCGGCGCTTGGCGGCGCGCGCATGCTTGCGCTGCAGGGCCGCGCGGCGCGCCACGCCGGCTGGAGCTTTGCGGCTTGCCTGTGCCGGCTCTGGCGACAGCGCCGGCTGGATGACGACCGGACTATCAGTGCAGCCCCCGCCGCTGAGATCCACACAAGGCGAGGCGAGTTGCGGCGGCGCCGTATGGCTGCAGCCCGCCAGTGCCAAGGCTGATATGATGGCCAACGCGCCAAAACAAAGCGCTCTCACTTTTCCCGCTCCTGACGACTTCCCCGCGCGCAAGATGCGCGTCTGCCTTGGCTGCCATCTCACCCGTGATGCGTTAAACTCCGGCTTATTCGCCGGTCACGAGCAGGCGTGTCAGTGTGGCGTGGTTAATGTCCCGCGCATGAATCGGCCATTCCTGCCGGCGCGACGGCTGTCTCGTCCGGGGCGCAGCGCAACTGATGAGAAAGGGCGAGACATGCCGGCCCTTTCAGGTAGGAATGTCGTGGTCATCATCAGGTCGGGGGAAGCTATGAGGTCGTTCCGTCGCGCCTGCGCCGCAGGTCTGGCGCTCGGCTTGCTGTCAGGCTCGGGTCCGGCGCGCGCCGACTCCATCGCCCGCTACGACTGCACGATTGTCGGCACGATGGGGCTTGAGCCGATCGGCGATCGCCCCGGCCACATGCTGGTCAGCTTCCAATATTCCTGCGTCGGCACCGACGGCCTGATGAAGGGCGCGACCTACACGGCCAACGTCGCCTCCGAATGGGAAAACCAGAAGGGGACCTATCTGTACGGCGCCGGCATCCATCGCAGCCCTGACGGCTACGCGGTCGCCGTGCTGACCGAAGGCAAGGGCTCCGTGCAGATGAAGGACGGCGCGCCCGCGATCTCCGAGGCCGCCGGCAAGGTCGTCTTTCGGCTGGCATCCGGTCGCTTCGCGGCGCTGGCCGGCCGCACCGTGAATTTCACCGCCCGGCTGGTCGGGCCCGGACACCTGGTCTACGAGCTCACCGATTGAGGCGCCGCGGCGGTCCGGATTTCCGTTGATCGGATCACCTCCCGCCGCCATGTTGGTCGGCAGGCCGGCTGCGACGGTCCTCGTCCCCGCCCTTCTCGGGGCGGAACGATCCGCCGCCGCCGATGTTTCTCGAACTTGCGAAGGATGCTCCATGGCCAAGACAGACCCCGCTGCCGGCAAGCCGATCGCCAATGCCGCGCTCGCCAACATTCCGCGGCTGATCACGGCCTATTATGCGCTGAAGCCCGATCCGCACGAACCGACCCAGCGGGTCGCGTTCGGCACCTCCGGCCATCGCGGCTCGTCGCTGAAGACCGGCTTCAACGAGAACCATATTCTGGCCACGACACAGGCGCTGTGCGACTACCGGCGTCAACAGGGCCTCGACGGCCCGTTGTTCGTCGGCATCGACACCCATGCGCTGGCCGAGCCCGCGCTCGCCAGCGCGCTTGAGGTGTTCGGTGCCAATGGCGTCGAGGTGATGGTCGACAGTGACGGTGGCTACACGCCGACGCCCGTCATCTCCCACGCCATCATCTCCTACAACAAGGGCCGCACGGCGCATCTCGCCGATGGCGTGGTCATCACGCCGTCACATAACCCGCCTGAGGACGGCGGCTACAAATACAATCCGCCGCATGGCGGCCCCGCCGACACGGACGCCACGGGTGAGATCGAGCGGCAGGCCAATGTCTATCTCGCCAACGACCTCGACGGCGTCTCGCGCATCAGCTACAAGCAAGCCAAGCAGCGCGGCTCCATTCACGCTCACGACTACATCACGCCATACGTTGCCGATCTCGCCAACACCGTTGATCTCGACGCGGTGAAAGCCTCCGGCGTCAAGATCGGCATCGACCCGCTCGGTGGTGCCGCCATCGCCTATTGGGCGCCGATCATCGAGCGCTATGGCCTCAACGCGACGATCGTCAACGATGTCGTCGATCCGACCTTCCGCTTCATGACCGCGGATTGGGACGGCAAGATCCGCATGGATTGCTCGTCGCCCTATGCGATGGCGAGCCTGATCGCGATGCGCGAGCGCTTCGACGTCGCCTTTGCCAACGACACCGACGCCGACCGCCACGGCATCGTGACGCGCTCAGGCGGGCTGATGAATCCGAACCATTATCTGGCGACCGCGATCGCCTATCTGTTTGCGCATCGGCCGGACTGGCGCAGCGATGCCGCGATCGGCAAGACGATCGTCTCGAGCTCGCTGATCGACCGAGTCGCGAACAAGCTCGGCCGCAAGCTGGTGGAGACGCCGGTCGGCTTCAAATGGTTCGTCGAGGGGCTCGGCTCCGGCAGCTTCGGCTTCGCCGGCGAGGAGAGCGCCGGCGCCTCGTTCCTGAAGCGCGACGGCACGGTGTGGACCACCGACAAGGACGGTCTCATCCTCGGCCTGCTCGCCGCCGAGATCATGGCCAAGCGCGGCCGCGATCCGAGCGAGCTCTACAAGGAGTTGACCTCGGAGCTCGGGGCTCCCGTCTACGAGCGCATCGACGTGCCGGCCTCGCCGCCGCAGAAGGCAGCGCTGAAGGCGCTGACGCCGGAGAAGTTGAACCTCAAGGAGCTTGCCGGCGATCCGGTCCGCGTCGTGCACACCAAGGCTCCCGGCAACGGCCAGTCCTTCGGCGGCATCAAGGTCGAGACCGACTACGGCTGGTTCGCCGCCCGCCCCTCCGGCACCGAGGACGTCAACAAGCTCTACGCCGAAAGCTTCCGCGACGCCGAGCATCTCAAGCGTATCCAGAGCGAAGCCCAGGCAGCGTTGTCCAGGGTGGCGTAGCCTCCGCCAACGCGAGGGCCGAGGCGCTTGTGACGGCTGTCACATACGTCTCGACCAGGTCGGGGCATGGTCCGGTCACAGGCTGCATCGTGCGGCCAGACCATAGGGACCAGAACAATGCTCCGTCGCATCGCGCTCTTCGCCGTCGCGGCCGCTGCCGCCATCACCATGCTCGCGGCCTCCGCGGCTCCATCGGCCGCCCTTGATCTCAGCTGGGTGAGCAACAAGGGTTACGTCCAATGCCTCAACTACGCCTCCGCGCATTCGCGCTACTATCCGCCTGGCTATCAGCGTGAAGCCGACTATGACAAGATGCAGCGCGCCTGTAACCGCGGCTATTATCCGAACCGCCCGGGCGTGCAATACTGATCGCTGAACTGTGACGCTGTTGAAGCCCGGAAGGTCTGCGCCTTGCGGGCTTTTCGTTTGCCGAGATGAGACTGTGTGTGACGCTTCGCACGTCGCATGAGCGGCGATGTCCGCATGCGTGCTTCGATAATCTCTTCCTCGACCGCCTCGGCGTTGCGCACGGAGCTTGCGTGAGCCGCGTCACATCCGTCCGCCGAGCGTCGGGGCATGCTGCCCACCACCACCGACGCCCCCCAACATCAACAAGAGATCATCCAATGACCGCGCGAATCTCCTCGATTGCCTTGGCCGCTCTTCTCGGCGTCGCCGCAGGCGGCCTCAGCATCACCTCGGCGAACGCCGCGACGCGCGTCGTGGCCGGCCCCGCGTCCATCGCCGACAGGCCGGCCAATTCGCTCGTCGTCCCCGCCGTCAAGCTGCAAGGCCCCAAGACCATCGGCAAGCGACCGGCGAGGGTCTGCCGCGGCGGATCCTGGCGCCACTGCCCGACCTGAGCGCGATCCTCGCACAAGCCACGCATTCATTTTCAGCCAGTGACCAAAATGACCAGATACATCCTCACCGTCGCAGCCGCCCTCCTCGTCACCGCGGTGACCGTCGCAAGCTCGGCCAGTCCGGCGGCCGCGGGGCGTTTCATCGGCGCTCGGAGCGACATCAGCAACAAACCGGCCGCGTCTCCCAGGCTGCCGCCGCTCGTCAATCAAAGCCTGATCAAGAAATGCCGAGAGGAGTATTACGGGCCGAAGTGCCGCCGCTGACGAACGCGAGACGCCGTAGCGTCGGCGGCAGGCCGTTGCTCGCCGCCCACCGTATCAACAGGTCTCGCCGCGGCCGTTTCCCTTTTTGCGCCAGTTCGGATATCGATGGAGAGACAAGGGATTAGACAGCCATCGGTGAGACCGGATGCGAAGCTCTTCGACTGCCTTGCGCGTCACCTTCAGCGCGCTCGCAACCTCCTTCATGCTGGTTGTCAGCGCGTCGGCGCAAATGGCGCCGGACGCCACGGCACCACGGCCGAAGCCGACGCCGTCGATGCGCGCCGCGTCCTGTCATAACGGCCAGAGCTTTGATCGCTTTCTCGCCGAGCTGAAGCAGCGCGCGGTCGCCGAGGGCGTGTCGCAGCGCGCGATCGCCGCTGCGTCGCCCTACCTCACCTATGACCAGGGCATCGTCAACCGCGACCGCGGCCAGCGCGTGTTCGGCCAGCTGTTCACCGAGTTCGCCGGCCGCATGGCGGCGGTCTACCGGATGCAGAACGGCCAGCAGCACATCAAGGCGCATGCGGCCGCGTTCGCGCGCGCCGAGAAGGAGTATGGCGTGCCGCCGGCGGTCATCGCAGCGTTCTGGGGATTGGAGAGCGATTTCGGCTCCAATATGGGTAACCTGCCGGTGCTGCCGTCGCTGGTGTCGCTGGCCTATGACTGTCGCCGCAGCGAGCGTTTTCAGAACGAGACCATCGCTGCGCTCAAGGTCATCGACCGCGGCGACCTCACGCCGTCAGAGATGATCGGCTCCTGGGCCGGCGAACTCGGCCAGACCCAGTTCCTGCCGACGCACTACGTCACCTACGCCGTCGACTATGATGGCGACGGCCGCCGCGATCTCTTGCGCAGCGCGCCCGACGTGATCGGTTCGACCGCGAACTACATTGCGACCGGCCTGAAATGGCGCCGCGGCGAACCCTGGCTGGAAGAGATCCGCGTGCCGCAGAATTTCCCCTGGGAGCAGGCCGATCTCACCGTCAAGGCTGAGCGCCGCAAATGGGCCGGCCTGGGGGTGACCTATGCCGACGGACGGCCGCTGCCCAACGATGCGCTGGAGGCCTCGGTGCTGCTGCCGATGGGCCGCAATGGCCCGGCCTTCCTGGCCTACGCCAATTTCGCTGCTTACACCGAGTGGAACAACTCGCTGATCTATTCGACCACCGCGGCCTATCTCGCCACCCGGATCGCCGGCGCCGCGCCGATGCGCAAGCCGGCAGGGCCCGTGGCGCAGCTGCCGTTCAACGAGATCAAGGAGCTGCAGCAGCTGCTCGTGAAGGCCGGCTTCGACGTCGGCAAGGTCGACGGCGTCCTCGGCCAGCAGAGCCGAATCGCGGTCAAGACGATGCAGCAGCGGCTGGGCTTGCCGGCGGATTCCTGGCCGACGGCCGAGCTGCTGGCGCGGATGCGCGGCGGCACGCCGCGGGCAGCCGCGCCCGCACCGGCTACGGCATCGCGCTGATCATCAACCGCTGAAGGACAACGGCCATGCCTCACGTCATCGTCAAACTCTATCCGGGCAGGACCGAGCAGCAGAAGCAGGCGCTGGCGAAAGCCCTCACCGAAGCGGTGACGCGCACGCTCGGCTCCAGCGAAGACTCGATCTCGGTGGGCATCGAGGACGTCGCCCCGAACGAATGGACGGCCAAGGTGTACGGGCCCGACATCATCGACAAGGCCAGCACGATCTACAAGAAGCCCGGCTACGAACCGCAGTGAGCCGATGGTGCCATGATCGCGCCGAGAGCGTTGTGATGGGCCGCCGCAGCGATCGCGCGGAGACACGTTCGGAGGATCACCCTCATGGCCATCGTCTTCATCACCGGCAGCACCGACGGGCTCGGCCGCGCCGCTGCGCAATCGCTGCTCGATCAGGGGCATCGCGTGGTGCTGCACGCGCGGACGGCCGATCGCGCCGCTGCACTCGGCGAGTTCGGATCGCGGGCGGCCGGGATCGCAGTCGGCAATCTCAGCAGCGCCGCGGAGACGCGTGATATCGCGGACCAGGTCAACGCGATCGGGCGAATGGACGCCATCATCCACAATGCGGGCGTCTATTCACAGCCGGGTCGCGGCGACACGCCGGAAGGCCATGGCACGACGCTCGCGGTCAATACGCTCGCACCATATCTGCTGACGGCGCTGGTCAAGCGCCCTTCCCGGCTGGTGTATCTGAGCAGCGGGCTGCATCGCGGTGGAGAAGGCTCACTGGCGGATCTCGACTGGACGAAGCGGGACTGGGATTCGGCCAAGGCCTACGCCGAGACCAAGCTGCACGTCGTGGCGCTGGCCTTTGCACTGGCGCGGCGCTGGCCCGAGGTCCTGAGCAACGCCGTCGACCCCGGCTGGGTCCGCACGCGCATGGGCGGAGCGGGTGCCCCTGTCGACATCGACACCGGCCAGCGGACCCAGGCTTGGCTCGCGGTCAGCGAGGATCCCAAGGCTCGGGTCAGCGGGCGATACTGGCATCACCTTCAGCAACAGAAGCCGGCGCGCGAAGCGACCGATCCGGCGTTCCAGGATGCGCTCATGGCCAAGCTGGGCGAACTGACCGGCGTTGCCCTGCCCTGACGGGCCCGGACGTCACCGAAGAATTACAGGCGAGTTAGGCCGATCCAGTGCGTAGACGGGTCGGCCGGCCGACGCGGACTAACGTCTCATCGGGATCTGAGACGGCGAACTCGTACATTCCCCACGGCATGTCTTGGGCGATTTGCTGAAACTCACGCGCCAAGGCATCGACATCCTCTACGTAGAGATAAAGCCCGAAAGGGTTTCTGCCTGGTACGAGCCATCCCTCGACGACGTCGGTCAGATGCAGATGACCACCATGGCCGTTCGACAACGTGCGATAGGTGTCCGGCTCGCCGGCGGCGGGCTTCTCACTGTCCGGACGCGTAAAGCCTAGCCGGTTGTAGAACCGCTCCGAGGCGTCGAGGTCATTGCACGGCAGGATGGCGACCAAGGATCCGGAAGGTGTCATTCGCGCACTCCGACGTCAGGCACACTTGGTCGATTCTTCAAACCCGTCATCTATTACCGTGGAATTGCGTCAAGCAGCTGATCACTCCGGACCACAGCCTGTCCTCTGGTCAAAGACTCTCGGCCCAGCGCCCCTATCGCCGCGAAGCGAGGGTTGGACCCGAGGCCCATGTCTGATCGGCGGAGCCGCTCTGCAAGGCCGCGCGCCGTTCGGCAACGGCATGATTGAACAGTTCGAGGACCAGACCGAATGCGACCAGGTCATCCTGTTCGATGCCTCCATCGTCATAGTCCTTGAGGGTCTCCCCGATGATCGCGTCGACCTCCCGTTGCCGCGTCAGCAGATCGCTTTCCGACTCCGCATTGCGCACCTCCGACACCGCCGCAAGGATGCGGTTGCGACAGCTGTTGTCGTCGTCCAGGTCATCCCGGTTCAGATAGCGGCGCAGCCACTCGGCGGCCGACCCGAGGCCGGACAGAACAAGCAAGGCGAACCAGAAGTAGTCGCTGTACTTGTCCAGGAAGGTTCGCTCCGTGCCGTTGATCACCGCTGCGGCGCCCCGATGAATGGAGGGTTCGGTCTCCTTCTCGGTGTCGGGCTTGGCGATGTGCGCGGCGCCGGCGAGGCCTTGCGTGATCGTGTCGCGGACCGCGAAGAGCTGCCGGAAGAAGGCCGCAGCCTTGGCTTCCGACAATTCCTTCTTCGCCAGGATCAGGTGATTGACGCTGATCGTGTCGACCTTGTCCTCCGGCCAGGCTGGCTTCGCGCTGAAGACGCTGGCCGGGATTTCCTCGGCGTCATAGCGCGGGTGTTTCAGGGCAATGGCTTCGGAGGCATCGATGGGAAGGAACTTGGGAGCGCCGCGCGCCCTCGACGTCGCGGCAATGGCGTCGATCGTGATCTTGCTGTCGAGCGGACCGACCGCGAGATAGGCATCGAGGGTGGGGTCTTGCGCCAGCTTGTCGATCTCGTCCGTCCCGAATTGGACGGTCGCAACCTTGTCGGGCGGCACGCCGGAGCCCTCCAGAATGGCCTGGAGGACCGCGACGTTTGCTCCGGTCCTGCCGATGATGCCGACCTTGTGACCTGCGAGCTCGGCAATCTCCGTGATCTTGCCGCCGGCCTTCTTCTTGGGCTCATTGCCGCGTCGCCCGGACGGCGACCACAGGACGACATAGTTCTTCCGCAAGACGGCCAGCGTTTGCGCGTCCGGCGGCATGCTGAGGTCGCCGCGGCCGATGGCGAGGTCGGTCTTGTCGGCTGCGAGCAGGGACAAGGATTCAGCCGCTCCCGCGGTCGTGATCGGAGAGAGCCTGACCGTCCTGCTTTCCTCAGCGAAGGCGTCGGCCATCGCCTGGACGACCTTGTGGTCGTCGCTCCCCGCCGGGCCCACGGCGATCCGCAAAGTCTCGGGCTGCAAGACGTAGAAAAGAGCGGCTGCAGCGGCTCCAAAGGCCAGGAATCCCAAAGCCAGCACGATCAGCAACCTTCGTTGCCGACGATCGTGAGCACTCTTGACCGGATCGGACGGTGACATCAGCGGCCCCTCTGAGCGCAAACGCGTGTTCGCGACAACCGCGCTGGAACTTGGGCGAACCGGTGTCAGTCCGGAATGTTCCGCGAGGTCTTCAGATAGGTCGGGTGGCCGACTTTGCGAGGGGGCGGGAGCCGGCTGATCTCCTTTTGAGGAACACCGCCATACGGGCCCGCAAAACAGCAGAAAGATGCAGTTGCATTATCTTGGACGCCGCCCCATGTCGGGAACACGCATCCTTTGCGCCGTCTCCTCCCTTTAGCGAGAGCATCATGTCCTTTTACGATTCGACCGTGCCGGCCTACCTTCCGATCCTCGGCAGCCTGTCCGGGCTGCTCAGCAAGGCCGAAGCCCATTGCGAGGCCAAAAAGATCGCGCCGGAGGTGCTGCTCGGCGCGCGGCTGTATCCGGACATGCTGCCGCTGTCCAAACAGATCCAGCTCGCCTGCGACTTCGCCGCCAAGGGCTGCGCGAGGATCACCCACAGCGAGGTCCCGACCACGCCCGACACTGAGACCAGCTTCGCCGAACTGCGGCAGCGGCTGGCCAAGACGGTCGACTACCTGAAAACATTCAAGCCCGCGCAATTCGAGGGCGCCGATCACCGTGACGTGACCTTCCCCGCCGCGGGCGGTGTCAGCATGACGCTGAAGGGCCAGGACTTCGTCAACCGGGTCTCGTTTCCCAACTTCTATTTTCATGCCGCGATCGCGCACGGAATCTTGCGCCACAACGGCGTCGAGATCGGCAAGCGGGACTTCCTCGGCGTCGCCTGAGGCACCGTTCTACTTTTGATCGCAGGCGTCGCAAGCGAGCAAATGCTCGGCCGGCAAGGTCGCGCAGCTCGTCTGCATCTGACGAGTAGCTGACAGACTTGCGGCGCCTGCCGCAATGCACAATTGACCACCACCCCTCCTCTCTCCTGGGAAGAAACCGATGAGCACATCCAAACTGTTCGAGCAGACCAAGCTGGGCCCCATCACCCTGGCCAATCGCGTCGTGATGGCGCCGCTGACGCGCAATCGCGCCGTTGCGGGCCTCGCCGCGGGGCCGCTGACGGCGGAATATTATGCCCAGCGCGCCAGCGCCGGCCTCCTGATCTCCGAGGCCAGCCAGGTGTCGCAGCAGGGCCAGGGCTATCAGGACACGCCCGGCATCTATTCCAAGGAGCAGATCGCCGGCTGGCGCAAGGTGACCGACGCGGTGCATGCCAAGGGCGGTCGCATCTTCATCCAGCTCTGGCATGTCGGCCGCATCTCGCATGTCTCGCTGCAGCCTAACGGCGGCGCACCGGTCGCGCCCTCGGCGATTGCCGCCAAGACCAAGACTTTCGTCGGCGGCACCTTCGCCGATGTCTCGACGCCGCGCGCGCTCGAGCTCGCCGAAATTCCCGGAATCATCGACGCCTTCAGGCAGGCGGCGCTGAACGCCATCGAGGCCGGCTTCGACGGTGTCGAGATCCACGGCGCCAACGGCTATCTGCTCGACCAGTTCGCCAAGGACGGCGCCAACAAGCGCACGGACTCCTATGGCGGCTCGATCGAGAACCGGGCCCGGCTGATGCTCGAGGTTGCCAAGGCCGTCTCCGGCGCCATCGGGGCCGACAAGACCGGCATCCGGCTGTCGCCGGTGACGCCGGCCAACGACATCAGCGACTCCAACCCACAGGCCCTGTTCGACTACATTGTCGATCAGCTCGCCGCGCTGAACCTCGTCTACATCCACGTCATCGAGGGCGCCACCGGCGGCCCGCGCGACGTCGCGCCGTTCGACTATGCGTCGCTGCGCAAGCGCTTCAAGGGCACCTACATCGCCAACAACGGTTACGACCTCGCGCTCGCCAACAAGCAGCTCGATGCCGGCGCCGCCGACCTGATCGCCTTCGGCCGCCCCTTCATCGCCAACCCCGACCTGGTGGAGCGCCTCAAGGCCAACGCGCCCCTCAACGAGCTCGACCGCGCCACGTTGTATGGCGGCGGCGAGAAGGGCTATACGGATTATCCGACGTTGAAGGCTGCGCAGGCGGCAGAGTAGTGATGATCGCGTAGGGTGGGCAAAGCGCCGCCGTCAGGCGGCGCGTGCCCACCGTGCATCCGCGTGAGTGGAGAGAATGGTGGGCACGGCGCAAGCGAGACCGCGTTCGACGCAAGATCTCGTCCGCGCCTTTGCCCACCCTACCGCCCTTACGACCCGCCGCTCTCACCTACGTCATGCTGCCCGGCAGGAAGCAGCGCACGTCGATGCGCAGCCCCGTGTTGAGCTCGCGATAATATACTGGCCACACCATTGTCCGTCCGACGCGGTTGGGCTCGGTCACGACGGCCTCGTCAGGGACGGCCCACCACTGGCCCTCGATGCGAACGCGATAGCGGCCGTCCTTCATGTCCCAGTCCATGTCCGACAGCGCCGTGCCGTCGGCATCCGAGCAGCACGGCCCCTTGCCCGAGCGCAGCGTCTCGAACCAGCTCTTGAGCGGAGAATTCGCATAGCGGCCATCGAGATCGCGCGCCATCGCGGATAGGACCAACGAACAACACGCCAGACCGATCGCGAGAGCCGCTGCGGAAATCACCGATAAGGACGTCGACGACTGGCCATTCATATCCGTCACCTCAGTGCTCGATGCGAGAGATGCGCAATAGCTCGTCGAGCTCTGTGGCAGAACTTCGTAGTTGCGGACGGCAAATGAAGCTGGTCCGCAAATTCCTGGTGTGGCCAGCGATCTCGTTCACGACGGCTGCGGGATCATTGCCCGAGGCCCAACTAACAGACGACATCTCCAATAGGCTGAGCACGCCGGGCGCGCCTTGGTCGCACTATAGGCCATCAGCATCGATGCCAGCGGATCGGTCTCGGACGCGAAGGCCGCGGCGACGCAGGAATTTGGCGAGGCCGCGGCCGCTGTGAGCCGGTTGTCGATCTGGTTCTGGAACAGCGAGGCCGTGCTGAGCGGCACCTGCACCTGTGCGCCATTCACCAGCGGACGCAGCTGATCACCGGCGTTGCGCACCTCGCGCTCCGTGCCCAGGCTCTGCACCGCGCCGCCCAGAGCCTGCACCTGCGCGTTGCCGCCGGTGGAGGCGAACAGGCCGTCGATCGCAGCGAGGCTGCTCGGAGAAATGCCGGCGATGGACGCGGGGGATCTCACGGACGCATTCAGCAGCAGCGCGCTCCAGTGCTCGTGTCGGCGGCAAAGCCGACCAGCGCGCTGGAGAAATCGACGTCGAGCGGCGTCGCCGACACCGCGGTCGCGACCCGGTAGACGTCGCCGCTGCGCACGATGGCAGGATCGGGTAAGGCGAAATTTTCTCAAACTGATAGGGACAAATTCCAACTAACAAGACGACATGATTTAACTGAACCTAATAATTATCTTCGCTCGACAACCGCTTCACACAGCGAGCCGACATGCAAGCCGCCCGATCTGGCCAGACCGGTCGCAGGGTTATCGAAACCGGCTATTGCTTCACCTCATCGACAAGCGAAAAGGCCGGGATCTCTCCCGGCCTTCTTGCCACGGTGGGGGGGGGCTTCCGTGGCGCGGCGCAGCTGCGCCTGTGGAATCTTGCCGTTCGTAACGCCTCAGAACTTGGCGCGGATACCGGCATACGCGGCGAGCGGCATGCCCGGCACCATGCTGCGCGGATCGTTCATCGCAAACGCATTCCCGCCGCCGGCGGTGTTGAAGCCGGCCGGGTCGAACACGGTGCCTGCCGAGTAGTAGCGCTGGTTGAACAGGTTCTGGATCAGCCCGAACACCTCGACATTCTTGGTCACCTGATAAGACGTGTTGACGTTGACGACCCAATAGGACGGGACCTTCGGATAGACGTTGGTCTCGTCGTGCAGCAGATACTGGCTTCCAACGTAGTTGACGCTGGCGCCGACCTTCCAGTCGTCGGTCACGGCATATTCAGCACCCAGCTTCAGGCGGTGCGACGGAATGCCGGGAATGTGGTTGCCGGAGACGACGCCGACGGGAACTTTCCGGAACGGATCGTTGACGTCGAAAGAGCTGCGGAATGTGGCATCGATGAAGGTGTAGTTGGCGTAGGCGGTCCAACGATTCCACGTCAGGTCGACCTTGGCCTCGACACCCTGGCGCAACGTGTTGCCGGCGTTCTTGAAGTAGCCGCGCACCGGGTTGAGCGGGTCGACGACCTGGAGGATGTCGTCGGAATTCTCGGTGCGGAAAAGGCTGAGGCCCCAGCGCAGCTTCCAGCCGTCATCGACGGCGACCGACTTGATCGGCGCCTTGCGGTAGGCCGGCAGATCTGCCGCATAGGCGGAGCGGCCGCCGGAGATCTCGCCACGCAGGCCGCCTTCGACGGTGCGCGAGACGACCTGCTTCAGCGGCGGATCGGCGATCAGGAAGTTGTCGATCAGGCAGGGATTGGCCGGATCGGAGCAGCCGAGCTCGAGCGGCGTCGGCGCGCGGTTGGCCTCGGAGTAGCCGGCATAGGCGGTCATATCAGGCGTGATCTTGTAGGTCAGGCCGACCACCGGGTTGAAGCGCTGGAAATTGTTGTTGCTGTTGAGCAGCGGCGCGAAGCCGGTCTGGTCGCGCAGATTGATCTGCGCCCAGTTGAAACGGCCTCCGGCGGTCAGCGCCAGCTGCGAGGTGATGTCGAAGGTGTTGGTCGCGTAGACGCCGAGATAGGTGTTCTTGGCATTCAGGTTGACCGGCGCGAGCCCCGCATTGGGCTGGTCGATATAGACGCCGAGGCCGGTGACGAACAGATTGTTATCGATGGTGCCGAGCTCGGAGGTCGCCTGGAAGTTGGTGTTGCCGTGATCGACGCTGGCGCCGACGACGAAATGGTTGTCATGGCCGAACAGCTGCGTGGTCGAGGTCGCCTGCAACGAACCGCCATAGCTGTCGGTCTTGACGGTGTTGCGGTCGATCTGGCCAAGCGCCGTGTCAGCGGCGAGCGTGTTGGCGACCGGGCCATTGCGGTTGATGTCCCACGGCGTGCCGGCGGCATCCTCGAGGACGAACACGCCGCCGCCATCCTGCACTTCGGTGCCGTTGCCGTCGATGCGCGACGACTTGTAGTTGCGGTAATAGCCGTTGGCCTGGATCGACAGCGTGTCCGTCGGCGCCCACTTCAGGCTGGCCTGCACCATCTGCATCTGCAGCCGCAACGATTGCGGCCAGGTATAGACGCTGGACCAGCGCCGGTTCAGAATATCGATCGGCGTCGCCGCCACCGAGCCGAGCTTGTTGTCGGCGCCGGTGAAGGACAGATGGAACTCGGTGTTGTCGCCGCGCGCGCCGAAATCGGCATACATGCGCCGGATCTGCGAGGCCGACGAGTAGTCGCGCCAGCCGCGGTCATAGGCGCCCTCCGCCGCGATATAGGCCGAGTAGGTGCCGTTATTCCAACCGTATTGCGCGCCCGACTGGATGCGGCCGAACGAGCCGCCGAACAGCTGCGCTTCTCCGCCCTGGTACGTGAAGCCGTTCTTCATCTCGATCGACATCGCGCCACCGGTGGCGTTGAGGCCGAACAGCGGATTGTTTGGCATCAAGGTCATGCGCGCGATCGCCATCTCCGGGATCAGGTCCCAATTGACGACGTCGCCGAAGGCTTCGTTGATGCGGGTGCCGTTCTGGTACACGGCGATGCCCTGCGGGGTGCCGAGCACCGGCGAAGCCGTCTGGCCCCGGTAGTTCAGGTCGCGCTGGAACGTGTTGCCGGTCTGATCGCTCAGGGAGACGCCGGGCACCGACTGCAGGATGCTGTCGAGCAGCGACGGAGAACGGGTGTGATCGAGTTCGCGCGCGCCAATGGTCTCGACGTTGGACGGGATCTTGTCCTTGGCCATTTCGCTGCCCTGCACGGGCGAAACGTTGACGACGTCGAACGTCGGTAGCGCATCCTGCGCAGATGCAGCTGCAGGCAGCAACGCGCACGTCGCGAGAAGCGCGCTTTTCAGCGCCGAGAGTCTGGTCAAGAACGTCCCCCAGTTTCTTGCCGACCGGTTCCGGCTCAAGCTCACGCCCTGAGCCCCACCCGCACCGAAACTGGCCGATTTACCCGTTTACGAACGTTAATATTCGTAAACAGCCGTCGAGTTCGTCGCAACGGGCAATATTCTTCGGCCCCTAGGGACAATCTTCCCAGATCCGGAAAGAGGCGATCAATTCGTCAGCTTGTTTCCGCGGCGCGGTCGCATTGTTGCACTCGGTCCTGGTTTGCAAGTAGCACGATCAAAAGGAACAAGAACGTGCGCCAGAGCCGCAGTCCCAATTTTGCAAGTGCAGCATTGACCGAGAGAACGAGACCTTTGCCGAATGTATCGCGTTCTGCTCGTCGATGACCATCCGGTCGTGATCACCGCCTGCCGCTCTCTGCTGAATGCGGCCGGCATTGGTTCCCTGTCCGAAGCGCACGACGCGGAGAGCGGCTACACAGCCTATGTCCGCGACCGACCGCACGCCGCGGTGGTCGATCTTCGGCTCAAGGGTGATGACCTCGGCGGGATCGGGCTGATCGAGCGGATGCGGTCTCATGACCCCGGAGCCAGGATCCTGGTCTTCAGCATGCTCGCCGATCCGCGCATCGTCCGCTCGGCAATCGACGCCGGCGCCAGCGGCTATCTGCTCAAGGACGCTCCACCGCACGAGTTGCCGAAGGCACTGGAGCAGGTTCGCTCGGGCGGCACTTACCTCGATCCGCAGCTTGCAACGCGAATCGCCATGCTCCTCGCCGATACGGACGGCGCGCCTGACACGGCGTTGACGCCACGGGAGCGCCAGGCGCTTGCGTTGCTCGCGCAAGCCAAGTCCTATCAGGCCATCGCCGACCAGCTCGGCATCAGCTACAAGACCGTCATCAACCTGACCTACCGGCTACGGCAGAAGCTCGGCGCGCGCAGCCTGCCCGACCTCGTTCGCCTCGCTGTCGAGATGTCACGCCCCCGCATTTAAGGAGGTCGCGTCGACTCGGCTGCGGGCGAGACATCCGCTGTATACGGCGCGCGCCAATAAAAAGGCCCGCGACGGCGCACCGTCGCAGGCCTTCACCACGTCGTCCGATCTCGATCGACGTTTACTTCAGCAGCTTGGCGACGGACTTCAGCTCCTTCGAATCGAGCGTGCCGTCATTATCGGGATCGGCCGCCTTGAAGCGGCCCTCCACCAGCGCGAGATACTCGTCCTTGGTCAGCGTCCCATCATTGTCGGGATCAGCGGCCTTGAGGTCCTTGGCCGAGACGCGGCCGCGCAGCTCCTTGGCATCGAGCGTGCCGTCATGGTCGCGATCGAGCTTGTCGAAAAGCGCGCCGGCCGCGGCGCGAACCTCGTTCATGTCGGCCGTGCCGTCCTTGTCGGGATCGATCGAGGTCAGCAGCTTCGAGGGCGCCGGTGCGCTCACCGCCATCGTCGAGGTGCCGACGATCGCGGCCATGCCGACGGCAGCAGCCGTCATCATCAGTTTCCAATTCATCGAATAGATCCTCTGTCTCCGCCGTCCGACGGGGCGGCGATGAAGGCCTGGCAAACAACGTATGCGAGCGCCGCCGGTTTCAGCGGTAAGGCGGCATCACGGAACTGAGGTATTGGACGTACCGAGATTTCGCAAGTGCAAGAAGGTCCGGCATGGGAATTTACTGCTGATGTGTCGGGATCAGAACCTCGGCCCGTGTAGGAAATATCTCCCCGGACGATCACGGCGCGGCACCGGTTCGCGGACCGAAGCCGCGGTGGCGCGGGCTTGGGCCCGGGTGTTGACGGCGACGTCATGCCTGCGCTTCGCAGCATGCCGCCGCTTGGTCCCGCCATGCGCAGTCTTTCCCCCGCCCGTGCTGACGCGCTTGGCGCCGACATGGGTTTCATTCCACCAGGCTTCCAGCCGATCTCGCATCGATTGCTCCCGCGCGAGCGCGTGGCCATCAGGCAGCAGCATCGACAGCAGCAGTATGGCCATCATCCCCAGCCGTAACGGCAGAGACCGGCGATGACGATGAGCAGGAGTGTGAAGCACGTCGGATCCATTCTCCGGCTGATCTGCGATCAGCAACACATGCCGCAAGGCATGTCCTTGCTCTATGACCTCATTGTGTTTGCAACGCGCCACATTCATCGCGGCGTTGAGATTCATTCGCGAATGGGCTGCCACATTGTATCGGTCAAAATGTCCCGATCGGCTTGCCAAAACATCCCTATTGCCGCCGATGCGCTCGCTGAGCTGACAAATAGGGCGAGCGGCTCCTGATCGTTTCCCGATTGCGTCATCTTTCAGCCGAGACCGCCGCATGTTTTCGCCGTGCGCGCTCGTTAGCTCCTGTTCAGGGGAGCGCAAGGATGCAATCGAGCGGCGGCACAAGCGGACAACAAAGACGATCGCGATGGTGCATGACCGTTGCGGCCCTTCTTCTCGCTCCATTTGATGCGGCCGCCGAGGAGATCCAGGGAAATGACCCGGCATCTCCTGGCCATTTCCAGATCGAGCAGCGCTTCGGCTACGTCACGACCTTCAATCCACAGCAGCAGAACAACGGCCGCCGTGCCACGCAGCGCGCACTCACCGGCGAGACCGAGATCGGCTACTCGCCGACCGAGTGGTACGAGATCGCGCTGACCTCGCCTTACGCCATCGCGCGCGCCAACGTGCCGATGGCCATGGGCAACGTGATGGACAATGGCGTGCCCGGCTACTCATTCCAGTCCGGCGGCGTCACCATCCGCCAGACCTTCATCCAGGGCGACCGGCTCGAGCGAACGGTCTTTCTCGGCCTGGTGTCACGTACCATCCTGGCGCCTCAGGGCGGCCTCACGCCGGATCTGTGGGTCGCCAACAAGGCCGGCGCCGGCCAGCCGGGCGCGCCGCGCTTCGTGCAGGAGGCGACGCCGCGCGTGGCGCAGATGTTCACGCCGATCATCGGCCTCAACCTGCCCAACGACTATCAACTGATCTTCAACGCCAACATGACGTTCGGCATCGATGGCGCCGGCTCGGCGTTCGAGCCATCAGTGCGATTCGTCAAACGGCTCAGCGACCGCTGGACCGTCGGCATCGAGCATTTCTCCAATCTCGGGCCGCTCGGCCACATCCTGCCGTGGAATCAGCAGATGCAGACGCTCTATGCCGTCGCCGACACCAAATTCAAAGGCTTCGAGTTCAGCTTCGGCGTCGGCTACGGGCTGACCAACGCCTCGCGTGGCCTCGCGATCAAGACCAGCATCGGCAAGGATTTCTGACCTCGCCACGCGCCCTGCTCGCTTCAACTCAACCTACCAAAAGGACTCGTCATGCGTCGCCTCGTCACCGCCTGCGCCGTTCTCCTGCTGGCCGGCTCCGCCGCCTCAGCCGAGGACGGCCCGCGCTTTCTCAACCGCACCGGCCAGACGATCGTGAAGATGTATCTCGCAGCCGCCGGCACCAAGAACTGGGGCGCCGATCAGTGCAAGAACGACGACGAAGGCATGGTCGACCACAATGAGCGTATGACCCTGGTCGGCGTGAAATCAGGGCGCTACGACATCAAGCTGTCCGAACAAAACGGCCGCACCTGTTTCGCCAAGAACATCGAGCTGAAGGAAGGTGCGCAATTCGTCGTGCGCGACACCGACCTGACGGAGTGCTCCAAGTAGAGCGCGATCTCGCCGCCCCACAGAGCAGGACATCGTCGTGCGCTCGCGCTCTTTCGAGTTGCTCAGCCTACTGAGGTCGAATGCGGATCGGGATGACCAGCGAGGTTTGCGCCTGAGTCATCTCGGCCGGAAATGGCGGGAAGGGCTGGGCGCGATCGACCAGTTCGAGCGCGGCACGATCGACGGTGGCAGAGCCGGAGCTCGACGCGATCCGCCGCGAGACGAGACGTCCGTTGCGCGCGATGACGGCGCTGACACTGACCGTTCCGCCCTCTTTGCCGCCGCTGGCCGTGGTGTTGTAGCGCCGGAAATGAGCGATGAATTCGCTGTTCCAACTGGCCCTGCCCTGCCGTGCGCCCTCGCTATCGGCGCCGGCATTCGGCGCAGCGGCCGAACGGGCCGGCCGGCTCGGCAGCGCCGCAACCTGCTTCGGCGGCGCGGGCTTCTTCTCGACCTTCCTCTCGGGCGGCTTGTGCTCGACGCGCTCGGGGGCCGGCTTCGCCTCCGGCGGCTTGGCCTCGATCGGCTTCGGCGGCGGCGGAGGCGGCAGCACGACGTCATCGGCGCGCGGCGGCTCGGGCGCCAGCGCCACCTGCGGAGCGGGCTCGGGCGTGGGAGTGACTTCGGGCACGGGCACCGGCTGGGCCATCACCTGGGGCTCGGGCTCGGATGAAGGCTGCGGCACCGGCTCGGCGACGGCTTCGCGCGCAACGGGTTCGTCCTTGGCCGGCTCGTCCTTCGGCGTGGGCTCGGCCTGAGGCGCGTCCTGAATTGCCGGCGCCGGCTCGCTCACCACGGCCGGCGTAAACACGACATCGAAGGCAGGAGCTTCTGCGCGCCCTTGCGGCGCCGGCCGCAACAACAAATAGCCGACGGCGAGCCCGACATGCAGCCCGGCCACCACCAGCGCCGCCGTCGTCCACAGCGCCCGCTCCCGGCGGTCCTCATTCTCATATGGATCAAGCGTCAGGACGCTCACGGCGCGGCCCGATCTTCCAGCGCGACCAGCGCCACCTTGGTGTAGCCGGCGCGGCGCAAGCTGTTCATCAGCGCCATGACCTCACCATAGGACAGCGTCTGGTCGGCGCGCAGCAGCACGCGCTGGCCATGATCGGACTTGGTCGCTGCATCGAGCGAAGCCGCAATATCCCCCTGCCCAACGCTCTGGTCGCCGACGGCGAGCGAGCGGTCGGCCTTGAACGTCACGAAGACAGGCGTTTCCGCGCGCGGCTGCGGCTCGGCCGAGATCGCCGGCAGGTTGACCGGGATATCGACGGTCGCGAGCGGTGCCGCCACCATGAAGATGATCAGGAGCACCAGCATGACGTCGATGAACGGCGTCACGTTGATGTCGTGCGTCTCCTCGAACTCGTCGGGACGCTTGGCGAGCTTGACGGCCATGGCCTACTCCGCCGGATTGACGATCGACATCAGCGGCGCATCGACCGCGCGGATGGCGCTACGCCGCGCTTCCGCGGGACCGGCATGCTGACGGTCGAGATCGCGGCTGAGCAGGCGCATCACCGCCACCGAGGCATCGGCGATCACGGCGCGATAGCCGCCGGTGGCGCGCGCAAACAGATTGTAGATGACAACCGCGGGTATCGCTGCCGCAAGGCCGAATGCAGTCGCGAGCAGCGCCTCGGCGATTCCAGGTGCGACCACCGCGAGGTTGGTGGTGTGAGCATGCGAGATGCCGATGAAGCTGTTCATGATGCCCCAGACCGTGCCGAACAAGCCGACGAAGGGCCCGACCGCGCCGACGGTAGCCAGAAGGCCGATGCCGCGTCCGATCCGGGCCACGGCGCCGGCTTCAATGCGTTCGAACTGCCAGGCGACGCGCTCCTTGATGCCGTCGGCCGGCAGGCCGCGCGACTTGTCGATTTCATCCTCGGCCACGGCAAGCAGACGCCCGACCACGCCATCTTCGGCGGCACTGCGTCCCGTCGCATCCGACAAAGAGCGCGCAGCAACGGCAACCCCGAGCGCACCGCGCGCCGTGCGCAGTGCGGAGCGCAGCTGGATCGTCTTGACCACGAGAACGGTCCAGGTCGCGACCGACGCCAGCGCCAGTCCGATCATCACCGCCTTCACGACGATGTCGGCCTGCATGAACATGGTCCAGGGCGACAGCGCTTCGGGCAGCGTGCTCGCGAGACTGGCGATATGCGCCTGATCCATGGCCGAACTCCCTCGATGGCCCCGTGATTGGTGATCGCGATCCCAACGCGGTTCGCATGGAGCGACGCCGGATCGTGCCGAGGCCTTGTTGTTTCCCGTCGTTGGGGCAAAGTCGCGGCGAAGATCGCGACAAATCCCGATGAGGAAGAGTGCCGCCTGTCCTCATCGGCTTCAAGGCGCTTGCAATGTGGAAGTTGTCCCAGGTGCCCCGGGAAGAATTCCCGAATGGAACGGGAGACGCTCTCATCCAGGCAAAAGAAAAGGCCGGGATCGCTCCCGGCCTTAGGTGATTGGATCGCCCGGTCGAGCCGGACGATCCCTTTGACAAGATGCTTACTTGGCTTCGGCGCGCTTCGGCGGGGAGGCCGGCCACGACTTGATCAGCGTGTCGTAGTCGATCGTTTCGCCCTTCGGCTTCTCGTTCGCGAGCTTGCGCTGCGGAGCGATGTTGCCGTCCTTGGCCGACTTGTTGAACCAGAACTCGGCCGATTCCTTCTTGTTCAGCTTCGGACCGCAGTCGCCCTGCACCTTGGACTTCTCGAGGCGCTCGAGCACGGAGTCCTGAGCCGCCGCGAGGGCGTCCATCGCCTGCTGCGGAGTCTTCGCACCCGACGCCGCATCGCCGATGTTCTGCCACCAGAGCTGCGCCAGCTTCGGATAGTCGGGCACGTTGTTGCCGGTCGGGGTCCACTGCACGCGCGCGGGCGAGCGGTAGAACTCGATCAGGCCGCCGAGCTTCGGCGCACGCTCGGTGAACGACTTGTCCCAGATGTCGGATTCACGGATGAAGGTGAGACCGACATGGCTCTTCTTCAGCGACACCGTCTTGGAGACGATGAACTGCTGATACAGCCAGGCCGCCTTGCGGCGATCGACCGGGGTCGACTTCAGAAGCGTCAGCGAGCCGACGTCCTGATAGCCGAGCTTCATGCCATCCTTCCAATACGAGCCGTGCGGCGACGGGGCCATGCGCCATTTCGGCGTGCCGTCGTCGTTCATGACGGGCAGGCCGGGCTTGACCATGTCGGCGGTGAAGGCGGTGTACCAGAAGATCTGCTGGGCGATGTTGCCCTGCGACGGCACCGGACCCGACTCGGAGAAGGTCATGCCCTGGGCCTGCGGCGGAGCATACTTCTTCATCCAGTCGAGATACTTGGCGATCGAGTAGACGGCTGCGGGACCGTTGGTGTCGCCGCCACGCTCGATCGACGAGCCGACCGGACGGCAGCCTTCCATGCGGATGCCCCATTCGTCGACCGGCAGGCCGTTCGGCAGGCCCTTGTCGCCGTTGCCGGCCATCGACAGCCAGGCGTCGGTGAAGCGCCAGCCGAGCGACGGGTCCTTCTTGCCATAGTCCATATGGCCGTAGACCTTGACGCCGTTGATCTCCTTGATGTCGTTGGTGAAGAAGTCGGCGATGTCCTCATAGGCCGACCAGTTCACGGGCACGCCGAGCTCATAGCCATACTTGGCCTTGAACTTGGCCTTGTAGTCCGGGTTGGTGAACCAGTCGTAACGGAACCAATAGAGGTTGGCGAACTGCTGGTCCGGCAGCTGATAGAGATGGCCGTTCGGCGCCGAGGTGAACGACGTTCCGATGAAGTCCTTGACGTCGAGCATCGGATTGGTGACGTCCTTGGCCTCGCCCGCCATCCACTCCGTCAGGTCGACCGCCTGGCCGTAGCGGAAGTGGGTGCCGATGAAGTCGGAATCGTTGATCCAGCCGTCATAGACGTTCTTGCCGGACTGCATCTGGGTCTGGATCTTCTCGACGACGTCACCTTCCTGGATGATGTCGTGCTTGACCTTGATGCCGGTGATTTCCTCGAACGCCTTGGCCAGCGTCTTGGCTTCGTATTCGTGCGTGGTCAGGGTCTCGGAGACGAAATTGATCTCCATGCCCTTGAAGGGTTGCGCGGCCTTGATGAACCACTGCATCTCCTTCATCTGGTCGTCCTTCGAGAGCGTGGACGGCTGGAATTCGGAGTCGATCCATTTCTTGGCAGCAGCCTCGTCGGCTCGCGCCGGCGCGGTGACCGCGGCCGACGCCGCCATCAGCGCAACCGCGCTCGTCATCATCCAGGCCCTTGCCCTCGTCGCAGGCCCGTTCCTTACCGGCAGATGTCGCATGGTGTTCCTCCGTTGCAGCGACAGACTTTTTTCAGGCCCGGGTTGCCCCCGGATCTGCTCGTTCTCGTTTGCTCAGACGATGCGAAAGATCGCAACGGCCGAGGCAAGCGAAACCACGGTTGCGAGCCACAGGCTCGAAATCTCGTATCCTTCCTCGCCGACCGGCAAGGTTGCAATGGTATCGGTGCCGACCAGGGCGATCCATGCCAGATGGATGACGGCCGCCAAAATCAGCGAAATGAACAGGCGGTCGCCGCGCGTGGTCGGAATGCGCAGCACGCCGACCCGCTCGACCTCAGGATAGCGCGCAGCGAGCAGCGTCATGATGACAAGCGTGCAGGCGAGCGCAGCGAAGAAGATCGCCGTCGGCGGCGTCCAGGCCATCCATGCGAGACTGTCCATGGCTCAAACCCTTCTGCCAGAAAGTTCGAAAGCTCCAGCGCGGAACGCGGTGCGCTCCCCTCCCCCCGCGCGAAGCGGAGCTTCGCTAGGCGGGGAGGGGTCGGGGGTGGGGGTCCACGCGAAGACTGCCCGTGGGGTACCCCCCTCCCCAGCCCTCCCCCACAAGGGGGGAGGGAGCGCACCGAGCTTCTGGCTGAAAGCTTGCGCCCGCATCCTCACACCCGCCCCAGCGCGAAGCCGCGCGCGATGTAGTTGCGGACGAACCAGATCACCAGCGCGCCCGGGATGATGGTGAGCACGCCGGCGGCGGCGAGCAAGCCCCAGTCCATGCCGGCGGCCGACACCGTTCGCGTCATGATCGCCGAGATCGGCTTGGCCTCGGTCGCGGTCAGCGTGCGCGCCAGCAGGAGTTCGACCCAGGAGAACATGAAGCAGAAGAACGCCGCGACGCCGATGCCGCTGGCGATCAGCGGCATCAGGATCTTGATGAAGAAGCGCGGAAACGAATAGCCGTCGAGAAACGCCGTCTCGTCGATCTCGCGCGGCACCGACGAGACGAAGCCCTCGAGAATCCACACCGCGAGCGGGATGTTGAAGATGCAATGCGCCAGCGCCACGGCCCAGGGCGTATCGAACAGCCCGATCGCCGAATAGAGATTGAAGAACGGCAGCGCATAGACCGCAGCCGGCGCCATGCGGTTCGACAGCAGCCAGAAGAACAGGTGCTTGTCGCCGAGGAAGCGGTAGCGCGCAAAGGCATAGGCCGCCGGCAGCGCCACGGCGATCGAGATCACCGTGTTGATGACGACGTATTTCAGCGAGTTGATGTAACCGGAATACCAGCTCTCGTCGGTGAAGATGCGCATGTAGTTCGCGATGGTCGGCTGATGCGGCCACAGCGTCATGGTCGAGACGATCTCGGTGTTGGTCTTGAAGCTCATGTTGACCAGCCAATAGATCGGCAACATCAGGAAGACCAGGAACAGCGAGATGATGAGTCGACGGCCCGGAATGGTGTTCATCACGTGCCCCCTTCCGCCGGCCGGCGCTCGGCGCCGGCATTGGTCATGATGGTGTAGAATACCCAGCAGACGATCAGGATGATCAGGTTGTAGACCAGCGACAGCGCCGCAGCCTTGCCGAGGTCGAACTGGCCGAGCGCGATCTTGACGAGCTCGATCGAGATGAAGGTGGTCGAATTGCCCGGACCGCCGCCGGTGACCACGAAGGGCTCGGTATAGATCATGAAGCTGTCCATGAAGCGCAGCAGCACGGCGATCAGCAGCACGCGATGCATCTTCGGCAGCTGGATCGCGGTGAACACCGCCCAGCGCGAAGCGCCGTCGATCTGGGCCGCCTGGTAGTAGGCGTCCGGGATCGATTTGAGGCCGGAGTAGCACAGGAGCGCGACCAGGCTTGTCCAGTGCCAGACGTCCATCAGGATGACGGTGAACCAGGCATCAGCCTCGTTGGAGACGTAATTGTAGTCGAGCCCGACATGGTTGAGCACATAGCCGAGCAGGCCGATGTCGGGACGCCCGAAGATCTGCCAGATGGTCCCGACCACGTTCCACGGAATCAGCAGCGGCAATGCCAGCACGACCAGAGTGAACGCCACGGTCCAGCCATGACGCGGCATGGCCAGCGCAATCACGATGCCGAGCGGGACCTCGATGGCGAGAATGGCGGCGGAGAAGATCAGGTTGCGCCACAGCGAGGCCAGGAAGCGGCCGCCGAGATCGGTCGAGGGATCGAGCAGCTCCTTGAACCAGCCGACGCCGTTCCAGAAGAACTGGTTGTTGCCGAAGGTGTCCTGCATCGAATAGTTCACCACCGTCATCAGCGGCAGGATCGCGGAGAACGCGACCAGCAGGAAGACGGGCAGCACCAGGAACCAGGCCTTGTTGTTGATGGTCTTGTCCATCACTCAGGCTCCCTCGACCAGACGGCTGTCGGCATAGACGTGGACATAGGCCGGGTTGAACTTCAGGCCGATCGCCGAGCCTGACGGCGAAAAGCCCGCCGGCAGACGCGCGGCAAACTTGACGTCGCCGACGCGCACGCGCGCGAAGCGGATGCGGCCGAGATCGTCGACCCGCTCGATATTGGCGTCGAGCAGGCCGGGACCTGGCGCTGCGACATCGACGAATTCCGGGCGCACGCCGATCTCGATCTTGGCGCCGGCCGGGAGCGCGTCGTAGCTGCGCGCAAGCTGCAGCGTGTGGCCGTCGATGCGGGCCTCGCGGCCCTTCACCTGGGCGGAGAGGATGTTCATGCCGGGTGAGCCGATGAAATAACCAACGAAGGTGTGCGCGGGCTTGTCGAACAGCTCGGCCGGCGTGCCGCTCTGCACGACGCGGCCGTCATGCATGACGACGACGGTGTCGGCGAAGGTCAGCGCCTCGGTCTGGTCGTGGGTCACGTAGATCATGGTGAGATCGAGCTCGCGGTGCAGCGCCTTGAGCTTGGAGCGCAGCTGCCATTTCAGCTCGGGATCGATCACGGTCAGCGGCTCGTCGAACAGCACGGCGGCGACATCGGAGCGCACCAGGCCGCGACCGAGCGAGATCTTCTGCTTGGCGTCGGCCGTGAGCCGCGTCGCCTTGCGATTGAGATCTGGCGTGAGATCCAGGAGCCGTGCGATCTCGGCGACGCGCTTGTCAATCTCGGCCTTGGGCACGCCGCGGTTCTTCAGCGGAAACGCGAGATTCTCGCCGACCGTCATCGTGTCGTAGATGACCGGAAACTGGAACACCTGCGCGATGTTGCGCTCGCGGGTCGAGCGTTGCGTGATGTCGGTGCCGTCGAACAGGATCTTGCCGTGCGACGGCGTGAGAATGCCGGAGATCAGGTTCAAGAGTGTGGTCTTGCCGCAACCGGACGGGCCGAGCAGCGCGTAGGCGCCGCCCTGGCGCCAGGTCATCGTCACCGGCTTCAGCGCGTAGCTCTCGACGTCGCTGCCATTGCCGTAGGAGTGGGCGAGACCTTCGAGGTCAATGCGGGCCATGCGGCATCTCCCTCAGATCGCCGGTGCCGCGACCAGGCGGTCAGCGGCGTCGAACACGAAGACGTTGGCGGGATCGAGCACGGCATCGAGGATCTCGCCGGGCTCGTATTCATGCACGCCGTGCAGCACCGCGACCCAGTTCAGGCCGTCGCGCCTGAGATGCACGAAGCTCTCCGAGCCCGTGATCTCGGTGACCGAGACTGTGGCCGGAAAGGCGTGGCGGCCATGGCTGCCGTCGCCCTTGGCCAGCCCGAGCTGATGCGGCCGGAAGCCGACTCGGTAGCTGCCATCGGGCAGATCCGCATACAGACCAATGGCGGGCGCCTTGACGCTCCCTGCGTATTCGACGCTGTCGCCGCGCTTCTGGATATCGACCGTGTTCATTGGCGGATCGGAGAACACCTGGCCGACGCGCAGCGTGTCGGGACGGCGGTACACGGACGCGGTGTCACCCGCCTGCAGCGCCTCGCCTTCCCACATGCAGATGGTGCGTCCGCCGAGCAGCAGCGCTTCCGATGGCTCGGTCGTGGCATAGACGAAGATCGCGCCCGACGCCTCGAAGATGCGCGGCAATTCGGTCCGCAACTCCTCGCGCAGCTTGTAGTCGAGGTTGGCGAGGGGCTCGTCGAGCAGCACGAGATCGGCGCCCTTCACGAGCGCCCGCGCCATGGCCGTACGCTGCTGCTGGCCGCCGGAGAGCTGCAATGGCGTGCGCTTCAGATAAGGCTCGAGCCGAAGCAGCCGCGCGGCTTCCGCCACGCGCTTCTCGATTTCCTCGCGCGGCTTGCCCTGCACGCGTAGCGGCGAGGCGATGTTCTCGTAGACGGTCAGGGAGGGATAGTTGATGAACTGCTGATAGACCATCGCGACCGAACGCTGCCGTACGTCGGCGCCCGTGACGTCCTTGCCGTCGACCAGCACGCGGCCGGTGGTCGGCTTGTCCAGGCCGGCGAGCAGCCGCATGATCGAGGTCTTGCCGGACAGGGTCGGGCCGAGCAGCACGCTCAGCGTGCCGCGCTGCAAGGTCAGCGAGACGTCGCGAATCGTGGTGACGCCATCAACGACGCGCGAGACGTGATCGAGCGTGACGCTCATGCGCGTCCCCCGGCTTCACGCGCCGTCGCGGCCGCGCGCTCGCGGTTGGCGATGATCCATGCATCAAGCGCGGCGATCTCAGCCGCCGACATCCGCAACCCCAGCTTCGATCGCCGCCACACGATGTCCTCGGCCGTCAACGCCCACTCGTTCGTCATCAGGTACCGGACTTCACGCTCCGTCAAGGTGCCACCGAAATCCTGGCCGAGATCGGCCGAAGATGTCGCACCCGCGAGCATGGTCTTGGCCCGCGTGCCATAGGCATGTGCGATGCGCTTCGCATGTGCATCGGCCAGGAACGGATAGGTCTTGCTGATATCCGCGATCAGCGTGCTGACGGCCTGCACCTTCATGTCGCCACCGGGCAACGTCGCCTTGCCGGTCCAGCCCTCTTCCGCCTTGGCGCCTTTCAGATAGGGCGCGAGACGCTCGAGCGCCTCTTCCGACAGCCGCCGATAGGTGGTGATCTTGCCGCCATAGATCGACAGCAAGGGCAGACCGCCGGGCGTATCGAGCTCGAAGACATAGTCGCGCGTCGCCGCCTTGGCTTCGCTGGCGCCGTCGTCATACAGCGGACGCACGCCGGAATAGCTCCACACGACGTCGGCCGGCGTCACCGGCTTGGCAATGTATTCGCCGAGCGCTGCGCAGAGATAGGCGATCTCCTCGTCGGTCGCCTTCACCTTGGCCGGATCGCCCTGGTAGTCGCGATCCGTGGTGCCGATCAGCGTGAAATCCTGCTGATAAGGAATGGCGAAGATGATGCGGCCGTCGGCGTTCTGGAAGATGTAGGCACGGTCGTGATCGTACAGCTTGCGCACAACGATGTGCGAGCCCTGCACCAGGCGCACCTTGGCCTTCGCATTCACGCCGGCGCCGGTCGACAGCACCTGCTCGACCCACGGCCCGGCGGCATTGACCAGCGCGCGCGCCTTGATGGTCTCGCGCTCTCCTGTCTGGGTATTCTCGGTCGTCACCAGCCAGACGTTGCCGTCCTGGCGGATCTCGGTGGCACGCGTACGCGTGCGGATCTCGGCACCACGATCGGCAGCGTCACGCGCGGTCAGAACGACAAGGCGGGCATCGTCGACGAAGCAATCGGAATATTCGAAGCCGGTGGCGTAGCGCCCGGGGATCAGCGGACGGCCGACCTCGTCGCTGCGCAGGTTCACCGACCGGGTCGGCGGCAGCAGCTTGCGGCCACCGAGATGGTCGTAGAGGAAAAGACCGAGGCGCAGCAGCCACGCCGGGCGAAGGCCCGAATGATGCGGCAGAACGAAGCGCAAGGGACGGATGATGTGGGGCGCGATCTGCCACAGGATCTCGCGCTCGATCAGCGCCTCGCGCACGAGGCGAAACTCGTAATATTCGAGATAGCGCAGGCCGCCGTGCACGAGCTTGGTCGACCAGGACGAGGTTCCGCTCGCCAGATCGTTCATTTCGCACAGGAAAACGGAATTTCCGCGTCCGGCCGCATCGCGCGCGATGCCGCAGCCGTTCACGCCGCCTCCGATAATGGCGAGGTCGTAGATCCGCTCCAACAGACGCATCCCCCGAACAATCGCCTTGCGTAGGCGATTTCACTTTCGGTTTCGAGTTAAACACAAACGAAAGTGAAAGCAAATCGAAATTCGCATGTTGGCCCGGGATTGGGCAAAACCTGCCCAAACCAGGATCAAGCAGCCTGCAGGGGTGGCGGGACGTCAGGCGCGGCGGAGCACGGAAGGCGAGGCGGTTTCGTTTGCCTCTGCGGCCTCCTCGGCCTCGTCCGCGGGCATGGCCGAGATCACCTCGATGCCCCGGCTGTGGCAGAGGCTGGCCAATCCGTCCGGCAACGGACGGCCGGTGACGAAGGTCTGGATCTGGCTGAGATGGGCGATACGCACCGGCGCGCTGCGGTGGAGCTTGGTGGAATCGGCCACCAGCATGACGCTGCGTGCATTGGCGATGATCGCCTGCGCGACCTGCACCTCGCGATAGTCGAAGTCGAGCAGCGCGCCCTCCTCGTCGATGGCAGAGGCGCCGATGATCGCATAATCGACCTTGAACTGGCCGATCAGCTGCGTCGCCGTCGAGCCGACCACGCCGCCATCCGAGCGGCGCACGCTGCCGCCCGCGACGATCACCTCAATGCGCGGATGCGGATAGAGCAGCATCGCGACGTTGAGATTGTTGGTGATGACGAGGAGATCCTGATGGGACGTCAACGCGCTCGCCACCTCCTCCGTCGTCGTGCCGATATTGATGAAGAGCGAGGAGCCGTTCGGAATGCGGGCGGCCGCGATCGCGCCGATGGCCTTCTTCTCGTCGGCAGCGACGAAGCGACGCGCCTCGTAAGCGAGGTTCTCGACCCCCGAAGCGATGATGGCGCCGCCATGGATGCGGGTCAGCGCGCGCTGCTCGCAGAGATCGTTCAGATCCTTGCGAATCGTCTGCGCGGACACTTCGAACCGGCGCGACAGATCCTCCACCATGACGCGGCCGGAGGCGCGGGCGATGTTGAGGATGTCGGTCTGGCGTTGAGACAGGACGGCCATGGCAAGCTTTCGAAACGAGCTGCACCATGGTGATGCTGATCGAGTCAAGGGTCAATGCACGTGGCGCCCGAACGCACCGCAACAATCACCGGCCTGTCAGAGGGGCAGCATCACATCTTGCGGCTGACAGCGCCCCACAGGCGCCGTCGCTCCGATCAGGCCGCCGCGCTCAGCTCGCCGGTGACGATGCGCAGCGCGGCGCGCTCGGCTTCACGGGCATTGCGAAACACCTGGCCCTCGAGCGCATTGAAGCGATGCGACGCGGCGAAGAAGCGAAAGCCGCCGCGATCGCGGACGACGATGCCTGCCGCCTGAGAGCTGACCTCGATGATGTAGGTGTCGGACATTGCGAAATCCCGTCGTTCATTCCGGGGCTTATAACGGAACACCGAAGGGAATGTTCCCTGCAGCGCCCGCGGCTTCGGTCCATGCGGAATGTCAACAGGCGATTCTGTCCGTGGTGTGTTTGACTGATGCCAGGGTGATGATGAGGTGTTGTCGTTTCCGTTGTCTCGCAACGCAACCGGATTACCGAAGAGCGTGACACGATCCGGCACGCGGATCGCGATCGTCACGATGATTGGCAAGAGCGCCGAACATGGGCTCCACCACGTCAGTGCGGATCTTCCGGCACCAGAGTGGCCTTGCGATGCGACGCATCGAATCCGCCCAGACGATCATGGTGACGGCCGAGCAGTTGGTAGATCGTGCGAAGATCCTGCAGCACCTCGACGTGGTGCTGGCGGAACGCACTGAGCTGAATCTCGTAGACGCCGATTCGCCGCTCGGCGTGGAGAAGCCGCTGTTGCAGCTTCTTGAGGACCTCCAAGGTCAGCTTTTCTTCGACATCCGACATGGATTCTCTCCCACCCTGTTTGCGCAAGATGCCCCCGATCGTTTCCCGCGCGTGATCGGCCATTTTTTCCGGCCTGTTGTCGCCGCCCCCAGCGAGCATTCAATCACGAATATGAGTTCTCAACGGAGACTCGCAATGCGGCAGAGACGCGGCACCGCCGCCTGACGCAACCTCAACTTGCGATCATCGTAAACGTGCCCGGCCGCAGCCCGCGCTCGACGACACCGAATGCATCCTTGCGGGCTTTCCTGTTCGCGCTGTCACGCAAACGCCGGCCGTCACGACGCGGTTCCGCGATCAATGTCGCGTCATGTGCAGCGGGAATTAACGGACGTTATTGACGGATGCAGCGATGCAACGCGCTGCGATCACGTCGTGATCACACCATCGCGCTTGATCGGCTGCGGACGGCCGTTGTCATCGATCGAGACGTAGGTGAAGTTGCCGTCGGTGACCAGGATCGGCTGCTCCTCCTTCCGGCGCAGCACCCAGGCTTCGAGTCGCACCGTCATGGACGTGCGGCCGACGCGCACGAGATGCGCATAGACCGACACGAGATCGCCGACATAGACCGCCTTGCGGAAGTTCATCGCCTCGATCGCCACCGTCACGGTGCGCGACTTCGCGACCTTGGCCGCGAACACGCCGCCGCCGACGTCCATTTGGCTGAGCAGCCAGCCGCCGAAGATGTCGCCATTGGCATTGGTGTCGGCCGGCATCGCAAGCGTACGGATGCAGAGATCACCGCGCGGTTCGGTCGGCGGGGCATGGGCGGCAGATTCGGTCACGTCAGTCGGTCTCCAGTTTGCGGCACTCGGCGAGAAGCGATCAGTCCGGCCTGATCATCTCGAACATGTCTTCGGCCTTGATCTCGAAATAGTCGCCGCGGCGGCCGGCGCGCACGATCGGATGCGCCAGCGCGGTCTGGTAGACGCCGTCCTTGATCAGCGTCTTGTCGATATGCACGGCGACGACCTCGCCGAGCGTGAGCCAGGCCTGCGCCTTGGTGCCGTCGGCGCCCTGCAGTTGGATGATCTGCGTCACCTTGCACTCGAACGCCACGGGGCTTTCGCCGACGCGCGGCACGTTGACGTGCTTGCACGGCACCGGCGTGACGCCGGCCAGTGCGAACTCGTCGACCTCGCGCGCAACATGCGCGGCCGAGGCGTTCATGTGTTTAGCCAGATCCCGTGTCACCAGATTCCAGACGAACTCGCCGGTGTCCTGGATGTTGGCGACCGAGTCCTTCCATTGCGTCGAGGAGAAGCCGATGATCGGCGGGGTGTAGTTGAACGCGTTGAAGAAACTATATGGGGCAAGATTGGCGTTGCCCTTGCCGTCCCGCGAGGAGATCCAGCCGATCGGGCGCGGCGCAATGATGGCGTTGAAGGGGTCGTGCTTGAGGCCGTGGCCGTTCTTCGGTTCGTAGAAATGCAGATCCCGTTCGGTCACGCCGTCGTCCCTTCCGTCATTGCTCACAATGACGGAGAACTTAGCTTGCGGCGCCCTTCGAACCAAGCCCCGCCAGGACGAAATCGATCATCTCGTCCACCGTCGGGCCCGGCTTGGTCGCGCATTGCGCGATCATCTGCGGATGGAAGAAGCGCATCATCGCCGTCGTTGCACATTTCGTCGCCAACACGATGTCGCTGACGGCAAATTCGCCGGAGGCAGCGCCCTGCCCGATCACGCGGCCGATGATCTCGGTGACCAGCATAATGTGCGCTTCGCAGACCTCCCAGCTCTCCTCCATCGCGATCGCGACCATCTCGTGCAGCTTGTTGTCGCCAACATAGCGCTCGGTGTTCATGCGATGAATGGTGCCGAGCAGCTCGCGCAGCCGCGGCACGGCGGGGCCCTCTCGTTCGGCGATCGCGATCGCAGCCACCTCGACCTGGCCCATCAAGGTGCGCGCGACGCCCTGATGGATTGCCTTCTTCGAATCGAAGAAGCGATACACATTCGCCGGGCTCATGCGTAGCTCCTTGGCGATGTCGGCGACGGTCGTCTTCTGGTAACCGATCTGTCGAAACAGGCGCTCGGCAACAACCAGGATGCGTTCGCGCGTATCGGGTTCGATGTGTTCGGAAACCAGCGTCATCATGCCTGCGATCTGTTGATCCCCTACTCGGCCGCCTCGGCCAACGGCAGCGCGGGGGCCGCCCCTTCAACGTGCTGCGCTGCAGAATGATCCTGCGCGGCAGCCCCGCGCTCATCAAGGCTCTTGCGGAACCATAAGGCATACAATCCCGGCAAGTACAGCAGCGTCAGGAAGGTTGCAACGAACAAACCGCCCATGATGGTGATCGCCATCGGCCCCCAGAACGCCGATCGCGACAGCGGGATCATGGCCAGGATCGCGGCCAGCGCGGTCAGCACCACGGGGCGGGCGCGGCGCACGGTGGCTTCGATGATGGCCTCGCGCCGGGTCAGGCCCGAGTTGACGTCGTGCTCGATCTGATCGACCAGGATCACGGTGTTGCGCATGATCATGCCGGCGAGCGCGATCAGGCCGAGCAGCGCGACGAAGCCGAACGGCGCATTGGCGACGTTGAGGCCGAGCGAAGCGCCGACGATGCCGAGCGGCGCGGTGAGGAACACCAGCAGCAGCCGCGAGAAGCTCTGCAACTGGATCATCAGCAAGGTCAGCATCACGATCGCCATGACTGGAAACAGCGCGGCCAGCGACGCATTGCCCTTGGCCGATTCCTCGATCGCGCCGCCCATCTCGATGCGATAGGCCGGATCGAGATGGCTGCGGATATCGGCGAGCTTCGGCCAGATCTGGTTGGTCACGTCGGGCGCCTGCACGCCGTCGGCGACGTCGGCGCGCACCGTGATAGCCATGTCGCGGTTGCGCCGCCACAGGATCGGCTCCTCGTGGGAATATTCGATCTTGGCGATCTGCTGCAGCGGCACGGCGACGCCGTTGCGCGACGTGATGGTGAGGTCGCCGACCCCCGCGAGATCGAGCCGCTCGGACGGCACCGCGCGGGCGATGACGCCGACCTTCTCGATGCCGTCGCGGATCGTCGTGACCTGGACGCCGGAGATCAACATGGCCAGCGACTGCGAGACGTCCTGCGGCGTGAGGCCGAGCGCGCGGGCGCGGTCCTGGTCGACGACGAGCTTCAGGTACGGCGACTGCTCGTTCCAGTCGAGCTGCGCATCGCGCGTGTTCGGATTCTGCCGGACGACGTCGCGCACCTGGCGCGCGATGTCGCGCACTTGGGCGGTGTCGGGGCCGATGACGCGGAACTGCACGGGGAAGCCGACGGGTGGGCCGAAATTGAAGCGGTCGACGCGCACGCGCGCCTCGTTGATCTGGCCATCGGCGGCCGCCGACTCGATTCGCGCCTTGATGCGCTCGCGCGCGGCGACATCCTTGGCGACGATGACGATCTCGGCGAACGCTTCGTTCGGCAGCTGCGGCGAGAGGCCGAGCCAGAAGCGCGGCGAGCCCTGGCCGACATAGGAGGTGAAGGTCTCGATATCCTTGTCGCCCTTCAGCAGGTCCTCGGCCTTGCGCGCCGCCTTTTCCGTCACGTTGAAGGCGGTGCCCTCCGGCAGCCGCAACTGCAGGAACAATTCGGGCCGCTCCGACAGCGGGAAGAACTGCTGCTGCACATGGCCGAAGCCGACGACCGAGGCCGCGAACACCGCGACCGTCGCGCCGACGGTGATGATTCGATGATCGACGCACCAGCGCACGATCCGGCGCAGGCCGCGATACATGCGCGTGTCGTAGATCGCGTGCTCGTCATGGCCATGACGCGCCTTCATGTCCGGCAGCAGCTTGACGCCGATATAGGGCGTGAAGATCACCGCGACGAACCATGAGGCGACCAGCGCGATCGCAACGATCCAGAAGATGCTGCCGGCATATTCGCCGGTCGCGGAATTGGCGAAGCCGATCGGCAGGAAGCCCGCGGCCGTGACCAGCGTTCCCGTCAGCATCGGGAATGCCGTCGACTCCCAGGCATAGGACGCCGCGCGCACGCGGTCCCAGCCCTGCTCCATCTTCACCACCATCATCTCGACCGCGATGATGGCGTCGTCCACAAGCAGGCCGAGCGCGATGATCAGCGCACCGAGCGAGATGCGATGCAAATCGAGGCCCATCGCGCTCATCACGATGAACACGATGCCGAGCACCAGCGGCACCGACAGCGCCACCACGATGCCCGTGCGCCATCCCAGCGCCAGGAAAGAGACGAACAGCACGATCGCCAGCGCCTCGACGAAGGAATGCACGAACTCGCCGACCGCGGTCTCGACCACCTTGGGCTGGTCGGCGATCTGCGTCAGCTCGATGCCCTGCGGCACCGCCTTCATGAAGTCGTCAGAGGCGGCATGAACGTCCTTGCCGAGCTCGAGGATGTTGGCGCCCTTGGCCGTGACGACTCCGATGCCGAGCGCCGGCTTGCCCTCCTGGTTGACCTTGAAAGTGGGTGGATCGACGAAGCCATGCGTGACGGTCGCGATGTCGCCGAGCCGGAACACGCGGCCATTGCTCTCGACCGGCGTCTCGGCCACCGCCTTGGCTCCGTCGAGCGCGCCGGTGACGCGCAGCGGCACGCGCTGCGAGGACGTTTCGACCGTGCCGGCCGGCGTCACGTTATTCTGCTTGGCGAGCGAGTCGAACAGCGCCTGCGCTGATATGCCGAGCGTCGCCAGCTTGGCATGGCTGAACTCGACATAGATGCGCTCGTCCTGAGTGCCGTAGAGATTGACCTTGGTGACGCCGTTGACCTTCAACAGCCGCTGACGAAGGCCCTCGGCGACCTTCTTCAACTGCGCATAGTCGGCGCCGTCGCCGGTCATCATGAACAGGATCGAATCGACGTCGGAGAACTCGTCATTGACGAACGGTCCGAGGACGCCCGATGGCAGCGAGCCCTGCGCATCCGCAAGCTTCTTGCGGACGAGATAGAACAGATACGGCACCTCCTTCGGCGGCGTCGAGTCGCGGAAGGTCACCTGCATCGCGCTGAAGGCGGGCTTGGAGTAGGTCTGCACCTTCTCGAAATAGGGCAGCTCCTGCAGCTTCTTCTCGATGGGATCGGCGACCTGGCTCTGCATTTCGGTCGCCGTCGCGCCCGGCCACATCACCGAGATGTTCACGACCTTGACGGTGAAGGACGGATCCTCGGCGCGCCCGAGCCGCTGATAGGAGAGGAAGCCGAACAGGCCGAGGGCTACGATCAGGAACAGCACCAGCGGCGGATGACTGACCGCCCAGGCCGACAGGTTGAACCGCTTCATGGCACGCTCCCCGATGAGGACCTAATCGTTGCAAGCTTCAGTGGCCTCATCCTTCGAGACGCATCGCTTGCGCGATGCTCCTCAGGATGAGGATTTAGCTCCTCATGGTGAGGAGCGCGGCCACGCCGCGCGTCTCGAACCATGACGCCAAGTTGCGGGCCTCGCCCTTCCAGACGCCCGCCTTCGGCGGGCTCCTCGGGGTGAGAGTTGAAAGTTCGTTAGAACGTCAGCGCCGAGACCACGCGCACCTTCTGCGCGGGGTCGATCTTCTGCACGCCGAGCGCGACGACCTTCTCGCCTTCGTCGACGCCGGAGGTGATCAGCACGTCCTTGCTGTCGTAGGCCTTCACCTTGACCGGCTTCGGCGTCACCTCGCCCTTGTCGTTGACGACGTAGAGCGAGGGGTCGCGGCCGTCGTTGAACAGCGCCGACAGCGGCAGCCGGGCCACGCGCGTCGTGGCGGGATCGGACAGCGTGAGCGTTGCGGTCATGCCGAGCGAGACGCTGTCGTTGGCGTCGGGCAAGGAGAACTTTGCGAGATAGGTACGGGTCGCGGGATCGGCGGCGGGCGCGATCTCGCGCAGCCGCGCGGTGTAGGTCTTGCCGCTCTCCGACCACAGCGATACGGTGGCTGTGCCGTTCTTGGCGCGGTCGAGCAAGGTCTCGGGGATCGCGACGACAGCCTCCTTCTCGGCGAAGCGCGCGAGGCGGATCGCGGCCTGGCCGGCGGCCACGACCACGCCCGGCTCGATCATCGACGCGGTGACGACACCGCGCGCATCCGACACCAGCGTCGCGTAGGACAGCGAATTGCGCGTCAGCTCGACCGAGCGCTCGGCGCGATTGAGCCGCGCGCGGGCTTCATCCGCGGACGCCTTGGCCTGGTCCATCTGAGCATCCGTGGTCCAGCCCTTGGCGCGCAACTCCTTGGCGCGGATCTCGGCCGCAGAGGCCTGCGCCAGCACGCCGGTCGCGGCGCGGAATTCGGCCTCGGCCTGCTCGGCCTGCAGCTTCAGATCGACCTCGTCGAGCGTCGCAAGCGGCTGGCCGACCTCGATGGTCTGGCCGACCTCGACCAGGCGCTTGGCGACCTTGCCGGCGACGCGAAAACCGATGTCGGCCTCGATCCGCGGCCGGATGGTGCCCACGAAGCTTCGCTCGGGCGTTTCGGCCTCGTAATGGACGGACGCGACCAGAACCGGCCGGACAGGCTCGGCCTTCTGGGCGACGGTTTCATTGCAGCCGGCCAGTGCGGCGGCCATGGTGGCCAGCGCAATGCCGGTCAACAGCTTGGAATAGCTCGCGAAAATCAGGCGGATCAACATCGGACACCCCTCGCTGCGAATGCGAAGGAGTGTCGAATGTTGAGTGACGATTGTCAATAATCGTCAGCGATCATGACTTCGTGACTGTTAAGACAAGTTGCCGCAGGTGCTCAATAGACGGGCAGTCTTGATCGGCGCGGCGCCTCATCGTCCCCCGCCATCCGCGCGGGCGACCGCTCCCGGACGGCCGGGAGGGTGCAACTGCTCAGCTAACGATCGCGGGGTCGCCGCGGATCGCTCGCGTCACCACGCGTAACGCACGGTGCCCTTGCCCATGTACGACCGCGAGACATTGGAGAACTCGCCGTCGAAGGTCAGCGCGGTGGACCAGCCGTTGAGCCAGCCCATCTCGGCCGAGGCCGTGACGAGGCCTGCGTCCTTCGCCGCGGCCGCGCCGTTGACGACGAAGCTCGCACCGGGCAGCGCCTGGAAGGTGGCGGCCGCGGTGCGGCTCGGGTTGAAGTCGTGGGCCCAGGCGGCGCGGCCGCGCAAGGTCAGCACGCCATCGGCCAGCGCAAACGACTTGTCGGTGCGCAGGCCGAGCTCGCTGCGCGTGTCGGTAACGCTCTGACGCGTGTAGTTCAGCGCGAAGGTGGCGCTGCCGGACAGCACCTGCTCGGCATAGGCGGGCAGATCGATCCGTGTGAGCTGTGCAGCCGCATAGGGCGTGATGCCGACGCCGAGCCACGGCGCGGCGAAGCGATAGCCTCCCTCGATCCGGCCCGACCAGGTGTTGGTGTTGAACTGCGCCCGCAGCCGGTCGACGCCGGCGACGGTGACGATGCGATCGCTGGTGACGTCCTGCCAGCCATAGGCGAGCGCTGCCGACACATAAGCAGGACCGATCGCATGACGCACGAACGCGCCGGCCTGGAACAGATCGGAGCGGCCGCTGCCGAGCGCGCCGACATGGAAGGTTGTGCCGCCGCCCGCCAGCGCAAAGCCCGCGATCGTGTCCGGCCCGATCAGATAATCGAGGCCAACAGCCGTGCCGTAGATGAGGCTCGAGCTGTTGCTCGATCCGGCCGCGACGTTGCCATCGGTCGATTGTCCGCCCCCAAAGCCGGAGGCCCACACCGCCCAGCGCTGCGCGAAGCTCGCGGGGGGTGCCTTGTCGAGCGATGCCATCGCGTCGCGCGCGTCGCCCTTGCGCGAGGGCGCGTCCTCCGCGTAGCCGAGCGCGCCACCTCCAGGCGCTCCGCCGCGGCCTGCCGCGGTCGGGTCCATCAGCATGCCGGCGAACTGCCCCATCGCATCGACCGAGGTCGATTGCGGGCTCGTGCCCTGCTCGCCGGACAATTGCGTCAGGCCGGCCGCCGTCAGGCCGCCGAAGGCGCGCGGAATACGTCCCTCTTTGTTGAAGTAGTTGACGATCGTGTTGCCGACACCCTGCTGGTTGGCGTTGAAGCCCGAGCCCGACGGCGGGACGAACGCCAGGGCGAGATCGAGATAGGCGTGGGTGGCGTCGTAGCTGAGCGAGGTCGCGAAGGTTGCAGGCAGGTTCGTCGTGACCACATCGCGTGCGAACGTGCCGGAGACGCCGCCTGCGGCCGTCACGATCGTATAGCGCTTCTCGATGTAGTTGCCGGCCGCAAACGACGCCGCGACGGTGGCGCCGCCGAGCGTGGCCGTGCCGGTCACGGTCGTCGTCGACGACGTGGTCGGGTCGATCTGCACCAGATACTGCGCGCCCGACTGGAAGGCGAGATTGCCGGCCACAATCATCGATGAGCCGACGCTGCCGCTGCCCGGCGTGAACGTGCCGCCCGATGCGACCAGGAGATTGCCGACCGTGCCGGTGCCGGTCAGCGCGCCGCCGGCGCCGACGATCGTCAGGCCCGAGGAGGCGATAGAACCGTCCACCTGCAGGACGCCGCCATCGATGGTCGTCGCGCCGGTGTAGCTGCTCGTTCCCGACAGCACGACCCGGCCGCTGCCGCTCTTGACGACATTGCCGGTGCCGCCGAGTGCCGCGCTGATCACGCCGCTCTGCAGCGCGAACGTCCCAGCCGATGCCAGCGTGCCGTTCGCGATCGTGCCGGTTGCGAAACTCACCCCGCCATTCTGGGTCTGGGTGGTGCCGCCGAGATCGAGCACGCCGCCCCACATCATCAGCGCGCCGCCGGCGTCACCCAGCGTGCCGCTGCCGCTGATCTGCAACGTTCCGTCCGCAATGGTCGTGCCGCCGGTGTAGCTGTTGGCGCCCGACAGGGTCACCACGCCGCTGCCGTTCTTGCTGAGGCCGGCGGGTCCCGCCAGCGCCGCACTCACCGTGCCGCTCTGCAGGTCGAAGGCGGCGTTCGACGACAGCGTGCCATTGGCGATCGTGCCGCCGGTCAAGGTGACGCCGCCGTTCTGAATCTGCGTCGTGCCGCCGAGATCGAGCGTGCCGCCGGACACCGTCAGCGCGTTGCTCGTGGCGCCGAGCGTGCCGGAGCCGGAGAGTTGCAGCACGCCGTCGAGAACGCTGGTGCCACCCGTGTAGCTGTTGGCCCCTGCCAGCGTCAGCGTGTCGCGCAGGGTCTTTCGCACGCTGCCGGATCCGGTGAGCGCCGCGCCGACGCCGCCCGCCATCAGGGCAAAGGTCCCGCTCGAGGACAGTTCGCCGTTGACGATGTACCCGCCCGACAGGGTCACGCCGCCATTCTGCGTCTGCGTCGTGCCGCCAAGATTGAGCTCGCCGCCGGCCACCGTCAGCGCGTTGCTCGCGGCACCGAGCGTGCCGGCGCCGGTCAGTTGCAGCAGACCGCCGAGAACCGTGGTGCCGCCGCTGTAGCTGTTGGCGCCCGACAAGGTCACCGTGCCGCCGCTCTTGATCAAATTGCCGGTCCCGGCCAGCGCCGCGCTGATCGTGCCGCCCTGCACGTCGAAGGTCCCCGACGACGACAACGTGCCGTTGGCGATGGTGCCGTTCGTGACGCGCACGCCGCCGTTCTGCGTCTGCGTCGTGCCGCCGAGATCGAGCATGCCGCCGGACACCGTCAGCGCGTTGCTGGTGGCGCCGAGCGTGCCGGCGCCGGAGATCTGCAGCACACCGTTGAGCACGCTGGTGCCGCCGGTGTAGCTGTTGGCCCCGGCGAGCGTCATGAAACCGCTGCCGGTCGCTCGCACGCCGCCGGCTCCGGTGAGCGCTACGCCGAAACTGCCGCCGATCAGGGTGAAGGTCCTGCTCGAGGACAGCGTGCCGTTGACGATGTATCCGCCCGACAGGGTCACGCCGCCATCCTGCGTCTGCGTGGTGCCGCCGAGGTTGAGCTCGCCGCCGGCCACCGTGAGCGCGTTGCTCGCGGCACCGAGCGTGCCGGCGCCGGTCAGCTGCAGCAGACCACCGAGAACCGTTGTGCCGCCGCTGTAGCTGTTGGCGCCCGACAAGGTCACCGTACCGCCGCTCTTGACCAGGTTGCCGGTCCCGGCCAGCGCCGCGCTGATCGTGCCGCCCTGCAGGTCAAACGTCCCGGACGATGACAAGCTGCCATTCGCGATGGTGCCGTTCGTGACGCGCACGCCGCCATTCTGCACCTGTGTCGTGCCGCCGAGATCGATCGTGCCGCCTTCGATGGTCAGCGAGCCGCCGGCGGCGCCGAGCACGGCCCCGGTGGCGAGTTGCAGCGTTCCGCTCGACACGAGCCACTTGACCGCCGTGCTGTTGGTGCCGCTCACGGTCCAGGTGCCGGAGCCGGACTTCCCCAGGGTGCCGAAGCCCTGATACTGCGTCCCGAGGCTCGAGAGATCGAAGCTCGCATTGGTCGCGCCGCTCAGGCTTACCGAATCGAGCGTGCTGGCGGCGACGACGTTACCGATGATGGTGCCGCCGGCCAGCAGTTCGATGCTGTTGCGGCCGCCAGTGAAGGTGATGGCGTTGGCGCGCGTCGTGCCGTCGCCCGACAATCCGCCCGAGATCGTGCCGCTGTTGAACACCACGATATCGGAGCCGGTGATGCCGGCGCCGCCCGCGCCTGCGCTGCCGCCACCGCCGCTGCCCGGCGCACCGCCATTGCCGCCGATGATCGTGCCAGTGTTGAAGATGGTCAGGCCGCCCGATGCCGCGATTCCGGCTCCGCCGGCGCCGCCATTCCCTGCGCGTTCGCCATTGTCTCGAGTCTGAACGGCGCCGCCCGCGCCGCCATTGCCGCCGGTGATGGTGCCGCTGTTGGTCAGACCGTTGGAACCGCCGGTGAAGGACACGCCGATGCCGCCGCTGCCGGCATCACCGCCGGCGGCGCCACCACCGCCGCCATTGCCGCCATTGCCGCCCTTGCCGCCGGTGACCGCGCCGCTGCTGGTGACGACCACGCCGATGCCGTTCACGGCGGTGCCATAGCCGCCGGCGCCGCCGCCGCCTCCGCCGCCGATCCAGCCGTTGCCGTTGGCTCCTGGAGGGCCGTTGCCGCCATTGCCGCCATTGCCGCCGGCCGCGCTGGAGAGCGCGCCCGCAGCCGTCACGAGGGCGCCATGCGCGCCGCCGCCACCGCCCCCGCCGGCCATGGCCCCGGTGGTCGAATCGCTGCCATTGCCGCCGCTGGCGCCCGGCGTCGCCCCGCCTGCCCCGCCCGCGGGGTTGGCTGTGCCGAGGTCAAATCCGACGCCGCCTGCGCCGCCGGTGACACCGGCGCCACCACCACCGCCGCCGCTCGCAAACCCATGGTCGCTCACGCCGGCGCTGCCGGTGCCGCCCGCTGCCGTCGCGCTGTCGGCGCCCCCGGCCGCACCCGTGGTCAGGCCGACTCCGGTGCCGCCGTCGGCGAGCGCCGGCACGACGAAGGCGAGCGAGAGAACCAGTCCGGTCGTTCCGAGAAAACCCTGCACGACCCGGCGAGGCCGCCGCACAATCACAGCACGCATCAATCGTCTCACAGCAATCATTGATGGGGCTGAGCGACGATATCGCTCGCGTCCCGATCCACTGCGGACGGGGTAACAATGCGTGCCGAACGCGACAACGAACGGCCCGGTCGAGGACCGGGCCGTTCGTCTCAATCACTTGATCAGCAATCTCAGTGACGTGTGATCATCAGCCGATTGCGGCCGATGCGCCACAGTTTGAGCGTCATTCCGCCGGCGCCTGGCCGGCGAACTCCACCTTGCTCTCATGGCCGCCGAAGAACACCAGCAGGCCTGCAATGAGCGGCAGTGCCGAGAGCGCGAGCAGGCCATGCGTGGTCGAGCCGGTCGTGTCCTTGATCCAGCCGACCAGATAGGGGCCGCCGAAGCCGGCGAGATTGCCGATCGAGTTGATCAGCGCGATCGCGCCTGCCGCGGCCGTGCCGGACAACCATGCGGTCGGCAAGGTCCAGAACACGCCGAACACGCAGAACACACCGATCGCCGCGAAGGTCAGCGCGACCATGGTCAGCGTGGGATCGCCGATCTGGCTCGATGCCGCCAGCGCCACAGCGATCAGGATCATCGGCGCACCGACATGCACGACGCGCTCGCGCGTCGCATCGGAATGCCGCGCCCACAGGATCATCGCGGCGGTGCCGAACGCATAGGGGATCGCGGTGACGAAGCCGGTCTGCGTGTTGGTGAGGCCGAACGCCTTGACGATCTGCGGCAGCCAGAACTGCATGCCGTAAAGCGCGCCGACGAAGCCGAAATAGATCAGGCTGAGCACGATCACCTTCGGCGACGACAGCGCCTCGCCGAGCGTCATGTGGCCGGCCGCCTGCTTGGCCGCGGTCTCGGCCTCGAGCTTGGCAGCGAGCCAGGCCTTCTGCTCCGCCGTCAGCCAGGTGGCATGCTCCGGCCGGTCGGTCAGATAGAACCAGGTGACGACGCCGAGGATGATCGACGGGATGCCCTCGATGATGAACAGCCACTTCCAGCCCTGCAGGCCCAGGAAGCCGTGCATGCCGAGCAGCAGGCCCGACACCGGCGCGCCGATCACGGTCGAGATCGGCACCGCAACCGCGAACGCAGCGAGGAAGCGCGCGCGATACTGCGCCGGGTACCAATAGGTCAGATACAGGATGATGCCGGGAAAGAAGCCCGCCTCGGCGACGCCGAGCAGGAAGCGCAGGATGTAGAAGCTCCAGGGGCCCGAGACCAGCGCCATCAGCGCCGAGATGATGCCCCAGGTCACCATGATGCGCGCGATCCAGCGGCTGGCGCCAAACCTCTCCAGCGCCAGATTGCTCGGCACCTCGAAAATGAAATAACCGATGAAGAAGATGCCGGCGCCCCAGGCGAACACCAGCGGCGAGAACTTCAGCTCGGCGTTCATCGTCAGCGCGGCGAAGCCGAGATTGACGCGGTCGAGATAGGAGAAGAAATAAGCAAGCACGAGGAACGGAATCAGCCGCCAGGAGATGGCGCGGATCGTCGAACTTTCGATGTCGGAGCGGCCAAGCGCGGCCGAGCTGGTGGCGGACGGACTCATCGGTCTCCTCCCGGGAGCATTGCAGAGTTTGATAGTTGATGGCGGGTGTTGAGCATCGGTGATGGCAAGTCAATCGGAAAACCTGACATCCCACAGCCCATCGGCGCATCGCGGGCGCGCGGCGCGCGCATGACGACCTCACCGCCCGATCCTCCGAGCCGCGCTGACAAGCACCGCCGCTCCACGCGGGCGGTCGTGACGGCGGTGGTCGTGATTGGGCTCGGGCTCACACTGCGCTTCTACGGCCTGGGCCTCGGCCTTCCCGCCTTCCTCGTGAAGTACGGCGGTTCCATCCTCTGGGCGACGATGGTCTACATGCTGCTGGCCGCGCTGCTGCCGCTGATATCGTGGCGGCGGATCGGCGGTCTCGCGCTCGCCGTCGCCGTCATCGTCGAGGCGAGCCGGCTGATCCACACGCCCTGGCTGGACAGTTTCCGCCTGACGCTGACCGGCGCGCTGCTGCTCGGCCGCATCTTCTCGATGTGGAACATCGTCGCCTATGCGATCGGCATTGTCATTGGCATGGCGATTGATCGGAGCGCGCTGCGGGCTCCCTCGAAATAGTAGCACGATCGCATATGCCGAAGCGGAGCCATAGCGGCGCGTGATGCTGTCAATTTGTACTCCGTCATGCCCGGGCTTGTCCCGCCTGCGCGGCCGTAGCCGCTTCGGCGCGGCGAAGGCCCGGGCATCCACGTCGTTCCCAGTATGCCGGACGACGTGGATGGCCGGACAAGCCCGGCCATGACGACGTGGAGATAGACGAGCGCAAAACCGCCATCCAAATGCGATAGCCCTGCACAGCACAGGCTACCCTGAGGCGAGACGCGATCTCGGCTGAGACCCTAGTTAGACCCGGCACCCGCACGGCTGAAAAAGCCCATCAGCTCCTCGGCCACAACGGCCGGCTGCTCCTCCGGAATGTAGTGGCCGCACGAGGCGATGGTGAGGCCCTCGACGTGATCGGCGACCTCCCTGAGCGGGGCGGCCATGTCGACGATCGATCCCTGGTCGGCACCGACAGCCAACACCGGCGGCTTCAGCTTGCCCCGAGCCTTCAGCTCGCGGTTCTGACGCGCGGACAACTCGGCAGCCCGGTAGTAAGCGAGCCCGGCGCGCAAGCCGCCGGCCTTGGTCAGCACGCGGGCATATTCGTCGAGGTCGCTGTCCGAGAACACCTCGGGATTGGCGCCCTTGCGGCGCAGGAACCAGGCGAGATAGTCGCGTTCGCGGCCCTGGATCAGCATCTCCGGCAGATCCGCAACGACGTGAAACGCGAAGTGCCAGGTGCGCCACGCGCGGTCCGGCGCGTACGGCAGCGCCTCGGGCAAGGTGACGCCGGGAATGCCGGCATCGAGCAGCGCCAGGCTTTGTACGGCATCTCCGAACAGGGCCGCATAGGGATAGGCCACCCACGCGCCGATGTCGTGACCCACGAGATGATGGCTGGTGACGCCGAGTTGGCGCAGCAGGCGATGCACAAACGTGGCGAGCGTCCGGGTGTCATAGCCATCGGCCGGGCGGTCCGAGTCACCCTGCCCCGGGAAATCGACCGCAATGACGCGATGACGCGCACCCAGCAACGGCATGACCTTGCGCCAGGCAAACCAGCTCTGGGGGAAGCCGGCGAGCAGCACCACGACCTCGCCCTCCGGCCGGCCACCGCTGACATAATGCAGCCTGAGGCCATCGACGGTCTCGAAGCGATGGGTGAAGCCCGGCAACGATGCCTCGACGCGAGCGAACGGCTCCGCGGCGACCACCCGCGACGGGTGTTGGGCCGGGATGGCGTTCATCAATTCCGACATGGATGACTCTCCTATATTATAGAACGACTGTTTCCTATTCTGGCACGACATCACGCGAACAGCGCCGAAGCCTGTTTTGCAACTGTCATCATCTCGCTCTTGGTGCGTCCCGTCTTGCCGACGACCCGCAAGCCTTGGATGACGCAGAAGAGAGCCCCGGCCGCGACCTCCGCATCGAGATCCGGCCGGATCGATCCATCGGCCTGACCGAGCCTGATCAGATCGCGCAGCAGCGTCTCGACGCGGCGGAGCGAGTTGCGGACCTTGGCTGCGGCTTCCGTATCCAAGATGGCGAGCTCGGTCGCGCTGGTGACGACCAGGCAGCCGCGCCGGCCTTCGCTGTCGCTGGCGGATTCGGCGTAGAACTGCAGCAAGGCCTCCAGCTTGTCGCGGCCGCTGTGCTTGGCATCGAGGCGCTCACGCAGCTGCCGGTCACGGCGCGCGATGTAATAGTCCAGCGTCGCCAGAAAGATCGCGTTCTTGTCCGCAAAGGCCTTGTAGAGGCTGCCGGTGGCGAGCTTCATCGCGGCGCGCAGTTCGGCCAGCGAGGCACCGTGGTAGCCGCGCTCGCTGAAGACCACGAGCGCCTTGCTCAGCGCTGTCTCCATATCGAACTCGCGCGGTCGGCCCGGTCCGCGGCGCTCAGCTGACTTCGGTTGCGGCTTGGTCATGCCTCCTTTTAGGAAACATTTGTTTCCAAATCAAGCGGGCTGACCGCCCGCTTGGCCGACGGTCAGTCCCCCAGTTGAAACCGTTGGAACCGGTGCAGCTCGTCCTCGATGGTCCGCTTCAGCGCCTTGCGCTGGTCGCCGCGCGCCGCCTTGCCGTGACCGACCCAGCTCCATTTCTGCATCAGCAGCTTGCCGTTCTGCCGATCGGTCTTCAGGTCGAGCGCGGCGACAATCTCGTCGCCGACCAGCACCGGCAGTGCGAAATAGCCGAACAGCCGCTTGTCCTTCGGGACATAGGCCTCGAAGCGATGGCCGTAGTCCAAGATCGCCTGCGTCCGCTTGCGCTGGATGATCAGCGGATCGAACGGCGACAGGATGTGCACGCGCGCAGGATCGATCGCGATCATTTCCCCCAGCGCGGCCGGCGTCGCCCAGTGTTCCTGCTTGCCTGCGCCCTCGAGCGCGACCGGCACCAGCTCGCCACGCCGCACGCGGGCTTCGATCACCTTGCGGACATCGGCCTTGCGCGGCGCATTGAGATGGCACAGCGAGTCCAAGCTGACGACACCCTGCGAACGCAGGCCGCGGTCGAGTAGATAGGCCGCGATCTCGCGCTCAGTGGCGCCCTTGGGCAGCCGATCCCAGCCGAAATGCCGCGTCGTGAGGTCGTAGGTCTTGAGCATGCCGTCGCGGCCGGCGACCGTCAGCAGCCCCTCATAAAAGCCGAGCTGCAGCGCGCGCTTGGACGGCTTGCGGCTCGCCCAGGCGTGATCCTTCTCGCGCAGCTCGTCATCGTCGATGTCGCGGATCGTGAGCGCGCCGCCTTGGCGGATCAACCGCATCACCTTGCGCGAATCCTCCGGTTTCACCGTCTGCATCCAGCGGTGGCCCTCGCGACGATAGCGGCGCATCGCCGGCACGAAATAGCGGAAGTCCTGCACGGGAACGTAGGACAGCGCATGCGTCCAATATTCGAAGACCGTCTTGTCCGCGCTCTGCGCCTGCCTGAGATCGGATCGGCGATAATCCGGAATGCGGCTGAACAGGATGTGGTGGTGGCAGCGCTCGATGACGTTGATCGTGTCGATCTGCACATAGCCGAGATGGGCAATGGCGGCGGCCACCGCCTCGGGGCCGGCGCCGAACGGCGCCTCCTCGTCGAGGCGCTGGGCACGCAGCCACAGGCGTCGAGCTGCGGTCTTGGACAATGGGGTGGGAACGGCGGGCATGACGGCACGATCGTGCGAGATTCGCCCAGCCTCCCGCAACGGCAATTGCTGGGGTCGCGAGCCCGGCGCGGAACCTATGGCTTCGCCTTCTCCGGGATGCTGCCGGTGGCGATCTCCGACTTGCAGCTGGCGCGGCCGGGATCTGGCGCACGGCACTTGTAGACGCGGCCGGTCAGCCGGTCGATCAGCCACGCGGTGTCCTCCGACGGACTTTCCAGACCGACATAGCGATTGCCGACGGCGCCGATCAACGTTGACAGCAGGATGGACGCCCCGATGATTCCCGCCCCGATCAGGGTCGACATGGAACCGGTGGAGCCCGATGGATCCTGACTGCCCGTCCGGTGAGATGGGTAGTCGCGCCTGGGTGATGAGTTGAACAATGCAGCACTTTTCTGTTGGCGTTTCTTGACTTCAATCGCTTGTTGCCCGCCTCGCTTCCCTCTGGTTTGCGATTTTTTTCTGGCCAGGGATATCCGGTAGAACCGCATCTGGCCGATTTGTTGTTCGCAGACCGGCCAAGCGCCGAGCGCTTTGCGTCGGGCTTGCAGCAGCTCGCCTCTCCCCGCCGGCCGCGCGAAAGCCGCGGGAGCGAGTGACTCCCGTCACATTCGAAAGCTTTGAACCGGTTCTATCGTCGCCGCATCCAATGGCCATGAGCCAGGACGACCGAGGATGACGACGATGACCCCATACTTTGAACGTTTTGCAGTCCGCGCGGCGGCACTGACCGCCATCCTGACGATCAGCACGGGCGCAGCCTTTGCCGGCGAGGCCGTGTCGGCCGATCAGATCCTGAACGCGCTGAAGCCGAAATCGGTCACGCGCGGGCTGTCGGTCGGAACACAGCCGACGCCGCAGGTCGATGCGGCGGCGCAGGCCAGGCAGGCGGCGCTGCTGGACAGCGTGCGCAACCGCAAGACGCGCTCGCTGTCGCTCGGCGAGCGCGAGCAGATCGCCGAGCTCGCCGCGACCAAGCCGAAGATCGATCTCGAGATCCAGTTCGATTACAACTCCGCGGAGATCAGCAAGAGCTCGATGCCGGCGGTGCAGGAACTCGGCAAGGCGCTGTCCGATCCGAACCTGAAGGGTTCGACGTTCGTGGTCGCCGGCCACACCGACGGCATCGGCGGTGACAGCTTCAACCAGGATCTGTCCGAGCGACGCGCCGACACCATCAAGCGCTATCTGGTCGAGAAGTTCGGCCTCACCGGCCAGGACCTCGTCGCCGTCGGCTATGGCAAGACCAAGCTGAAGGATGCCGCCAACCCGGCCGATCCGCTCAACCGGCGCGTCCAGGTCGTCAACATGGACACCAAGACCGCCGCGGCCGCGAAGTAGAAGTCACGGCGCATCCAGCACCTCGCGGATCTTGGTGCTGAGCATGGTCCGGTTGATCGGCTTCTGCAGCAGCGCAACGCCGGGATCCAGCCGTCCCTGATGGACGATGGCGTTGCGCGAATAGCCGGTCATGAACAGCACCTTGAGCGTCGGGCGGGTGACCCGCAGATCATCCGCCAGTTGCCGCCCGTTCATGCCGGGCATGACGATGTCGGTGAGCAGGAGATCGACGTCCAGCGGCTCGCGCGCGAGCAGCGCCAGCGCGGCAGGCCCATCGGCCGCCTCATGCACGACATAGCCGAGTTCGGCCAAGGTCTCGGCGATGTAGCTGCGCACCTCCGGCTCATCCTCGACGACGAGCACGGTCTCGCTGCCGCGGCTGCCGACAACGGCGGCCCGGCTCTCCGGCGCATCGGCCGCCGCGGCATGCGCACGCGGCAGATAGATCTTCACCGTCGTCCCCTCGCCGACCTCGCTATAGATGTTCACGTGGCCGCCGGACTGCTTGACGAAGCCATAGACCTGGCTGAGGCCGAGGCCGGTGCCCTGCCCCGGTTCCTTGGTGGTGAAGAACGGATCGAACGCCTTCTCCACGACCTCGCGCGCCATGCCGACCCCGGTGTCGGTGATCGCGATCAGGACGTATTGGCCGACGTGGACGTCGGCGTGCTGCCGCGCATAGCCCTCGTCGATGAAGCTGTTCGAGGTCTCGATCGTCAGCTTGCCCTGGCCCTGCATTGCGTCCTTGGCGTTGACGACGAGGTTGAGGATCGCAGCCTCCATCTGGCTCGGATCGACCTCGACCTGCCAGAGCCCTGCAGCCTCGACGATCTCGACGCTGATCGTCTCGCCCAGGGTTCTGCGGAAGAAATCGGACATGCCGGCGAGCAGCTTGTTGACGTTGGTCAGCCGGGGATCGAGCGGCTGGCGACGGGCGAAGGCGAGCAACCGCTGCGTCAGGGTCGCGGCGCGCTGCGCGCCATTGGCGGCATGGGAAATGGCTCGCGACAGGCGGTCACGCGCGGCCTCGCCCTGCGCGCGCAGGCTGCGCTCGGCGATCTCGAGATTGCCGCTGATGATGGTCAGCAGATTGTTGAAGTCATGCGCGACGCCGCCGGTGAGCTGGCCGACCGCTTCCATCTTCTGCGCATGACGCAGCATGTCCTCGGCCTCACGCCGCTGCCGGCTTTCGACCACGAGCGCAGCCTCCGCGGCGCGCAACTGCGCCGGCGACGGAATCGCCAGGATCTTCGGCAGCAGCGGCCACAGGATGCCGGCAGTGAGGATCGACGCCACCGCAGTCATCGCCTTGACCAGCCCCTCGATGCCGTAGATCGGAACCCACAGCGTGACGATCGACAGCACATGCGTGACGCCGCAGGCCATGATGAACAGCGCAAACGCCCAGAACAGGAAGCCGAAATCCACGTCCCGCCGCTTGGAGACGAATAAGGTGAGCACGACGGGAATTGAGAAATAGGCCGCCGCGATCACGGCGTCGGAGGCGACATGGAGCCAGATCAGCTCGGGTTCCCACAACAGGCAGATGCCGTGCGGCGACAAGGCTGATGAATCGAGCAGCCGCTGAAACCATCCCAACATCGAATAGCGCCCCTCCCCAACGCTCGTGCAAAGCGTTCGCGAAACTGGCTGCGCGTGATCTGTTCGTCAAGCAACAGACAGGCGGAACCGAAGGGAACTCAGGGGAACTCAGATCCAGCTCTGGAACAGCATCAGTCGCGTGAAGGTGCTCATCGTCGTTCCAATGAACGCCGAGCTGATCGGCAGCATCGCGAGGAATCCTAGCGCGGCAACCGCGACACAGGCCCACAATATTCGGGCTGGCCAGCGCAGCAGCGCATGCACCAGCGCAAGGCTCAGCAGCGTCGCCGACGGCAGGTAGTAATAGAGGAAGCTCAGCGTCCGCGGCAGCATGGCCCAGGGCAGGTAGCAGCCGAGATAGAACGCGAGGATCAGGAACGCCGATGCGCTGCGTGTCGCAACGAAATCCCTGACGCAGAGGACGAGCGCGATCAGCGCCGGCCACAGCACCAGCGGATTGCCGAGCAGCACGATCGCGGCGATGTCGTTGTCGCTGGTCTTGTCGAACAGGAACCAGACCGGGCGGACGAGCAACGGCCAGGTCGGCCACGCGCTCATGTAAGTGTGGCCGGCGATCGCGGTAGTGATGCTGTCGGCAAAGATGCGGCGCTGCGCTTCGAAGATGGCGGTCACCGACAGCCCGTGCAGGGGAATGAAGGTCACGAGGTAAGCCAGCATCGGGATCAGGCCGAGGCAAAGCCCGATATGCAGCCAGCTAAGACCCGGCCATTGCTCCGGCTGATACCAGTCGGTCCGCTCGGCGTCGCCGAACGACGTCTGCCAATGCTGCAGCAGCTTGATCACGCCGACGATCATCAGCGCCGTCAGCAACGGAAACAGCCCGCTCCATTTGCACGCAATAGCCAGGCCGAACAGCGCACCGGCCAGCGCGAACAGCAATTGCGGCCGCCGCTGCCGGTAGGCGAACAGGAACACCGCGATGCCGAGCAGGCTGAAGGCGAGCGCGCCGATGTCGAGCATCGCGGTGCGCGCCTGCACGAACAACATCTGATTGAAGAAGGCGAGCAGCGCCGCAGCGATCGCCGCCCCCTGCGCTGCAAACAGCGCGAGCCCGCACAGATAGATCGCCGCCACAGCCAGCCCGCCGAGCACGGTACCCGGATATCGCCAGGCGAAGGAGTTATCGCCGAACGTCCTGATCGACAGCGCGATCAGCTCCTTGGCGAGCGGTGGATGCATCGGATTGAGCTGCGGGCTCGCCGGCGCCAGCCCGATCATCTGCCGCGCCGCCGGCACGTAATGCACCTCGTCGAAGACGAATTTCGGCGGCGACGCCAGCCCAACCATCAGCAACACATGCGCAATCGCAAAGATCAGCAGGGTCGTCAGCACGCAACGGCGCACCGACAGGGCGCCATCCTGCGCGGCATCGCCGGCGTTGTCGTCGTCGTCCCCGCGCGCCGCAGATAGCTTGGTGGCCATGTGATTGAACTGCTGATGATGTCGCCCCACTAAACATCGTCGACGCATCGAGGCAAGCTCCGATACGGCCGCCTCTAAAATCCCCCCGCTCGCGACCATCGACTGGAAACGGACGCAGCGCGATCTGTTCGTCAACGGCACGCTCGGCACGCAGCCGGTCGGCACCGGCATCCATGGCCGCGTCGGGCTGAGCATCCATCATCAGGCCAAGCCCGCTCAAGAAATCATGATGGCTCTGCGCCGGCGTCGCCTTGACCGGCGCCCGTTCGCGCCTCTATTGAATGATAACCGTCATTCAAAGCGGCGAGATCGCGAGCGCGCGCGGAGGCACAATGGACGTTTCGACCGAGGCTACCCGCGTCGCGCCTGCCGCTCCGCCTGCCCCGCCACCTCCGCCACCGGACCCGTCCCGCGCCAAGGCCGCGGCCACGCGCGCGGCGCTGCTGTCCGGCCCGATCCTGCCCACCCTGGTCCGGCTGGCGCTGCCGACCATGTCGGTGCTGGTGGCGCAGACGGCGGTCAACGTCGCCGAGGCCTATTATGTCGGCCTGCTCGGCACCGATGCGCTGGCCGGCGCCGCGTTGGTGTTCCCGATTTTCATGCTGATGACGATGATGTCGAATGGCGGCATCGGCAGCGGCGTCTCCTCGGCGGTCGCGCGCGCCATCGGCGCCGGTCGCAACGCCGATGCCGACGCGGTGGCCTTCCATGCCATCGTGCTCGCGGTCATCGCAGGCGGCCTGTTCACGCTGGCGACCGCATTGTTCGGCCCGGCGCTGTATCACGCGCTCGGCGGCCGGGCCGGCGCGCTGGAGGCGGGCTTGCGCTATTCCAACTACCTGTTCGCCGGCGCGATTCCGGTCTGGATCGTCAACCTGCAGGCGGCGGCGCTGCGCGGCGCGGGGAACGTGCGGGTGCCCGCGCTGGTCACGCTGATCGGCGCGGTCCTGATGATCCCGGCCTCGCCGCTCCTTATCTTCGGCCTCGGGCCGCTGCCGGGCCTCGGCATCGCCGGCGCCGGCATCGCCTTCGGCCTGTATTATTGCGGCGCCATGCTGGTGCTCGTCCGCTATATGGCCTCGGGCCGCTCCACCCTCCATGTCCGCGTCGCGCCGCTGCAGCTCAGGCTGTTCGCCGATATCCTCAAGGTCGGCCTGCCGACCGCGCTCAATGCCGTCCTGGTCAATCTCACCGTGATCCTGGTGACGGCGCTGGCCGGCCGCTTCGGCACCTCGGAGCTCGCCGCCTACGGCATCGCCTCGCGGCTCGACTACATCATGATCCCGATTCTCTTCGGCCTGTGCACCGCCACCCTGACGATGGTCGGCATCAACATCGGCGCCGGCCAGGGCGCGCGCGCCCGCCGCATCGCCTGGATCAGCGCATCGACGGGCGCCCTGCTGGTCGGGACCATCGGCATGATCGTGGCGCTGCATCCGCCGCTCTGGCTCACTTTGTTCAGCGGGGATGCCGACGTGCTGCGCGAAGGCGCGATCTATCTCCGCACGGTTGCCCCGGCCTATGCCGCGCTCGGCTTCGGCTTCGTCCTTGCCTTTGCCGGCCAGGGCGCCGGCCACGTGCTGTGGCCGTTCATCGGCTCGATCCTGCGCATCCTGATCGCCGCGGGCGGCGGCTATGTTGCCATCGTTGTGCTCGGCGGGGGCATGAGCTCGCTTGCCTCCATGGTTGCAGTGTCGCTGGTTGTGTACGCGCTGGTGTGCAGCCTGGTCCTGCCGGCGAGCCGGATCTGGCGCGCATCGCCGCGGTGAGACCACGCGAACCCCGCGACATCACAACTAACAATCGCCCGGCGACACCTGCCAATAAAGGCAATTTTCCCCGCTACTACCTGTGGGCGGTGCGAACGGCCGGCTCTCGGCGATGCCGGGAACAGACTAATAACCTTGCATGGCCCGGCTCCTCGATCCCGGTTCCTTTGTGGAACCGGATTCAGCCTGCAGTAAGGTCTCGCCGTCACTTCCTGTTGCCGGACCAGCACACATTCAGGAAGCGCCGCACATGACCACCTCGATCTCGTCCGCAGCTCTTCGCCGACTCTTCTTCCGCTTCCGGCGCGCCAGCGACGGCCAGATCAGCATGATCTTCGCCATCGCCATCATCCCGGTCATCATCTCGATCGGCGCTGCCGTCGATTTCGGCAAGACCGGCAATACCAAGGCCAAGTTGCAGAAGGCCGTCGATGCGGCCGTGCTGGCCGGCGTGATCCAGCCGAGCGCGCAGCAGGTCACGACGGCGAACGCGGTGTTCAAGAGCGATTTCTCCGGCCGCTTCGGCACATCGACCTCGGCCACCTTCACCGCGAACCAGGATGGCACGCTCACGGGCACCGCGACGACGACGGTGATGACGTCGTTCCTCAACGTGATGGGCACCTCGTCGCTCGGCGTGACCGCCTCCGCGACGGCCAAGGCCGGCGCCCAGAGCAAGACGCCGGTCTGCATCCTGCTCGTCAGCACGCTGAACTCGCAATCGCTGCTGGTCAATTCCGGCGCCCAGCTCAATGCGCCCGCTTGCGAGGTGCATGTGCTGTCGACGCAGAGTCCGGCGGCGATGTTCAACGCCACGCTGAACGTCAAGCGCATCTGCCTCAAAGGCACCACCGTCACCAAGAACGGCGGCGTCACCCCGCCGGTCGAGACCGGCTGCGCGGCGATCAGCGATCCGTTCGCCGGCAAGCTGCCCGCGGTGACGGTGGGGTCGTGCACGACCAACAACAAGGTCTACGATCCCGGCTCGGTCACGCTGAGCCCGGGCGTCTATTGCGGCTCGACCAATTTCAACGGCTCGGGCACGCTGACGCTCAATCCCGGCCTCTACATCATCAAGGGGACGATGACCTTCAACTCGGGCTGGACGGTCACAGGCAACGGCGTCACCTTCTATCTCGTCGACCAGAACGCCACCTTGACCTTCAACGGCAACGTCAACGCCACGCTGTCCGCGCCGACCACCGGCACCTACGCCAACATCCTGATATACGAGCCGGGCGGCCTGTCGGCGACGAACCTGCCGATCAACGGCACCAGCAGCTCGTCCTACACCGGCCTGATGTATCTGCCGAGCCGCAACGTCACCATCAACTCGGTCTCGACCATGAGCAGCAACAGCGTCACCATGGTGTTCAACACGCTGATCCTGAACCAGACCAATTGGAGCATCGCGCCCGGGGCGCTCGGAATGTCGGTGTCGAACGGCCCGGCGGGCACGGCGTATCTGGCAAAGTAGTTGCCCATCGATACGGGTAGACGATTGGCGTCCTGCGCAATGAGAGCCGAGCTATCACCACGGCGGCGCTGCGCTCCCTCTCCCCGTTCTTCACGGGGAGAGGGCTGGGGTGAGGGGCAGCGGAACGGGTGGTACAGATTCGAGGCACGTCATTCCGCACGTATTATGAGAAGAGGATCTTCGTGATCGTACGCCTCGATGAGCAGAGACTGTTCTAACAACTAAGTCTGCCCGCGCGGCTTGCCCCTCACCCCGACCCTCTCCCCGTAAGAACGGGGAGAGGGAGTGCAGCGGCGCTTCGGATCAACCCCTGTCACCAGAACAGCCGCCGAGGCCCGCCTCGCGCGCCCTTCCACCGCGCTCTCCCCATCCGCCCCACTCACGCCTTCGTCACCCCTGCCTCCCCTTGACACCCCCAGCCATTTCAGCTGATGTTACGTTATAACATCACAAACGAGGCCGCATGGCTGTCCGCCGGCACCGTCCGCTCCCGTTGAAGAGGCTGTTCGATCTCGATGCGCAAACTCCCCGTCACGGTCTTGTCCGGCTTCCTCGGGGCTGGGAAGACCACTTTGCTCAACCACATCCTGAACAACCGCCAGAATCTGAAGGTGGCGGTGATCGTGAACGACATGAGCGAGGTGAACATCGATGCGGATCTGGTTCGCGATGGCGGTGCCAATCTTTCGCGGACGGATGAGCAGCTGATCGAGATGACCAATGGCTGCATCTGCTGCACCTTGCGCGATGATCTTCTGAAGGAGGTCCGTGCCCTCGCCGAGAGCGGCCGCTTCGACTATCTGGTGATCGAGTCCACCGGGATTTCCGAGCCGCTGCCGGTCGCCGCGACCTTCGACTTCCGCGACGAGCACGGCATGAGCCTGTCTGACGTCGCTGAGCTCGACACGATGGTGACCGTCGTCGACGCGGTGAACCTGCTCAAGGACTACGGCTCCTCCGACTTCCTGGCCCAGCGCGGCGAAGCGCTGGACGGCGACGAGCGTGCGCTGGTCGATCTTCTGGTCGAGCAGATCGAATTCGCCGACGTGATCGTGCTGAACAAGATCGACGACGCCAGCGCCGAGCAGCGCGACGTGGCGCGCAAGATCATCCGCTCGCTCAATCCCGACGCCGATGTCGTCGAGGCGAGCCACAGCCGCGTGCCGCTCGAACGCGTGCTCGCGACCGGGCGGTTCGACTTCGCGCGCGCCCAGCAGCACCCGGCGTGGTACAATGAGCTTTACGGCTTCGCCGACCATGCGCCGGAGACCGAGACTTATGGCGTGACCAGCTTCGTCTATCGCGCCCGCCGGCCCTTCATTCCGACGCGCTTCAACCAGTTTCTGCGCGAGCCATGGCCGGGCGTGATCCGCGCCAAGGGTCATTTCTGGCTGGCGACGCGGCCGCAATGGCTCGGCGAGATCAGCCAGGCCGGCGCCATCGTGCGCACCAGCGCGCTCGGCTTCTGGTGGGCCTCCGTGCCGCAGAAGCTATGGCCGGAGGATCCGGCCTGGCGCGCGCGCATGCTGCAGCGCTGGGACGAGGTCTATGGCGACCGCCGCCAGGAGATCGTGTTCATCGGCAGCAACATGGACGAAGGCGGCTTGAGCGCGCGGCTCGACGCCTGCCTGCTGCCCGGCAAGCCCGCGATGGATGTCGCGGCGTGGGCGCGGCTGTCGGACCCGTTTCCGGTGTGGCGGCGCGCCGACGAGGCGGCCTGATCAGCCAAGATCGAGCCGCTCCTGCGAGATGAGCACCAGCGAGACACGCGCGACAGTCGCCCCTGATCCGCGCGTGAGGGAGCGGTACAGCCGCTCCCGATGTGGCGGAGCCATCGCGAGATGGCTCCGCCATTTTCGTTGAGCATGATCCGGAAAAGTGCGCAGCGGTTTTCCGAAAAGATCATGCGCAAACAACAACCTGAAGCGCGAGACGATTCATCTTGATCTCATCGCGCTTGAGTCGTCAGGATTTGGACTCGGCGTGATCGCGGTGCACCGGGTCGACCCACAACACTGTCTCCGGCTTCTCCACCGGCTCGATGTCGATGTTGATCGCCACGGCCTCGCCGTCGCTGCGCACCAGCACGCATTCCAGCACCTCGTCGGGGCTGGCATTGATCTCCTGATGCGGCACATAAGGCGGCACGAAGATGAAGTCGCCGGGACCAGCCTCGGCGGTGAATTGCAACTGATCGCCCCAGCGCATCCGCGCTCTTCCCTTCACCACGTAGATCACGCTTTCGAGATGGCCGTGATGATGCGCCCCGGTCTTGGCGTCCGGCTTGATCGTGACGGTGCCTGCCCACAGCTTCTGCGCACCGACGCGCGCGAAATTGATCGCGGCCTTGCGGTCCATGCCCGGTGTCGACGGCACGTTGCCGTCGAGCTGATTACCGGGGATGACGCGGACGCCGTCGTGCTTCCAGCGCTCGTCGCCGTGATCGTGAGCATGATCATGAGAATGAGAATGGTCGTGCGCGTGGTCGTGAGATCCTGACATTTTTCTTCTTCTCGGATTCGTGATGTTCAATAGGAACCGAAGCATCCTAGTCGAAATGCCGCAGCCGCGCCATTCCGGTTCCCCAGAACCTTTTCGCAGCGCCCGCGTTGATCCCGCGCAGTTCACAGACAGAAGGAGAGAGACAATGGGTTCGACCATGGACAAGATCAAAGGCGCGACCAACGAGGCCGTCGGCAAGGCCAAGCAGGGCATCGGCGAAGCGACCGGCAACGACCGTCTGCAGGGCGAAGGCGCCGTGCAGGAAGTGAAGGGCAAGGGCCAGCAGGCGCTCGGCGATGCCAAGCAGGCCACCAAGGACGCGGTGAACACCGCCGCCGGTGCCGCGAACAAGAACCTCTGAGCGAGGTGAGCCGCCGGCGCGTTGATTGATACAGCGTAGCTGATCGCGGCTATTGAGATCACAAAGCCGGCTCCTCACGGGGCCGGCTTTGTCGCGTTGTTAGTTGATTGTGATTCGTAGGGTGGGCAAAGGCGCGCCCTCACCGCGCATGTCATACTGCGCTCCAGCGCGCGCCGTGCCCACCATTCCCCCCGTCTGCGCCGCGATACCACTCCCTGATACAGCGCCCTCTCCCCTTGTGGGAGAGGGCATGTACGGCCCATCCAAGCACGCGGTTGGGTGAGGGGTTTCTCTCCGCGAGCAACACTCGCTGAAAGAGACCCCTCACCCGACCGAGCTTGCTGCACTTTCCTACATGCCCTCTCCCACAAGGGGAGAGGGCACAGTCATGGGCACCGCGCTATCTGCTCATCATTGGCTAATAAGCACGAGGCGCAAGGCACGCCTTTACTTCACACCCAGCAATTCCACATCGAACATCAACGTCGCGTTCGGCGGGATCACGCCGCCGGCGCCGCGAGCGCCGTAGCCGAGCTCGGGCGGGATGATCAGGGTGCGCTTGCCGCCGACCTTCATGGTGGCGACGCCCTCGTCCCAGCCGGCGATGACGCGCTTCATGCCGATCGGGAATTCGAACGGCTCGTTGCGGTCGACCGAGGAGTCGAATTTCTTGCCCTTCTGGCCGTTCTCATACAGCCAGCCGGTGTAGTGCATGACGCAGGTCTGGCCGCGGGTCGGTGTCGCGCCGGTGCCTTCCTTGGTGTCGATGATCTGCAGTCCGGAGGGAGTGGTCATGGTCTTTCCTGTCGGTTGGGAACTGGTCTGCGCCGAGGCTCGCTGTGAGCCCAGCCAAGCGCCGGCCGCGGCTGACACCGCCGCCATCAGCGCAACTCGTCTCGTCATCGGACGCCGCATCTGTCCAGACTGCCTCTGCTTGGGTTACGGGAGCCGGGGTTTAGCGCAAGGCGCCGCGGCTGACCAGTCCGCGCCGGAGCAAGCCCGGCCTCGCCGACCATTTCGAAAAATAAAATGTTCTTGCGCTTTATCAGAAATCATGGTTGTATGCGCGCATCCCGCCTCAAGCAGAAGGGGCGTTGCGCGCGATCGTCACGACACGCGAGGCGGGGATGCGGTGGCCGCGAGAGATCGCAGCGTCCCTCGGCAACGAGGGCGCGGACGAACGATTGATCGCGGACGTGAAGTCGCAGCGTCCTGACACCCCGAAGCTGGTGTCATCCGCGCAATGCGCGTAAGCGCATTGTCGCGAGCGCGACGAGGCTTCGCCTCGCGCGGAGGTGGCCAACAAGCCGGCGCACCAGGGAGACTGCGTATAAGCGTGAAGACCATCGCGCAGGGAATGCCGGCGTGTTTCGGCTTTGCCTGTGGTACCTGCCGCCTGCATTTTTTTAAGCAGGCGGGCCATGGGTGAGGCTGTCACCCGGCATTCCCTGCGCCCTCTGCACTGTTTGCGAGGGACGAACTAGGCGGAGACCTCGGGCGCGATGCGCCGCGAGAACGCGATGCCACGTCCCCAAACTCGTAGTTGTTTGACCCGTGAATTCGCCACCCAAACAGCCGTCGTCCCGGACAAGCCGTGACGCGCGTCAGCGCGGCATGGCGCCGATCCGGGCCCCATACGCCGCAGCAGAGGTGATGGGCACAAAAGCCAACGACCAGCCTGCCTCAAACCGCTGCATGGGGGTATGGGTCCCGGCTCAAGGCCGGGACGGCAGTGGAGTGTGTCGATGCAAGCCACGCCTCAAGACGACAGCGGCGTGCGAGGCTGCCGTAGGGTGGGCAAAGCGGCCGCCCAAAGGGCGGCAGCGTGCCCACCGTCTTTCAGCGAGCTCGGTGAGGCATGGTGGGCACGGCGCGGGAAAGAACAAGCTACAACTGAGACATCGTGGCGCGCCTTTGCCCACCCTACGGGCTGGCGCGAAACGATGAGAGGGACGGAAAGCCCGGATGCCTCAATACCCCAGCGCGCAGCCGTCCTTGCGCGGGTCGGAGCCGCCGGTGAGCGTGCCCTTGTCCCAGTCGATCCAGATCGCCTGGCCGCCGCCGAGCGGCGACACCACCTTGGTGGTCTTGTGGCCGATCTTCTGCAGACCCTCGACGACGTCGGCCGGCACGCCGTCCTCGAGCTGATAGACGCCCTCGTAATGCAGGCCACGCGCCATATCGATCGCTTCCTGCACGTCGCAGCCATAGTCGAGGATGTTGGTCAGCACGCGGGTCTGGCCGACCGGCTGATACTGGCCGCCCATCACGCCGAACGACATCTGCGCGCGACCGGCCTTGGTGGCGAGCGCCGGGATGATGGTGTGCAGCGGACGCTTGCCCGGGCCGATGCAGTTCGGATGGCCGGGCTGGATACGGAATCCGCCGGCGCGGTTCTGCAGCAGCACGCCGGTCTCGTTGGAGACGATCGCCGAGCCGAACGAATGCGCGATCGAGTTGATGAAGGAGCAGACGTTACGGTCACGGTCGACCACCGTGATGTAGACCGTTTCCGGGTTCATCGGCGGCGCGACGTTCGGCAGATCGAGCAGCTTCTCCAGGCTGATCTGCGAGATGTATTCGTCGGCGAACTCCTTGGCGAGGATGCTCGCGACTTCGGTGGTCATGTGCTCGGGATCGCCGATGTGCTGCTCGCGCATCATGTAGGCGATGCGCGCGGCCTCGGCTTCCAGGTGGAAGCGCTCGACGCTGAGCGGATCGATGCGCGTGAGGTCGAAGCGTGAGAGGATGTTCAGCATCACCAGCATGGTGATGCCCGGCCCGTTCGGCGGGCACTGCCAGACGTCGTAGTCCTTGTAGGTGGTGCCGATCGGCGAGGTCACCTCGGTCTGGTGGTTGGCGAAATCCTCCAGCGTGTGCAGGCCGCCGATGCCGCGCAAGGTCTGCACCATGTCCTCAGCGACGGCGCCGGTGTAGAAGCCCTTCGGCCCTTCCTTGGCGATGACGCGCAGTGTCTGCGCCAGCTCCGGCTGGCGGATCACGTCGCCGGCGACGGCGGCCTTGCCACGCGGCAAAAAGTAGCGCGCGGTGTTGGTGCCGTTCTTGAGCTTCTCGAACTGATTGTTCCAGTCGAAGGCGACGCGCGGCGCCACCACATAGCCGTCCTCGGCGGCGCGGATCGCCGGTTGCAGCAGGCGGTCGAGGCCGAGCCGGCCATGGTCGTGCAGGATGCGGGCCCAGGCGTCGATCGCACCGGGCACCGAGACGGCGTGAGCCGAGGTCAGCGGCACCGAATGGATCTTGCGCTCGAGATACCAGTCGACGGTGGCCGCGGCCGGCGCCCGGCCGGAGCCGTTATAGGCCATGATCCGCCCCTCGCCCTTGGGCTGGACCAGCGCAAAGCAGTCGCCGCCGATGCCGGTCGATTGCGGCTCGATGACGCCGAGCAGCGCGCAGGCTGCCACCGCCGCGTCGGCCGCGGTACCACCGGCGCGCAGCACCTCAATGCCGGCCAGCGCCGCCTGGGGGTGAGAGGTGGCGATCATTCCGTTCTGGGCGTGGACCGTGGACCTGCCGGGGAAATGGAAGCTTCTCATCGTGGCTCGCTGCGTGATCAGGTGGTGGCTGGAATACCAGTGCTGGCAGGCTACATCGCACATTCTTTCCAGCCTCGGCAATGCCCGGGGATACCAGCTTTTCTATGGTCAGCTCTGCTGGTAAACGGCCGCATGACCCTCGCCGTCGCCGCCTTCTATCAGTTCGTTGCCCTGCCCGATTTTCGCGACCTGCGCGCGCCGCTCCAGGCGTTCTGCGCCACCCGCGGGATCAAGGGCAGCATCCTGCTGGCCGAGGAAGGCATCAACGGCACAGTCGCCGGCACGAACGAGGCGATCGACGCACTGGTCACCGAGTTTGGCCAGGGCGAACTGTTCGCAGGACGTCTCGACAATCTGGAGCTGAAATTCTCGACCGCCACAGCAATGCCGTTCCAGCGCCTCAAGGTCCGGCTGAAGCGGGAGATCGTGACGCTCGGCGACCCCGCCGCCGATCCCACGCGACAGGTCGGGACCTATGTCAGTCCCGCCGATTGGAACGCGCTGATCTCAGCGCCCGATACGCTGGTGCTCGATACCCGCAATGCGTTCGAGGTCGCGATGGGCACGTTCGAAGGCGCCGTCGATCCCCGCCTGCACAGCTTTGGCGAGTTCAAGGACTTTGCCGCCCGGGAGCTCGATCCCGCCAGGCACAAGCGGATCGCGATGTTCTGCACCGGCGGCATCCGATGCGAAAAAGCGAGCGCGCTGCTGCTGGCGCGCGGCTTCGCCGAGGTCTACCACCTCAAGGGGGGCATCCTGAAATATCTCGAGGAGATTCCGGAGGCCGAGAGCCGCTGGCGCGGCGGCTGCTTCGTGTTCGACGAACGCGTCGCGCTCGGCCATGGCCTGCGGCAGCAGCCCGGTGCCGTCGAGCCGGGCAATGTGGAGGGCACGCGCGATGAGCAACTCTGAGCCGTCGAATGAAGACGTCGGGGAGCGGATCGACCGGCTCGAGATGCGGCTGACGTTCCAGGACGACACGATCGAGACGCTGAACCAGACCATCACCGCACAGTGGCGCGAGATCGACGCGTTGAAGCGCCAGATTGCGCGGCTCGTCGAACAGCTGGAGGACGCGCAGGGCAACGCCGAGGGGCCGCGCAATGAGCCGCCGCCGCATTATTGATGGCGCGGCGATCTCAGGCCGGAACGGTCGCCGGCGCCTTGCTGGAGGGCAGATCAATCACCTCGCCCGCCATGACCATCCGGTCACGGCCGCCATCTTTCGCCGCGTAGAGCGCGCGGTCCGCGGCTTCGATCAGCGAGGCCGGACCCGCGGACCGTTCGAAGCCGGGCCGGCAGACCGCCGCACCGATGCTCGCCGTGACGAAGCCCGGCGGATTGTGGTCGTGGACGATCCGAGCGCCGTGCAGCGCCCGCCGGATGCGCTCGCCGAGCCGCGCGCATCCCGTGGCATCGGTGTTCGGCAGCAGGATTGCGAACTCCTCGCCGCCATAGCGGGCGACGAGATCGGAGCTGCGCAGCGCCTCGTCGGCGAGAATGCCGGCCACCGTGTGCAGGCATTCGTCGCCGGCCGGATGGCCGTAGGTGTCGTTGAAGGCCTTGAAGTGGTCGATGTCGATCATCAGCAGCGCCAGCGAGGTCTTTTCGCGATATGCCCTGCCCCACTCCTCCAGCAACCGCTCATCGAACCGGCGGCGGTTGGCGAGGCCGGTGAGACCATCCTCGATCGCAAGCGTCTCCAGCCGGCCCTGCAGCGTCTTCTGCTGGGTGACGTCGCGGGTGACCGCGACGAAGCCGTCGAGCGTGCCGTCGGGCTGACGCGTGGCGCGGATGGTCGCCTCGACCCAGATCTCCGATTTGTCGCGCCGGCGCATGCGGTAGGTCGCGCGCGCCTCGTCGACCATGCCCTTCTTGATCTGGTCGAGCATCTCCTGCAGCTGCGGCCGATCCTGCGGATTGACGCCGGAGAGCGCACGCTTGCCGAGGAGCTGCGACGGATGCCAGCCCAGTACGCGCATCGTCGAAGGCGAGACGTAGCCGATGCATTCGTCCAGCTCGATGCGCGTCACGATGTCGCTGGAGCCTTCGGCGAGCAGCCGGAAGTTTTCTTCCTTGGCGGCCAGCGCCGCGGCCAATTGCTGACGTTGCAGCAGCTGCTTCACGAGGAAGATCCCGATGGCGATCACCAGCGCGACGAGACACATCAACACCGAGATTCGGACGATCGCATCGCGTTTCCACGCGGTGAGGACATCCGCCTCCGTGCGCGTGACCAGGATGAGGAACGGATAGCGCTGGGCATGCTGATAGAATCCGATGCGCTCGGATTTCTCGCCGAAGCGGCGGAACGACAGCGCGCCCGATGCGGGGTGATAGGGAATCGCCTCGACAATTGGACCGCCCAGTTTTTTCGGATCCGGCTCGGAGTTGTCGGCGAGCACCACGCCATCCCGGCTCAACAGACTTATCGAGCCGTGCTGCCCCACATCGAACTGGCGATAGAACTGGGCGAAATAAGCGACGTCGACGGTGGCGAGAACGACTCCGCCGAAGCGGCCGTCGGCATGATTCCAGCGACGGGAGAGCGTGATCACCCACTGGCCGCCGGACTTGCTCTGCACCGGGCGTCCGATCAGCAGCGAGCGATCCGCCGATATGCGGTGGTGAGCGAAGTAGTCGCGATCGGAATTGTTGTAGTTGGTGAGCGTGACGTCCTCGGTGGTCGCAAGCCAGTCGCCATTCTCGTCATAGGCGAAGACGCCGCGGATGCGGCCAAGGCTGGCCTTGCGGGACTTCAGGATGGTTTGCAGGCGAGCGATCGCACCGGGCTTGCCGTCATCGGTCTCCAGGGCCGTGACGACGCCGCGCATCAAGGAATCGGCAAGCTCGAAGGTGTCCTCGACATGCTGGGTGAGGGAGCGCGCGAGATTGCCGAGATCGATCTCGGCATTGCGCATCTCCGAGCTTCGCGAGGCCCACTCGGTCCATCCGCTGAAGGCCAGGATGGCGCCGCAGACGAGCGCAAGCCCTGCTGCCGCCCACACGGGCAAGCGGGTTCGATCGACTGTGGTCGCAATAACGTCCATTCCGCGGAACTCTCCGGACGACCGGAGAGTCCCACGGACGTGTTATTTAACTCTGAAATGAGCCGGATCCGAATCGGCCGCACCTACACCGTACGACTACGGAAACGCCCGTACAACTACGGAATTATGCTCTGCAACGTGCGTAGTTCGCTCCAACGAGGCTCGTTAGTTCAACGTGCGAATACCGATCGCACCTTGTCCCACAACGAAGGCTCGTGCTCCTCGCGCGTGTCGCTTCCCTTCACGCGCGTGGTCGACGGCTGCTGCATGCTGACGGGGTCGGACGCTGGGAAGGTGTCCATCAGTCCCTTGTCGAGCTGCGACTTCGCCTCCCGGTCGAGACGAACGGCCTCGCGCGGATCGACCGCGTGCTTGTCGTGCGGAGCGGGGTTGAATTTCTCGGCCATGATCGATCTCCCTGTGCGACGACAACGCGGCGACGAAACGCGTGTTCCCGCGTCGAGAGGGCGTCGCGCTGCCGCAGTTGCATCGGGGGGCGGTAGGCCTTGCGAACGGATAGGAGCTTGGCCGGAACCGCCCGGCCATGTATCACGGACGGTAAACTGTTCCCCAGGGTTGCGGAGCCCCAGCGTGAGTGAGACTGCCGTGAACAAGCCTTTCATCGACGTGCTGGCCGGCCAGCGGCAGAGCGTGCCGCCGATCTGGATGATGCGGCAGGCCGGCCGCTATCTGCCGGAATACCGCGAGGTCCGCGCCAAGGCCGGCGGCTTCCTCGACCTCTGCTTCAACCCGGAGCTCGCCGCTGAAGTGACCCTGCAGCCGATCCGCCGCTTCGGCTTCGATGCCGCGATCATCTTCTCCGACATCCTGGTGATCCCGCACGCGCTCGGACGCAGCGTCCGCTTCGCGGTCGGCGAAGGCCCTCGACTGGATCCGCTCGACACGCGGGAGAAGATCGCAACGCTGTCCGGCGAGGCAGATCTGTCAAAGCTCGAGGCCGTGTTCGAGGCGCTGCGCCGCGTCCGCGCCGAGCTGCCGCAGAGCACCGCGCTGATCGGCTTTTGCGGCGCGCCGTGGACGGTCGCGACCTACATGGTCGCCGGCCAGGGCACGCCCGACCAGGCCCCGGCCCGGCTGCTCGCCTATCGGCATCCCGACGCCTTCCAGACAATCATCGACGCGCTGGTCGACAGCTCCATCGCCTATCTGCTGAGGCAGCTCGATGCGGGCGCCGACGCCTTACAGATTTTCGACACCTGGGCCGGCGTGCTGTCGCCGCGCGAGTTCGCGCGCTGGTCGGTCGCGCCGACGCGGCGCATCGTCGAGGGCGTGCGCAGGGTGCGTCCGGATGCCAAGATCATCGGCTTTCCGCGCGGCGCCGGCGCGCTGCTGCCGGGCTACGTCGCCGAGACCGGCGTCGACGCCGTCAGCATCGACTGGACGGCCGAGCCTGGCCTGGTGCGCGAGCGGGTGCAGAACAAGGTCGCGGTGCAGGGCAATCTCGATCCGCTGGCGCTGATCACCGGCGGCGCGGCGCTCGACCAGGCGGTCGACGACGTGCTGGCGAGCTATGCCGGCGGCCGCCACATCTTCAATCTCGGCCACGGCATCACGCCGGAAACGCCCATCGCCCATGTCGAGCAGATGCTGGCGCGGGTGCGCGCCTACAAGGGATGAGAGACTAACGCGGCCGGCTGCGCTCGATCAGCGCCGCCGCGCCGTTGCCCAGCAGTTCGAGCCCGACCGCACGGCCGAGCTCGCGCGGACGATCAGCGGGACCTACGCGCTGGGCCTCGATGAAGTGGCCGCCATCTTCGTCGAGCACCGACGCCGTCAAGGTCATCTGACCGTTCTCGATGGTCGAAAAGCCCGCGATCGGCGAGTTGCAGTGGCCGTTCAGCACCCACAGCACCTCGCGCTCGGCATCCGCGCAGGCCCGCGCACCGGGGTCATCGATGGCGGCCAGGATGCGCCGCGTCTCGAAGTCGGCCGCTGGGCATTCGACGGCGACGATGCCCTGCCCGGCCGCCGGCAGCATGTCGGCTGCGGGGAATTCGTAGGACGCGCGCTCCGACAAACCCACGCGCTCCAGTCCGGACCGCGCCATGATCAGCGCATCCGCCGGGCCCACCGCGCCGCCATCCGGCAGTCGCTGCAGCTCGCCATTGTCGAGCTTGCGGATGCGGGTGTCGGCCGCGCCGCGGAAATGGATCAGCTCGGCGTTCGGAAACAGTCTGCGCGCATAGGCCGCCCGGCGCACCGCATTGGTGCCGATCTTGAAACCCCGGCCACCGTCCTTGCGAAAGTCGTCCAGCGACAACCCCTGCCGCAGCACCAGCACGTCGCCCGGCGGATCACGCGACAGCAGCGCCGCGATGACGAGGCCCGGCGTCTCCTCATTGCCCGGCATGTCCTTCAGCGAATGCATCGCCGCATGCAGCTTGCCATCCAGCATGGCCCGCCGGATCTCGGCGACGAAGGCGCCGCCCTTGCCGCCATGGGTCAGCAGCTTGCTGGTCTGGTCGGAATCACCCGTCGTCTCGAACTTGACGATCTCGATGTCGAGCGACGGGATGGCCGCCTGCAGCCGGCGGGCGATCTCCTCCGTCTGCGCCAGGGCCATCGTGCTCTTGCGGGTGCCGATCCGGAAACGTGTCACGAACTCATTCCTGCGTCAGCGCGCGTCCTGCAAGATCATGTCGGAGGCCTTCTCCGCGATCATGATGACCGGCGCATTGGTGTTGCCCGAAACCAGGTCCGGCATGATCGAGGCATCGACGACGCGCAGGCCATCGACGCCGCGCACGCGCAGGCGCTGATCGACCACGGCCAGAGCATCCGTCCCCATCCGGCAGGTCGAGGTCGGATGATAGATCGTGCTGCCGGTCTGCCGGCAATAGGCCAGGATGTCGTCGTCGCTCACGACCTTGGGTCCCGGAAAGGCTTCATCCGAGACATACGGCCTCAAGGCCGGCGCCGCCAGGATTTTCCGCAAGATGCGCAGACCGTCGATATTGGCCCGCCGGTCAGTCTCGCTCGCCAGATAATTGATCCGGATCTCGGGCGGCGTTACCGGGTCGGCACTCCTGATCCGCAGCGAGCCCCGGCTTTCCGGCCTGAGCTGGCACACCGAGGCCGTGAAGCCGGAAAAGGTGTGCAGCTTCTCGCCCATCTTGTCGGTCGAGAACGGGATGAAATGGATCTGGATGTCCGGGCTTGCGAGCCGAGGGTCGGTCTTGAAGAAGGCCCCGGCCGTGCCGGCCGCGATCGTCAGCGGTCCCTTGCGGAAGGCGGCATAGCGCGCGCCGGCCAGCACCTTGCGCACGGGATGATTGACGATGTCGTTGAGCGTGATGCGCTGACTGCAGCGCATCACGATGCGCACCTGAAGGTGGTCCTGCAAGTCGCTGCCGACTCCCGGGGCGTCGAGCACCACATCGATGCCGTGCTGCCGCAGCAGTTCACCAGGACCGACCCCGGACAATTGCAGCAGCTGCGGCGAATTGTAGGCGCCACTCGATACGAGGATCTCCTTGCGGGCCCGCGCTGTCCGCAGCCGTCCGCGCTGGCTGAACGTGATCCCGGACGCCCGGCGTCCCTCGAACAGGATACGCTGGGCCAGCGCGTCGGTCTCGACGTGGAGGTTGCTGCGACCGAGAGCCGGTCGCAGATAAGACACCGCACTGCTGGCGCGGCGGCCGCGCCGCGTCGTGGTCTGGAAAAAGCCGACGCCCTCCTGACTCGCGCCATTGAAATCGGCGTTGAACGGCAGGCCGGCCTCGACCGCCGCCTTCACGAAGGCCTCCGAGAGCGGGTCATCGTGGCGCCAGTCGGACACCGGCAACGGCCCGCCGACGCCGTGATAGTCATCGCCGCCGCGCGACTGATTTTCCGCACGCTTGAAATAGGGCAGCACGTCGTCATAGCCCCAGCCGACATTGCCGCGCTGCCGCCAGCGGTCGTAGTCCTCGTGCTGGCCGCGGACATAGAGCAGGCCGTTGATCGAGCTCGAGCCGCCCAGCACCTTGCCGCGCGGCTGGAACACGGAGCGGCCGTCGAGACCGGGCTCGGGCTCGGTCTGATACATCCAGTTGACAGTCTTTTCCTTGAACAGCTTGCCGTAGCCGAGCGGAACGTGGATCCAGATGTTGGTGTCCTTCGGGCCGGCCTCGAGCAGCAGCACCTTGTGCTTACCGTCGCTGCTGAGCCGGTTGGCGAGAACACAGCCGGCCGAGCCGGCACCCACCACCACGTAGTCGAACTCCAGGTCCGCGTCATCAGACGCCACGCTGCCTTCCATCGTTCCCTGCCCGGCTCTCTTGGTCTTTCACCCTGGATGATAGCAGAACGCCGGGACATGCAAGCGCCAAATCAGCAGGTCTGGTGCTCCGTCTCAGTCCTTGCGATGCTCGGCGAGCAGCGCTGCGGTGTGCGATGCGATCATCATCTCCTCGTCGGTGTTGACCACGAACAGCCGCACGGAGGAATCCCCGGACGAGATCACGGGTTCGCCGGCGCGATTCCGGTTCTTGTCGAGCACCATGCCGAGCCACTCGAAGCCTTGGCAGACGCGCTCGCGAATCCGCCAGGCGTGCTCACCGATGCCGCCGCAAAACACGACCGCGTCGAGGCCAGACAGCACGGCGGTCATGGCACCGAGCTCACGCCTGATCCGATCGACGAAATAGTCAATCGCCTGCATCGCCTGCGGCGTTCCCGCCGCCTCCAATGCGCGCATGTCCTGCGACAGCCCCGACAGCCCCTTCAGTCCCGAATGGTGGTAAAGGAGATCACTGATCGCCTCAGCCGTCATCCGCTTCTCCTGCAGCAGATAGAGCACGACGCCCGGATCCAGCTGTCCGCAGCGCGTGCCCATCGGCAGGCCGTCGAGCGCGGTGAAGCCCATCGAGGAGCCGATGCTCTGTCCGTCACGGATCGCGCACATCGACGCGCCATTGCCGAGATGCATGACGACCACGCGGCCCTTCTCATCGTCGGGCGCGATCTCCCTCAATCGCGAGACGACGTACTCGTAGGACAGCCCGTGAAAACCGTAGCGGCGGACGCCCTGCTCATAGAGCTCACGTGGCAACGCGTAGGTGTCGTTGACCCAGGGATGGGAGCGATGGAACGCGGTGTCGAAACATGCGACCTGCAACGCATCGGGGAAGGCGCGATGGGCGGCGCGAACGCCGGAGAGATTATGCGGCTGGTGCAGCGGCGCCAGCGGATTGAGCGCCTCCAGACGCCCGACGACATCATCGGTGATGACGATGGGCTGTGTGAACTCCAGCCCGCCATGAACGATGCGATGGCCGACGGCGTCGACGGCGGAGCGCCCGACGGCGCGTTGCAGGAGGTCGATCACCACGGCCATTGCAGCATCGTGGTCGGCCGCTCTCGCCGCATCGAGAGCTTCATCAGCAAGCGTGCCGCTGCGCTGGCGGGCTTGCAAATGCGGCGTGGCGCTGCCGAGCCCCTCGATCTGGCCCCGGAGGGTTTCGACGGGGGCGGCCTGCTCTTCGAACAAAGCGAACTTGATCGAAGAGGAGCCGGCATTGAGGGTCAGGATGTGCCGTCGTGTCATCTCACCTCGCATGACCTCGGAGGGGTTTCTCGCCAACTCACAAATTGGAGAAAATACCACCCATTTTCATGACGCCCCAAAGACAACCAAAACGATAGGTTGCATTGCCTTGCCAGGCGCCTCGTCTGCTAGCTTGCGACAAATCGAATCGGACTGCGGGAGGATCATTGTGGTGAACATGCCTAGACATCTCCTGCCGACCACCGTGATCGGAAGCTATCCGCAGCCGGACTGGCTGGTCGATCGCGCCATGCTCTCCAAGTCCATTCCACGCATCCGGCTGCAGGGCATGTGGCGCATTCAGCGCCCGCTGCTCGAGGAAGCCCAGGACGACGCCACTGTTGTCGCGATCCACGACATGGAACAGGCGGGCATCGACATCATCTCGGACGGCGAGATCCGCCGCGAGAGCTACTCCAACCGCTTCGCCACCGCACTCGACGGGATCGATGCCGACAATCCCGCGATCATCATCTCCCCGGCCGGCAACAAGACGCCCGTCCCGCGCGTCGTCGGGCCGATCCGGCGCAGATATCCGGTTGAGCTGCGGGACATGGAGTTCCTCCGTCGCAACACGATCAGGGCGGCCAAGATCACGCTGCCCGGCCCGTTCACCCTGAGCCAGCAGGCGCAGGATGATTTCTATCACGACGATGAAGCGGTCGCGATGGCGTTTGCCGAGGTCGCCAACGCCGAGGCCCGCGACCTGCAACGAGCCGGCGCCGACGTCATCCAGCTCGACGAGTCCTGGGTGCGCAGCAATCCGCAGGCCGCGCGGCGCTATGCAGTCAAGGCCATCAACCGCGCGCTCGATCATATCACGGTGCCCACCATCGTTCACGTCTGCTTCGGCTATGCGGCCATCGTGCCAGGCTCCAGCAAGCCGAGCGGATATCCGTTCCTCACCGAACTCGCCGAGTGCTGCGCGACGCAGATCTCGATCGAGGCGGCGCAGCCGCGGCTCGATCTGGGCGTTCTCAAGGATCTCTCTGCCAAGACCATCGTGCTCGGCGTGCTCGATCTCGGCGATCCCGAGATCGAGCCGGTGAGCGTCATTGCCGAGCGCATCCGCAATGGCCTCAAAGTCGTGGCGCCGGAGCGGCTGGTGGTCGCGCCGGACTGCGGCATGAAATATCTGCCGCGCGCCACCGCGTTCGGGAAATTGAAGGCGATGAGCGCGGCGGCTGCGCGGGTGCGCGAGGAACTCGCCTGAAAGTTCAATGTGGCAGACGCGGCGCATATCGGGCGACCGTCTCCACGGCAGCGCCACCCTGCGTCCCCATTCGGGGAATAAGGCAGGCGGTGAACGCCATGGGTCGGCCGGGCCGATCTTGGCGGGATGGAGGCTCTGATGGCCGTCTGCTTCACGTCTAAACACCTGGCCGGCGCGATCGCCCTGTTCGGCTGCGCGTGCAGCGGGACGGCGAGCGCCGATCCGATCGAGGACGTCATGGGCGGCCTGCTGCGCGATGCGCGCAGCTCGTTTGCGCGAATGGTGCCGCTCGATCTCGTACCGACGATGCCGTCGTTGCAGCCTCCCCCAATTCAACAACCCGCCCTGCCGCGCGGGCCGCAGCAGACGCAACCCGCTCCGCAGGCGTCGAGCAAGCAGCCGCCAACTCAAGAGCGGACGGCCAAGACCAAGCCGCCGCCCAGCCCCGCTGCCGCGGCGTTCGCCGCCGCGGATGCCGCGGAGACGGTCGCCGACGCCAATCTCGACGCCGCGCTGGCGGCCAACGAGAAGGCGGTGGCCGAGCGCAACGCCGCTGATGCCCTAGCCAAGGCCAGCCCGACCCCCGCCAACATCGCCGCGGCGAAGGCGGCAGCCGAGGCGGCCCACATCGCCGAGGCCAACCTCACCGACGCGCTGCTCGCCGACAAGGAGACAGATGCGCGCCTCAAGGCCGCGCGCGCCGCCCTTGCGGCGGAGCAGAATGGCCGGAGGTCGCAGGCCAGGCCGCAGACGCCGATGCCGGTCAGCCTGACCGACAAATAGCAGCCTCACACCGCGTCAGCGCGCTCCAGCGTGTCGATGGTGACGACGCCATGGGCGCGCGACACGCAGGCGCAGAGCTTGCGGTTCTCGTGCTTCTGCTCGTCGCTGAAGAACACGTCGCGATGATCGATCTCGCCGTCGACATCGACGACGTCGATGGCGCAAACGCCGCACTCGCCGCGACGGCAGTCGGCCATGACCTCATGGCCGGCCGCATTGAGCACGTCGAGCATCGAGCGATCGCGCGGCACGACGATCTCCTCGCCGCTGTCGCGCAGGCGAACCTTGAACGGTTCGGTCGCCAGACGCCCCGACGATCCGAACGTCTCGTAGCTGAGATCGGACGCCGGACGGCCGCAGGCGGCCCAAGCGCTGCGCGCCGCATCCAGCATCCGCATCGGGCCGCAGAAGAGCACCGCCGTGCCCTGCGGCAGGCTGGCAAACAGAGCCGACAGATCGAGCCGCTGCGCCTGGTCGGCCGCGTAGACCGACAGCCTGTCGCCGAGCAGCGTCGCGAGCTCGTCGGCATAGGCCGCGTCGCCATGCGATCTCACCGCATAATGCAGCGAGACGTTCGGCGTCTTGCGAAGCAGCGCCTGCGCCGCACCGACCAGCGGCGTGATGCCGATGCCGCCGGCCACCAGACAATAATGCTGATACTGCCAGCCGACCTGCAGCAGCGAGGTCGGGCTCGCCACCTCGATACGCGCGCCCGGCTGCAGCGACCAGAGATAGCGCGAGCCGCCGCGTGAATCCTCGGCGAAGCGCACGGCGATCCGATAGCCCCGCGGGTCGGCTTCGCCGACCAGCGAATAGGAACGGACATCCGGCTGCCCGTCGACGAGCACGCTGACCTTGATATGGCTGCCGACCGGATAGGGCGCACAGACATAGCCGTCAGGTCGCAAGAGAAACTCACGAATGCCCGGCGCGAGGTCGCGCGTCGCCACCAGCGTCGCGGGCGACCAATTATCCTGGAAGCGCATGGTCGTCTCCCTTAGTTCGAGCTCATCGTCTTGATCAGAACGGCGGCCGGCACGAGGTCCATCGGGCCGCGCGCCTTGACGGCCAGCCGCAGATTGCGCGCGGCGAGACGGGCATGCTCGCGCATGATGCTCTCGGCGCGCGCGCCCTCGCGGTTCTCGATCGCATCGAGGACGATGCGATGATGCTCCTGCGCGACCACCAGAATGTGCCGCGCCTCGGGCAACGCCGACTGTGCCATCACGAAACCGCTCGGCGAGGCGAACGGCAGCGCGCTGGCGCGATCGACCTGGCGGATCACCGGCGGGCTGCGCGACAGCTCGGCGAGCAGCGCGTGAAAGCGGGCATTGAGCGCGACATAGGCCGAGAACGCATCGAAGGAGATTTCAGCCGGCGCGATCAGCTCGTCGATCTGGGCGAGGCACTCGCGCATCGGCTCGGTGTCGCGCACGGAGACGCCGCGCTCGGCGGCGAGGCGTGCCGCCAACCCTTCCATCGTGCCGCGCACCTCGATGGAATCGAGCACGTCGCGCTCTGAGAACGATTTGACCATGAAGCCGCCGGACGGAATGGCCTCCAGCAGCCCCTCCTCCTCCAGCCGCACCAGCGCCATCCGCACCGGCGTGCGCGAGACACCCGCCGCCTCTACCGCCTGCAGCTCCGATATCCGTTCGCCTGGGCGCAAGCCGCCGGTGAGGATCAGGTCGCGCAGCGTGAGCTGCGCGCGGACGGTCTGCGAAATCGAGCGATCGGCCTCACGCTCAGGCATTCCAACTACTCCGCGGCTTCGCGCAGCGGCGTTTCACGCGCGATCATCCGGTCGATGATACGCCGTGCCCACATCGCCCCTGCATCGATGTTGAGGTTGTAGAAAACACGTCCCGGGTTTTCGTCCATCGCGCGCTGCTGCGCCTCGAGGATGAATTCGTCCTCGCGGAAGATGCCGGACACGCCTTCGCGGATCTCGGTCGTCAGCCGCTGCTCGGAGAGCTGATAGTTGCGGGCGAAGGCCCAGAAATAATGACAGGTCTTGTCGGTCTCGGGCGTGATGGTGTTGAGCACCATGCCGTTGACGCCCTGCGACCGGTCGCCTTCCGGCGCCCCGGTGCCGGTCGGCGCCACGCCGACATCGATCGTCACGGTGCACGGAGCCTCGAAGCGAATGATCTGCCAGCGGTCGACGAGGCCGGGCTTGCCGAGCTGCTTGGCCCAGAACGGCGGCGGCTCGATGCCGCGCATCCAGCGCGTCACTGTCGCGGTGCGCTCGCCATGGGTGACGTCGAACGGCGCCTCGGCCACCGCGTCATTGCCGATCGACGAGCCGTGCACGAAGGTCTCGTGCGTCAGGTCCATCAGATTGTCGACGACGAGGCGATAGTCGCATTTGACCTGGATGGTCTTGCCGTCGCCAGCCCATGCGGGGTCGTGATTCCAGTGCATGTCAGGAATCGTGGCGGGATCGGCCAGCGCCGGCTCGCCCATCCACAGCCAGATGAAACGGTGACGCTCGACGGCGGGATAGGCACGCACGCAGGCGGAGGGATTGATGGTCTCCTGCGACGGCATGAAGGCGCAGCGGCCCTGCGGGCTGAACTTGAGGCCGTGATAGCCGCAGACGACGGTGTCGCCTTCCAGCCGCCCCTTGGACAGCGGTACCAGGCGGTGCCAACAGGCATCCTCGAGCGCGGCAATCGTACCATCCGCCTTGCGGTACATGACGACATGCTTGCCGCAGATGGTGCGGGGCAGCAGAGCCTGCTTGACCTCGGCGTCCCAAGCCGCCGCGTACCAGGCATTCATGGGGAATGAAGCAGCCATCGCGTTTCCTCGTGTCGGTATACTTCCAACTGGGTCACTGTATACAGCAACTGCACCTTACGGCGCAAGTTCCCGGTTTTTTCCGCGATGAGCAGTCGTGATTGTATACACCATCCTCTCCTGCCGGCCTGATGACGACCGGTTCCATGTTCAATGTAGCGTCTAGGTCCTTTCTTATTCAACTATTTGGACGATTGATCCGCTTGCCGGGCCCGAGCGTCCAAACCGATCCCATGCCGCCCCAGCCCCCCCCCGTCGACTTGCTTGGCCCCCTAACGGAATTCCACCTTCGGCGGATCAGACTGCGTCGCCCGATTGCGATGGGGCATATTGACGCTCGCACAGTGTCGGCTGAGCTCCATCCGGCGCGGACGGGCGATGCAGCGTTCAACGATCACAGCGGCTCGCCCCGCAGCCACGCCGCGCCGCGCGCATACAGCGCCTCGACTTCCGGCCCCTTCAATCCCGGCATGTCGCGCTTGACGGTGTAGCCGATGCGGGTCTGCAGATAAGCGAGATGGCGATAGCCGACGGGAAACTGCTCCAGCAGCGCGCGATCGAGCGCGGGCACGGCGCCGGGCGTGATCGGGTCCATGCGGTCCTTCTCATAGATCGGCTGGCGCAGCACGATGCCCCATTTACCCTGGCGCTTTTCGAGGAAGTCGTAGAAGCGCCCGGTGCAGAGCACGTCGCACAGGATGCCTTCGACATCGGCGCGCTGCGAGATCGTCATCTTGGTCTGCGCGATCGCGCGGCTTCCTGCCAGATCGACCGAGATGCCGCCGAGAAAATGCAGGATGTTGACGCCCTTCGCCCAGGCCGCCTTGCTGATCTCGATGAACTCGTCGCCGGTGCCTTGCGTCCAGGTCGCCATCATCCGCCCATCCGGATGCCACACGGTGCGGAAGCGCTCCCAATCGCCGGCATCGCGCCAGATCGCCCAGTTCTGCAGCAGTTCGCGGATCTGGCGGTCGTCCTCGATCTCGGCGGCGGTCTTGGTCATGGGGTGTCCTCCTTGCGTTATCGGAGTTGGATTAAGTGATCGCAGCAGCGGTGCAAAGTCGCGACTGATCATGGCTGCCCCGTATCGCGCGTCATCATCGGTGTCGTCCCGGCCTCGAGCCGGGACCCATAGCCACCGGCGTTCGGGGCTGGGAGCGCTCTATCCACCTGTGTGCCTCAAACATCCCCCTGGGGTTATGGGTCCCGGCTCGAGGCCGGGACGACAGCGGAGAGTGTGGCTCACAGTTTCCATCACATGGCATCCAGATGCGTCATCGTCTTCCCGCGGCACGCGTGCCCGGGTTGTGCATCGGTCATGTCCCTCCTGAAAAACGAGAGGGCGCGGAGAAGGCCGGACCTCGGCTGAGGCCCGTGGCCCGCCTGCGGAAAAGAATGCAGGCGGCAGGTACCACGAGTACAGCCGGACAGACCCGGCCTTCCCCGCGCGAATGGTTTTACGGTGTCCTTCGTGCTCTCCCTGGGGATCGGCGTTCTTGCCCCCATTTGCGACAACGCGCCGTTGGCGCGTTGCGCAGACCTCAGCGTCGAGAGGCCAGGACCACACGACTTCGCCGTCCGTGCCGGCCTGTGCTCGTCTGGCACAGCCGTCACGGCCATCGCAGCCCACCTCCACGATCGTGACGACGCGTTCGTCCCTCTGCTCGAGGCGGGTTGCACAGAGAAGAACATGATTTCGGAAAAATAGCAACAGGAATCTTTCTCGGCCTTCACGGTGACCACATTCGCTGGATCACCGCCGGCTTGCCAGCTTGGCTCCGTCCGGCCGGGCAGCTTCGCTGTTCTGGTGTCCATCGCGGTGAGCTGATAGGCTTGGAAGCGTTGCCACTCCAGAAGGCTGCCGGTCATGACTGAGCGCAAACCGCTGGCGACGAGCTTCGAGTCGTGGGTCGAGGCGCAGATCCGCACGGCGCAGAGCCAGGGCGCTTTCGACAATCTCCCGGGCGCCGGCAAGCCGCTGCCGAATCTCGGCGATGAACACGATCCGCTCTGGTGGGTGAAGCAGCTCATCCGGCGCGAGCAGGTCTCGATGCTGCCACCTTCGTTGGAGCTCTTGCGCAAGGTCGAGAAGCAGCTGGCAGCCATCGGTTCGCTTCCCGATGAGGCCGCCGTGCGCCGCGAGGTCGCAGCCCTCAATGCCGAGATCGCCAGGGTCAACGCGACGGTGCTGGAAGGGCCGCCGACCAGCCTCGGCCTGCTCGACGAGGACCAGATCGTGGCGCGCTGGGCTCATGCGTCCCGGTCCCGGAGATAGCCCGGATCACAGACGGCAGCCGCGATGCGCCGTTGGCGGCGCGATCGTCGTCCCCCCGCTACTGATTGATCCGGATCGACATCACCCGTCCACCCTTGAGCTCGAAGGAGAACGGGTGCGGCGGGTAGGTCCAGAGCTCGACGCCCTTCAATTCGGTCGGCTCGAAATGGCCGGCTTGGCCGAACACCTTGACGAGATCATCGGTCGTAGCGCCGAGCCCGACGCCGCTCAGCTCATAGCCCGGCGCGGTCGTGGTGCCGTCGCCGGTCACCTGCAGCGCGACGATCTTGTCGGCCACGACCGTGACCACGAAATACGGGTAGTGCTCGCGCTGCCCGACGAAATAGATCCAGGCGACCTTGTCCTGCGGCTGCTTCAGCGTCCGATGCGGCTGCCCCAGCGCGGCGGTGGCGGTGGCCGCCGCATCGCCGACCACGAGCGGGCCGAGACGCAGGCAGGCGCGCGCCATGACGGCAAGCAGCAACTCCTGCGACAGTTGGCGCGGCGGGGTCACGACACAGGCGAAGCCGGCGCCGGCGCGCTTCCATTCGCCGCGCAGGTCCTTCAGATCAGCCGGAACGGCCAGCCCCGGCGGCGGCGCCGGGCGTGCGGCGGCCGGCGGCGGTGCGGCCGGGCGCGGCGCCGATTGCGCATGCGCTGACGGCGAGAGCGATCCCGCCAGCATCCCCGCAACTATTCCGACAAGCGCCGTTCGAACCCGGCCTCCAGTCTCCACCATGTCGACGCCTACTTCCCACGCTTGCCCCGGCCGCCAAAGGCGTCGGGATCGCACTTCCTCGGATCCACCGGCTCGTAGCCCGACCATTCCATCTCGGCAATCCCGTCATATTGCTTAAGCACGCCGCATCGGCCTTGACATAGCCCTGCAAAAAAATGCGTGGACGAGCAACCATCATGTCGGATTGCCACGGCGAGCTTCGTCCTCGGATCAGCCGGATCGCGACGAACTGGCGTAAGCATCTCAACGGCTGTTGACCCCTGATGGAACGACGGCCCGCATCCGAGTGGAAGGAAGCCCTGCAATGCCAAAGCACAAGAACATCATCTGCCTGTGGTTCGACAAGGACGCCGAAGCCGCCGCGCGGTTCTATGCCGAGACGTTTCCGGACAGCCGTGTGAGCGCCGTGCACCGCGCGCCGGGCGACTATCCCTCCGGCAAGGCTGGCGACGTGCTGACGGTGGAATTCACCGTGTGCGGCATCCCCTGCCTCGGCCTCAATGGCGGCCCGGCCTTCACCCATAGCGAAGCCTTCTCGTTCCAGATCGCCACCGACGATCAGGCCGAGACCGATCGCTACTGGAATGCGATCGTCGCCAATGGCGGCCAGGAAAGTCACTGCGGCTGGTGCAAGGACAAATGGGGCCTGTCCTGGCAGATCACGCCGCGTGTGCTGACGGATGCGATGGCTGAAGGCGGCGACGTCGCCAAGCGCGTGTTCGCCGCGATGATGCCGATGCACAAGATCGACGTCGCCGCAATCGAGGCGGCACGGCGGGGCTGAAGCGTGCGCCGGAGCGCCCCCGCGCTCCGGTCTACGGGCGCAGGCAACGCAGATGCAGGAACAGCGGCACGCGCAGCCAGCGCCGGCTCGAGTCGCTAGTGACGATCGCTTCCGGCGTCGACGGCTCGCGCAACGATTCGATGAGAAAGCCTGCCTCTTCCAGCGCCGCGACATAGCTCTGCAACGGGCGGTGCGCGCTATGGAAGACCATGCTGAAACCATCGCGCTCGACCGCGTCACTGTAGGTGAAGGAGTCGAGATAGCTGCCCTGGATGACGAATGGCGCATCCGCCGCCAGGCTGGCGAACGTGCCGGCCGAGTTGAGCGGATGGACAATGGCCATGCACAGCCGGCCGCCCGGCTTGAGCACGCGCGCCACCTCGCGGATCGCGGCTTGTATGGCATCGACGTCCTGCAAGGACATGAAGGCAATGGCGAGATCGGCGCAGGCGTCGGTGAGCGGCAGCGCGGCCGCATCGGCCCGCACCACCGCGATCGACGGGTCGGCCGCGCGGGCGGCCGCGATCAGCGTCGGCGAGGCATCGACGCCGATCACCCGGTGCCCTCTGGAGGTGAGATGTCGCGACAGCCGGCCCTCGCCGCAGCCGATATCGAGCGTCAGTGCGCCGGGCGGCGGCAGCAGCGTGTCGAACTGCTCGCGATGGTGCCGCCAGAAGCTGTCATGGCCGGGTGCCCGCGCCCAGGCAAGCCATGGCCCAGCCTGATCTTCCCACTGCTCGCGCATGGTCATGGCAATCCCTTCCCGTCATATATCTGTGTTCGAGAGCCGCGCGTCATAGACCCGCGTGCGCGCCGTGTCATGTGACGTTTTCTTTGCGCCGGCTCGGCATCGCTTGAACAACCATCGTCTTCCGTCAGGCGGCGAAAGTCATGTCTCCGGCAAATTGATGCGGAGCGCCATCGAGCCCACCTCTCAACCCGGCGTCGAAGACGGCGATTAGTTCGCTCGCGCGGTCACGCAACGCACGAACGTCCAACTAATAGGTCACCATACATGCAATTGATTCTCATCGCTGAGCTGTCGATGTTCCGAGAGGAATGTCCTCGACGCTGCCTGCGACAGAACGCCGCAGCGCTCCACGACGACCTTTCATTTCTGCCCGCCATCCAGAAACGAACAGACCAGAACGGTGCCTCTTTGTCCTCGCGACGACGATTTCGTAACGGCGCACGGCCCGAAAGCGCAACTACACGCTCTCCCAGTCACGACCGTCGCGCGCATCTGCTCGATTCCGGCGCTCTCCGGGCCATTGCCCGCACCACGCCGTGCCTGTCGACGGCCGTCAAACCAGAGGAGACAATCGCATGGCCACCAACTTCAACGCGACAGCGCTGGCGAACGGCACGTCCAATCTGCTGACCCGGACGAGCGCGCTCAATCTGTCGACCGATCTGGTCCAGGCCGGCGTCGTCTTCAATGATGCCGTCCGCATCTCCCTCGGACTTTATTCCGGCGCACAAGGCAGCGGAAACTCCAACACATTCCTGTCCAGCTACACGACCGACATCCACGCGGTTCAGAACGACATCGCCGCCATTCTCGCCAACCCCAATGATGTGACGATCGGCGGCCAAACCTTCACGTTGAACTCCACCGACCTCGCGGTTCTCACCAATGTCCAGACGCAGCTCGGAACCTTGCTGAGCGCGGCCGCGCAGACCACCAATGCCACGACGATGTCGGCAGCCTCCCAGACCATTCACGCGCTGCAGACGGAGATCCTGTCGGAGATCAACAACGACGCACATCTCTCTGCCGCTTTGAACAATGTCGCGTTCACCGCCAACACCGGCGCGACGGACGTTGCGTTCCAGAACCTTCCGGCCGGAGCCGACGATCCGACGACGCTCGCGGCCGCCACGGCCGGCACCAGCCTGAAGGCCGTCGGCGAGGTCTTCAACGCCTCAGTCAGCGTGATCTCCGGCGGCATCAATGCGACCAATCTCACCCACGTGACCAACGACCTGACGGCGGTCCAGTCTGGCCTCACCGCGATCCTCAACAACGCCACCATGCTGGCGCAGATCGAGGCGGGAGAGACCGCGAACGCAGCGGCCACAACGACGCTGCATCTGCAGACCGTGCTCAACCAGATCAATCTGCAGCTCACGAAATACGATGCCGCCGCAGCGACCGGCAACACCACCGCGCTGCGCGGCACGACCGACAACCTGCTCGACATCATCGACATCGTCCAGAACGATACGGCGCTGAACACCGCGGCCGGGGGCAACGGCAATCCCGGACACACCGGCGGCTTCGCCGAGGATCCAGGCGGCCTCACGGGCACCGTCACCAGGTTCCAGGACAATCAGGCGCAGACGAATTTCTGGGCGACCTTCGTCGCCGAGGCCAACACCATCAACGCGCAACTGGCGGCGATCGTGAACGGCACCGGCACCGCGAGCCAGGCGCTGATCACGCAGATCCAGAACTACAACAATTTCGGCGCGAGCTTCGACGCCGCCCAGGGCGCAGTGTTCCAGGGCCGCTTCGACAACGAGCTCAACAACGGCACCTTGCAGGCGGACTCCGCCACCGCCATCAAGGGCCTGCAGGGCATCCTGAACGGCGACACCGGCGCGGCGCTCACCTCGGACCTCGCGATGCTGACCGCAGCGGGCCAGGGCTTCGTCGCCGACGCGCAGGACGTCAGCGGCAACAACATCGCGATCGGCGGCGCCAGCTATGTCGGCTCGGCGACGACGGTCTCGAAGGCAACATCCGTCGCCGGCCTCGCCCAGGGGACGACGAAGGTGACGGCCAATCCCAACATCGCCAACGGCACCGGCGGCACGGCGACCGCGGCCGCCACGACATCAGGCACCACGACCTCCAGCGGCGGAACGGCGAAGACGACCGGTACGACCGCGACGACGACCACGGGCAGGAGCACCACGGCGAATACCACCGCGACCACAACCAAGACGACGACGCACAGCTCGCATCATCACCACGCGACCGCCACGACCCACACCTCCGGTACGTCATCCGCGCACGACGCGTCCATGACCGACCATCACCATCACGTCATGCATTCGATCTGGGGTTGACGCCTGCGTCCGTGCCGGCAGGGCAAGCCGCCGGCGCGGACGGCAACCGATCTGGCCTTCTCCTTGCATCGTCCTCGTCGTCAGCCGGGTTGCTAGATGGAGTTGTCAGATGTCCGACAGCCTGCACACCGTTGTCGTGGCCAAAAAGGCCATCGAGGCGCACAACATGGCCTCGTTCGAGCTCATCCCGGCGGATGATCAGCCGCTGCCGGGGTTCACGCCGGGCAGCCACATCGACGTGACGCTACCGAACGGATTGACGCGGCAATATTCGCTGCTGAACAGCGCCGCCGAGCGCAACCGCTACTGCATCGGCGTGTGGAAGGATGCCAACAGCCGCGGCGGCTCCAAGGCGCTGCATCTCGACATCAACGAGGGCGACAAACTGCAGGTCAGCCGCCCGCGCAACCGCTTCAAGATTCCGAAGGACACCAAGCGCGCCCTGCTGGTCGCGCGCGGCATAGGCGTGACGCCGATGCTGTCGATCGCCGACACGCTGAAGGCGAAGGGTATCCCGTTCGAGCTGCACTACCTGTTCGCGCTGATGTCGCCGGACTCCTTCCGCGGCACCATCGAGGCCTCTCCGTTCGCCGAGGATACGAGATACTACAAGGAAGCGACCGAGGACAATCAGCTGCTGAAGGCGGCCGATCTGCTCGCCGACCGCCCGGACGACACCCAGCTGTTCATCTGCGGCGTCGACTGGTGGATGGATCCGATCATCGCCCTCGCCAAGCAGAAGGGCTTTGCCGAGGAGCGCGTTCACGTCGAGCGCTTCACCGCGAAGGCTGCCGCCGCGCTGCTCGACAAGGTGTTCGACGTCACCATCAAGAGCACCGGCGCCACGTTCAAAATTCCCGGCGACAAGACCGTCACCGCGTTCCTCGAGGAGAACGGCGTCAAGATCGCGACCTCCTGCGAACAGGGCATGTGCGGCACCTGCAAGACCCGGGTTGTCGAGGGCGACATCGATCACCGCGACAAGCGGCTGTCCGCCGCACAACGCGCCGAAGGCTATTTCCTGCCCTGCGTGTCGCGCGCCAAGGGCGACCGGCTGGTGCTGGATCTGTAGCAGCCGTGACCACCGAGACCGATCTATGGCAGACCGCGTGGATCATCGCGGAACAGCATGGTCATGAGGGGCCGGCCTTCGCGGCGCGCATGGCTGATAGTTTTAAGCTCGGCCACAAGATGGATGCGCATCGGGCATGGCGCTCGATCGCAGCCAAAGTCGCCGTGCTGATCGAGGCGACCGCATCGCGCCGGGCTCATCAGCATTGATGTCGAGAAGCGAACAGCGCCGGTCGCGCTGTTCGAAATCGGACAACTCTATCCACACTGTCATTCCAGGCGACGCGCATTCGCGAGCCCGGAATCGATCCATCAGCCGTGATTGTGGCTTCAGGGCCTGCGCCCAATGGGCGCATCCCGGGATGGACAAGGAGAGACAGGGGCGCACGTCCCGGAACGGATTTTGCTCCGTCGGACGCGGTCGCCCAGCGACCACCCAGCATGCGCGAACTCATCGCTCGCGCCTCGTGAGGAATCATGTCCGTGCCATCGTCCTCGGCAGCGGAGATGCCGGCTGCCGCCGACGTCGCGCTCGCCTATCACGCCCGCACCAAGCACAGCCTGAAGCGCTATGCGGCCGGGCCGGAGACGCTGGACTGGGATGCGCAGCCGAACCCGTTCCGTGAGTTCGCGGGCTGCAGGCGCACCGATCTGCCGCTGACCTCGGATCGCCTCGCAGCGAGCTTTGCCGAGGCCTATGACGGCACGGCGCCGGTCCAGCCGCTCACCATCGACAATGTCGCGCTGCTGCTGGAATTGTCGTTCGGGCTGTCGGCGTGGAAAGAATATGGCCCCGATCGCTGGGCCCTGCGCTGCAATCCTTCGAGCGGCAATCTGCATCCGACCGAGGCCTATGTCATCGCGGAGAGTGTCAGCGGACTCGGCGACGGGCTGCATCATTATGTCAGCCGCGATCACGTGCTGGAGCAGCGTTGCGCCCGCGGCACGGCATCGCCAGGCGCGCCGAGGCTGTGGCTCGGCCTGTCCTCGATCCATTGGCGCGAGGCGTGGAAATATGGCGAGCGCGCCTTCCGCTACTGCCAGCTCGACCTCGGCCACGCGCTCGGCGCGATCAGCTACGCGGCCGCTGCACTCGGCTGGCGCGCAAATGTCGTCGATGGCCTGGATAGCGCAGCGCTCGGCGCCCTCATGGGTCTCGATCGCAGTGGAGATTTCGCCGCCGCCGAAGCGGAGGACGGCGATGTTCTGGTCGCCATCGCACCGCGCGATGCCGCGCCTGCAAGTCCCGATCTGCCGCCGCCGTATACGATGGACGACAACTGGACCGGCACCGCGAACCGGCTCGACCGTCATCCGCTCTATCGCTGGCCCGTGATCCCCGAGGTCAGTGCGGCCACGGCCGGAGCTGCGCAGGATGCGGCCGCACCGCTCCTGCCTGATACGCCGCGTACGGCGCGATCGACGGCGCGCGCAGCCGATCTCATTCTCGGCCGCCGCAGCGCGCAGCGGTTCGATTCGAGGTACACGATGGATGCAGATGCGTTCCATCGCTTGCTCGACGCGCTGCTGCCGCGTGCCGCACCGCCCTGGGACGCCTGGCCCTACGCAGCACGGCTGCATCCGCTGTTGTTCGTACACAGGGTCGACGGCCTGACGCCCGGCCTGTATGCGCTGCCCCGCAGCCGCGAGGCGGAGGCCAGCCTGCGCCGCGCGCTGCGCCCCGATTTCGACTGGCGGCGGGTCGCGAGCGCGCCGGATCATCTGCCGCTGTTTCATCTGCTGCCGACCGACAGCCGCGGCGTGATCCGCACCGCGAGCTGCCACCAGGCGATCGCCGGCGACAGCTGCTTTGCCGTGGCGATGCTGGCCGAGTTCGCGCCGCTCGTCGGCGACAATCCGTGGCGCTATCGCCAGCTGCATTGGGAAGCCGGCCTGATCGGCCATGTGCTGTATCTCGAAGCGGAGGCGGCCGGCCTGCGCGGCACCGGCATCGGCTGCTATTTCGACGACTCCGTGCACGAGATGCTCGGTGTCGTCGGCGATCAGTTGCAGACGCTCTATCACTTCACCGTCGGCCGTCCGCTGACGGATGACCGGATCACGACGCTGCCGGCGTATCCGGGCCGCACACGCCATGAAGCAGGAGTTCTGCCATGAGACGATTGCCATGAGAGCGCGCATTCCGTTCCAACGCATCGACGTCGGCCACGCGACGGAGCTGTTGCAGCGCGACGATGTGCTGCGCTTCGACGTCCGCGACCAGGCTTCGTTCAATGCCGCTCACATGGCCGGCGCGCAGCATCTCACCCAGCGCAATCTCTCGGAGCTGATCACCGGCACGACCAAACGCACGCCGATCCTGATCTACTGCTATCATGGCAACGCCAGCCAAGAGTACGCCCAGACCTTCTCCGATTTCGGCTTCATGGAGGTCTACAGCCTCGACGGCGGCTATGAGGCGTGGCGGCAGCGCTTTCCCGCGACGAGCGGTGCGGCGGACGTGAGTTCGACATTGGCGGCCTGGCTGGTGGCCCAGGGCTTTCCGGCAGATGCGGTCGACGCCACCATCGCCAACCGGACCACGCCGCTGATGAAAGCCGCGCATCTCGGCAACGTTGCCATCATCCGCGAGCTGCTCGCGGCAGGCGCCGACATCGCGGCCACGAATGCGGACGGCAATAACGCGCTGTGGCTCGCCTGCGTCGGCCGGCATCTCGCGGCGATCGACGCGCTGGTCGAGGCCGGCATCGATCTCGACAACAGCAACGACAACGGCGCGACCGCGCTGATGTATGCGTCCTCGTCCGGCAAGGCCGAGGTGGTCGCGCATCTCCTAGCCAAGGGCGCCGACATCGGCGCCGAGACGCTGGACGGCTTCTCCGCGCTCGACATGGCCGCCTCGCTCGAGTGCCTGACGCTGCTGCGACAGGCCGCGAAGGCGGCAGCGCAGTCCAAGCCCGAGATGCGGCCATGACCGTCATCGAGCATGATTTCGGCATGCAGCAACGCCAGGTCGAGCGCCGCTTCCGCACGCTGCTCAGCCTCGACGCGCTGCACGAGGCCAATGTCCGCGCCAACCCAATTCCCTATCTGGAGCGCGCCAGCGAGCGCATCTATCAGCTCGAGAAGGCACTGTTCGACGCGCTGCAGGCGGCCACGCCAGCAGCGGATGCAGATGGCGAGATGGTCACGATCGGCAGGGCCGAGCTGCAGCGCCTGCAACAATGCCGGGCGATCGTCGAGAGCGCCTATGCCCAGCTGGTCGCAGACCAGCCCGAGGCCGAATGAACCATTTTAAGTGGAGAACGACATGAGCGACGGCTTCTTCGTGGACTGGGACGGCAACCTGCGCAGCGCGGCCGACCCCGGCGGCGGCTACCTCTGCGATATCGACACGGTCGCGCGCTACGTCGCGGTGACGACCAAGACCGGCGCGCTGGTGCATGAGGCGACCTTCTTCAGGACGCAAGCCGATGTCGAGAAGGCCGGCATCAAGGCGCAGCTGGTGCCGGGCAGTCATCCGTGGGGAAAGAAGTCGGACGGGTTTTGAGAGCGGAGTCTGTCATCAGAGACGAGCCGACCTAATTGGTCCCGACTCGTGATCGAACACGGCTTCGACCCCAAGCGACGCTGCACTCCCTCTCCCCGTTCTTACGGGGAGAGGGAGCACACCGCTCAAGCCTTATCAGCTCACATCATTCTTGCACTAGAGTGGCCCAGGAGCGGCAGGTAGGCAACTCCATAAAAGAGGAACACTCCCGCTCAATCCGGGTGGATCATGATCTCCATGGTCTCGTCGAGATCGTCGAACGGATCGGGGAAGCTGACATCCTCGACCAGCGCGACGCCGCAGAGGCAGATGTCGCCGTCGATGACGGCGAGCGCGATCGGCTCGAGGCTCTGGCCCTCGCAGCCGCCTGCATTGCAGAGGCCAGTGTCGATCTCGAAGGTCGCGCCGTGGCGGCCGCAGCGGAGCAGCGTGTGCTCGGCATTGAAGAACTGGCCGCTGCCGATGTTCAGCCATTTGCCGTCATGCGGGCAGGTGTTGACATAGCCGACGAAGCCGCCCGTGGCGGTGTGGATGATCACGATCGGAAACGGCCGCGCCTCGCCATTGTCGCCGATGCGCGACAGGCTGAACGCCTTGGCCTCGCCTTTGGCGATGCTGGCGGTCGGACAGATGACGTAGACTTCCGGCTCACGCTGCGTCATGCGCTGATCTCCCTGATGGCGCGACGGGAGCAGCAGAACTTCAACACGTCTCCTGTCGCAAACCTGACGACAGCGGCCCGATTTGGCGAGCCACGGCGCGTCATTCCCGATCTGCCCCGATCTTTGCATGAAGCATGCCGGTGGACCGGTGACGCCACGCGCGATGTCGGCTTGGAGACAATGATGGCCCCGATGAAGTTCTACATGACGCCGGGCTCGTGCTCGACCGGCATCCACATCATCCTCGAAGAGCTCGAGGAGGTGTTCGAGGCTTACATCGTCAACCTGCCGGCCGGCGATAATTTCAAGCCGGACTACGTCGCGATCAATCCGAAATCGACGATCCCCGCTCTGGTGCGGCCGGATGGCAGCGTGCTGACCGAGGTGCCCGCGATCGCCTATTGGCTCGGCCGCTCGCGGCCGCGCGCCAGGCTGTGGCCGTCCGAACTCGAAACCGAGACGCGGCTGCTGGAGGCAATGACCTACATCGCCGGCACCGTGCACGGCCATGGCTTCGCGCGCATCTTCGCCACGCCGACCTTCAGCCGCAACGAGGCCGACCAGGAGTCGGTGCGCGCGCTCGGCCGCAACATCGTCGTGAAGGGCTTTGCGATCCTGAGCCGGATGCTCGGCGAGCAGCCTTATCTCGGCGGCGACTTCTCGGTCGCCGATCCGATCCTGTTCTATGTCGAATTCTGGGCCGACAAGACCGACATCGCCCTGCCCGCCAATCTGCTGGCGCACTACCGGCGGATGCTGGCCAGCCCGGTCGTGCAGCGGGTGCTGCGCGAGGAAGGGTACAATCCGGCGACGCTGGGGCGGGCGACCGAATAGCCCGAGCCTGCTCCTAAGGCTACTCCGCCGCCTCGACGAGCTGCTCGTGATCGCCGAGGTCGATGCCGCGGAAGATGGCGCAGCGACGGAAGACGGCGATGGTCGGGCGGACGCTCTTGTGGTGGCAATATTTGGCGACCAGCTTGGCCAGGCCCTTGATGTCGCGCCCCGACGCGCCGGGGAAGGTCTCCACCAGCTGCGCGATCACCGCCGTCTCGACCGTCAGCCCGAACTGATCGCACATCACCCGCCAGATCCGGCCCCGCGCCTCGGCGTCCGGCGCCTGGAACTTGATCAGCGCGATGCAGCGCGACACGATTGCTTCATCGATGTCGTCGATGCGGTTGGTGGTGAGGAACAAGAGACCGTTAAAATATTCGAGCACGCGCAGGAACACGCCGACGACGGCGTTCATCGTCATGTCGTCCTCGCGCCGCTTGATATAGACATCGGCCTCGTCGATCAGCATGACCGCGCCCCAGCGCTGCGCGCGCGTCAACGCATCCTTGAGCGCGCCCTCCATCGCCGCAACATTGAGGCCGAGCTGGCCGGAATGCACGCGATAGAGAGGCCGGCCGATGATCTCGGCGTAGACCTCCGCCGTCAGCGTCTTGCCGACACCCGGAGGTCCCGCGCACAGCACCGTGGTGCCCCCCGACTTGCCGGCGACGATGTCGTCCATCAGCAGGTCCATCTCGGCGGTGAGGATGTCGATCAGGTCGGTCTGCTCCTCGGGCAGCACCAGCTTCTGCTTCAGCTCGGGCTGATAGGCGTAAGGCGTCATGTCGTCGGCATGCACCCAGAGATAATGGTGCAGGTCGAGATGGAACATCAGCATGTACGGATGCACGGGAACGCGGCAGAAGACGCCTTTCGGGATCGCCGCCTTGGACTCCTCGACCTCCTGCTCGGCATCGTAGAGATTGCTCTTGGCGGCCTTGCGCAGATACTGACCGAGAATGTCGCCGGTCACCTCCAGCGTCAGCGCGCGCTCGGTCAGGATGCCCTCGTCATTGACGAGCCGCGCCGTACCGCCGCCGGACGACAGCACGATGACGTCCTTGCGCGACCAGTCCATATCGCGATGCGACGAGTTCGGATCATCCGCGAAAAAGCCGATGCCGCGGCCGGAGAACTGCGCGCCGTAGCGGCCGCGCCAGGCAAAGTAGCGCTCCGCCGTCTCGTCATAGGCTGCGATCAGCTCGGACGTTTCCTTGAGGAAACCCTTCGCGGCGAAGATCTCGGCGACCGTCTTGCCGACGATGTCGCCGACGGAGATCCGCAGCGTCGATGTCGTGATCGCGCCCTTGGCGTTGGCCTTGAGCTCGATGAAGACGCGGCCCGCCTCGTCGTTCGACGGCGCGGTGTAGTCGAGCCGGGTGACAACATAGGGCAGAGGCCGGTTGGCGACGTTGGCGGTAAACATCCAGCCTCGGATGGCACCGGAGATCAGATAGCGAGCGATCGCCGGCAGCACCTGCTCGAGCTCGTTTTCCGAGAAGCGCGTGCCGGAATCGCTGAAGGCGCGTTGCAGGGTTGCGATATGCGCGGCGCGGGCGTGCCATTCGGGGCCCGCCTTCTGATAGCTGTCGCGCAGAAAATCGAGCTCGGCGGTCGCGAGCTGCGCGAGGTTGACCTCGACCTTGTCGCCGAAGCGCAGCTGCTCCGTCAGCGAGGCGAGATGCGGAAAGGCGGTCGCCATCGCCTCGATGATCGGACGCTCGATCTGCAGTTTCATTGGAGCTCACTCGATCTTTACTTGGCCATCCTTCGAGACGCCCGCCTGCACGGCGGGCTCCTCAGGATGAGGATCTTTTTGCGGGAACCGTATTGACCCTCTCCATGAACACGCCTCCCGGCGTGTTCATGGTTGAGGTGCAGGCCTCCTTGGGTGCCAACCCCTCATGGTGAGGAGCGCCGCATGCGGCGCGTCTCGAACCATGAGGCCACCTGACGCAGGTGTCGCACATCTCACGACGACACGCCCGTGGGCTGGCGGGCCGCCTCGCCCTTCGCCAGCAGCAGGCGGTTGGCTGCGAGCGAGAACTCCTGCCATGCGGCGGCGACGTCGCGCAGGATGGTCTGCACGTAGTCCTTCGACGGCTTGTGCTCGAACGGGAAGTTCGACAGCGCGCAAGAGGTGCGATTGAAGGCGACGGCGTCGTCGAGCAGCGACTGCATGACGTCGCGGAACGGCTTCTGGATCTCCGGCATCAGCGCCGAGCGGCCGCGCTCGACCGTGACGTCGCGCATGTCGAAGGTCAGCGCATCCAGTACCTGCAGCGCCGCCGCGAACACCTGCTCGATCGCGCCGAGCACGGCGAGCTGCGTCAGCTGCTCGCGCTGCTGCGTGGCGAGGCTGCGGTTGAGCCGCTGCCGGTAGTCGTCGAAGGCCGCATCCCGTTGCGCTGCGACCCAGGAGGCGAACCAGGCCAGGCTGGCCTCGTTGCCGGACAGCCCCTCGCCGATTCCCGCCGCGCGCCCCGAGGTCTCGGTGGCAGCGCGCGCAAGCGCTCGCTCGATGCGCTTGGCCGCGTTCACGGCGCCTTCGAGATAGCCGGCGGCATGGCTTGCGGTCTCAGCGCCGCCGAGATGCAGCCGTCCTTCCCACAGCGCGCGCCTCAGCATCGGATTGGCAATCTCACTATGCTCGCCGCGCGGCGTGGTCCGATCCAGCGCGCTGCAGGTGAAGCGCTCGGTCGCCCAATCCTGGTAGTGCTGCTCGCCGCCGTCCAGCGCAGCGCCGAACAGCTGCACCATCTGACTGTCCATCAGCATCGGCAATCCGACACTAAACGCCTCGCGCAGATCGGGGGAAAACGCGAGGAAGCCGCCGAGCGCGGCGCGGTCGCCGCCCTCGTCGCAGGCGTCGTAGATCTCGCCGACCACGGCCTGCTCGTGACTGACGAAGGCGTTGCCCGACTGGCCCTTGTCGCGCCAATGCGCCTGCTCATAGGCGATCACGACCTTGGCCTGCGCGGCCATCCACGTCTCGGCGTTGCGCATCGCCTCGAATGTCGCATCATCGAGCGCCGGGAAGAAGCCGACATGATCGATCAGCAACCTCGGTGGCAGCGCCAGAACGGCGCGCTTCGCCTCGATGGCGACCGACTCCGTTTCGGTGGCGAAGATCAGCCGGACATGCGTGCCGCAATCGACGATGCGCATCAGCTCATGGCCGAGGTGGATGGTGGCCGGCGGCAGCTCCCGTGCCAGCGCCTCGATCAGCCGGGCCATGCCGCCGGACAGCCGGCGCGCGCCCTGGTGGACCGGTGGGCCGCTGATCTGTTCCGCCGTCTTGTCGGCCTCCTTCAGGTGCAGCACCGTGCCGTCGTCATGCTGGGCGAAATGCGACAACCCCAGCTCGGTAATCAGGCCGGTCAGCAGCGGCTGGGTCTCGGGCCAGAACCAGGTCGGACCGAGATCGAGCGCGAGCCCCGCTTTGCTCCTGGCCGACAGCACGCGGCCGCCCAGGCGATGTCGGGCTTCGAACAAGGCGAACGTGCCGCCGCGCTGCTGCAGGCTGCGCGCGAGTGCCATTCCGCACAATCCGCCACCGACAATGGCCGTTTCAAGCATGACAGGACCCCGATTGATGCGTTGCGATGTCATCTCGATGAGGTCTTGCAAGAAGCTTGCAAGTTTTTGTGAGCCCCGCATGTGCGATTCCAAACATTGCTTGATTTTCGCAAGCGGCTGTCCCACCTCATCCCGATGAGCGACGAGAGCCAGATCCTGGCCGCCAATGCGGCCTTCTACGCAGCCTTCGCGGCCGGCGATTTCGCCACGCTCGCTTCGCTCTGGGCCGATCGCGACGGGATCTCCTGCATTCATCCGGGCTGGCCGGCCATCGTCGGCCGCGCCGCCGTGATCGGCAGCTGGCGCGACATCCTCGGCAATCCGAGCCGCCCGCAGATCGTCTGCGCCGATCCGCACGCGATCGTCGACGGCGATCACGGCCACGTGCTGTGCATCGAGCTGGTCGACGGTGCTGCTCTGGCGGCGGCCAATCACTTCGTGCGGATCGATGGCGGCTGGCGCATGGTCCATCATCAATCCAGCCCGATCGCGCAGCTCGCCACGCCGGACGATGATACGGACGGCCACAGCCTGCACTGATCGTCCTGCCTTTGGCACGAAACTTGATCTGCTCTCCCTGACCGGCAGCAATGTCGGAGATTGTTGATTGTCGTCGCGTCGGATACGGGCCGGATCTCCGTATCGCGCGAGGCCATCGCGCGCTGCCAACAGCATCGCGCAGAGGCCACCGTGAAACATCGGACGGGAGACGGAGATGGCACGCGTACTGACCGCCTATTTGAAGCGCAGTGATGTGCCGGCTCGTTCATCGCTGCAGCAGGCCATCGACCGTCTGCCCTTTGCGCTCACGCTCGACCATGACTATGCGCCATTCAAAACCGACGGCTATCTGCCGTGCGCGCTCGACGGCGAGGATTCGGGCTTCGATCTGCGCTTCGCAGACTGCCCCGCCCTCCGCAACGACGGGCGCGACGTGATGATGACATTCAAATGGGGCGGCGATCCGCGCGAAGAGGCCGCAGCGCTGGCGGTGTGCGCCGCTCTTGCAACGGCCTTCGGCGCGATCGTCCAGCGTGACGGCGTCGCACTCTCACCCGACCACATGCTCGAACAGGCGAAGGGAGCACTGGTATGAACATGACGGCTCCACTTCAACCCACCGCGATCCATGCCGTGCCGGCCGAGTTGTGCGACTGCGGCTTCCGCGTGCTGATGATCCGGCAGTTCAATGTCGGCGCCGTGCCGCCGGCCTTCGCCATCATCGACCAGCGCATCATGCGCATGCCGCAGCGGCTCGGACGCCACGGCGTCTCGTTTGCCGCGACCTTCCTGCCCGAGGTGATGTCCTGGTTGATCGAGCATCTCGGCCGGCCGTCGCTGCACGACGAGACCGGCCGCTCCTATCGCAATCCGCGCTGGCCGGTGGTGTGCTGGCATGATCGGGAACGCTATTGGCCGAGCGGCGCCGTCACGGTCGAGTGGTCCGCCGAGGTCGCGTTCCAGGATCACGCCTCGTGGATGGCCTTCCGCACCCATTGGTCGGAGAGCCTGATGGGACGGAATGCCGACCCCGACACGACGATCGGAGAAGCGGAGCCGCGCGACCTGCATGATGCGGAAAAAGAATTTTCCGACGCTGCGTTTCAGCGAGCATGATTTGTCAAACTGCATTCGCCCCGCGGACCGCTCTGTTCGATGGCCGTCGCAGCGTGATAGCTTTTAAGTGATGAAATCGCACGGAGGCGGTCATGCACTACGTCTCATGGCTTGGTCATTGGTTCGGTCATCTGCTGCCGCAACGGCTGACTGACTCGAGCGTGGTCCGGCGCGAGCTCATCGTCCGGCGCCCGGCCGCAGAGCTGTCGCACGAGGACCTGTTCTACATCGCGATGCTCGGTCCCCACGTCTGAGCAGACCATCGGCGCTGCCCGCCATTTCCGACACCACACGAGTCCCGACATGACCGACATTGCGCGTCTCCGCGACTTCGTCGCCGACACCGCACGCCTCGTCGCAACCACGACACACGAGCCCGAGCTGCTGGCCGCCCTTGCTCCCAGGCTGCAGGAACTGGTCGCGCATGACGACTGGCTGCCCGAGGCCTATGCCGTGGCCGATGGCCACCGCTACCGGCAATATCTGCTCTATGCCGATCCGCTGGAGCGTTTCTCGATCGTCAGCTTCGTCTGGGGCCCGGGCCAGGGCACGCCGGTGCACGATCATCGCGTCTGGGGCCTGGTCGGCGTGCTGCGCGGCGAGGAGACCTCGGTGAGCTATGCGCGGGGGCTGGATGGCCGCCTGCACGCAGGGCCGCCGGAGCGGCTGCGGGCTGGACAAACCGCCGCGGTGTCGCCAAGGATTGGCGACATCCACGCCATCTCCAACGGTCTGGCGGACCGCTCCTCGATCAGCATCCACGTCTATGGCGGCAATATCGGCCGCATCCGTCGCGCGGTATATGATCCGGACACCGGCGCCGCCAGAGACTTCATATCTGGATATTCGAATGACAGCGTCCCCAACCTCTGGCCCGACCGCAACGCTTGATGATGTTGCAGTCACGACACCGACCGAGTTGCGGCGACGCTGGCGCGCTCAGGAAGAGGTGGCGCTGCTGGATGTCCGCGAGGAAGGTCCCTACTCGCTGTCTCATCCGTTCTTCGCCGTGTCGCTGCCGCTCTCCCAGATCGAGCTTCGTATTCTCGACCTGATTCCGCGGCTGACCGCGCCGGTCGTCGTCTATGATGACGGCGAAGGCTACGCCGCGCGCGCCGTGCCGCGCATCCGCGCACTCGGCTATACCGATGTGAGCGTTCTCGAAGGCGGGCTGTCGGGCTATGCGCGGGTCGGCGAGGTGTTCCGCGACGTCAACGTACCGAGCAAGGCGTTCGGCGAGCTGGTCGAGGCCATCCGGCATACGCCGTCCTTATCGGCGGACGAGGCCAAGGCGCTGATCGAGCGCGAGAGCAATCTCGTGGTGCTCGACGCCCGACGCTTCGAGGAATACCGCACCATGAGCATTCCGCGCGGGGTCAGCGTGCCCGGTGGCGAGCTCGCCTTCCGGGCGCGCGAGATTGCGCCGTCGCCGGACACCACGATCATCGTCAATTGCGCCGGTCGCACGCGCTCGATCATCGGCACGCAGTCGCTGATCAATGCGGGCTTGCGCAACAAGATCTACGCGCTGCGCAACGGCACGATCGGCTGGACGCTCGCCGGCCACCAGGTCGAGCGCGGCAGGACTGCGCGCATGCTGGAGCGGCCGCAGGCGAGCTACGCGGCCGCGCTGGCCGATGCCAAAGCATGGGCTGAGCGGGTCGGCGTCAAGGTGCTCGATGCCGCGACCTTCGCGCGCTATCAGGCGGAGGCCGGCACGCGCACGCTGCATTGCCTCGACGTCCGCACGCCCGAGGAATACGCCGCCGGCCACCCGGACGGCTTCGCATCGGCGCCGGGCGGACAATTGGTGCAGGCGACCGACGAATGGGTCGGCGTGCGCGGCGCGCGCCTGGTGCTGTTCGACGATGACGGCGTGCGCGCGCGCATGACCGCGTCCTGGCTGAGGCAGATGGGCTGGGATGCGTCGATCATCGGCCCGGATGTGGTCGCGCCGGCGGAGACCGAGATCCGCGCGCCGCGACGGCCCGTATTGCCCGACATCGGCACCGCCGCGATCGATGTTGCCGAGCTCGCCACCAACAAGCATGCGTGGACGATCGTCGATCTCACCCGTAGCCCGAGCTACAAGGCGGGGCACATTGCGGGCGCGCATTTCGTGCTGGCGTCGCGCTTCGCGACGGACCTTGCCAAGCTGCCCGGCGACGGCCCGCTGGTGCTGACGAGCAACGACGGCGACGAAGCCGCATTTGCACTGGTCGACGCGCGTCTCGCGACCCCGCGGCAGCTGCGCGTACTCACGGGCGGCAACCGGGCTTGGACGCAAGCCGGCCACGCGCTTGAAACGGATCGCCAGTCGTGGATCTCGACGCCTGACGACGTCTACAAGCGCCCCTATGAAGGCACCGACAATGCCGCCGAGGCGATGCAGGCCTATATCGACTGGGAGCTTCAGCTGGTCGCCCAGCTTGCCAACGATTCGGTCTCGAACTTCCACGTCGTGTAGTTCGACATGCACGTCCGCATCGGCTGGCGCTACGACACGAACATGTCGAGCTGGCCGAGGCGGCCGGGCTGCAGCGGCGGCGCGTCGGCATATTGCGGAAGCGCCCAGCGGCGGATGGCGTCGAACAGCAGCGGCGGCTGGATCGGTTTGGTGACGTAGTCGTTCATGCCGGCGGCGAGATAGGTCTCGCGCTCGCCGACCAGTGCGTTGGCGGTGAGGGCGATGATTGGCACGTGGCGCTCGGGGCCCGGCAGCTGGCGGATGGCCTTGGTCGCGGAGATGCCGTCCATCTCCGGCATCTGCACGTCCATCAGCACGAGATCGTAGGGCTTCTCGGACACCGCCGCGACCGCCTCGATGCCATTGGCGACGATGGTGGGCTTGAATCCCTGCTTCACCAGCAGGCTGTGAATCAAGGTGACGATGATCGGACTATCCTCCGCGACCAGGATCTCGAGCGCCCGGTCCGATGACAGCATGACCGGCTCGGCCAGGAGCACCGGCTTCTGACCGAGCTGGCACCTCGCCTCGAACCAGAAGCGGCTGCCGCGACCGAGCTCGCTGTCGACGCCGATGCTGCCGCCCATGATGGTGCAGAGCTGCCTGCAGATCGCAAGCCCAAGGCCGCTGCCGCCATATTTGCGCGAGATCGAGGTGTCGGCCTGGACGAACGGATCGAAGATCTGGGCCTGGATCTCCGGCGACATCCCGATGCCGGTGTCGATCACCTCGATGCGAAGCACGATGGCGCCGTCGTCCTGCTCGCGATGCGCAGCACGCAATTCAATGGAGCCCTGCTCGGTGAACTTGATGGCGTTGGCGACCAGGTTCAGCATCACCTGCCGGATCCGCGTCGGATCGCCCTTCAGGAATCGCGGCAGTCCCGGCGCCAGGCCGACCTTGAGATCGAGACCGCGCTTCCTGGCCTTTTCGCCCATGAACGAGGCCGCGCTCTCGACCAGATTCGACACATCGAAGTCGATGCATTCCGACTGCAGGCGGCCTGCTTCGAGCTTGGAGAAGTCGAGGATGTCGTTGATGACCTCGAGCAGCAGGTCGGCGGATTCCTTGGCCAGCGCAGTGTAGCGCTTCTGCTCCTCGGTCAGCGAGGTCCCCCGCAACAGATCGACCATGCCGACCATGCCGCTGAGCGGGGTCCTGATCTCGTGGCTCATGATCGCGAGGAAGTCGGACTTGGCGCGGTTGGCGGCTTCCGCGGCATCACGCGCGGCGCGCAGCTCGGCGCCCGTCGCTTCGAGCTCCCGCTTCTGCCGCTCGAGGTCGGAACGGATCGCTTCGACATAAGCGAGCTTCTGCTCGAGCTCGGCCTGGACCGTCTTGAAGGCGGTGATGTCGGTCACGAGGCAGACCGTGCCGCCGTCGGAGATCCGGTGGTCGACACTCTGGATCCAACGTCCGTTGAGCTCGCGATGCTCGATCATGCGGCTACCGCCGAGGTGCCAGGCGCGCTTACGCGCGAGCCAGTCCTCGAAGCCGTCACCCTTGGAACGCATCAGCCCGTGATCATGCGCCTTCCGCATCAGGTCGGTGAACGGGATGCCGGGCCGCATCAGCGTCGTCCACCCTGGAAACATCTCGCGGAATCGCGTGTTCGACAGCACGAAGCGATCGTCCTTGTCGAACAGCACGAATCCATTCGTGAGCGCCTCGATTGCGTCGAGCAGCAGCTGTTGCGCCTGATCGGCGGCGATCTCCGCCAGCTTTCGTTCGGTGATGTCCTGGACGATACCGAAGCGCTCGCGGAAGCCGCCGTCGATATCGTCCGTCGGGTCGGCGACGACCCGGATCCAGCGGATCTCGCCGTCCGGACGAACGATGCGAATGTCCTGCTTCAGCGCGCCGCCTGTTGCCAGCGTGCGCTGCCTCGCGCGGATGTAGCTGCTCACATCCTCCGGGTGGATGATCTCGATCATCCTGGTGAAGGCGACGCTGGGCTCTTGCTCCAGGCCGGTGATATCGAACAGCTCCTCCGACCAGACCGCGGATTCACCGCCTTCCGCCGTCATCCAATGGCCGATACGACCGATCCGTTGCGCTTCGTTGAGGAGCCTCGTCGTCTGGGCCAACTGCTCGTTCTGCTGTCTCAGAACCTCCGCCATCGCCACCGCCTGGCGGCTGTTGCGGATCAGCATCGACGTCAACACGACCATGATGATGACGACGGCGACCGCGAGCATCAGCAGCGAGACCAGCCAGTCGTGCTTCAGATCCGTCATCTGCTCGACGGCGATGATGGTGAGCGACGCCGTCCCGACAGAGGTGACGACAGTCCGAAGCCGTGCGCCCGGCTCGACCGCAGCAGGCACTTGCCGCGGCCTGCCGCCGGGATCGGCGCAAGACGGACTTTGCACCTCGCCGGGGACTGCCCGCCTCATAGGCGCTCTGCAGCTCGTGTCAGAGCATCGGTCGTGGCGTCGATGGTCTCGTCGAGAGGCGGCAGATGCGCTTCGATCTCTTCAGCCGTTGCCAGCTCGAGCTCGATCACCCGCGCCAGTTCGGCAAGGCGCGCGGCGCCGAGGCTGGACGATGAGCCTTTCAGGACGTGGGCCGCCTTGCGGGCCCGCGGCAGATCGTCGGCCGCGAGCGCGGCCTTGATGGCGGCGAGCCCCGCAGCGGCGGCTGAGGGAAGCGCGACCAGCATTGCGCGCAGTTCGTCTGGATCGAGCGCGGCCTGCAGAAGATCGAGCTGATCCTGATCGATCAGCGGGACGGTGGCGGCGACGCTCACGTCAGCGGCCTCCCGCAGGACGAGGTCGCCGCCAGCTGCGTCGTGGCGCGATCGATCGAGCCCTGGCCGCGCTGGCGCGGCTTCCCGCGCCGATCGAGGCACACGATCGTCGTGTCGTCGGGCAACGGGCAACTATCACTCATGCCGGCCGTGGCGCAGAGCCGCTGGATGACCTCCTGCGGCGTGAGCGCGGGCTCGCAGGCATTGAGCGCCGCCTGCAGCCCATCGTCACCGACCCGGGCTCCTGTGGCATCTGGAAATTCGGAAAGCCCATCGCTGAACAGCAGCAGCAGCGAGCCGACCGGGAACTTGCGGCGCGAGGTGCGATAGCGCACGCCGCGCTCGACCCCGAGCGGAAAGCCGCTGCTGTCACAGAGGCGCGCGCGACTGTTCGCTCCCTGGACCAGAATGGCCGGCGGCGCACCTGCGGAGGCGCATTTCAACACGCCGGCGCGATGATCCACGACCACGTACATGAAGGTCGCGAACTGTCCGACGCGCAACAAGCGGACGAGACGCTCGTTCAGCATCGAGAGCAATGCGCCGGGATCGTCGTGCAGCCCCTTGTATTCATGGATCAGCGCATGCAGGCGAAACGTATTCAAGGCCGCATTGATGCCGTGCCCCGTGAAGTCGGCGAGAAAGATTCCGAATGCGCCATTGTTGATCGGCAGCATGCCCCAGAGATCGCCGCCGAGCTCCGAGGACGACCTGTTGTAGCTGGCGATGCGCAGGTCTGCCGTCCGGGCCGCCCATTGCAGGGTGATGGGATCCGGCAGCAGCTCGACCTGCATGCGGCGGGCGGCTTCGAGCTCCCGCGAGATGCGCTCGCGATAGTCGCGCAAGGCGCGCAGCGAGTTCCAGCGTTCGAGATGCACCACCACCCGGGCGATCAGCTCCGACGGATTGATCGGCTTGGACAGGAAATCGGACGCGCCCGCGGAAAACAGCTCGCCCATCTTCTTGCGGTCGACGGTGGCGGTCTGCACCAGGATCGGCGCATCGGCGAAATCGGGCTGCGCGCGGATCTGGCGGCAGACCTCCAGGCCGCTCATATCCGGCATCTGCATGTCGAGCAGCAGCAGGTCGGGCCGAAAGCGCCGCACCTGCTCCATGGCCGACAGCCCGCCCTCGGCAAATTCGATATTGGTGAACTTCTGCGCACGCAGCACGCCGGCGACCAGACGCCGGCACAACGGATCGTCGTCGGCGATCAGGATCCTCGCATCCGCGAGCCCTTCCGGCACGATGCGCTCGTCGACCGCGGTCTCGACGGTGTCCATGAGCGGGCTCATCGCTGAAACTCCAGCCGCACCGTCGTGCCGCCGTTCAGCACCGTCACGGCATCGGAGAAGACCTGAAGGATCTCCAGCCCCCGTCCCGACGCGCCGTCGTCGGCTGCCGGGCGGACGCTGCCGTAGTCGTAGCCGTCTCCGCTGTCGCCGATCGTGATCGCAATGCCGGTTGCAGTCCAGGCCGCGTCGAGGCGGATGATGGCGCCGCCGATCTCAGGCGAGTTCAGCCTGGTCTCGATGATCTCCTGGGCCGCGATCAGGCCATCGAGGCTGGCGCGGAGCTCGGCGTCGATCCGCAGATTGCCATGCAGGACGGCATTCATCAGCGCTTCCTGCGCCGCGCTGTGGATCCTGATCCGCAGGTCGTCGGTGAGCGGCAGCCGCGCCCGCAGCGCCTCCACGAACGTCTTCACGATCGAATGGCGATAGGCGGACCGTGTCGTGACGATCAGGCCCAGGTGATCGCCGGCGGCCGGCTCAACGTCGCGACCAACGTTGCCGCGGTCGACGATGCCGGCTTCAAGGCACTGCCGCACGGGCGATGCGAGCGCCGCCTGCAACGTCTCCTCGGAGACGCCATCCCAGAACGACACGCACGCATCCGCGTCAACCGGCTCATCGACCGACACGCACATCGAACGTCACTCCTCCACCTTGAAGAGCGTGTTGAACTTGGTGACGGAGAACATGCGCTTCACCTGGCCGCTCGGCCGGCGAAGGATCAGCTCGCGATCGCTCTTCTTGGCCTCGTCCCGCGCCAGCAGCAGCATGCCCAATCCGGCGGAGTCAATGAAATCGAGCTTCGAAAGGTCGATCACCACGGCCTTGCCGGGCGCGGCGAAAATCTCGGTGACCATCTGCTTGAAAGGAATATGGTCGGTGAAGGTGAACTCGCCGCTCATCGCAATCTGCCCGTCGGCGGTGTCGATCTGCATCTGCATGAAAGCCCCCTAGAAGAGTTCGACCGTTCCGGTCTCGGTTGGAGCAGCGACAACCTCGCCGTGATCAACCGGCTGCCTGCCCTCGATGATCTGCGCGACGAACCGCGACCTCATTTCGCCGAGCGTGAAGCGATCGAGCATCGCCTTCACCCATTCATTGTCACTCGTCGTCTCGACGACCGGCGTATCGAGCGTCTCCGCCGTCGTCGTCTTCAACTCGTCGAGCGCCTCATCGACGACGCGCAGCGTATCCACGACATGCTCCAGCCGCTGCCGCGTCCGGTCCTGGAACTGGATCCCGGTCACCATGCCGGCGACATCAGCCGAGATCACCTCCGCCTCCTTCATGGCCTCGCCGACCACCTCGGTGAGATTGCCGCTGCGCTGGATCAGCGCGTTCATCAGCACCTCGAGCCGATCCTTGGCCATCAGGTTCTGCGACATGTCGATGGTGGCGACGCGCTGCAAGGTCGCATGTCCATTGGCAATGCCTTCGGTGACCGCCTTCAGCTCGGCATCCATGTCGACCGACAGGCGCTGCGTCGCGCCCGACAATTCCCGCACCTCTCCGGCGACCACCCGGAAGGCAGCGCCCGCCGTGCCGGCGCGCTCCGCCTCGATCCGTGCATTGAGCGCCAGCATGTTGGTGACCTTGTTGATCTTGTTGAGCTCCTCCATGCAGCTGTCGACACGATTGACGTTCGCGTTGAGCTCGCTCAGCGCGTAGACCATCGACATGGCGTCCTTGGACAGCAGCAGGATCTTCTCGACGACATCGCTCAAGGTTTCCTCGAGCAGGCCGGCGATACGATCGATCGCCACCGCCTCGCCATCGACCTCGATGCCCATCGCAAGCTTGCTCAGGCTCTCGACGCGCCGGGTCTGCTGGTCGGCGCACACCGCCAAACGCTGGAACTTGCCGCTCAGACTGTCCGCCTCCGTTTCGACGACGGAGGATGTCTGCTGAATCTCGCTGACCAGCGTCCTGATGACGCGCTGCTGCACGTTGGCGAATGCGATCCAGCGACGCATCAGGTCGTCTTGCCGTTGCGGGATCTCAGGCGCGAGCGCGGGCGCCGGCTCGGGGCCAGCCGGCTCGGCCTCGGCCGCGTTGCTGCTTCTCCAACCGAACATGAGCTAAACCCTGACTCCGCGCGCAGCGAGCGCTTCACACCGCTTGAGGACATGATCGACGATCTTGCCGAGCGGCAGCTCGATCTCCACGGCGCCGTTGTCGCGCGCTGCCTTTGGCATGCCGTAAACGACGCAACTTGCCTCGTCCTGACCAATCGTCGGGGCTCCGGCCGAACGCATTTCGAGAAGGCCCATCGCGCCGTCCCGGCCCATGCCGGTGAGGATGATGCCGATCGCATTGGGGCCGGCGGCATGGGCGACCGAGCGGAACAGCACGTCCACCGAGGGCCGATGCCCAGACACCGCCGGCTCGTCATGGACGCGGCAGACGTAGTTCGCGCCGTTGCGCGCGAGCTCGAGATGGAAGCCTCCCGGTGCGATATAGACGTGCCCGGGCAGCACGCGCTCGCCGTTCTCGGCCTGCTTGACCGTCACCGCGCAGAGCTGGTTGAGCCGGCTGGCGAACGAAGCTGTGAACATCGCCGGCATGTGCTGGGTGACAACGACCGCCGGCACGTCCGACGGAAGCGCCGTCAACAGTTCCTGCAGCGCCTCCACTCCCCCAGTCGACGCGCCGATCGCGATGATCTTCTCCGAGGAATTGTAGGTGACGCCGGGCCGCTGCACGGGCCTGACCTGCTCGCCCGACCTCGGCCGGATATTCGCCACGGCGGCCGCCTTGACCTTGCCGATGATCTCATTGCGCAGGGCCGGCAATCCCTCGACCAGCCCGACGACTGGTTTGGCGATGCAGTCGAAGGCGCCCATTTCCAGCGCGCGTACGGCCGTATCAGCGCCCTTCTGGGTGAGCGACGAGATCATCAGCACCGGCATCGGCCGCAGCGACATGATCTTGTCGAGAAAGGCGAGGCCATCCATGCGCGGCATCTCGATGTCGAGGGTGACGACATCCGGGGTGAGACTCTTGATCATGTCGCGGGCGACGATCGGATTCGGCGCAGCCCCGACGACATCGATCGCGGGATCGCTCGACAGGATTTCGGTCAGGACCTGGCGAACGAAGGCGGAGTCGTCGACGATCAGGACACGGATGGCAGTCATGGGACTTCCTCAAACAGTTCGACCGAGCCGGCCACGGGATCGGCCTGAATTCTGGATTGGTAAGAGGACTCGTTGCGCAGCACGGCATCGCGGTCATTGCGCGGCAGCTCCAGCATGAGCACTCTTCCGCTAACGGGAAAATAATGAACCCGGCGCGGCAGTGCGCCGCGCAGATGGCGCGCCGCGATCGGGAGATCTTCCGTTGCCAGGTAATCCTCGACGAAGTCGGCGTTGCGGTGCCCGATCTTGGCCAGGCCGTTGAGGACGTTGGCGCCGCCGAACACCTTGATCTCGAGCCGCCCGCGCATGCCGCCACGAACCAGAACGTCGTTGATCAGGCGCTCCATCGCGACATTGCCATAGCGCATGCCGGCGGACGCGTGTCCCCAGTCACCAGAGGCTTCGGGCAGCATGAAATGGTTCATGCCACCGACCTGGACGACCGGATCTCGGATGCAGGCCGCGACGCAGGAGCCGAGGACGGTCACCAGCATCTCATCAGGCTGGTTGCTGACATAGTGCTCACCGGGCAGCACCTTGACGGCGAACGCTTCGAAACGTCGGTCGAAGTAGCGACATGGCTCCGCGGGGCCGTCATCCTTCCTCGCTGCGTGACGCACATGATGCCACTTCGATCTCGCCCTCATGGTCCGACTTTCCGATAGATCGTTCTGCCGACCAGTTCGAAGCGATCAGTGATGCCAAGAAGATTCTCGGAATGACCGACGATGAGCCAGCCATCCGGCTTGGTGATGTCAGCGTAACGGTTGAACAGCCGCGTTTGCGTCGGCTTGTCGAAGTAGATGACCACGTTGCGGCAGAAGATCACGTCGAACGGTCCAGACATTGGCCAACGCTCGAGCAAATTGAGATGGGCGAACGTGATGAGATCGCATAGTTCGTCGTTCATCACGACGTTGCCGTCCTGGACCGTCGTGAATCGATTTTTCATGGCGGCCGGTATGCCCTCCGCCCTTTCCGCGTCGTAGATTCCGCGCGCCGCGTGCGCGATCACATTGGTGTCGAGGTCGGTCGCGAGAATCTTGACGTCCCACCCAGCCAACGACTTTCCGCTGTTGTGGATCGCCATCGCGATGCTGTAGGGCTCCTCCCCGCTCGAACAGCCCGCCGACCAGATGCGGATGCGCCGCGTGTCGCTGTTGGCCGTCATGAGCTCCGGCAGGATCACGCGCGCCAGGTGGTCAAGGTGATGCGATTCGCGAAAGAAGCTGGTGTGATTGGTCGTGACGGCGTTGATGAAGTTGCGTAGCTCGCTATCCCCGTCGCTCGTCTCCAGCAGTTTGCAATATTGGGAGAAGTTGTTCAGCCCGAGCGCGCGCAGCCGCCGGCTGAGACGACCATGAATGAACGCGCGCTTGCGCTCGCTCAGCACGATTCCAGCCGTGTCCATCACGAGCTTGGACAACGTTCGAAAGTCTCTGTCTTGTAAGGCGAACTCTTCTTCCACCACCATCTCCCAACACCCTGAGGGGCGCCACCAGGGCGCCCCTCTTGGCGATCAGAATTCCTTCCAGTCCGCGTCGTTGCCGCCGACGACGCGACGACGCGACCGGTCGGGCTCGGGAGCGCGGGTCGGGGCCACCGGCGGTCGCTGCGCCGGCTTGCCGGCTCCAGCGCGCAGCCCGGCAAGCTTCTCCTTGCTCGCGCCCAGCGACCGATCGACCACCGGATTTCCGGTTCGGGCTGGTGGAGCCTGGCTCTCGAACTCCGGCAGCACCATGAAGCGGCCGACCATCTCGGTCATGGCCGCGGTCTGCTCCTCCATGGATTTGGCGGCGGCGGCGGCCTGCTCGACCAGCGCGGCGTTCTGCTGCGTGACCTTGTCCATCTGCGTGACCGCGTTGTTGACCTGCTCGATGCCGCCACGCTGCTCCTGCGACGCCGCCGAGATCTCGGCCATGATGTCGGTGACTCGCTTCACCGACTGGACGATCTCCTCCATCGTCTTGCCGGCGGTATCGACCAGGCGCGAGCCCGACTCGACCTTCGAGACCGAGTCCGAGATCAGCCCCTTGATCTCCTTGGCAGCGTTGGCGCTGCGCTGGGCCAGGTTGCGCACCTCCGCGGCCACGACGGCGAAGCCGCGCCCCTGGTCGCCGGCGCGCGCAGCTTCGACCGCGGCATTCAGCGCCAGAATGTTGGTCTGGAACGCGATCTCGTCGATCACACCGATGATGTCGGCGATCTTGCGGCTCGCCTGCGTGATGCCATCCATGGTCTGCACGACCTCGGCGACCACTGCACCGCCCTTGATCGCGACGTCCGATGCCGACGATGCGAGCTTGTTGGCCTGCTGCGCATTCTCGGCGTTCTGCCGCACGGTCGAGGTGAGCTCCTCCATGCTGGCCGCCGTTTCTTCCAGGCTGGCCGCCTGCTCTTCGGTGCGCTGCGACAGGTCGGTGTTGCCGCTCGCGATCTCGCGGGCCGCGCTCGACAGCGTATGCGAGCTGTCCGACACCTCCCCGATCATCGAGGACATCGTATCGAGGAGACCGTTGACCCCCTCGCAGAGCTCCAGAATCTCACCGGCCTTGTTATCCATCGGAATGCGCGGACGGAGGTCGTTCTGCTTCGCTGAAGCCACCGCGTCCTGGATCTGACCGGCGGCAATTCGCAACGCTTCGGCAGCCTTCACCTGCGCAGCCATCGTGTCCAGCAGACCGTTCACGCCGGAGCAGAGCTCGCCGAGACCGCCAGACTTTCCGGCCATCGAAATCCGCGGCTCCAGATCGTTCGCCTTCGCCGCAGCGACGACCTCCTGGATCTGGCCGACCGTGGTCTCGAGCGCTTGCGCCGCCTTCACCTGCTCGGTGACGTCGGTGGCATATTTCACCACCTTGAAAGGCTTGCCATCGGGACCCATGATCGGATTGTAGCTGGCCTGGATCCAGACCTCCTTGCTACCCTTGCCGATGCGCTTGTACTGGCCGGCGTCGTATTCGCCGCGGCCCAGCTTGTCCCAGAACATTCGATATTCGTTGGAGCTTCTATAGGCGGACTCGACGAACATCGAGTGATGCTGGCCCTTGATCTCGCCGAGCGTGTAGCCCAGCGCATTCAGGAAGTTGTCGTTGGCATTGAGAACCTTGCCATCCATCGTGAACTCGATGACGGCCTGCGCCTTGCCGATGGCCGCGATCTGACCGCTGAAGTCGGCGTTGCGGATCACCTCTTCGGTGATATCGGTGGCATATTTCACCACCTTGAACGGCCTGCCGTCCGGCCCCATGATCGGATTGTAGCTGGCCTGGATCCAGATCTCCTTGCCGCCCTTGCCGATGCGCTTGTACTGGCCGGCGTCGTATTCGCCGCGACCGAGCTTGTCCCAGAACATCCGATACTCGCTGGAGCTGCGGTAGGCGCCGTCGACGAACATCGAATGATGCTGACCCTTGATTTCACCAAGGGTATAGCCAAGCGTTTTCAGGAAGTTCTCGTTCGCATTGAGAATCTTGCCGTCCATCGTGAACTCGATCACCGCCTGGGCCTTGTTGATGGCGCTGATCTGGCCGCTCAAATCGGCATTGCGCATCACCTGCTCGGTGATGTCGGTCGCGCATTTCACCACGCGATATGGCTTCCCCTTGGAGTCCATCATCGGGTTGTAGCTGGCCTGGATCCAGACCTCGCGGCCGCCCTTGCCGATCCGCTTGTACTGACCCGCATCGTATTCACCGCGGCCGAGCTTCTCCCAGAACAGCCGGTACTCGTGACCCGTGCGATCGGCGGAATCGACGAACATCGAGTGATGCTGCCCCTTGATCTCGGCCAGTGAATAGCCCAGCGCATTCAGGAAATTGTCGTTGGCATCGAGAATGGTGCCGTCGAGCGCAAAGGTGATCACAGCCTGGGATCGCTTGATGGCCGCAAGCTGTGCAGCGATGTCCGCCATCTGACCGTCCCGCGCGGGCATGCGGTCCGGGGCAGACGCCGCCTTGGCGGCAGGCCGTGCCCGGCTGCTGCGCGACCGGGCCTTCTTGGTTGCCGCGTTCTCCTCGCCGGGGGCGCCGTCGGCGGTGAAGTCCTGCATGATGTTGTCCTCGAAAGTGTCGCTCATGACGATCTCGCAAATCTGCTTGGGGGTTTAGGCTGCCGCGGCCGCATCGGCCTGGTGGACCGTACGCTTGACCGAATCTGCTGATGTTCCGAATAGTCCGGCCAGCGACACCAGCGTCACCATCCGGTTTTCGATCGCGACCAGACCTTCGAGGAACTGGTCCTCGATCGGCATGCCCATGTCCGGCACCTCGCGGATCTCCTTCGGATCGACCGAGATGATATCGGAGACGGTATCGACCAGCAGGCCGACAGTACGCGTGCCCGCAGCCACGATGATCACGACGTGCATATTCGTTGGCACCGTCACGCCTGTGCCGAACCGGGCGCGCAGATCGAAGATCGGCACGATGACGCCGCGCAGATTGATCACGCCACGCACATGAGCGGGCGCATTGGGGATCATCGTGGTCTCGGTCCAGCCCTTGATCTCGCGGACCACCATGATGTCGATGCCGTATTCCTCCTCGCCCAGCGTGAAGGTGATGAACTGCTGCACGTTCTCGCTGACGGCCGCTTCCTGGCCGAAATGCGCGGCCGGCTTGTTGTCAGGCTGCATGGGTCAAGTCCTTTGCGGGTTCAGCTCTCGATGGGTCCGGTGTCAGCAGCCGGCCGGCGGTGCCCCGCAGGTCGATCTCATGCAGGCGCGCGACGTCCAGGATCAGCGCGACGCGGCCGTTGCCGAGAATGGTGGCGCCGCTGATGCCCTCGACCGGCTCGTAGTTGGCCTCGAGGCTCTTCACGACGACCTGCTGCTGTCCGAGCAGTTCGTCCACCACGATGCCGACACGGCCGGCATTCTCGCTCTGCACGATGATCACGATGCCGCGGCAGGGATCGCCGATGGCATCACTGATCGAGAACACGCGATGCAGGTAGACCAGCGGCAGATACTCGCCACGCAATGCCAGGACATGGCCGCGGCCGACGACGGGATGAATGTCGGCCGTCTGCGGCCGCAGATTTTCGACGATGGCGACGAGCGGAATGATGAAGGTCTCGCATCCGACCGACACCACCATGCCGTCGACGACCGCGAGGGTGAGCGGCAGGGACAGCGAGAACGACGAGCCCTGCCCGAAACGCGAGCGCACCGAGATCCGGCCGCCGAGCGCCTGCACGTTGCGCTTGACGACATCCATGCCGACGCCGCGGCCCGAGATGTTCGAGATCACATCGGCAGTCGAGAACGCCGGCAGGAAGATCAGATCGTCGACCTCGTCGTCACTCAGATTGGCGCCGGCCGGCACCAGGCCGCGCGCCCTCGCCTTGGCAAGAATCTTCTCGCGGTTGATGCCGCGGCCGTCGTCCGACACCTCGATCACGATGCGCCCGCTGCGCTGCGCGGCCGACAGATGAATGGTGCCCTGGCGTGGCTTGCCGGCAGCGGCGCGCTCGGCCGGCGGCTCGATGCCGTGGTCGAGCGCGTTGCGGATCATGTGCGTCAAGGGATCGTTGAGCTGCTCGATGACGGTCTTGTCGATTTCGGTCATCTCGCCGGAGGTGACGATGCGCACCTCCTTGCCTAAGGTGGTGGCAAGCTCGCGCACGATCCGCGGCATCCGCGCAAACACCGACTTCACCGGTTGGGCGCGGATCGCCATCACGCTTTCCTGCAGCTCGCGGGCGCTTTGGGCCAGCGCCTCGATGCCCTGGATGAGCTGCGGATATTTGTCAGCCGGCAACGAGAGCCCCTGCTCCGTGAGCATCGCCTGGCTGATCACCAGCTCGCCAACCAGATTGACCAGCCGGTCGACCTTGTCGACGTCGACGCGGATCGATTGCGCGACGCTGACCGCGGCGACGGCAGGCGCAAGTGCGCCGGCAGCATCGCTCGCGGCGGTCTCCGCCGGGCCAGCTGCCGCCTCGACGAGGTCGATCTCGAGATCGCAATCGTCCTCGACGAACTCGAACACGTCCTGGACGGCCCCGCGCGGCACCGCCGTGTCCAAGGTGAATGTCCAGTTGAGGTAGGCCGCCTCGGGATCCAGTTCGGCCAGCGCCGGCAGGCTGGAGCTGTCCACCTCGGTGCTGAGGACGCCGAGCTTGCGCAGTTGCCGGATCAGCAGCAGCGGCTCATTCGCCTTCTTCAGCATCTCCGTATGCGGCCGAAACCTGATGCGATATCTGTGCTCGCCGAGCGCTTTCGTTTCCACCGCGACAGCGCCGGTCGACACTTCGATCGTCTGCCCCGCGCCCTGCAACGCATCCAGCATGGCGGCGCTGATGTCGGCAGCGAAATTGGGCGGCAGCTGCTGCTCGAGCCGCGCTGCATTCACGATGTCCGCAAGCGCGTCGCTGGCGCGCAGCAGGAGCTGTTTGATCTCCTGGCTCGCGGGGATCTTGTGGTCACGCAGGGTGTCGAGCAGACTCTCGAACGTATGAGAGAATGCCACCAGATCGGTGCAGCCGAAGGCTCCCGCTCCGCCCTTGATCGAGTGCACGGATCGGAAGATCGCATGCAGCGTCTCGTCATCCTCCTGCCCGGACGACAACAGCTCCAGGTTGGACTGGAGGGCGTCCAGCAGCTCCGCGCATTCCTCGAAATAGGTCTTGCGGAATTGCGCGACGGGATAGACTTCCTGCTCGGGAGTTACGGGCATACGCGGTTGACCGTCGCGATCAATTGCTCAGGATTGAACGGCTTCACCAGCCATCCGGTCGCACCGGCCGCCTTGCCGTCGGCCTTCTTGGCCCCATCGCTCTCGGTCGTCAGGATCAGGATCGGCACCGCGCGATGCTGAGTGCCGGCCCGAACGTTCTTGATCAGCGAAATGCCGTCCATGTTCGGCATGTTCAGATCGGTGATGATCAGGTCGAACTTGCCGCCGGTGAGCACGTTCAGCGCGGCCTTGCCGTCCTCAGCCTCCGCAACGTCGAAACCCGCCTTCTTCAACGTGAAGGACACCATGTCGCGCATGGTCTTCGAGTCGTCGACTGCCAGAATTCGCTTGGTCATGTCACTCCATCCACTTGTCGAGTTCGTGCTGAAGTCCAAGGTCGATGATGGCCGCCCTGAACAGCTCGGAAGCCTGCGTGATCCTGAAGGGCTTGTTGGCGGCTTGCGCGCTGCGGGCCGCCGCTAGCAGAATCTGAGCACAGGGCGTCGACATCCGCCCCACGCCGCTGGCATCGAGCACGATGCTGCTGTCGGCAGCGATCCGGATCATCTCCTCACGCAACTGTGCGGCCTGTGTCAGATCCAGCATCTGGGGAAGCGCATAGGGCGCCCGCGGCATGTCGCCGGCGTCGTCAGGCTCTGTCGTCGGGATCGCGTCCGTCATCTCTGAAGCATCCGTGGTCCGCTGAACTCCGGCCGCGGCGCCGATGCGCCCGCGGCAGCACACGACTGGGATTCACCCGACCGACGGCCTGTATTGCTCGCCGTAGCTCGTTCAAATTGCGTGGAACTCGATTGTCGGAGTGTTAAATATGAGCGCCGTAATATTACGGCTACTCTACCTGGAGATGTCCGCCGCCCGAACGCAGCGCGTCGATGCGGTTGCGAGGCCTTCTCATCTGCTTGAAAGACGCCCCGGTTTGCTTCGGCCTGCTGGTCTGCAGCACTGCCCACGATCGACGACGATCGCCCGCGGCTCTGTCGGAGTCGCTTCAAGGTTGATCCCGCGAGCGACGTTGAGGTGATTGTCGTGCACATGCATTTCAGCTCGGCCAATTGCCGAAGCTGATATCAATGCGTCAGTTAAAGGAATTGGCGCGAACTGCTGCAGGGGCAGACCGGAAGACTACGGTCCGGCACAGTGGCCCGGCCGCTCCATTCCGAACGGTCCTCAAGCGCGTCAATCATCAGCAGACGTGACAAAAGGGGCGCGCGGCATACGCCGAGCGCCCCTGTCGTGGCTCTCATCGTCTTCCCGCAGCTGCAAACGAGGGAGCAGTGCGAGGGAGATCGCGTTGCTAACGACGCTGGTTGTAGACGTCGATGCAGACGGCGCCGAGCAGCACCAGGCCCTTGATGACCTGCTGATAGTCGATGCCGATGCCGAGGATCGACATGCCATTGTTCATCACGCCCATGATCATGGCCCCGATGACGGCGCCGCCGACGCGGCCGACGCCGCCATAGGCCGAGGCGCCGCCGATGAAGCAGGCCGCGATGACATCGAGCTCGAAGCCGAGACCCGCCTTCGGCGTCGCGGTGTTGAGGCGCGCCGCAAAGATCAGGCCCGCCAGCGCCGCCAGCACGCCCATGTTGACGAAGGTCAGGAACACCAGCCGCTCGGTCTTGATGCCTGACAGCTTGGCCGCCTTGGCATTGCCGCCGACCGCGTAGATCTGCCGGCCGACCACGGTGCGGCGCGTCATGAAGCCATACAGCGCGATCAGCGCGACCATGATCACCAGCACGTTGGGCAGGCCGCGATGCGAGGCGATCAGGTAGGTGAAGTACATCAGCACGCCGGCCAGCACGACGTTCTTGGCGGCGAACAGGCCGAACGGCTCGACCTCGATGCCATGCTCGACTTCACGGGCCCGTCCCTTGACGCTTGCATAGATCAGGACGAGCGTCAGCACCGCGCCGATGATGATCGAGGTCAGGTTGAGATTGCCGGAGTTGGAAATCAGCTCTGGAATGAATCCTGACGAAAGCTTCTGGAACGTGCCTGGGAACGGTCCGACCGATTGTCCCTGCAGCAACGCCAGCGCGAGGCCTTTGAACACGAGCATGCCGGCCAGGGTGACGATGAAGGACGGAATGCCGAAATAGGCGACCCAATAGCCCTGTGCCGCACCGATTGCGCCGCCGACGATCAGGCAGGCGATGATGGCGAGCGGAAAGTCGACGTGATAGCGGACCATCAGCACGGCGGCGACTGCGCCGACGAAGCCGGCGACCGAGCCGACCGAGAGGTCGATATGCCCGGTCACGATGACCAGCAGCATGCCCAGCGCCATGATGACGATGTAGCTGTTCTGCAGCACCAAATTGGTCAAATTGAGCGGCTGCAGCAGGGTGCCGTCGGTCATGATCTGGAAGAACAGCATGATGACGAACAGCGACATCAGCATGCCGTAGCTGCGCAGATTGTTCTTCAGGAAGCCGGCGTGGGGCTTCTCTTCCGGGAGTGAAACCGTCTTGTCGGTCATGGCTGGTGTCCTCCCGGCCGCTTAGGCGGCCGTCTCCTGGTTCGTAATGGCTTCGTTGCGCATGATGGCGCGCATGATCTTTTCCTGCGTGGCGTCCGGGCCTGCGAATTCGCCGACGAAGGCGCCGTCGTTCATGACGCAGATCCGGTCGCAGATTCCGAGCAGCTCCGGCATTTCCGACGAGATCACCACCACACCCCGGCCGGCATCCGCAAGCTCCTGGATGATACAGTAGATCTCATATTTCGCGCCGACGTCGATGCCTCGGGTCGGCTCGTCCAGGATCAGCACCTTGGGATCGGTCATCAGCCACTTCGACAGCACGACCTTCTGCTGGTTGCCACCGGAGAGCTGGCCGGCCTCCTGATAGACGTCCGAGCAGCGGATGCGCATGCGACCGCGGTAGCCGGAGGCCGCCTTGAGCTCGGCGATGTCGTCGATCACGCCCTTCGGCGCGACCTGGGAAAGGCTCGCGAGCGTGATGTTCTTGCGGACGTCGTCGGCCAGGATCAGGCCGAGCTGCTTGCGGTCCTCGGTGACGTAGGCGAGGCCGGCATCGATCGCGGCGGGCACGCTGGTCAGATTGACATCGTGGCCTTCGAGCCGGGCGCGGCCCGAGATGTTCACGCCCCAGGAGCGGCCGAACAGGCTCATCGCGAACTCGGTGCGGCCGGCGCCCATCAGGCCGGCGATGCCGACGATCTCGCCGCGGCGCACCTGGAAATCGACGTTCTTGATGACGCGGCGGTCCGGATGCTGCGGATGGAACACCGTCCAGTTCTCGACCGTAAACACCGGCTCGCCGATCTTCGGCTGCCGCTCGGGGAAGCGGTGCGCCATGTCGCGGTTGACCATGCTCTTGATGATGCGGTCTTCCAGGACCGGCTCGGCGCGGCAGTCGATACCGTCGACGCTGCGGCCGTCGCGCAGCACGGTGATGCGGTCGGCGACGCGCGCGACCTCGTTGAGCTTGTGGGTGATCAGGATCGAGGAGATGCCCTGCTCGCGGAAGGTGACGAGACGGTCGAGCAGCGCCTGGCTGTCGGCCTCGTTGAGGCTGGCGGTCGGCTCGTCCAGGATCAGGAGCTTGACGCGCTTGGACAGCGCCTTGGCGATCTCGACCAATTGCTGCTTGCCGACGCCGAGATCCGTGATCAGGGTATCCGGCGATTCCTTCAAGCCGACCTGCGCCAGCAATTGCTGGGTGCGGCGGTAGACTTCGTCGCGATCGATGACGCCGAAGCGCGATGGCGCGTGCGACAGGAAGATGTTCTCCGCGATGGACATCAGCGGAATCAGCGCGAGCTCCTGGTGGATGATGATGATGCCGAGCGCCTCGGAATCATTGATGTCGCGGAACTTGCGCTCCTCGCCCTCGAAGATGATCTGGCCTTCGTAGCGGCCATGCGGGTAGACGCCGCTCAGCACCTTCATCAGCGTCGACTTGCCGGCGCCGTTCTCGCCGACCAGCGCGTGGATCTCGCCGGGCTCGACGGTGAAGCTGACGTCGCGCAGGGCCTGGACGTTGCCAAAACTCTTGCTGACGTTACGCATTTCGAGGATTGCGGTCATCGTGTCATGTCTCTGTTCTGACGCCACTCTGTTTCTGACGCCACTCGCCCCCGCCGGGCGAGCTAAAATAAGATGTCCCTCTCCCCGGACACCGGGGAGAGGGCTGCTTGTCTGTTAGACCAGGATCAATCGAACTGCGACTTCTTGTAGTAGCCGCTGTCGATCAGGACCTTCTCCCAATTGCTCTTGTCGACCACGACCGGCTTGAGCAGATAGGACGGAACGACCTTGACGCCGTTGTTGTAGGTCTTGGTGTCATTGACCTGGACTTCCTTGCCGCTGAGGGAGGCGTCGACCATGTCGGCGGTCACCTTGGCGAGATCGCGGGTGTCCTTGAAGATGGTCGAATACTGGTCGCCGCGCAGCATCGCCTTGATCGACGGCACTTCGGCGTCCTGACCCGAGATCACAGGCATCGGCTGGTCGGCGCTGCCATAGCCCACGCCCTTCAGCGAGGAGATGATGCCGATCGACAGGCCGTCATAGGGCGACAGCACGGCGTCGACGCGCTTCTTGCCGTAGAACGCGCTGAGCAGGTTGTCCATGCGGGCCTGGGCGGTGGCGCCGTCCCAGCGCAGGGTCGCAACCTTGTCCATGCCCTTCTGGCCGGAACCGATCACGAGCTTGCCGGAGTCGAGATAGGGCTGCAGCACCGACATCGCGCCGTTGTAGAAGAAGTAGGCGTTGTTGTCGTCGGGCGAACCGCCGAACAGCTCGATGTTGAACGGACCCTTGCCGTCCTTCAGCCCGAGCTTGTCGACGATCGACTGCGCCTGCAGCACACCGACCTGGAAGTTGTCGAAGGTCGCGTAGTAGTCGAGGTTCGGCGTGTCGCGGATCAGGCGGTCATAGGCGATCACGGTGATGCCCTTGGCCTTGGCCTGCTTCAGCACGTCCGACAGCGTGGTGCCGTCGATCGCGGCGATGACCAGCACCTTGGATCCCTTGGTCACCATGTTCTCGATCTGCGAGAGCTGGTTCGGGATGTCGTCCTCGGCATATTGCAGGTCGGTGTTGTAGCCGCGCTCCTTCAGCACCTTGACGATGTTGTTGCCGTCGTCGATCCAGCGCGCCGAGGACTTGGTCGGCATCGCGATGCCGACGGTCCCCTTGCTCTGGGCCATGGCGGCGCTGGACAGCGCCAGGGCGCCGAGGCCGGCCAACGCGGCGGCCATGATGGTCTTGAAATTCAGCATGCTTCACTCCCTCTTGGACTTTCGAACTGTTGGATGTTCGAAGACTTGGATTTTCGAATTTCAATAAGACATACGCGATTGCGTATGCTGATACCAGTTAGCTGTTAGGCTGAACGACGCTCGACTTGATTGTTCCTCCTCTCAGATCGACAGCACGACGTCAGGCTCGGCACGTCCCCGGACGCCGACGTCGAGCAGAAAGGTCTGGCCATGGCCCGGATCGGCCGCCTTGGCCGCCGCGTCCATGTCCTGCCAGGCCGAGGTGACCAGCAGGCGCGACAGATCGGTACCGACGAAGGCCGGGCAACTGGCCTGGACGGCGGGAACCGCGATGCAGCGCAGATGCTCGCCCTGCGGGCTGTAGACGTCGACACAACCGCCGCCCCAGCGCGCGTTCCAGATCCGCCCCTCGGCATCGACCACGGCGCCGTCGAGGCCGCCGATGCCGGTGTGGCGCAGCAGCACCGCCGGTTCGCCGCGCGGCAGGCCGGTCTGTGGATCGAGTGCGACGCGGTAGAGCACGTTCTCGTCGGTGTCAGCGAAATAGCCGGTCGCGCCATCCGCGGTGAAGCAGATTGCGTTCGGGATGGTGACGTTCGGAAACAGCCGGACGATCTCGCCGCGATGCAGCGCATAGATCGCGCCCAGCCCGCGCTCCGCCTTGCGGCCCATGGTTCCGATCCAGAACGTGCCCGAGGGATGCACGCGCGAGTCGTTCGACCGCGTCGCCGGGTTGTCGGCTTCGAGCGGCCGGTACAGCGACAGCGCGCCGTCGGCGATGCTGCGGATATAGAGCCCGTCCTCGGCGACGATCAGTTGCTTGTTCGCATCGATGCGGCCGAGCGCGCTCGCCATCTTGCCCAGCACATGGCGGCGAATCTCGCCGCTGCCGATCTTGGCCTCGAACAGCAGGCCTTCGCGGATGTCGAACCACCAGGCAATGTCGGTTGCCGGGTCGTAGGTCGGCCCTTCGCCGAGATGGCAATGCTCGGCGCAGAGCACTGTTGTCGGCACCTGCTCCATCATCATGCGGACGCTCCCGTGGTCGAGAAGCGATAGATGGTCTCGTGCTTGTAGACCTCGTCGGGCGCCAGACGCGCGCTCGGGAAGTCAGGACGGTTCGGCGTGTCAGGCCAGACCTGCGGCTCCAGGCAGAGCGCGTCGGACTGCCGGAACACCCTGCCCTTCCCGCTGACGGTCGCGTCGATGTAGTTGCCGGAATAGACCTGGAGGCCGGGCTGATCGGTGTGCAGCTCCATGACGCGGCCCGAGCGCGGCGACTCCAGCCGGGCTGCGAGGCGGAGGCCATCGCCGGCGCGCAGGCAGAAATTGTGGTCATAGCCGCGGCCGCATTTGATCTGCGCATCGTCGGCGCGGATGCGCGCGCCGATCGGCTGCGCGTCGCGGAAGTCGAACGGCGTGCCGGCGACATCATGCGGCGGTCCCGGCAGCGGGATCGCGGTTTCGTCGATCGCGAGATAATGGTCGGCGGCCAAGGTCAGCCGATGGTCGAGGATGCCGGTGCCGGCCGCGAGGCCATCGAGATTGAAGAAGCTGTGGTTGGTCAGGTTGATGATCGTGGTGCGGGTCGTCCGCGCGGCGAAGGTCACCGACAATTCCATCCGGCCGGTGAGCTGATAGGTGACGCGGACGTCGAGCCGCCCCGGATAATTCGCCTCGCCGTCCGGGCTGACATAGAGCAATGTGACCGAGGGCTGCTCGCCGTCCTCGGTCGCGACGATCTGCCAGAGCTTGCGATCGAAGCCATCGGGACCGCCATGGAGCGCATGCGCGCCGTCATTGGCCTCCAGCCGCACGTCATCGCCATCGAGCGTGAAGCGCGCACCGGCGATGCGGTTGGCATAGCGCCCGACCGTGGCGCCGAAGAACTTGCGGAGCTTGACGTAGCTCAAGAGGTCGTCATGGCCGAGCACGACATCATCGACGGCGCCATGCGCATCCGGCACCAGCAGCGCCTGCAGCGCGGCGCCGAAGGTGATGATCCGCGCCTCGAAGCCGCCGGCGCCATGCAAGGTGACGCGCTCGACCTCGCGGCCATCAGGCAGGCTGCCAAACACATCCCTGGTGATCCGTGGCTCTGCCATGGCTTAGTCCTCGAACGGCTCGACGATGTTGCGGCGGCCGAGCAGGAAGGAATCGGCCACCAGACGCAGCGGCGCCAGGTCGACGTCGCTTGCGCCGGTCTTGGTCAGCTCGACGAAGCGGCGGTAGAGGCCGGGATATTCCCGTTCCTTCTCGTCGATCATGACCTGGTCATCCAAGGTCATCCGCGCGCCGCCCAAGGACAGCTTCAGCTGTCCGGCGTCGGTCTCGATGCGGATGTCCCAGCTCTGCGGCCCCGTCTGGCGGAAGTCGAACTCGGCCGCGATCGGCAACTCGCTCGCCGTGGACATCAAGAGATTGGCTGCGATCGGCGCCTGGCAGTTGGACGGGAACGACAGCTCGGCCTCGGTGACGAACACCGGCTCGGGCAGGATGCGCGTCAGGATCGACAGCGCGTTGATCCCTGGATCGAACACGCCGAGCCCGCCTGGCTGCCAGATCCAGGCCTGACCGGGATGCCAGACGCGGACGTCCTCCTTCCAGTCGATGCGAACGCTGCGGATCTCGCGCGACGCCAGCCACGCCCGCGCGGGTTCAACGGCGGGCGCGTAGCGCGAGTGCCAGGTCGCGAACAGCGTGCGCTGCTTCTTGGCAGCCAGCGTGACCAGCGGATCGAGCTCACTCACGGCCGCGCCCGGCGGCTTCTCCAGCATCACATGCTTGCCGGCCTCGAGCGCGACCAGCGCCTGGGCGCGGCGGACCTGCGGCGGCGTGCACAGCGACACCGCATCGATCTCCGGCCCGTCGCGCAGCAGCTCCTCGATCGAGCCGAAATGCGGCAGGCCGGGCAGCGACGCGTTGCGACTCGCCACCGCCGTCAAGGTTACGCCGTCGGTGCCGGCGATCGCCGGCACGTGCTGGTCTTTGGCGATCTTGCCGAAGCCGACGATGGCGACACGAAGTTCGCTCATGGCTCAGCGTCCCCAGCGCAACACGAGCGGATCGAGCCGGCGCGCGATCTCGATCAGGCCCTTTTGTGTCGCCGGATGGATCGGTGGCTGCGGCGCGCGCAACGTGTCGTGCTTGATCACGCCGCCCTCCTTCATCAGGATCTTGCAGGTCGCAAGCCCGCACTGCCGGTTCTCGTAGTTGATCAGCGGCAGCCAGCGCTCATAGGCAGCGGCCGCAGCGTCGCGATCGCCTGCGAAGTAGGGATCGATGATCTTTCGGATGCCGTCGGGATAGCCGCCACCGGTCATCGCGCCAGTGGCACCGGCGTCGAGATCGGCCATCAGGGTGATCGCCTCCTCGCCGTCCCACGGGCCCTGGATGTCGGCGCCGCCCGCCTCGATCAGCGCGCGCAGCTTGTCAGCGGCGCGCGGCACCTCGATCTTGAAATAGGCGAGGTTCTCGATCTCCTTGGCCATGCGCGCGAGCAGCGGCACCGACAGCGGCGTACCCGCGACCGGCGCGTCCTGCACCATGATCGGAATCGAGATCGCATCCGACACGCCGCGATAGAACTCGTAGATCGAGCTTTCGGGCACACGGAACGTCGCGCCGTGATAGGGCGGCATCACCATGACCATCGCAGCGCCCTTGTCCTGCGCGCGGCGCGAGCGCTCGGCGCAGACGAAGGTCGAGAAATGCGTGGTCGTGACGATCACCGGCACGCGGCCGGCGACATGCTCCAGCACCGTGGTCATGACGAGATCGCGCTCATCATCGGTCAGCACGAACTGCTCGGAGAAATTCGCGAGGATGCAGATGCCGTGCGAGCCCGCATCGATCATGAAGTCGATTGCGCGCTTCTGGCCGTCGAGATCGAGGCGGCCGTCAGCGTCGAAGACGGTCGGTGCGACCGGGAAGACGCCCTTGTAGAGCTTTTTGGCGGAAGCGGTCATGGGCACCTCTTAGTGATTGTCGCGCGGCACCGGCGAGCCGGTGCGGCCGACCAGGAAGTCGAAATCCACGCCGCGATCGGCCTGCAGCACGTGATCGATGTAGAGCTTCTGATAGCCGCGATCGGCGTGCGGCTTCGGCGGCGTCCACGCGGCGCGGCGCGCGGCGAGCTCCTCGTCGCTGACATGCAGGTGCAGCCGGCGGCCGGGAACGTCGAGCGTGATCATGTCGCCGTTCTTCACCAGCGCCAGCGGTCCGCCGACGGTGGCCTCGGGGGCGACGTGCAGCACCACCGTGCCATAGGCCGTACCGGACATGCGCGCGTCGGAAATGCGGATCATGTCGCGCACGCCCTGGCGCAGCACCTTCGCCGGAAGCGGCATGTTGCCGACCTCGGCCATGCCCGGATAACCCTTCGGACCGCAATTCTTCAGCACCATGATGGAGGACGCGTCGATGTCGAGATTGTCGTCGTCGACGGCGTCATGCATCTCCTCGACGCTCTCGAACACCACGGCGCGCCCGGTGTGGTTCATCAGCTCCGGCGAGGCCGCCGACGGCTTTATGACCGCGCCGTTCGGCGCGAGGTTGCCGTTGAGGATGGCGATGCCGGCTTCCGTCTTGAACGGCGTCTCGAACGGCGTGATCACCTCGGCATTATAGTTCGGGGCCTCGGCGACGTTGTCCCACAGCGTCTTGCCGTTGACGGTGCGTGCATCTTTGTGCAGCAGGCCGCGCTCGCCGAGCGCGCGCAGCACGGCCGGCAGGCCGCCGGCATAGTAGAAGTCCTCCATTAGGAAGCGCCCCGACGGCATCAGGTCGACGAGGCAATGCACGTCGCGGCACAGCCGGTCGAAATCATCGAGCGTGAGCTCGACGCCGATGCGGCCGGCGATGGCGAGCAGATGCACGACCGCGTTGGTCGAGCCGCCGATCGCCGCCAGCGTGCGAATCGCGTTCTCGAACGCTTGGCGCGTCAGAATGTCCGACGGCTTGAGGTCCTCATTGACCATCTCGACGATCCGCCGGCCGGCCATGCGGGCCAGCAAATTGCGGCGCGCGTCGGCCGCGGGGATCGCCGCGTTCTCCGGCAGGCCGATGCCCAGCGCCTCGACCATCGAGGCCATTGTCGAGGCCGTGCCCATGGTCATGCAGCTGCCGGCGGAGCGGTTCATGCCCGCCTCGGCCTCGTGGAATTCCTTCAAGGTGATCTCGCCGGCGCGCAGCTGCTCGCTCATCGAGATGATGTTGGTCCCGGAGCCGATAATCTGGCCGCGATAGACGCCGCGCAATTGCGGACCGCCGGAGACGCCGATCGCCGGCAGGTCGGCCGAGGCCGCGCCCATCAAGAGCGCCGGCGTGGTCTTGTCGCAGCCCATCAGCAGCACGACGCCGTCGAGCGGATGCGCGCGGATCGCTTCCTCGACGTCCATCGAAGCGAGGTTGCGGAACAGCATCGCGGTGGGACGCATCGTCACCTCGCCGAGCGAGGAGACCGGGAATTCCAAGGGATAGCCGCCGGCATCGAGCACGCCCTGGCGGACATGCTCAGCGATGACGCGGAAATGCGCGTTACAGGGCGTCAGCTCCGACCAGGTGTTGCAGATGCCGATGACCGGACGGCCCTCGAAGCGGTCCTGCGGCGTGCCGCTGTTCTTCAGGAATGAGCGATAATAGAAGCCCATCTTGTCCTGGCGGCCGAACCACGCCTGGCTGCGCAGCTGCTTGTCTGATTTGTCGTTGCTCATTCCTGGTCCGTTCGTGCAGCCGATTGCGCGTGACGCCGCCGGCCGTTGTAGATGACTTCGATCATGGCTTCCGAGGCGCCCTCGGGGTCTCCATTGGCGATCGCATCGATGATGCGCTGGTGCCAGACCAGCACTGTGTCGCGATCGGCGGTCTCGACCGGTGCGCTCAACACGAAGGAGGCGCGCAGCGCCGCTTCGATGACCGCGCCGATCGAGCGCATGAAGGGATTGCCGGAGGCGTTGGCGACCGCAATGTGCAGGGCCAGATCGGCCTCGGCGAACGCTACCGAGGTCGACGGCTCGCGCTCCATCTGCGCCATCGCCTTGCGCATTTCTGCGACATCGTCATCCGTGCGGCGTTCGGCCGCGAGGGCGGCCGCGCGCGGCTCGATCGCCAGCCGGATCTCGGCGAGATCGGCGAGGAAGCGCTTGTCGATCCCTGCGTCGAGGTGCCACGCCAGCACGTCCGGATCGAACATGTTCCAGGCGGAGCGCTCGCGCACGACGGTGCCGACGCGCGCCTTGGTCGAGAGCAGGCCTTTCGCGACCAGCGTCTTGACGCTCTCGCGCAGCACCGGCCTGGAGACGCCGAACGTCGCCGTCAGCTCGGCGTCGCCCGGCAGCCGCGCGCCCTCGCCGAGACGGCCCGAGATGATGTCGATGCCGATGCTGCGGGCGACCTCGGCGTGGTTGGAATGCGCACGGCGCGTCGGGATCGAGACGATGTGCGACGACGTCATGTCGGCGCCCCCGCCGGCGTGACGTCAGCAGGCTTGGCGCCCGCCAGCTTGGCCCCTGCGGGCTTGACGGATGAGCGGCGCGCGAGCGCCATCAGACCTTGCTGCAGCGCAATGAAGACGAACAACAGAACCCCCGTGGCGATCTTGGTCCACCAGCTCGACAGCGTGCCGTCGAAGTTGATGTAGGTCTGGATCATGCCCTGGATCAGGACGCCAAGGAAGGTGCCGATGACGGTGCCCTGCCCGCCGGTCAACAAGGTTCCGCCGATCACGACGGCCGCAATGGTATCGAGCTCGACACCGACGGCCGACAGCGAATAGCCGGCCGCGGTATAGAAGGAGAAGACGATGCCCGCGAGGCCCGCAAGCACGCTGGACAGCATATAGATGCGGATGGTCATCGGCCCGACCGGAATGCCCATCAGTGCGGTCGCCGCGCGGCTGCCGCCGAGGGCGTAGACGTTGGCGCCGAATCGCGTCAGGTGCAGCAGCAGCGCGCATACGACGAGGATGACGAGCATCGCAATCGCGATCGCGGTGAGCCGGCCGCCGCCGGGCAGCCTGATCGCGAAATCCGAAACGGCACTGTAGATCGGCGCAGTGATCGGAATTGACTCGGTCGAGAGCAGGAAGCTGACGCCGCGGGCCAGGAACATGCCGGCCAGCGTCACGATGAAGGGCGGCAGCTCGAAGACATGGATGACGGTGCCCATCGCGGCGCCGAACAGCGCGCACAGCACCAGCACCATTGCGAAGGCGGCGAGCGGCGGAATGCCCCAGCGCTCGATCGCGAGCGCCGTGAACACGGTGGTGAAGCCGATCACCGAGCCCACCGAGAGATCGATGCCGCCGGAGATGATGACGAAGGTCATACCGGCCGCGACGATACCGAGGAAGGCGTTGTCGGTGAGCAGATTGGCGACCACGCGAGTCGAGGCGATGTTCGGGAATTGCAGCGCGCACAGCACAAAGCCGGCGACCAGCACGAAGGCTGTGATCGCAACCGAGGTCGAGGCCTTCATGGCTTGGTCCTCCGCCAGCGCGCGGTGAAGCGCGAGAGATCGCCGAGCCGCGGCGACTGCGCCAGCAGCACGGCCAGCACGACGACGGCCTTGACCAGCAGATTGAGCTCCGGTGGATAGCCCGAGAGGAGAATGCCGGTGTTCATGGCCTGGATGATCAGCGCGCCGGCCACCGCCAGAACGAGACTGAAGCGGCCGCCGAACAGCGACGTGCCGCCGATCACGACCGCGAGGATCGCATCAAGCTCAAGCCAGAGTCCCGCGTTGTTGGCATCGGCGCCCATGATGTCGGCCGCGGCGATGACGCCGGCGAGCGACGCGCACAGGCCGCACCAGACGTAGACCGAGAGGATCATCGCGCGGGTGCCGACGCCTGAGAGCTCACTGGCGCGGGCATTGCCGCCGGTCGCCTCGATCAGGAGCCCGAGCGCGCTGCCGCGCACGACCGTTGCCGTCACCAGCAGCATGCCCAACGCGATCACGACCGGTGTCGGCAGGCCGAGCACGGCGCCGTTGCCCATCCACACGAGATCCGGCGAGGTGAACGTGACGATGCGGCCCTCGGTGATGAGCTGCGCAATGCCGCGACCCGCGACCATCAGAATGAGCGTGGCGACGATCGGCTGGATGCGCAGCACGGCGACGAGAATGCCGTTCCACAGCCCGCAGGCAAGGCCGACGGCGAGCGCCGACGCGAGCACGACCGGCAGTGAATGCGTATCGGCGAGGCTCGCCGCGGTGGCACCCGCGATCGCCATGACGGCGCCGACCGAGAGATCGATGCCGCCGGTCGCGATCACCAGCACCATGCCGAGCGACAGCAGCGCCACCGGCGTGCCGCGATTGAGCACGTCGATGACGCTGCCGAACAGGCGGCCATCCTGCAGATGCAGGTTGAAGAACTGCGGCGACACCAGGCGGTCGATCATCAGGATGATGATCAGCGCCAAGGCCTGGGCCATGCCGCGGCGGGGAATGCGGAGCGTCATGATGCGGCCTCGTGCGCCGGCGCGGTGTCGGCGGCAATGGCCGCGAGAATGCTGGAGACCTCGATGGCGTCGCCCTTCAGCTCCTCGACATGTTCGCGATCACGCAGCACCACGACGCGGTTCGAGTAGGTGACGATCTCGTCGAGCTCGGAGGAGATGACCAGCAGCGCCAAGCCCTGGTCGCACAGCTCACGGACGAGACGGATGATCTCGGCATGCGCGCCGACATCGATGCCGCGCGTGGGCTCGTCCAGCACCAGCAGCTTCGGCGAGGTCGCCAGCCAGCGAGCAAGCAGCGCCTTCTGCTGATTGCCGCCGGACAATAGCCCGATCGGCCGCTCCGGGTCCGGCGGCCGGATGTCGAGCATGCGGATGTAGCGCATCGCGATCTCGTCCTGCTCGCGCCGCGACAGCGGACGGTGCAGCCCGCGCCGCGCCTGCAGCGCCAGCACGATGTTCTCGCGCACGGTGAGGTCGGCGACGATGCCCTCGGTCTTGCGCTCCTCCGGGCAGTAGCCGAAGCCGAAGCCTGCCCCGTCGCGCGGCGAATTCAGCTTGATCGCCTTGCCGTCGATCGTGGCTTCACCGCTGTCAGCGCGCTCTGCGCCGAACACCAGCCGCGCGGTCTCGGTGCGACCGGAGCCGAGCAGGCCGGCGAGCCCGACGACCTCGCCGCGGCGCAGCTCCAGATCGAATGGCGCGACGTACCCCTGCTTGCCGAAATTCTTGAAGCTGACGCAGACCTCGCGCGCCGTGTCGGGCTGGCTCGCCGCACGCTCATGGGTGGTCTCGGCAAGCTCGCGGCCCAGCATCATCCTGATGAGATCGAGCCGCGGCAGGTCGGCGATGTCGCGGCTGCCGATCAGCCGGCCGTTGCGCAGCACGGTGACACGGTCGCAGATCTCATAGACCTGGTCGAGGAAATGGCTGACGAACACGATGCCGATGCCACGATCCGCCAGCTTGCGCATCACGCTGAACAGGATTTCGACCTCGTGGCGGTCGAGGCTCGCGGTCGGCTCGTCGAGGATGAGCACGCGCGCCGACAGATCGACCGCGCGCGCGATCGCCGTGATGTGCTGGACCGCGACCGAGTAGCTGGAAAGCGGCGCGCCGACATCGATATCCAGGCCGTAGTCGAGCAGCAGCGCACGCGCGCGCCGCTTCATCTCGCCCTCGCGCACGACGCCGAAGCGCGTCGGCTGGCGGCCGAGATAGAGATTCTGCGCCACCGACAGATTCGGCAGCAGGTTTACTTCCTGATAGACGGTGGCGATGCCGGCATCGACGGCGTCCTTGGCCGAGCGCGGCGCGATCTCGCGACCAGCGAGCCGGACAGTGCCGGCATCACGCGCGAACACGCCGGTGACCACCTTGATGAGCGTCGACTTGCCGGCGCCGTTCTCGCCCAGCAGCGCATGGATCTCGCCCTCACCGAGGGTGAAGTCGACGCCATCGAGTGCTTTCAGCGTACCGAAGCTCTTCGACAGACCACGGATGTCCAGCAGGGCTGGACGGCTGGCCGGCGGAGCTGAAGGATCAGACATGACGAACTACACGGACTACTTGGCCAACGGTCCGGCGTCCGCGACACGCGCGGACGCCAGGGAGCTATCTCCGTCGTCCCGGCGAAAGCCGGGACCCATACCGCGGAAGGGTCGATTGAGGCACTTGGCCAATACCGCGAACCTCATCAAAGCCGGTGGTTATGGGTCCTGGCTCCAGGTGCGCAATTGCGCACCAGGCCAGGACGACGGCGGGATCCTGGACTCAGTAGCCCAGGCCCTTCTTGCTGTCGTAGACCTTCATCGGCTCGTCAGCCGACGTGTAGAGCTTCGACTCGGTCTGGATCCACTTCGGCGGGACCGTACCCTTCTCCTTGAAGGCAACGATGGCGTCGAAGGCCGGGCCGGCCATGTTCGGCGTCAACTCGACGGTCGCATTGGCTTCGCCCGCGGCAATCGCCTTGAAGATGTCCGGAACCGCGTCGATCGAGACGGTCAGGATGTCCTTGCCCGGCTTGAGGCCGGCTTCCTTCATCGCCTGGATCGCGCCGACCATCATGTCGTCGTTATGGGCATAGACGGCGCAGATCGACTTGCCGCCGTTCTCCGCCTTGATGAAGCTCTCCATCACTTCCTTGCCCTTGGCGCGGGTGAAGTCGCCGGTCTGGCTGCGCACGACCTTCAGATTGGCGTTCTTGGCGACGACGGAGTCGAAGCCCTTCTTGCGGTTGGTGGCGACGCTGGCGCCAACCGTGCCCTGCAACTCGACGACGTTGCAGTCCTTGCCGGCCACGGTCTTGGCGAGCCACTCGCCGGCGACCGCGCCTTCATGCACGCTGTCGGAGGTGACGGCGGTCAGATAGAGGTCCTTGCCGGAGGGATCGATGTCGCGGTCGAGCAGCACGACCGGGATCTTGGCTTCCTTGGCTTCCTTCAGCACGGCGTCCCAGCCCGAGGCCACGACCGGCGCGAGGAAGATGGCGTCCACACCCTGCGCGATGAAGGAGCGGATCGCCTTGATCTGGTTTTCCTGCTTCTGCTGGGCGTCGGCGATCTTCAGGTTGATCTTGCGCTTGGTCGCTTCCGACTTCGAGACCGAGGTCTCGGCGGCGCGCCAGCCGGACTCGGATCCGATCTGCGAAAAGCCGACGGTCAGCTCAGCGGCGCTGGCGGAGGTCGCAAGCAGCAGGGCGGCCGTTGCCGAGGCCGCAAAAAGGGCTTTCAAATTCATCAGGCGTTCTCTCCCACAAGAGTATCTGTTGTAGATGCGGCGCCGCTTGATAGCGGTGTCTTCGCACCGTTCGCGCCAGCCGCCAGGCTGACGGGGCCGTTATTCCACGGAACCTCCGGCCTGACTAGTCATATTATTTGACTGTAATACTTTTTGAGGGATCTTTGCACAGCCCGCGCGGATGCGCAGCGGAGCACTTCCGGAAATCGGCAGCAGATCAAACTGCAATCAGAGGTAAAAGAGGCTTAACGCAGCGTCGTCGCGTCGCGCGCGCGCTGCTCGATGGCGGCCCAGGCCGCCGCCTTGATGTCCGCCGCCGGCGCGATCCAGGAGCCACCGATCGCAACGACCTTCTTGTGCGCGAGCCACTGCGCGGCGTTGCCGGCATTGATGCCGCCGGTCGGACAGAAGCGTACGTTCGGGAACGGCCCCGCCAATGCGTCGAGCGCGGCGAGCCCGCCGGCCGGCACCGCGGGGAAGAACTTCACGAACTCATAGCCGCGCGTGACGCAGGCAATCAGGTCCGACGGCGTCTGGATGCCCGGCGCGAACGGCAGTTCGCCGGCGTTGGCGGCGTCGAGCAATCCAATCGACATCCCCGGACTGATCGCAAACGCAGCGCCGAGATTGGCGGCGCGCTCGTAATCCGCCGGCGTCAGCACGGTGCCGATGCCGACGACCGCGTCGGGCACCTCGTTGATGATCGCGCGCGCCGCGTCGAGTCCGGCCTGCGTGCGCAAGGTGATCTCGATGACGCGAAGACCACCCGCGACGAGCGCGCGCGCGAGCGGCACGGCCTGCGCGGCGTCGTCGATCGTGATCACCGGAATCACCGGCGCGAGCGCAAACACTGCATCGAGCTTCGCGCGCTTGTCCGAACTGCTCATCATGCCTCGCTCAGTGCCAGAATGTCCCGCGGCATCGCGGTGGCCGGGATCACCGCGCCGGGCGCCATGATCACGGCGCCGGCCAGCCGATGCCCTGCCAGCGCCGCCTTGCGCGGCGGCATGCCCTTGATGCGCGCGGCCAGATAGCCCGCGTTGAAGGAGTCGCCGGCTGCCGTGGTGTCGATCGGCTGCAGCACGGCGGGCGGCGCGATGTCGACCAGCACGCCATCGGCATGGATCAGACAGCCGCGCGGCCCGCGCTTGACCACGACCTCACCCACGCCCGCTTCCTTGAAGCGGCGCAGACAGACGGAGGCATCGGCGTCACCAAACAGCATCTGCTCGTCCTCGAGCGTCGGCAGCGCGATGTCGACCAGCGGCAGGATCGCCCGGAACGCACGCTGCGCCACCTCGCGGCTGGCCCAGCCGCGCGGTCGGTAGTTGCCGTCGAACACCACGCGCGCCCCGCGCTTGCGGGCGACCGTGAGCAGCTCACGCAGCTTGGCTTTGCCGGTCTCGCCATACAGCGACAAGCTGATGCCGGAGAGATAGATCCAATCGAAGCGCGAGAGCCGGTCGAGCATGTCGCGATCGGCGCGGTCGAACAGCTCGCGCGCCGGCGCACGATCGCGCCAATACAGGAAGCTGCGCTCGCCCCGGGCGTCGCGCTCGATCATATAGAGGCCGGGCACGCGGCCCTCGACCTGCAGCACCTCGGAGGTGTCGATGCCCTCCGCCCGCCACGCCACCAACATCATCGCGCTGAGCGGATCGTCGCCAAGGGCGGTCACGTAGGAGGTGGGCACGCCGAGCCGGGACAGATAGAGCGCCGTGTTGAGCGTGTCGCCGCCGAAGCCGCGCCTGAACAGGCTGCCGTCCTCCTGCGCGAACTCAACCATGCACTCTCCGATGCAGGCGACTCTCATCGGCGTCAATCCCACGATCAAAACGTCAAATGAACCTTCATCGCGCGGCTTCGATCGCTGGCGAGCTCGAAGGCGGAAATTGCCTCCTGGAACGGCAGCGTGGCTGAGATCAGCGGCTTTACGTCGAGCAGTCCCTCGCCCATCAGCCGCACCGCCAGATCGAATTCACGGTCGAACCGGAAGGTGCCGCGCAATTGCAGCTCCTTCGTGACCAGCGTGTTGAGCGGGAGGGTCATTTCGCCGCCGAGCCCGAGCTGCACGATGACCCCGCCCGCCCGCATGACATCGAGCGCCGCCCGCAGCGCGGCCTGGTTGCCGGAGGCCTCGAACAGCACGTCGAACGTGCCCTTGCCCACGCGCCACGGATCGAGCGCGGCCGGCTCGGCCGCGACGTTGACGGCATGGCTGGCGCCGAGTTTGCGGGCGACCGCGAGCGGCGCCTCGGCGACGTCGGTCGCAACGATCTCGGCCGCGCCGCCATAGCGCGCGACCAGGATCGACAGCGCGCCGATCGGGCCGCAGCCGGTCACCAGCACGCGCTTGCCGAGCAGCGAGCCGGCCTGATGCGCGGCATGCAGGCACACCGACAGCGGCTCGGCCATCGCCGCCTCGCCGAGCGACAGCGATGGCGCGATCGGCACGGCCTGGGACGCATCGACGGTGACGAACTCGCGGAAACCGCCCTGCACGTGCGGATCGCGCATCGCGCTGCCCATGAAGCGCATGTCCAGGCACTGGTTGCGCAGCCCTTCGCGACAATAGGCGCAGTGGCCGCAAGGCAGGCTCGGGTTGACGGCAACGCGCGTGCCTTCGGAGAGGCCGGTCACACCGGCGCCGACGGCCGCGATGACGCCGGCAATCTCGTGGCCCAGCGCCATCGGCTGCTTGATCCGCACCGTGCCGAAACCGCCATGATGATAGTAATGCAGATCCGAGCCGCAAATGCCGCCGGCCGCGATCTTGACCCGCACCTGCCCCGCCTCCGGCGCGGGATCCGGAAAGTTGTCGATGCGCAGGTCCTTGGGCGCGTGAATCACGACGGCACGCATCGGCCGGGTCTACCTGTCTGGTCTTGTCCGTCGATCCTAGATCACGGCGCGGTCAGACCGGCAAGCGGTTGATGGCCGCAACCGCCGTCATCACGCCGCGGATCTCGGCGAGGCCCTTCAAGCGGCCGACCAGGGGATAGCCGGGATGGGTGCCGCGGCCGATATCGTCGGCCAGCTCATGGCCGTGATCGGGCCGGAACGGGATGCGCCAGTCCGGCTCGCCCTCGGCTTTGCGGCGCGCCTGCTCCTTGAGCAGCGTTGTCACGACCTTAACCATGTCGACATCGCCGCGCAGATGCTCCGCCTCCATGAACGAGCCGTCGAGCATCTTCGTCACGTTGCGCAGGTGCACGAAGCGAATGTGTGGGGCGAAGCGCTCGGCCATGGCCGGCACGTTGTTCTGGCCGCCGGCGCCGAGCGCACCGGTGCAGAAGGTGATGCCGTTGGCCTTCGAGGAGGCCGCATCGACGATGAACTGAAGGTCGTCGGCCGACGACACCACGCGCGGCAGGCCGAACAGATCGCGCGGCGGATCGTCGGGATGCACGCACAGGCTGACGCCGCATTCCTCCGCCGTCGGCACCACCTCGCGCAGGAAGCGCGCATAGTTGGCGCGCAGCTCGGCATGGCCGATGCCGCGATATTTTTCCAGCATGCGGCGCAGGCCGGGCACGTCGTAACGGTCATAGGCCCCAGGCAGTCCAGCCATGATGGTGGCGAGCAGACGGTCCTTGTCGGACTCGGAAGCCTGCGCCACCCAGGCCTTGGCACGGTCGAGCACATCGGCGGAGAACTCCGCCTCCGCGCCTGGGCGCTGAAGGATGTAGCAGTCGAACGCCGCGAAGCGATCCATGTCGAAGCGCAGCGCGGTGGCGCCGCCCGGCAGGCGATGCGCAAGCTCGGTGCGGGTCCAGTCCAGCACCGCCATGAAATTGTAGCAGACGGTGGTGACGCCGCAGGCGGCGAGGTTGCGCAGCGACTGCCGGTAGTTGTCGAACAGCTCGGTGAGATTCCCCTCGCCGAGCTTGATGGCTTCGGAGACGGGAAGGCTCTCGACCACGCTCCAGCGCAGCCGCAGCGACGAATCGCCCTCGATCAGACCGATGCGCTTGATGATCTCGTCGGTGCTCCACACCACGCCGTAGGGGATGTGATGCAGCGCCGTCACGATCCCGGTCGCGCCGGTCTGGCGCACCTGCGGCAGGGTGATGGGATCATCGGGTCCGAACCAGCGCCACGTCTGTTCCATGTCGTCCACCTCTTCAACAATGAGTGCACGCGATCAACGCCGCCGCCGGGCGCGGGTGCGCGGCTCCGCCTGCGCCATCTCTTCCTGACGCGCAAAGATGCCGTCGGCGCGGCGGAACACCTCGCGCAGATGCCGCCGCATCGCCGCCACCGCCTGGGCCTCGTTGCACGCTGCGAGCCCGTCCAGGATCTCCTGATGCTGCGCGATCAGGAGCGGAATATGGCCGGCATCCTCGATCAAGGTGAGATGACGGACGCGGTCGAAATGAATCTTGGTCTGCCGGATCACCTGCCAGACATGCGGATGCCGGCTGGTGCGGGCGATAGTCTGATGGAACGCCTCGTCATGGACGTAGAACTCCGCCGGATCGGCCGCAGCCTTCTGTTTCTCGATCAGCTCGGTCAGCTCACGCAGCGAGGTCGCATCCATGTAGCGCACGGCTTCCGCAACCAGCGCGCATTCCAAATGCTCGCGAATGAACTGCGCCTCGCCGAAAGCCTCGCGCAACACCGGCGCCACGACGCTGCCGCTCTGCGGATAGATGCGCACGAGATCGACGTCGGCAAGCTTGATCAAGGCCTCGCGCACGGGGGTGCGGCTGACGCCGAGCCGCTCGCACAGGTCGAGCTCGGCCATCGGCGTGCCCGGCGGCAGCGCGCCGGAGACGATGTCCTCGAGCAGCCGCTCATAGACCTGGTCGGCGAGCCGCCGCCCGGCCTTGCCGTCCAATCGCGTCAGCGGTGTCTGATCGTCATCCATGGCGGCAGTCTATCCGATTCACAGGAAGCCGATCGAGATCCACGGCAGGAACACGATCAGCAGCAGTGCCACGAGCAGCGCGGCGAGATGCGGCCAGACGTGGCGGATGACCTCATCGGGCGAGGCGCGGCCGATCGCGCAAGCGAGATAGAAGCCGACGCCGAATGGCGGCGTGAACAGGCCGAGCCCCATCGCGAACACCGCGATGATCGCATAGTGCACCTCGTGCACGCCCATCATGCGCGCGATCGGAAACAGCAGCGGCCCGAACAGCACGACAGCCGGCACGCCTTCGAGCACGCTGCCGAGCACGACGAAGGCGAGCGCCGAGATCAGCAGAAAACCCCAGCGGCCACCGGGCACGGCGACCATGAGGTCGACGAGCTGCTGCGAGAAGCCGGACTGGGTCAGCGCCCAGGCCATGCCGGTGGCGGCTCCCACGACGAGCAGGATCGCCCCTGACAGCGAGGCCGTATCGACCAGGATCGGATAGACACGCTTCCAGTCGAACTGCCGGTAGACGAAGATGCCGACCAGCACGGTGTAGATCACGCCGATGGCGGCGACCTCCGTCGCAGTGGCGACGCCTTCGACCACCGCCGAGCGGATCACGATCGGCAGGCCGAGGCCGGGGATCGAGATCGCGAACAGCTTCAGCCGCGTCTTGGCATCGAAGTGCTGCGCGCCGCTCATGTCCTCCTTGCGGGTCTGCAGATAGACCACGACTGACAATGCAAGGAGCCCGACCACCGCTGGCAGCAGATCACCGGTGAACAAGGCGGCGATCGACACGCCGGTCACCGAGCCCACCGTGATCAGCACGATCGAGGGCGGGATCGTCTCCGACATCACGGCTGAGGCCGACAGCAGCGAGACCAGATCGCCCTCGCGGCTGCCGCGCTGCTTCATCTCCGGAAACAGTGCCGGCGCGACGGCGGCCATGTCGGCGGCCTTGGCGCCGGAGATGCCGGAGACCAGATACATCGCGCCGAGCAGCACATATTGCAGGCCGCCGCGGAGATGGCCGATCAGCGAGACCAGGAACAGGATCATCGCGCGCGCCAGCCCTGCGATCTCGATCAGCGCCCCGAGCAGCACGAACATCGGCACTGCCAGCAGCACCATATGCGACATGCCCTCGCTGACGCGGCCGGGCACGATGAGGACCGGCACCGTGGTGCTGAAATGCAGATAGGCGACGGTGGCGAGCAGGAAGGCGAAAGCGATCGGCGTGCCGATCACCATCGCGCCGGCGACGAGGACGAAGAAGAAGATGAAGAGATTGTAGTTGCCGAGATCCTCCAGGACAGGCGCGGCCGCATACAGCGCCCCGGCGCCTGCGAGCACGACAGCCAGCGCGCCGATGATCTGCGGCAGCGTGGCCTGTTGGATCAGCCGGTCGACCGCCGTGAGTAGCATCAGCAGCACGCCCAACAGCATGGCCGCTTCGCGATAGCCCTCGCTGATTTCGAGCACCGGCATCTTGGCGATCAGATGGCTGTCGAGATGATGCCAGGACGGCATCACCAGCGCGACCAGCACGGTGCAGACCAGCATCAGGCCGAGCGCATCCGTGCGCGCCCGCCACGCCGGCGACAGGTTGCGCACGAAGGCGGTCAGCCGCATGTGCTCGGTGCGGCGCAGCGCCACCACCGCGCCGAGCATCGCCAGCCAGACGAACAGCACGGTGGCGAGCTCGTCCGACCAGATCAAGGGCGCATTGAAGAGGTAGCGTGCGGCGGTCGCAGCGCCGAGCAGGACGAGCTCTGCTACGACGAGCGCGGCGGCCAAGGCCTCGACCGTGCGGCCGAGCACCTGATCGAATCGCGCGAATGCGCCATGCGATGGCGCGGAGGTCGTCGCTGTGATGTCAACGGCCATTGCATTCTCCCCGGTCAACGCGAGCGCATCATTATCAGCTCGGCCTCATGGTCGAGACGCGTCGCACGTGCGACGCTCCTCGCCGGGAGGGTCTCGTCGTGCCACGCCGTCAGCCCTCGTCCCCGAGGAGCCCGCCACAGGCGGGCGTCTCGAACGACGGCGGCAAGCACGAACGCCTCAGAGCTGCCCCACTGACTTCTCGAGCAGGCCCCACGCCTCGGCGCCGAACTTCGTCTTCCATTCCGTGTAGAAGCCGGCAGTGCGCAGCGCGTCGCGGAACGGCTTGGTATCGACCTTGTTGAAGGTGACGCCGGCGCCCTGCATCTCGGCCTGCGCCTTCTCGTTGAAGCTCTGGATGTCCTGCCGCTCTTTCACGGCCGCATCCGACAGCGCCGCGGTGACGACGTCGCGAACGTCGGCCGGCAGGCTGCCCCAGCGCATCGTATTGGCGAAGATGTAGTGGCCATCCCAGATATGGCCGGACAACGCGATATACTTCTGCACCTCGTAAAGCTTCGCACTCTGGATCAGCGCCAACGGATTCTCCTGGCCGTCGACGATGCGAGTCTGCAGCGCCGCATAGAGCTCGCCGAAATTGATCGGCGTCGGCGCGGCGCCGAGGGTCTTGAACAGGGTCAACCACAGCGGATTGCCGGGGACGCGGATCTTGAAGCCCTTGAGGTCGTCCGGCGATGCGATCGGCTTGGCGCCGGAGGTGATGTTGCGATAGCCGTTGTCGAGGCATTTCGGCAGCACGTGCAGGCCGACCTTGGCGAACTCGCCGCGGACGTGATTGCCGAGATCGCCATCCATGGCCGACCAGACCTGGTCGTAGCTCTCGAATGCGAAGGCGACTGCATTGATGCCGCCGATCGGCACCACCGTCTGGTTCACGCCGGAGGTCGACATGAAGTCGAGCGCGCCGGAGCGCACCTGCGAGAACATGTCGGGCTCGCTGCCGAGCTGGCTGTTCGGATAGACCTGCAGGTCAACCAGCCCGTTGGTCTGCTTCTTGATGAACTCCGACGCCTCGATGATGCGGACGACGCCGGGATGCGTGGCCGGAAACGCGGTGCCGTAGCGCAGCCGATATTTGGCCGACTGCGCCTGCGCGGGACCGAACGCGAGCGCCGAGGCGCTTGCGAGCGCGGTGCCGACGAAGCGGCGACGGGACATGAATGTGGCTGACGACATTGGCAAACCTCCCCTGCCGGCCCGCTTGGGGACCTTTTGTATGTCATACCTATCCCCCAAGCCTATAAGGGATACCAAAATACGTTTCAACAGATAACTTGTATCCAAGTTTTGGGATTGCTATACGACCTCGGCTCACCGCCGAGATGAGCTCAGACGAAGGGAGCGACGCGTGAAGAGCCTCGTGGTGGAGCGGCCCGGCCGCCTGTCGATCGAAACCCGCGCCACTCCCGAGCCTGCCGCCGGCGAGGTCCGCATCAAGGTCGAGCGCGCCGGCATCTGCGGCTCCGACATCCATATCCTGCACGGCAGCAACCCGTTCGCGCGCTATCCGCGCGTGATCGGCCACGAGTTCTTCGGCCGCATCGACAAGCTCGGCGAGGGCGTAAACGCGCGGCTCGGCGCCCGCGTGGTGGTCGATCCCGTGGTCTCCTGCGGCACCTGCTATCCCTGCTCGGTCGGACGGCCCAATGTCTGCGCGGAGCTCGCCGTGCTCGGCGTGCATCGCGACGGCGGCTTCTCCGAATATGCCTGCGTGCCGGCCGAGAACGCGCATCTGCTGCCTGATAGCGTCGACGACGACAAGGCGCCGCTGGTCGAGCCGTTCTCGATCGCCGCCAACATCACCGACCACACCCGCGTGTTCGCCTCCGATGTCGCGCTGGTCTATGGCGCGGGCCCGATCGGGCTGACGGTGATCCAGGTGCTCAAGCACGTCTATGGCGTGAAGCAGCTGATCGTCACCGACCGTATCGACGCGCGCCTTGAGGCCGCGCGGCACAGCGGCGCCGACATCGTCGTCAACACGGCGCAGAGCGCCCTGCCCGCGGCACTCGCAAACGCCGGCATCCGGCCCACGCTGATCATCGATGCCGCCTGCCATCCTGCCATTCTCACCGAGGCCATCGAGATCGCCTCGCCCGCCGCGCGGATCGGCCTGCTCGGCTTCTCGGCCGAGCCGTCGACCATCGTGCAGCAGAAGGTCACCGCCAAGGAGCTCGCGATCCACGCCTCGCGATTGAACAGTGGCAAGTTCGGCAAGGTGATCGACTGGTTCGCCTGCGGCACCTTGCAGCCGGAGCGGCTGATCACCCACCGTTTCGACCTCGATGCCTACGCCACCGCGTTCGACACGTTCGAGCACAACCCAACCGAATGCTGCAAAGTGCAGCTGATCTTCTGACGTCCGCACATGGATCGGCTCAGCCCCACCACGCTCCACCGCCTGCCGGCCAGCATCATCAAGCCGGACTATGACCGCGCGGCGGTCGCCACCGGCATCGTCCATCTCGGCCTTGGCGCCTTTCATCGCGGCCACCAGGCGGTCTACACGGACGGCCTGCTGAAGCACGATCCGCGCTGGGGCATCCTCGGCGTCTCCTTGCGCTCGCCGGAGACCCGCGATGCCCTGGAGCCGCAGGGCGGGCTCTACAGCGTCACGGCGAGCAACGGCGAAGGCCATCAGCTCCGTATCATCGGCGCGCTCACCGGCTTGGCCGTGGCGCCGGAAGATCCCGCGGGCCTGCTCGCGCGCCTCGCGGATCCCGCGGTGCGGATCGTCTCCACGACCGTGACCGAGAAGGGCTACAGCCACGATCCGGCCACTGGCGCACTGCGCGCCGATGATCCGGACATTCAGCACGACATCAGCAATTTGGGCCTGCCGCGAACGACGCTCTGCTTCATCGTGAGCGGCCTGCGGTTGCGGCGGCTGCACGGCCTGCCGCCCTACACTGTGCTGGCCTGCGACAATCTCCCCGCCAATGGTCACACCTTGCGCGGCCTCGCCATCGCCTTTGCCGAGCTGGTGGATCGCGATCTCGCCCGGTGGATCGCCGACAACGTCCGCTTTCCCTCGACCATGGTCGACCGCATCGTGCCGGCTACCACCGATGCCGATCGGGCCGATGTCAGCGCCGCGATCGGCCTTCTCGACGCGTGGCCTGTTGTCACCGAGCCATTCAGCCAATGGGTCATCGAGGACGATCTCGGCGGCGCTCGCCCGGCGTGGGACATCAGCGGCGCGCAGTTCGTGCGCGACGTCGCGCCGTTCGAGCTGATGAAGCTGCGGCTGCTCAACGGCGCACATTCGACGCTTGCTTATCTCGGCTATCTCATGGGCTGCGAGACGGTTGCCGCCGCCATGTCCGAGCCGGATCTCGCCGGCCTCGTCGAGGACATGATGCGCGAGGAGGTCACACCGACCTTGCCTGCTCTCGGCGGCTTCGACGTCGCAGCCTATCGCGCCGCGCTGTTGCAGCGCTTCCGCAATCCGGCACTGAAGCACCGCACGGCGCAGATCGCGATGGACGGCTCGCAGAAGCTGCCGCAGCGCCTGCTCGGCACGATCAGTGACCGGCTCGCGCGCGACCTGCCGATCACCTGCCTCGCCCTCGCCGTCGCCGGGTGGATGCGTTACGTCAGCGGCACTGACGAGCAGCGCCGGCCGATCGATCTGCGCGATCCCCTGTCGACGCAATTGCGTGCGCTGGCGGATGACGCCGGACCAGTGGCGCAGCGGCTCGTACCCGCGCTGCTGTCGCTCACGTCGGTGTTCGGCAGCGACTTGCGGAGGGATCCCCGCTTCACGTCGGCGGTCGAGACCGCGCTCGATAGCCTATTCAAGCAAGGCGCCCGCGCGACGGTGGCACAGACGCGCCAGGCGGCGCTAAGCTAGGCTTCGCTCCGCCGCACCATGAGATCAGGCCGCTCGAACACCGACGGCGTGAGCTCCACGCCGAGCCCCGGCTCTTGCATCGGATAGACATACCCGTCCCTGATCTCCGGCATCGTTGTGACCAGCTCATTGTACCAGCCGTTGTAGAAGGCGCGCACCGACTCCTGGATCAAGGTGTTCGGCTGGCTGAACGACATGTGCACCGCGGCGACGAAGCCGACCGGGCCGATGCAGTCATGCGGCGCGAACGGCCGGTGATAGGTCTCCGCCAGCGCGGCGATCTTGCGCCCCTCCGTGAGCCCGCCGGTCCAGCACAGATCGGCCATGACGACGTGGACCGCATCGCGATCGAGCATGTCCTTGTGGGGATAGCGCGAGCCGAGCGTCTCGCTGGCGGTCACCCACACGTCGGTCGCGCGCGCGAACTCGGCCAGCGCCTGCGGCGAGTTCATGCGGATCGGATCCTCGTACCAGGTCGGCTGATAGTCTTCCAGCACGCGCGCGATCTGCTTCGCCGTCGGAAGATTCCAAAGGGAGTGCAGCTCGACCATGATCTCCATGCGGTCGCCGACCGCCTTGCGGATCTTCTCGAACGGCGCCACCGCCGCCTTCATCTGAGCTGCCGTGATGAACAGGCCCTCGTTCTCCTGCGCCGCCGGATCGAACGGCCAGATCTTCATCGCCGAGATGCCGCTCGCCAGCAGATCCTCGGCAAGCGCATCGGCGCGGTTCATGAAGGCGTCGAGATCCTCGTAGCGTCCCTTGGTTTCGAGGCTCCAGTTCGACACCGGCCGGATGTTGGACGAGCGGACGTAGCGCGTGCCGGCGCAGGTGTTGTAGATGCGCTGGCGGTCGCGGCAGAGGCCGCCGAGCATCTGGTGCACCGGCTGGCCGCAGACCTTGCCGAACACGTCCCACAGCGCGATGTCGATCGCGGACGCCGCGCGATATTCGACGCCGGTGGACGACTGCGCCATCGGCAGGTTCAGCATGTCGCGATGGATGGCCTCGATGCGCAGCGGATCACGCCCGAGCAGACGGGCCGCCAGCGTCTCGTGGATATGGGCCTCCACCGCACCGGCGCCATAGAACGTCTCGCCAAGGCCGATGAGTTCGCCATCCGTATGCACGCGCACCCAGATGACATTGGCGAACTCTTCCGTGCGCAGCGTCTCGATGGCGGTGATCTTCATTCTCGTCTCCCGTGGCCTGGCCCACGGTTCCACCCGCAGACCACCAATGTCGTGCGACGAGACAACGCAAGGGAACCTTGATCGATCTCAGCCGTCAAAGAAATCGGACATTGGAACGGCGACCGAACCCTCCGCGCGACCTCACGCTGCGGAAACGCTACGTGTCGCCGCAGTGAAAGGCACCCCCCATGAGCGTCGCAACGGCAACCGACATCCCTCCGCAGCGAACGACGATCGACAACGCCGTCCGCTATCTCGTCCAGAACTACAGTCCGAAGGGCAACCGCGTCGGCTGGCTGATGATGGCCTCGATCCTGGTCGAGGCCTGGGACCTCTACTCGATCGCCTTCGTGCTGATCTTCATCAAGGAGCAGTTCAATCCCGGTCCGCTGGAGCTCGGCCTCGCCGCCGCCGGCACGCAGGGCGGCGCGCTGATCGGCGCTTTGCTCGGCGGCTGGCTCTCAGACAAGATCGGACGGCGCTGGATGTTTCTCGGCACGATGACGATGTTCGTCGTGCTCGCCCTGGCGCAAGCGTTCGTTCCCAATGTCGCCTGGCTGATCGTGGTGCGCTTCCTGCTCGGCCTGCCGCTCGGCAGCGACATCTCGACCGGCTACACCTACATCATGGAGTCCATGGCCAAGGGCCAGCGCGAGGTCATGGGCAATCGCTGGCAGTTCATGTTCGCGGTCGGCGAGGTGCTGACATTAGGCGTCATCGCGTTGTTCCTGATTGCCGAGATCAACCACGAGACCGTCTGGCGCGTCACGCTCGGCCTCGGCGCGGTGCCCGCGCTGATCATCCTGTTCCTGCGCCACGACGTACCGGAGACCGCCGTCTGGCTGGTGCAGCACGGCCGCTTCCGCGAGGCCAAGGAGGTGGCGCGGCAGATGTACAATGACGAGCTCGCGATGCTGCCGAACCAGGACATGGTCGTGGAGAAGCCGAGCACCTGGGACTTCCTCTCCGATCTGCGCAAGGACCCGATCCGTTGGCGCGCGACGATCTACGGCTGGATCGCCTGCTTCGCGCAAGGCGCCGAGTTCGCGACCTTCGGCTTCTACCTACCGGTGCTGTTCACGATGGTCGGCGTCTCCACCACGCTCGGCAACAATCTCGTCACGATGGCGCTGTTCTGCCTCGCCGCCGTCTCAGGCTGGGTCGGGCCGCTGCTGACGCCGAAGATCGGCCACCGCGGCATCGGCATCGCCGGCTTCGCGATCGTGCTGGTGTCACTGATCGTGGCCGCCGGCGCGCTCTACACCGGCCACACGATGATCCTGCCGTTCGCCGCCGCGGCCATGCTGTGGGGCCATTACTGGGACGCCTCGAACTGCATGACCATCCCGACCATGGTCGCACGCCCGCGCTATCGCGGCACCGCGAGCGGCTTCGCCTACATGTTCGTGAAACTGCCGTCGTTCCTGGCGATCTTCCTGTTCCCGGCATTGTTCACCGCGATCGGCCAGGCCAACGCGACGCTGTTCGTCGCGATATTCCCGCTGGCGGGCCTGCTCGCCGCGATCTTCATCCTGCCGGAGGTGTATGGCTACGAGGCGGATTGAAATCGGGACGCTGAACTACGCCAACGGCAGCAGCTTGCCCGGGTTCATCAGCCCGAGCGGATCGAGCGTCCGCTTGAGCTGACGCATCAGCTCGAGCTCGAGCGGCGGCTTGCACAGCGGCATCTCGGAGGTGCGGAGCTGGCCGATGCCGTGCTCGGCGCTGATCGAGCCGCGGCGGCGGGTGATCTCGTCGTGGACGAGGCGGGTGATGCGCGAGCCCTGCTCGTAGAACTCGGCCTCGGTCATCGCGAGCGGACGCATCAGATTGTAGTGCAGATTGCCGTCGCCGAGATGACCGAACACTATCGGGCGGATGCCGGGCAGCGCCGCGCTGACGGCCGCATCCATGACATCGACGAAGTCGGCGATCTCGGCAACGGGCACGGCGATGTCATGCTTCAGCGCCTTGCCCTCGCGCACCAGCGCCTCTGAGACGCTCTCGCGCACGCGCCAGAACGCCTTGGCCTGGGTGCCGTCCTGCGCGATGACGGCGTCGGCGACGAGTCCCTCAGTCATGGCGTCGGTCAACGTGGTTTCGAGCCGCGCCGTCAGCGCGGCTTCCTCGCCGATGTCGCTGAGCTCGATCAGCACGGCCGCCTCAGGCATTGCCGCGAAGGGCAGCCGCGCGTCCGGAATTTGCCGCGTGATCATCTCGAGCGTCGCCGCGGTCAGGAATTCGAACGCCGTCAGGCGATCGCCGCAACGGGCACGCGAACGCTGCAGCAGCTTGAGTGCGGCGGCCGCATCGGCGACGGCGACGAAGGCCGTGGAACGCGCGGTCGGCTGCGGGAACAGCTTCAGCACCGCGCCCGTGATGATGCCGAGCGTGCCTTCCGAACTGATGAACAGGTCGCGCAGCGCATAGCCGGTGTTGTCCTTGCGCAGGGAGCGCAGGCCATCCCAGATGCGCCCGTCCGGCAGCACGACTTCGAGCCCGAGCGTCAGCTCGCGCATCACGCCGTAGCGCAGCACGGCGACGCCCCCTGCATTCGCTGCGAGATTGCCGCCGACCGTGCAACTGCCTTCGGAGCCGAGGCTGAGCGGGAAGAACAGGCCCGCCTCGCGCGCGGCATCCTGCACCTTGGCCAACACGACACCGGCATCGACGACCAAGGTCTGGCCGATCGCATCGACCGCACGGATCCGGTTCATCCGCGACAGCGACAGCACGATCGCCTTGCCGCTCGCATCCGGCGTGGCGCCGCCCGACAGGCTGGTGTGGCCGCCCTGCGGCACCACGGCGACACGCGCCTCGGCGCAGGCCGCCATGACGGCCGCGACCTCGGCGGTCGAGCCGGGCCGCACCACGGCAATGGCGGCGCCGTGATACTTGCCGAGCCAGTCGCGCAGATAGGTCGCCTGATCCTCGGGGGCGGTCAGGACATGAGAGGCACCGACAAGCCCCTGCAACGTGGAGATCAGCTTCGTCATGACGCGCGCGGAGACCTTTGTCGGTGAGCGTTTTGCGATGGCCGCAAACTAACAGGATGGGCGGCATCGCCCCCAATACCAAGTTGTCCGCCGTCCATAACCTGCTGTTATGGGTGAGGTCAGGCCGTCGCCAACGCCATCGGCGGGGCGATGTGCGGGACCGCGTCGACCAGCTCGCGGGTGTAGTCGGTCTGCGGATTGGCGAACAGCGCCCGGCTCTCGCCCTGTTCGACGATGGCGCCGGTGCGCAGCACGATGGTGCGGTCGCACATCATGCGCACGACGTTGAGATCGTGGCTGACGAACAGGAAGGCGAGATTGTCCTCGCGCCTGAGCTTGTTGAGAAGCTGCAGCACCACCGCCTGCACGGAGACGTCGAGCGCTGCGGTCGGCTCGTCGAGCACCAGCAGGCGCGGCTTGCAGGCGATCGCGCGGGCGATGCCAACGCGCGCCTTCTGCCCGCCGGAGAGCTGGTGCGGGAAGCGCTGCAGCAACTCGCGCGGCAGCCCGACGCGGTCGGCGCATTCCTCGACGCGCCGGCGCATCGTGTCGCCCGAGCGCATGTTCATCAGCCGGAACAGCGGGTGCGCGATGCAGTCGTACGCCGTGTAGCGCGGATTGAGACTGTCGTTCGGATCCTGGAAGACGATCTGGATGTCCTTACGCAGCTCCGAACGGTGGAAGTCGCGCGCCGGAATGCCGCCGATCGACTGGCCGTCGAACAGGATCTCGCCCTCGCTCGGATCGAGCAGCCGGCAGATCATCCGCGAGGTCGTGCTCTTGCCCGAGCCGCTCTCGCCGACCAGACCGACGCTCTCGCCGCCGCGCATCGTCATCGAGAAGTCCGCCACGCCAATCGTACCGTCGTCGAAGCGCTTAACGATGTTTTTGACGTCGAGCAGCAGCGGCGTGCCGTGCGGCGGAGGCGGCAGCTCGGTGACCTCAACCAGCGGAATTTTGTCGCCATCGGGCACGAGGTCCTCGATGCGCGAGGTCGCGGTCGGCGACGCCGCGACCAGCCGCTTGCTGTAAGGATGCTGCGGCCGGTGGAACAAGGTCAGTGGCTCGGCCTCCTCGACCAGCCTGCCCTGCTCCATCACCACCACGCGCGCGCAATAACGCGCGGCGAGGCCGAGATCATGCGTGATCAGGATCGTCGCCATGCCGCGCTCGGCCGCGATCTTGGCGAGCAGGTCCATCACCACCTTCTGCGTGGTGACGTCGAGGCCGGTGGTCGGCTCGTCGGCGATGAGCAGCGACGGATTGCAGGAGATCGCGACCGCGATCATCACGCGCTGGCACATGCCCCCGGAGAGTTCGTGCGGATAGGCGCTCATGCGCCGCTCGGGATCGCGGATCTGCACCGCCTTGAGCAGGTTCAGCGCCTCGGCCAGCGCCTCCTGCCGCGACCGCCGCCGATGCGCCAGGATCGCGTCCGCGACCTGCTGGCCGATGGTGCGGATCGGGTTCAGCGCCGCGCGCGGGTTCTGGAAGATCATCGACATCGCAGCCCCATGCAGGCTGCGCAGATCGGCGCCGCCGGCGCGGGTGATGTCCTGGCCCTTGAAGCGGATCCGGCCGTCGGCAATGCGGCCAGCCTTGTCGAGCAGATGCGTGATGGCAAAGCCGGTGACCGACTTGCCCGAGCCGCTCTCGCCGACGAGCCCGAGCATCTCGCCCGGCTGCAGCGACAGCGACACGCCACGCACGGCCTCGACGAGGCCGCGGCGGGTTGAGAAGGTCACCTTGAGGTTTTCGACTTCCAACAACGGCGAGGTCACGTGCGCATCCTCGGATGCGCCACGCTTGTTCATTCTGATATCCGCCGTCATGTGCGCATCCGGGGATCGAGAATATCACGCAGACCATCGCCAAGCAGGTTGAAGCACAGCACCGCGCTCATCAGCGCGAGGCCTGGGAAAGCCACCAGCCACCAGCGCCCGGTCGAGATGAAGCGCGCGCCCTCGGCGACCATGATGCCCCATTCCGGCGTCGGCGGCTTGACGCCGAGGCCGATGAAGGAGAGGCCGGCGGCATTGAGGATCGCCCAGCCGAGATTGAGTGACATCTGCACCGCCATCGCCGGCAGCACGTTCGGCAAGAGGAAGCGCAGCACCACGGCGACATGGCTCTCGCCGCAGGCGCGCGCGGCCTCGACCCAGCCGAGGTTGCGGCGGATGTTCACCTCGGCGCGCGCGAAGCGGATGTAGAACGGCAGGTTGATGATCGCGGTCGCGATCACGATGTTCTCGACGCGGTTGCCGAGCGCGGCGACCATCGCCATCGCCAGCACGAACAGCGGGAACGCCATCAGCACATCGACAAAGCGCCCGACCGCCTTGTCGAGCCGTCCGCCGGCATAGCCGCAGAGCGCGCCGATCACCGAACCGATCGCGAAGGACACCGCGACCGCCGTCACGGCGATGGTGAGGTCGAGCCGGCTCGCCACGATCAAACGGCTCAGCACGTCGCGCCCGAGTTGGTCGGTGCCGAACCAATGCGCCGCACTGGGCGGCTGCAAGGCGGCGGGCACATCGGAGGCGATCGGATCGTAGGGCGCGAGCCACGGCGCGAAGATCGCCATCAACGCCAGCAGCAGCGCGCCGCCGGCGGCGATCGCCGTGACCGGATTGCCCCGCAGCACGAAGGCGGTGTGGCGAAGGGTCGATGAGGTCTCGATCGTGGTCATGCTCATGCCACCGTCGCGCGGGGATCGGCCATGCCGTAGAGCAGATCGACCAGCAGATTGACGATCACGAAGATCGTCGCCATCAGCAGCACGAAGCCCTGCACCGGCGCGTAGTCGGAGACCAGCAGCGCGTCGAGGGCGTAGGACGCGACACCCGGCCAGGAGAACACTTTCTCGACCAGCACGTTCGCGCCCAGCATGGTCGAGAACACGATGCCGGCAATGGTGATGACGGGGAGGATCGCGTTCCGCAAGGCATAGGTCACGACGATGCGCCACCAGGACAGCCCGACCGAGCGCGCGGTGCGGACGAAATCGCTGCCGAGCGAGACCAGCATCGAGGCACGGGTGATCCGCGCCAGCGGCGCGATCACGAACAGCGCCATCGTCAAGGCCGGCAGCATCAGCTGCCGCGCCGCCGCCCACCAGCCCTCGAGATCGCCGGCCAGCAGGAAGTCGATGATCAGGAAACCGGTCCGTTGCGGCGGCAGGCTCGCGAAGATGTCGATGCGGCCCGTGGGATCGGGCGCAATGCCGAACAAATAGTAGAACACGTAGATCAACAACAGACCGGAGACGAAGGTCGGCACGCAGACGCCGAGCGAGCAGAACAATCGCACGCCGTGATCGATCAGCGATCCCGGCCTGAGCGCTGCGATCACGCCGAGCGGCACGGCCGAGACCAGCGCGATCAGCAGCGCCGTCAAGGTCAGCTCCAGCGAGGCCGGCAGGCGCTCCTTGAGATCCTTGGCGACGGCCTGCCCCGTCATCATCGAGCGGCCTAGATTGCCGCTGGCAACGTCTGTCAGATAGATCACGAGCTGGTTCGGCAGCGGCTTGTCGAGCCCGAGCTGCCGGCGAATGACCTCGATCTCCTCCTTGCCGGCATTGGGGCCGGAAGCGAAGAACACGGCCGGATCCCCCGGCAGCACGCGCATCAACAGGAAGGTGAAAACCAGGACGCCGAACAGCGCCGGCAGCGACGAGACGAAGCGTCGTCCCGCCCGCAGCAGAGTTGCGCCGATCGTGGCCATCGTCTTTCCTTCTCCCAACTTGGTCCGTCCTCAATAAACCGCAGCGCCGGCCGCGACTTCCACCTCTCCCCACCGGGGAGAGGTCGCGCCGAAGGCGCGGGTGAGGGGGCGCCACGGCAAAATCATCCACTGTAACCCCTCACCCGGATCGCATCTTGCGATCCGACCTCTCCCTACGGGAGAGGTGCGCGCGCATGCAGCGCGCGGTCTACTCCGGTCGGGTCTTCAGTCCTACTTCCGGCTCAGGTTACGATAATCGACCTGCCGCGTGAACTGGTAGACGTAGCCGTCCACCGTCGGCTGCATCACCGCGTCCTGGGCCGCCTGCCAGATCGGGATCTGGAACATCTGGTCGAAATGGATGGCGTTCAGCGCCTTGCCCTCTGCCTCATACTTCGCCTTGTCGGCCTCGAAGCGCGCCTCCTGGGCGATCTTCTCCAATTCGGCATTGTCGGTCGAGGAGTAGTTCCAGCGCTGCTTGCCGGTGTAGAAGTTGCGGTAGAAGTAGTCGGTCGAGGGCAGACAGGCGACGATGCCTTCGATGAAGAACGGCAGCTTCTTCTCGTTGATGGCTGTCGACATCTGCGCATCCGGCAGCTTCTGGATGTCGACCTTGATGCCGATCTTAGCCAACGATTCCTTCACCAGCGCCGCCAGCGGCTCGGCGGTCGCGGCCTGGCCGACGTTGAAGCTGAAGGTGGTGGAGAAGCCGTCGGGCATGCCGGCGTCCTTCAGATAGGCCTTGGCTTTCTCCAGGTCGAGCTTGATCGGCTGCGGGATCGGATAGCCGCCGCTCGGCGGCTTGCCGTCGGCCCAGGTCGCGCCATAGAGCGGCGCGCCGCGGCCGAACAACGCCGCCTTGAACATGTCGTCGTACGGTAGCGCGGCAGCGATCGCGCGGCGCACATTGACGTTGTCGAACGGCGGAATGGTGTTGTTCATCGAGATGAAGGTCACCGCATTGTATTGCGGCGTCGAGATCACCTTCAGCTTGCCCTTGCCCTCCAGCGACTGCACGTCGCTGGCCTGCAGGTCGATGACGAGGTCGGCGTCGCCACGCTCGACGAGGTTGGCGCGCGTCGCCGGCTCCGGCACCGACTGGATGATGAGCCGCTTGAACGCCGCCGGCTTTTCCGGCGTGCCGCGGTTCCAGGCGTCGTTGCGCTTGGCGATCACCTGCTCGCCGGGCTTGAAGGTCTCGACGATGTAGGCGCCGCTACCGGCTGCGTTCTCCTTGGTCCAGTTCAGCGCCCACGGATCTTCAGCCGTCGCATGCGCCTTGGCGAGCTTGGAGTTGATGATGATCGGATAGACGGTGGCGAGGTTCGGCAGCGCCAGCTTGTCCGGCTTCGGCAACGTCACTTCGATCGTCAGGGGATCGATGACCTTGAACTGATCGGCCGAGGTCAGCGAGCCCGTCAGCAGCTGCGCCTTGCCGAGGATCGGCGCGGTGACGCAACGGTCGAGCGACCATTTGACGTCCTCAGCGGTGACCGGCGAGCCGTCCTGGAACTTGGCATCGGGGCGTAGCTTGAAGGTGATCTTCAGGCCATCGGCGCTGACCGAATAGGATTCGGCGAGCTCGCCGGTGATCGTGTCGAGATCGAACACCCACTTACCATTGAGCTGCTTGCGGCCGAACGACACCAAACGGTCGTAGCTCGACATCGACAGCGCGAAGGCTTCGCGCGTCGAGCCAGGAATGTTCGGATCGAGCGTGTTGACGGTCGCGCCGGTGACATAGCGCAACGTCTCCGCGCGACTCTGTGCATGCGCCGATGGCGCTGCGAGCGTCACCGCGAGCAACGCGGTCGCCGCGAACAACGAACGTTTGGACATCTTGAAACTCATCGCCCCTGTTCCCTCGCTAGTCTCAAAATCCGGGACTAAAACATCTGCCAGCAGTCCCCGGCGCTGCCGGCTTATCTGATGCACGCGTAGCAGCAAATCACGTGCCACGACGCACCTCGGCCTGTCTCACATCATAGGCCTGGAAGTTGGCCCAATGCTTGTCGATGTCGGCCGTGAACAATCCACGCGTCAGACCATGCACGAGCTTCGGCACCGCCGTCGTCATCGCGTTGATCGATGATCCCGATGCGCCGAAGCTCATCGTCGAGGCAATGGCGAACACATGGATGTCACGGATCCACGGCGTCTCGCCCGCCTTGCGCTCTGATAGCGCGTAGTCGTCGGCGAGATAGGGAAAGGCGCCGAGCCGATCATTGCGCTCGCTCTCGTCCGGCGTGTAACGATCCGACCAGCGCGCGATGTTGGTCGCGAAGCGCTGCAGTTCCGGCCGCTTGGTGAAATCCATCGAGATGCCGGTCGCGCTGATCACGAAATCCGTCGTGATCTCGCCTTTCGCCGTCTGCAGCACCACGCCATCAGCCGTCTCGCGCGCGGCGATCAAAGGCGCTCCTTCATGCAGATGGAAGGCGGCGTGGCGCGCGCAGCGATCGTAGGTGTGCTGCGGAAAGCCTTCGCGCAGCCCCAGCACTGCGTTCATGAAGCGCCAGCGCCAGGCATCGTCGAGCTCGGAGAAGTGTCGCAGGAAGCCGCGGAAGGTCAGCCAACGGTACGGCTGGATCAGCTGGATTTCCGCGCGGCGGCACAACAGATCGACGCTGTCAGCACCGGCCTCGAGCGCGACGGCCGCGTTGTCGAACGCGGACGCACCGGCGCCGATCACCGCAACACGGCGGCCACGCAGGCTTTCGAAATCGATCTCGGCGCCGGAGTGCACGCAACGCGTCGCGGGGAGATGGCGCAGCGGTTCCGGGATGCTCCAATCGCCCATGCCTTCCTGACCGGTGGCCAGCACGATCTTGCGCGCATAAAGCGCGGTCTCGCCGTCCTTGCTGCGCACCGTCGCCTTGAGCAGTCCATCAGCAGCGGGCGCAATGTCGACGACTTCGCAAGCATTGCGCATGGGAAGATCGAGCACCTCGCGATACCAGGCGAGATAGTCTGCCCAATATTCGCGCGGGATCAGATTAAGATCGCGCCAGCTGTCACTGCCGAACTTCGCCTCGTGCCACGCCTGATAGGTGAGACAGGGAATGTCGAGATCGGGTCCGGTAAAATCCTTCGGGCTGCGCAGGGTCGGCATGCGCGCATAAGTCATCCACGGCCCTTCGCGGCCTTCTTGCGCCTTGTCGAGCACGAGGATGTTGCTGACGCGCGAGCGCAGCAGCGCGAATGCGGTTGCAAGACCCGACTGGCCGCCGCCGACGATCAGCACATCGAGTGCAGCCCGGCCGTCGGGACCGGTGACGGGCGTCAGCCATGGCATGGTGGGATGCGCGATTTTCGCAAGATCGTTGCGAACCTGAGCCGTCAGCGCGGCGAGACCATCGCTCATGCCGGCCACCGAATGAAACACGCGCCATTGCGCGCGACACGCTTGCTGTCGCTCACGCCTTCTCCATCAGTCAGTTCACCCGGCCAAAGAAGCTTAGCAAAGCGAACCTCAAGCCTTCCATACCGATTTGTCCGCCGCCCATAACCGCTTGTTATGGGAGGGCCGCCGCGGGTACAGTGCGATCGAACTTGCAGCGAGACAAGAGGTCGCATGCCGCTCAACCTGCGCCAGATCGAGGTCTTTCGCGCCATCATGATCACGGGTTCGATCAGCGGCGCCGCGCGGCTGCTGTCGGTGTCGCAGCCTGCCATCAGCCGGCTCTTGGCCTACACCGAGGATGGGCTCAAGCTGAAGCTGTTCGAGCGCATCAGCGGCCGGGTGCAGCCGACCCCGGAGGCGAAGCGGCTGTTTGCCGAGGTCGAGCACATCCATCGCGGCGTCGCGCGCATCAACGACCTCGCCGACGAATTGCGCGCCGGCGGCACCGGCACCATCCGCGTCGTGGCGAGCCCGAGTGCGGGATACGGCATGGTGCCGGACGCCCTGGCGCGGCTGCGCAGCCGCTTTCCCGACCTGCGCGTCGAATTCGAGTCGCTCACGCTGCTGGACATCGTCAACCGCGTCGGCACCGCGCGCGCCGATGTCGGCGTCACCGTGCTGCCGGTCGACGAGCCCACGGTGGCGGTGGAGACCATCGCGGAGGGCGCGCTGCACGTGATCATGCCGGCGGATCATGCGCTGGCAAGACTGCGCAGCATCCGGCCGAAGGACATGCTGCCCTACCCGCTGGTCGGCTTCGGCCCGCAGACACCCTACGGCCACATCGTGACGTCAGCGCTCGCCGGCGGCCCCGAGCCCACGACGATCGTGCGCTACACGCCCGACGCCTGCGCCATGGTCCGCGCCGGCGCGGGCCTCGCCGTCGTCGACGAGTTCGTCCTGCGCGGCCGCGCCTGGCCCGATCTCATTGCGCGCCCGCTGATGCCGAAGACGCCGATGCGCGCGTATCTCCTGACGCCACGCTTCGAGCCGCTGTCGCGCAATGCGGCGGCGCTGGCGGATATTTTGAGAGGACGAGATCGGAAGGGGACGCCGGGGAAACGGTGACCGCTTCCGGCCGTTGGGATTCGACCTCTCTCCGCGCAAATGGTGAGCTCCCCTCCCCCTTGCGGGGAGGGGTCGGGGGTGGGGGTTCACGAGTCCCGCTCAATGTGAGGCGCACAACAACTGCTGGAGATCGAACAGCACAGAGAGGAGCTTCGCTTTCAGCGCCCCTACTCTGGAAGAGCCTTGGGCTTCAACGAAGTTCAACGCCCGGAGACCCCCACCCCCGACCCCTCCCCGCAAGGGGGAGGGGAGCCGACCGCGATCGTGGTGATGGCTTCGCTTCAAATCAAAATCAGGCGTCGCCTACCAGCTCACCCGAATCTTGCGGCGCTATGCCGCCAGCCAACCACCATCCACCGGCAGCACGATGCCCGTCGTGAACGACGCTTCATCGCTGGCCAGAAACAGCGCCGCCGCCGCAACCTCGTCCGCTTCCCCGAACCGCTTCATCGCGTGCCGCTGGCGCGAGGCGTCGCGGACCGGCTCAGGATCGGCGTGGCGCGCAAAACTCCTTCGCAGCAGCGGCGTGTCGATGGCGCCCGGGGCCAGCGCATTGACGCGGATGCCGTCGGTGGCGAAGTCGACCGCCATGGTGCGGGTCAGGCTGATGATCGCGCCCTTCGCCGCGATATAGGCGCTGTTGCCCTTGCCGCCGGCGACCGCGAGTTGCGACGCGACAGTGATGATCGATCCCGCCTTCTGCCGCTGCATGATCGGCACGGCAACCTTCGCCCATAGCCAGGTGCCGCCGACATTGGCGCGGAACACCGCGTCCCAATCGGCCGGGTCGGTGGTGACGACGGTGCCGCCACAGGAGAAGCCCGCCGCGGTCATCAGGACGTCGAGTCGACCGCGCTTCGCGGCCACGGCTTCAATGGTTGCCTTGGCGAACTCGGCATCACCGACATCGCCGATATAGACGCTGCCGTCGCTGCCCGCTTCACGCACCAGCGCGAGCGTCTCTTCGGCGCCAGCAGCATCGCGATCGACAAGTGCGAGATACGCGCCCTCGCGCGCGAACATTGCGGCGCTCGCGCGGCCGATGCCGGAGCCGCCGCCGGTGATGATTGCGACCTTGTCCTTCAGCCTCATCTCACTCTCTTCCGTACTGATCGAACCAGCGGCCGAAATGTTCGGCCGACGCCGCACAGTCGAACCGCGCGCGCCAGCCGAACTCGTCAGCGAGCCGCGTCGTCGACAGCCGGCCACGGACCGGCGCGAACACCGGAACGGTCGGCGTCTCGTCCTGCTGCGCAAGGCGACATGCGAAGCCGGCCCGACCGCTCGCGAAGGCGCGGCCCCAGGCCTCGGCCGAGAACGTGTGCTCGTTGGAGATGTTGTAGAGCGTCTGCTGCGGCTTCTCGGCTTCGAGCAGCAGGCAGACGGCATCGGCGACATCGACAGCATAAACCCAGTCCTTGTCGCCTAGCTCGTTCAGCAACGCCGGCTCATTGCGCGCGCAGCAGGCCGCGATCAGCGCCTGCGGCGAAGGCGTATCGCGCACGCCGCCACCGCGCTCGAACGGACCGAACACGGCCGACAGGCGCACGCTGATGACGTCAGTCTTCCAGAGGTCGGACAGCCGCGCAGCGACGCGCTCGGAGGTGAACTTTGTGATTGCGTATAGCGACACCGGCTCGCACGGCGTCGTCTCCTCCAGCACGGCAAAGCGCTGGCCACTGGCGCCGTAGGACGCGGCGGAAGACAGGTTGATCACACGCCGGACATCGCTGCTGCGGGCGGCTCGCAGTATTGGCACCTGCGCCAACAGATTGACCGCGAGGATGCGCTCGGGATCGGATGCATCACGCTCGGGACCAGCGGTGATCGCAGCGCCCATGACGACGGCATCGCAGCCAGCGCCGACCGCGGCTGCGACGGCGCCCGCATCGGTGACGTCGCCCGTGATCACCTGCAGCCGCTCACCATACGGCGCGAAGGCAAGCTGCGCCGCGTTCGGCAGCGGGGCCGCATCGAACACCGTCACGGCGTGCCCGCGCTCGAGCAGCCCTTGCGCGATGTTGAGCCCGACAAACCCGGCGCCGCCGAAGATCAGGACATGCATGAGGAAAGCCTCTCCATCGCGGCCTCATGGTTCGAGACGGCTGCTGGCGCAGCCTCCTCACCATGAGGATAACCAGCTACCACTCCGTGGGCCCTGCTCTCTCCCCTCATGCTGAGGAGGTCGCGAAGCGACCGTCTCGAAGGACGAGGCCCGAGATATCTCGCCATCAGGCTCACAGCAGCGTCGCCCCGAAATTCTGCTCCGGATCCATGTCCGCCACCAGCCGTCCGGTCGGCTTCGCGGCCTCGCCGCCGCTGCGGGCGAGGAACTGGCCGGAGCCGGGCTGCACCGAGACCTTGCCGCCATCGACGATGACCCGGCCGCGCGACAGCACGGTGACCGGCCAACCCTGGACGCTGCGGCCTGCGAACGGCGTGTAGCCCGCGAGGTCGTGCATGCTCTGATCAGTAATCGTCACGCGCTTGTCCGGATCCCACAGCGCGATGTCGGCATCGGCGCCGATCGCGATCGCGCCCTTGCGCGGATGCAGATTGTAGATCTTGGCCGGCGCCGTCGACGTCAGGTCGACGAACTTGTTGAGGCCGAGCCGGCCCTTCGACACCATCGCATCGAACAGCAGCGGCAGCCGCAACTCCAGGCCCGGCAGACCATTCGCGATCTGCTTGAAGTTCGGGTTCGGGCCGGCGCGCAGCTTGCCCGTCTCGTCGAATCGATACGGCGCGTGATCCGACGAGATCGTCTGCAGATCGCCGAGCGACAGCGCCTGCCACAGCGCCTCCTGGTCCGGCGCGCGGCGCGGCGGCGGGCTGCACATCCATTTCGCGCCCTCGATGCCCGGCTTGTCCAAATCGTCGGCGGTCATGAACAGATATTGCGGACAGGTTTCCGCGAACACCTTCAGCCCCTGCCCGCGCGCATCGCGGATGACCTTGGCGCCTTCCGCGGTCGAGACGTGGAAGATCATGATCGGCTGATCCACCAGCGCCGCCATGCCGATCAGGCGATTGAATGCCTCGGCCTCGGAGAAGCGCGCATGGCTGATGGCGTGGTATTTCGGCGCGGTGTAGCCGCGCGCCAAGAGCCGCTTCACCATCCAGGAGATGATGCCGTGGTTCTCGGCATGCGCGCACAGCATCGCGCCGCCCTCGCGCGCGGCGACGAGGATGTCGAGCAGCGGCTCGTCGTCGATCTTGAGCCTGTCGTAGGTCATGAAGATCTTGATCGAGCCGTGGCCCTGCCGGATCAGCGCCGGAAGGTCGCGCTCCAAGGTCTCCTTGGTCGGATCGGCGATGATCATGTGGAACGCGTAGTCGATGACCGCGCCCTTGCGCGCCAGCGCGTGATAGTCCTCGAGCACCTGCGGCAGCTGCATACCGACATGCTGCGCGGCGAAGGAGATCACGGATGTGGTGCCGCCGTACGCCGCGGAGGTCGTCGCGCTCTCGAACGTGTCGGCGTTGACGATGCCGGCCGCAGAGAGCTGCTCGATATGGCAATGGCTGTCGACGCCGCCCGGCAGCACATATTTGCCGCGCGCATCGATCTCACGCTTCGCCGGCCCCAGGCCGCGGCCGATCGCCGCGATGGTCTCGCCGGAGATGGCGACATCGGCCTCGAACGTGTCGGTGGTGGTGGCGACGCGCCCTCCCCGGATGATCAGGTCATAGGCCGGCTCGGTCATCGCGATCTCCTAGTTCTGCCAGATGGAACGGCGTGGACGGTGCGAGGCCGCGAAGGCCACCTTGCGTCCGCGGTGGCATAGTGGTTGCCTGTCGGGCGACGTCAACTCCGAAGAAGCAGGTAACACCCATGTCCCGCCCGCGCATCACCGTGATCAACCCGAACTCCAACCAGGTGGTGACCGACGGCCTCGCGGCGGCGCTCAAGCCGCTGATGTTCGCGGAGGGACCGGAGATCGTCTGCGAGACGTTGAAGGAAGGCCCGTACGGCGTCGAGAGCCAGAAGGATGCCGACAGCGTCGCGCTGCCGCTGCGGCGCTTCGTCGAGGGCGACAACGCGTCGAGCGCCTTCGTCATCGCCTGCTACAGCGATCCCGGTCTGCACGTGTGCCGCGAGGCCACGAAGCGGCCAGTGTTGGGCATCGCCGAATGCGGCGTGCTGACCGCGCTGACCCGCGCCGACACGTTCGGCGTGCTCGCCATCGCGCAACGCTCGATCCGCCGCCACATCCGCTATCTCCGCCAGATGGGCCTGATGGATCGGCTCGCCGCGGAACGGCCGCTCGACATGACGGTGGCGGAGACCGCGTCGGGCGAAGGCACGCTGGCGAAGATGATTACGGTCGGCCGCGCGCTGCGGGACGAGGACGGCGCCGGCGCGATCGTCATGGGCTGCGCCGGCATGGCGCGGCATCGCAAGGGGCTGGAGGATGCGCTGGGGATTCCGGTAATCGACCCGACGCAGGCCGCGGTGACCATGGCGCTGGGCGCGGTGGCGTTTGCGGGGTGAGTAGTTCGCAGTACAGTATTCTCCCGACTGCCCGGATGTGCCTCATCCGCCCCCTCACACTCCGCTGTCGTCCCGGCCTCCGAGCCGGGACCCATAACCACCGGCCACTGTGAGGCAGGCAACTGCCAGCTACGTCCCTCGACAGATTCCGCGGTTTGGGTCCCGGCGTTCGCCGGGACGACACCGAATTTGTAGCGGCGCTCTCGCCTCCATCTCACACGCTTCGTGGCTTAGTTTATCTTGAGCTACTGCCTCACTCAGGCGGCACCGCGCCGGTGCGGCTGGTGATCAGCCCATAATGCTCGATCCGGCGATGCCGCGCGAAGTCGAAGATCGTCTGCTTGCCGAAGCGCGTCGCATCCATATCACACGCCACCACCAGCACCTCGTCGCCTTCCGTCACGGCCTCCGCGACGATCTCGCCGTCCGGATTGACGATCAAGCTGCCGCCGATCAGATGATGGCCGTCCTCGTCACCAGCCTTGGCCACGGCGACAACCCAGCACGAATTCTGATACGCGCCGGCTTGCGCGGAGAGGCGGTTGTGGAACAGCCGCTGCTGCAGCCCCTCGGCTGACTTCAACGAGTTGACCGACGGCGTGTTGTAGCCGATCAGCACCAGCTCGACGTCCTGCAGGCCCATGACGCGATAGGTCTCCGGCCAGCGGCGGTCGTTGCAGATCGCCATGCCCATGATGCCGCCGAGATTGCGCCACACCGGAAAGCCGAGATCGCCCGGCTCGAAATAACGCTTCTCCAGATGCTGGTGGCTGCGCTGTGGCTCGAACTCCTCGTGCCCGGGCAGATGCACCTTGCGGTACTTGCCGACGATGTTGCTGCTGCGGTCGGTGAGAATGGCCGTGTTGTAGTGATGCCCGTCCGGCGTCAGTTCGGCATAGCCGAGATACATCGCCATGCCATGCTCCCTGCCGCGGTCGAACAGCGGTTGCACCGCCGCGTTGGGCATCGTCGGCTCGAACCAGGTGTCGACCTCGGCCTGATCCTCCATGTACCAGCGCGGAAAGAACGTCGTCAGCGCCAGTTCCGGATAGATGATGAGATCGGCCCCCTTGCGCTTGGCCTCATCCAGCAGCGCAATCATGCGCGCGACGACTGCCTCGCGGCTCTCGACCCGCTGGATCGGCCCCATCTGGGCAGCGGCGACGTTGATGATGCGCATTCATGTAGCTCCACAGTCAGTCCGTAGGGTGGGCAAAGCGACGTCTTGCTCGGTGCATCGATGCACGCCGGCGGAAGCGTGCCCACCGGGATCAAGCACCGTAGTCCGAGATGGTGGGCACGGCGCGCAATCGAGCTGCGAATGTCGCAGCACCTTTGAATGCGCCTTTGCCCACCCTACCGATCCCATTGTCACGCCGGCCGATGCAGCACGGGCCGCGTGCGGGAGAATGACGGGCGGCCGCGCTTCAGGCCCCAGAGCGGCTGCGCCAGTGTGGCCACGGCTTCCGTCGGATCGCGCGCATCGATGCAGACGAGATCCGCGGGCGCGCCGACCTTCACGCCATAATCCTCCATCCGCATCAGCTTCGCCGCGTCATGCGTCACCATGTCCAGGCAGCCGGCAAGATGGTCCGGGCGCGAGACGTGGCAGACATTGGCGTAGAGATTGGCCATCCGGATCAGCGAGCCGTCGCCATAGGGCGTGAAGGGATTGAGCACGTTGTTGGTCGACAGCGAGCAGGTCACGCCCTTGTCGCGCAGCGGCTGCAGCGGCACCACGCCGCGCGGGATGGCGTGATCCTGGCGGCGGCCCATCAGATGCAGATCGGTCGAGGGCAGCACGGTGACCGCGACGCCGGCGTTGGCGAGCTTGACAGCAATCGCATTGAAGCGCTCCGGCGGCAGCAGCGACAGCTGCGTGACATGGCCGACCGCTACGCGGCCGCCCCAGCCATACTCGTCCGTCTTGCGGCAGACATATTCGATCTGCATGTGATCGAGCGTCTCAGCGAGATCGAGATGCATGTCGATGTCGACGTCGTGCTCGCGCGCGATCGCGAAGATGCGGTCGATCTGCGCCGGCGGGTCGGTGTCGAAATACGGCGCGGCGCCGATGGTGCGCGCGCCGCGGCGCAGGCCCTCGATCAGCAGCTCCTCGGTGCCCGGATAGTTCGTCAGACCTTCCTGCGGAAACACGCAGATCTCGACATCGAGCGCCCAGGCATAGTCGCGCGCGAGCTGCTGGATGGCCTCGAACGCAATGAACCCGATGCCGGGATCGAGCTCGACATGAGTGCGCATCCGCATCGTGCCATGGCTGACGCAGCGCTCCACCGTCTGCTTCGCCCGGCTGTAGACATCGTCCGCCGTGAAGTTGCGCTTCGCCGCCGCCGTCTCCCGCACCGCCTCGGCCACCGTACCTTCCCGGATGGTGCAGCGATCGAGGATGCAGGTCTTGTCGAGGTGGATGTGGGTCTCGATGAAGCCGGGCACGACGAGGCAATGTTCGGCATCGCGCTCCTCGCCATCCGCCTGCAGCGCGGCCTCGATCGCCACGATCAGGCCTTTGGAAATTCCGATATCGGCGCGACGCAGCTCACCCTGCTGCGCCAGCACCGCGTTGCGAATGATCAGGTCCATGCCGCCTTTGCCGCCGACGAATCCATGCGCGCGCCAAGCTGGCGGTGCGGCGTCCAAAAGGCAAGCGCCATGCCAGCAGGCCTGGCCGCGCTGCATTGCAAGCCGGCGTCGTCACCATTCGTTTACAAATAGATCGCGCCCGGGACGCCCTTGTTTGCTGCGAAAACACTGCTATATTGGTGTATGGAAAACGTGAACGCTTTTTGCTCAGGCCCGTCGTCAAGGCGGGCCGTTGCCGTTTTGGGGGTAGCTGTCCGATGACTCGCTCCAACCGCACGGATCACATCCGCCTGACCTCGCACCCGGTGCCAGGCGCCAAGCACAACTTCCCGCTCCACTGGGGCGCCGAGACCGCGCGCGCGCGCGGGCCGATCATCGGCACGGTGTCGCGGCCGCAGGACCGCAACGTGATCGGCAGCCACGGCGGCTCCTACACGGTCTACCGCGCGCTCGCGGTGTCCTCGGGCGCGCTCGATCCGATCCGCCGCCCCGATCTCACCAACACTCATCCCGCCGCTACCATCGGCCCGTTCGGCCAGTGGCGCGATCCCGCCAAGATCGTCGCGCTCGACCCCTGGGGCCATCTGGTCGCCGAGAACTTTGGCGGCGAGATCGCCGAGGGCATCGACATCCGCCCCTCCATTGCGGTGACCAAGGCACGCATCGAGCTGCCGGAGCTGCACGCCGCGCTCGCGGCCAAACGCCTCGTTCACGACGGCGAGGTCGTGCATGCCAATGGCAGCGTCTCGGTGGTGAAGATCGCCATCGATCCGGTGTGGTACCTGCCCGGCGTCGCCGCGCGCTTCGGCACCAGCGAAAACAATCTGCGCCGCGGCCTGTTCGAGCAAACCGGCGGCATGTATCCGGAGCTGGTGACGCGGCCAGACCTGCAGGTGTTCCTGCCGCCGATCGGCGGCACCACGGTGTATCTGTTCGGCGACGTCACCAAGCTGAACGACTCCAGGACCAAGATCACATGCCGCGTGCATGACGAGTGCAACGGCTCCGACGTGTTCGGCTCGGACATCTGCACCTGCCGCCCCTATCTGATCCACGGCATCGAGGAATGCGTCGCCGCCGGCCAGAACGGCGGGCTCGGCATCATCGTCTACAACCGCAAGGAAGGCCGCGCGCTCGGCGAAGTGACGAAATTCCTGGTCTACAATGCACGCAAGCGCCAGGAGGACGGCGACGCGGCTGCGGCCTATTTCGAACGCACCGAATGCGTCGCCGGCGTGCAGGATGCACGCTTCCAGCAGCTGATGCCTGATGTCATCCACTGGCTCGGGATCAAGCGTATCGACCGCTTCATCTCGATGAGCGACATGAAGCATGATGCGCTGGTGGGACAGGGCGTCGACATCGTCGAGCGCGTGCCGATCCCCGACGAACTGATTCCGGCCGACGCCCATGTCGAGATTGCAGCCAAGAAGGCCGCCGGCTATTTCTCGCTGGAGCCGCAGAAGCCCGAAGCGCTCGGCGACACCGTCGGCCGTCCGCTCGAGAAGTACTGAGCACAGCGGCTGATCATGACCGACGTCTCATCCCTCCTGTCCGCCCGCGCCGTCCGCGAGCGGGCGCATCAGCTGCTTGCCCTCGGGCTCGATGACAAGCTGCCGCATTTTCGCATCGATCTCGGCAAGCTCGATGCGATTGCCGACCTCGTGCGCGACGTGACGAACAAGGCGTATCCGCGCGGCGAGGTGCCGTTTCATTCACGCTGGCGGCACTTCGTGGTCGGCGGCATCGATCGCTGGGCGGAGATCGCCGTAAAGACGCAATGGCCGGATGCGGCGGCGCGCGCGCGCGCCGAGTTCGATCTCGCCATCGCCAGCGTTCTGCTCGACGCGGGCGCTGGCGCGGCCTGGCGCTATCAGGACGCCGTCACCGGCGCGAAGATCGGCCGATCCGAGGGGTTGGCGCTGGCCAGCCTCGACATGTTTGTGAGCGGCGCGTTTTCCTCCGACGCGAAAGATCCGATGCGCGCCGATGCGGCCAAGCTGCAACAGCTCACCGTTGCCGATCTCGAACGCGGCTTCCAGGTTGGTCCCGACAATCCGCTGGTCGGATTGGAAGGCCGGGTCGCGCTGCTGCGCCGGTTGGGCGAGGTGACGGCTGCAAAGCCGGAGATTTTCGGAACAAAGGACGCTCCGCGTCCCGGCGGTCTGTTCGATCAGCTCGCCGTCGGCGCGAGAAATGGCCACATCGATGCGGCTTCGATCCTGCAGCAGGTGCTGCTGCAGCTCGGCCCGATCTGGCCGTCACGTCTGACGCTGCAAGGCATCGCGCTCGGCGATTGCTGGCGGCATGCATCATTGGTCACCGGCGACGAAACCACCGGTCTCGTCCCGCTGCACAAGCTGTCGCAATGGCTGAGCTATTCGCTGATCGAACCGCTACAGGGCGCGGGCCTCATGGTGGACAACATCGACGGCCTCACCGGCCTCGCCGAATACCGCAATGGCGGCCTGTTCGTCGACGGCGGCGTGTTGAGCTTGCGCAATCCCGCCGACGCCACGCGCGCCCATGAGGTCGACTCCCCGCTGGTGGTGGAATGGCGCGCGCTCACCGTCGCCCTGCTCGACCGCCTGGCCGCACTGATCCGCCAGCGCACCGGCCAGAGCGCCGAGCAGCGACCACTGGCCCGCATCCTCGAAGGCGGCACCTGGGCCGCCGGCCGCAAGCTCGCCTTCGCGCGCCGCCCCGACGGCTCGCCGCCGCTGACCATCATCAGTGACGGCACGGTGTTTTAAGGGGTTTGGACCAAACTTGCCGGCCTCGCCGCTCGTCATTGCGAGCGCAGCGAAGCAATCCAGGGGCCAGGAAGAAAGTCTGGATTGCTTCGTCGCTTCGCTCCTCGCAATGACGAAACTAATCAGTTGTTCGTAGGGTGGGCAAAGCGCAGCGTGCCCACCATTCCAACCTGAGCTAAGATCGCGGTGGGCACGGCGCCTCGCACCTTTGCCCACCCTACGGAGATGAAAACCATGGAAGGCGTCACGGTCGTCGATCATCCGCTGGTGCAGCACAAGCTGACCCTGATCCGCGACAAGTCGATTTCGACCAAATCATTCCGCGAACTCCTCAAGGAGATCGGCATGCTCCTGTGCTACGAGGTCACGCGCGACCTGCCGCTCACGGAAGTGGAAGTCGAGACGCCGCTGGCGCGGATGCAGTCGGCCAAGATCGCCGGCAAGAAGCTGGTGTTCGTGCCGGTGCTGCGCGCCGGCGTCACCTTCGTCGACGGCATGCTCGACCTGGTGCCGACCGCCCGCGTTGCCCATATCGGCCTCTATCGCGAGCCGCAGACCTTCACCGCCGTCGAGTACTTCTTCAAGGCCCCCTCCGACCTGCAGGAGCGCCTGGCCGTGGTCGTGACCCCGGTGCTGGCCACCGGCAACAGCGCCGTCGCCGCGGTCGACCGCCTCAAGGAGCGCGGCGCCAAGGACATCCGCATGGTCTGCATGATCGCCGCGCCAGAAGGCGTCGAGCGCGTGCGCGGCCTGCATCCCGACGTCACCTTGTGGACCGCCGCGATCGACGAGGGCCTCGACGACGACGCCTTCATCATCCCCGGCCTCGGCGACGCCGGCGACCGGGCGTACGGAACGCGGTAAAGCTTCCTCTGCTGTTACAGCGAGATGCAGGCGCCGTAGCCCGGATGAGCGTCAGACGACGCCTCTTCGGCGTCGGCGCGAGCGACATCCGGGTTCACCGCGACAATTCGTGAGAACCCGGATGTCGCGTCCGCCTCCGCCCTGTGGGCTTCGGCTTAGGCTCATCCGGGATTCGATACTCAGCATGGCCCCGACCGGCAAAACAAACTCCGCTGTCATCCCGGGCAAGTCACGGCAACGCGACAGCGTTGTCGGGACGCCGACCCGGGATCCATAACCACCGCTTTCCGATGTAAGCACGATGGAGCGTCGTTCGTCGCCAAAACGAGGCCCTGTGTTTATGGGTCCCGGGTCGGCGCCATGACGTCGCGTTGCGACGCCATGGCTTGCCCGGGACGACACTAGAATATGTGGCAGGACCTGATGTTTCCGTTCGCCACGGCGTCGAGCTCAGGAGCAACACTGCTCCAACAGTCGTCAATCGCACCATTAGATCGAGCCGCAGCTAGCAGACACTCTGATTTGCCCGACGAGCACGATCGGTCGCTCAATCGTGCCAAACTCCTCTGTGCCGCGGTCGATCTGCTTCGCGCGAAGACGCGATATTCCGATGCAGATTCAACAACTAGCTCGACTTCAAGGGCCCCCGCGAAAATAAACCACTTCCAAAAAACCGAATTTCGGGTTTATCCTGCCTCCGTTCCGGTCCGGATGAGGGGCGTACGCGTCGTCACGAGACGTTGGATCGGCAATGCGGTGGACGTCGGGGCATCGGATGTGCTTGCGCGGACGAGCGGTGCTTTGCGGACGGCGAAGTCGCGTGGTTCTGATACCCCGAAGCTGGTATCAAGTCGGCCGGTGTGACGCATCGGATCGATGACGGCGGCCAACGAGCCGGGCGCCGGGGAGATCGCGTATAAGCCGTAAACCATCGCGCAGGGAAGGCCGGATGCTCCGGTCCGTACCTGTGGTTCTGCCGCGTGCTTATCTTGCTGCACGCGGACCGCGGGTGCGACCGGCACCCGGCCTTCCCTGCGCCCTCATCATCTCACGAGGGCAGTGACGATTGCATCAACCGGGCGCATGCGCGCCGCGGCAGCGATGCGGCTTGCCCCGGCTGTTTGACAAGGTTCAGATGAAATCCTCGCGCGACGTCAGCCGGCGAACGCCGCCTGCGCCTCCGGCAGCGCCCAGATCTTCTCGATCGCCGCAGCACCCGCCGCCGTGATCGCCGCCTCGTCGCCATGCAGATAGCGGCCGTCGTGGATCAGCAGCCGGCCATCGACCATCACCTGATCGATATTGGCGCGGTTGGCGAGCGCGATCAGGCCGCGGCGCGGATCATGCAGCGGCTGGAGGTGCGGATGCGTCATGTCGACGACCGTGAGATCGGCGGTGGCGCCCGGCGCGATGACGCCGAGATCGTCGCGCTTGATCATCGCAGCCGCGGTCGCGGTGACCGCATCGATCAGCTCCGGCGCGCTCGCGGTCTCGGCATTGCCGAGCGCGACCTTCGAGATCAGCGACGCCGCGTTGAGCTCGCCGAGCAGGTCCATGTTGTAGCCGTCGGTGCCGACGGCTGTACGCACGCCATGCGCGGCGAAGCGGCCGAACGCAGCGGTGACACCGGCACGCGCGAACACGCGCGGACAGTTCAGCACGCCGGCGCCGCGCGCCGCCATCAGCTTCAAATCCGCATCGGTCGAGGCATGGCAATGCGCGGCGAGCAGATCGGGCCCGAGCAGGCCGAGCCAGTCGAGATATTCGGCCGGCGTGCGCCCGCCGTAGCGCTGCCCGATGGTCGCAACCTCGCCGGCGCTTTGCGCCATGTGCGTCGTGATGGGAACGTCAAGCTCGCGCGCCCGCGCCGCGGCAGCGCGCAACAGGTCAGGTCTGCAGGTGTCGGTCGCATGCGGACTCATCGCCAGACGAATGCGCCCGTCGCCCTGCCCGTGCCAGCGCTGATGCAGCGCGTTCCAGGTCGCCATGTCAGCTTCGCCGCCATCGCCGGCATAGTGCACGACGCCGGAGGCATCGGCCTTGGCGTCCGACGTCGAGAACAGATAGGGCGCGCCGTAGAAGCGCAGTCCCATCTCGAGCGCCGCATCGAACAGCTCGGGGATCGTGTTGCGGAACGGCTCCATCACCGTGGTCGCGCCACCCTTCAGCAGCTGCAGCACGCCCATGCGGCCGATCGCCAGCCGCTCTTCGACGGTCAGGATCTCCGCCCCGCGCTTCGACAGCGGCAGCAGCACCGTGTAGACGATGCTCTTGTTGTTGCGCCGGCCGTTGCCGTCCTCGGTCAAGGTGCGCGCGATCGCCTCGCTGAAGATGTGGTTGTGCAGGTTCAACAGGCCCGGCAGCACGAAACGGCCGGGGCGGTCGAACACCTCGTCGGCGGAAGGACGGCTCGGCGTCACCGCGGCGATGCGCTTGCCCTCGACCAGCACCCAATGGTCGCGCAGCACATGCTGCGCGCCGTCCTTGCGCGTCAGCACGTAGCTGCCGAAGATCGCGGTCGTGCTCATGCGCCCGTGGTTTCCGCTGCCTCATGACGCTGATAGTTCGCCGCGATCTCCGCGCCGGTGGTAATCCAGACGTCCTGGCACGATTTGGCGTAGTTGAGGAACTCGCGCAGCAGCCGGAAGCGCATCGGTCGCCCCGACACCTGCGGATGCAGCACGGTCGTGACCATCGCGCCCCAGTCGCGGACCTCGTCGAGTTCGTCCTTCCACATCGACAGCACGTGCTCCTTCGGAAAGATCGAGCGCGGCGAGAACCGCGCCGAAAGACCGTGCATCCAGTCATCATAGCTCGACGTCACCGGGATCTCGATCGTGCCGGGCGAGCCGGAGGCCAAGCGATGCCGATAGGGCCTGACGTCGTCGCGGAACGACGAGGTGTAGACGATGCCCTGGCCCACCAGCGCGACGCGCAGTTCCTCGCAGAACTCGCCGAACGGCGCGCGGTAACCGATCGGACGGACGCCGAGCCGGCGCTGCAGCGTCTCGAAGCCGCGCTCGATCTCCTCGATGATGAAGGGATCGCCGGGATCGGGCAGCAGATGATGATAGCCGTGATGACCGATTTCGTGGCCGGCCTTCAGCACCGCCTCCGCCATCGCGGGGTGCGCATCGACCGCCCAGCCCGTGATGAAGAACGTTGCCTTGAGATCGAGCTCAGCGAGCAGTTCGAGCAGCTTCGGCGTGCCGACGCGCGCCTCGAAGCCGCCGAAACTCATCGTGACCAGCCGCGCGGCATGCGCGGGGTCCTTCGAGGTCCAGGCGCTCTCGGCGTCGATGTCGAACGACAGGAACATCGCCGCCTTGTACGGCGCGGGCCAGGGATACTCCGGCGCCGGCGGCGCCGTATTGGAGGGAATGAGCGGAATGCCCGCGAGCGCCTTACTGTCCGGCATTGATCGTCACCTTCTCGATGGCGTTATCGCCAAGCTTCCACTTCGCCAGCAGCGCCTTGTAGCTGCCGTCGGCGACCAGCGCCTCCAGGGCGGCGCGCAGGGACTCGCGCAACTCCTCCGCCTTCACCGGGGTCGCGAGCCCGGTATATTGAAAGGCGATCGGCGTGCCGACCGGCACATAGGTGTTCGGCTCGAGGTCCATGATGTAGGGCAAGGTCTCGTTGCCCTGCACGGCAGCGTCGATGCGGCCCTGCTTGAGCTGCGTGCGCGCATCGGCCGAGCCCTCGGTACCGACGAATTCGATCGGCGTCGCGCCGCAGTTCTTGTCGCTCCAGGCCGCGATGTCCTTCGGGAACATCGTGCGCCTGGAGGCGCCGACCTTCTTGCCGCACAGCGCCGCCGGCTCCTTGAACTCGGCGGCACGCGAGGCCTGCACGAAGAAGCGCGGGCCGCTGCGCAGATAATCGATGAAGCTCGCGGTTTCCTGCCGGCTCTTGAGGTCGGTCATGCCGGTGAGGATGATGTCGAAGCGCTGGGTAGCGAGGCCAGGCATCAGCTGGTCGAAGCTGGTCTCCTGCCACACCGCCTTGACGCCGAGCTTCTTGGCCAGCGCCTCGCCGAGCTCGACGTCGAACCCGGTCAGGGTCGCGGTCGCCGGATCCTTGAACTCCATCGGCGGATAGTTCGGCACCACCGCGATGCGCAACCCGTTCTGCTTGATCTCGGCCGGCAGCTCGGCGGCAAATGCGCCGCCCACCATCGCCGCGCTCGCGACGGCGGCCAACATGATCGACTTGAAGCTCATCTGATCTCACCCCACTTCGGCTGCCAAAAATGCCTTGGTCCGGGCCTCGCGCGGCGCGCGCAGCACCTCGCCGGCCGGACCGCTCTCGACGATCACGCCCTGGTCCATATAGACCACGCGGTCGGCGACCTCGCGCGCGAAGCCGAGCTCATGCGTGACGACCAGCATGGTCATGCCGGAAGTCGCGAGCTCCTTCATCACGCCGAGTACCTCGCCGACCAATTCCGGATCGAGCGCCGAGGTCGGCTCGTCGAACAGCACCAGCCGCGGCGTCATCGCCAGCGCGCGTGCGATCGCGACCCGCTGCTGCTGGCCGCCGGACAATTGCGAGGGATAGGAGCCGGCCTTGTCGGCGAGCCCGACCCGGCGCAGCAGCGCCATCGCCGCATCCCTGGCCTCGGCCGGCTTGCGCTTCTGCACCTGCACGGGACCCTCGATGATGTTCTCCAACGCCGTCATGTGGGGGAACAAATTGAAGCGCTGGAACACCATGCCGCAGGCGAGCCGCTGCCGCGCGATCTCGCGCTCGGACAGCCGATGCAGCCGGCCGTCCTGCTCACGAAAGCCGAGCAACTCGCCGTCGAGCCAGATGCCGCCGCTGTCGGCCGTGGTGAGCTGGTTGACGCAGCGGAGCAAGGTGGTCTTGCCGGAGCCGGACTGGCCGATCAGGCAGACCACCTCGCCTTCGAACACATCCAGCGAGACCTGCTTGAGCGCCTGGAACTCGCCGAAGCGCTTGCTGACCTGGCGGATCGCGACCAGCGGCTTCATCAGCGGCTCCTCGCGATGCCGCGGGCGAAGCGGCGTTCAAGCAGCATCTGCAACGGCGTCAGGATCGAGACCACGAGCAGATACCAGAGGCCGGCGACGATCAGGAGCTCGATGACACGGGAGTTGGCGTAGTAGATGTTCTCGGCCGAATGCAGCACTTCCGGATATTGGATGACGCTCGCGAGCGAGGTCGCCTTGACGAGGCCGATGAACTCGTTGCCGAGCGGCGGGATCACCACGCGCATCGCCTGCGGCAGGATGATCCGGCGCAGCGCCTGCAAGCGGCCCATGCCGATCGCCTGCGCCGCCTCGTACTGGCCGATATCGACCGACAGCAGCCCGGCCCGCATCACCTCCGAGGTGTATGCGCCCTGGTTGATACCGAGCCCGAGCAGCGCGGCGAGGAACGGCGTCATCAATTCGACGGCGCGCGCGCTCCACAGGCCGGGAATGCCGATGGTCGGAAACACCAGCGCGAGGTTGAACCACAGCAGCAATTGCAGAATCAGCGGCGTGCCGCGGAACAACCACGTATATCCTGCGGCAACGGAGCGCAGCACCGGATTGGGCGACAGCCGCATGATGGCGACGATCACGCCGAGCGCGATGCCCAATGCCATCGCCGCGACTGCCATGATCATGGTGTTGACGATGCCGCGCAGGATCACCGGCGCGGTGATGAAGCGCTCGACGAACGACCATTCGATCTGCCCGCGCGCGAAGGCGCGGCCGATCGCGAGAAGCACGATGATGATGATCGCCGCCGTGAGCCAGCGGCCCCAATGCGCCTGCCGCGCGATTTTGTGCGCGGAGAGATCCGGGAAGCCTTCGGCCAGCGTCTCGCTGCGGCTCATCGCGGCGCCGTCAATTGACGGCGACCGGCTCGACCACGCCGGCACGTTCGGTGATGAGCTTGTACTGATCCGGCCGGCGATGCGCCGCGAAGTTGAACATCTTGTCCTTGCCCTGCCGGCACAGATCGAGATCGATGTCTGCGACGATGATCTCATCCGCGAGAGTCTTCGCCTGCGCGACGATGCAGCCATTGGGGTCAACGATGCAGGAGCCGCCGATCAGGCCGCTGCCGTCCTCGTCGCCAGCCTTGGCGACCGCGATCGCCCAGGTCGCGTTCATGTAGGCATTGGCCTGCGCGACCAGGGTCGAGTGGAAGGTGCGCAGCGTTGCATCCTCGGTGTTGCCGCCATTGGGATCATAGGCCGCGGAATTGTAGCCGACGCAGACGAGTTCGACGCCCTGCATGCCGAGCATGCGCCAGGATTCCGGCCAGCGGCGGTCGTTGCAGATCATCATGCCCATGATCGCCCCGCCCCACTCCGAGCCTGCGCGCACCGCGGGAAAGCCGAGATCGCCGTAGCCGAAATAGCGCTTCTCGAGCTGCTGATACTTCGCCCCTTCGCGCGGCTCGACCGAGCCCGGCAGATGAACCTTGCGGTACTTGCTGATGATCTCGCCGTCGGGATCGACCAGAATGGAGCTGTTGAAGCGGCGGCCGTCGGGCGTCAGCTCGGCGTAGCCGACATAGAAGCCGACGCCGAGCGTCCTCGCGCGATCGAACAATGCGGCAACGGACGCGTTCGGCATGCTGCGCTCGAAGTACTGGTCGAGCGCATCGCCCTCCAAAATCCAGCGCGGGAAGAAGGTCGTGAAGGCGAGCTCGGGAAACACCACCAGCTTCGCGCCCTGGCGAGCCGCCTGCTCCAGGAGTTCTATCAGGCGGGACAGCGTCTGCGCCCGGCTGTCGGCGCGCTGGGTCGGCCCCATCTGGGCGGCGGCGGCTCGGAAAATACGGCTCAAGACTGCCTCCGATCTGTGCGCCATGCCGAACGATCAGGCGAAGTCGCCTGGAGACGCGCACCGAAAGAAGGGATCATCTTGGCGAAACCGGCGTGGGATTTGCAATCCACCTTCGCGGCCACGCGCTATGATATTTTGGCCGAGACCATAACCGGGGCTTATAGGGCGTTCACATGAACCTGCGACAGCTGGAGATCCTGCGGGCGGTCATCCGCCACCACACCACCGTCGCGGCAGCGGAGGAGTTGTCGCTGTCGCAGCCGGCGATCAGCAACGCGCTGAAGGCGATGGAGGCGCAGGCCGGCTTCACCTTGTTCGAGCGCGTCAACAACCGGCTGTTCCCGACACCCGAGGCGATGACGCTGTATGAGGAAAGCGAGGCGATCTTCACACTTCATGCGCGGCTGGAAAACCGGGTCCGTGACCTGCGCGAGCAGAAGACAGGACATCTCTCGATCGTCGCCACGCCGCCGCTGGCCTACAGCATCATCCCGCCGACGCTCTCGGGCTTCCTGCGGCGCCGGCCGCAGACGCGGATGTTCTTCGACGTCCGGCGCTATGAGGGTGTCATCGAAGGCGTGATCGGCAACGTCGCCGAGCTCGGCTTCGCGCTCGGTCTGTCCGATCATCCCGGCATCGCGCATGAGGTGGTGCATACCGGTGAGATGGTCTGCGTGATGCCGCCGCAGCATCCGCTCGCGGAGCGGCACGAGATCTCAGCGCGCCATCTCGCCGGTTTCCCGCTGATCGGGCTTGAGCGCGGCACGCGGCTCGGCGAAGCGGTGCGCGACAGCTTTCGCGAATCCGATGCCGACTATCAGCCAACCGTCGAGGTCCGCTACTGCAACACGGCCTGCGTGCTGGCGGCAACCGGCGTCGGCGTCGCCGTAGTCGATCCCTTCTCGCCGCGCCAGGGCGGGCACGATCTCGTGGTACGCCCGTTCACGCCGAGCACGTCGGTATCGGCCTATGTGCTGTGGTCAGAGGCGAGGCCGCTGTCGAATCTCGCGAAGACGTTTCGGAATGAGGTGCGCAATGCGAGCCGGAGTCTCACGGAGAAAAAAAGCGAAATTGTTTCCGCAACGACACTGCCCAATACAGCGCCCTCGCCCCTTGTGGGAGAGGGCATCGCCGGCTCATCCGCTCACTCGGTTGGGTGAGGGGTATCTTTCCACAAGCGCGACTCGTCGAGAGAGACCCCTCACCCAACCGCGCATGCTGCGCTGTCCAACATGCCCTCTCCCACAAGGGGCGAGGGCACATTCACGAGCACCGCGCTTGCGGTGAAATAAGAGGAGCGAAATTACTGTCTTTACCTCTAATTCCTCGACAACCCGAACCTCACGCCCGCGCCAACTCGATGTCGTGCGTCTGCTTCGTCTCGGCGTCGTACACCTTGATCTGCAACATCGGGAATCGACGCTTCAGGTCGTGCGCGCCGTTATGCGCACCGTCCTTGGTCTTGAACTCGGTCTTGATCTGGCCATCGACCACGACCGCATAGCCGGTCAGCGGAAGGTCGTTGCCGGATTTGTCTTGAGCAGGCTTGTTGTGGACAGACTTCTCTTGGGCAGACTTGAGCATTGCGAGCCGACGTCGATTCGTGAGTTGCGGGGATGCCGGGTGCGCGGGTCTCCGCGCCTCGAACGACTCCGATGTAAGGTGAGTCTGTCGCGACGGGCAAGCGAAGACGCGTTCTGCACAAGCAGGACGATTACGGTTCAACCTCGTGGCGTGACACCCGCTTGCGATCATTTGAGGGTGCTTCGTTCCGGGAGCCGGAACAGTAAACGCCGAAGCTCGACCTTGACCGTTCGTTTACCTCGCGACTGGGCACCACCTCGTGACATTGATTCAGGTCAACGTTCTCGGTTCGAACGCGCCGCCTACTCTAGGCACGTCCAAGCGAATCACGTTGCGGTTCCCTGGTTCGGCGTGCCGCCAACGGTCCCTGTGCATGGCCATGGAGAATCAGATGAGCGAGATCGGCGTCACCGCGCTGGACCACACCGTCCAGGAAACCAACATCTGGCTGAAGGCGATCGAGCAGCGGCTCGGGCTAGCGAACCGCCAGCAGGCCTACAACGCGCTCCGCGCGGTGCTGCATGTGCTGCGCGACCGCCTGCCGCTCGCCACTGCGGCGAATTTCGGCGCACAGCTGCCCATGCTGATCCGCGGCGTCTACTACGAGGGCTGGCATCACGCGGCGACGCCGACCAAGGACCGCCATCTCGAAGAGTTCGTCGACGACATCTTCCGGCAGCTGCCGCCGCAATTCCCAGTCGATCCTCTCAAGGCGGCGCGCGGCGTCTTCGAGATCCTCTGGGAGAAGCTCGATCCTGGCGAGTTCGACAAGCTGATGGGCCACCTGCCGGTGCCGCTCAGGAACCTGCGCGAACCGGCCACCTGAGGACAATTGCGAGCTCAATGCGCAAGCTGCCGGTAGAGCGCCGGCAGCGCCGCGGGCAGGCGACGAATATTGCCGACGATGGCGTAGCCGCCGCGGCCGAACAGCGTCGGAAAATACGACTGCGCCGCCGCATCGATGGTGACGCCGAACACCGCCACGCCGGCGCGGCGGGCTTCCTGCACCGCCTTGCGCGTGTCCTCGATTGCGAACCGTCCCTCGTAGTGATCGACGTCGTTCGGCTTGCCGTCGGTCAGCACCAGCAGCAGCCGCTTGCGCTCGGGACGCTCGGCAAGCCCGGCGGCGGCATGGCGCACGGCCGTGCCGATGCGCGTGTAGTAGCCGGGGCGAAGTGCGCCGATACGGCGCTCGACCTGCCCGCTCATCTTCTCGCCGAACGCCTTGACGGTCTCCAGGCGAACCCAGGAATTACGCCGCGATGTGAAGGTCAGGATGCTGTGGCTGTCACCACAGACCGACAGCCCATGCGCCAGCACCAGCAGCGCCTCCTTCTCCACGTCGAGCACACGCACGCCGTCGATCCAGGCATCGGTGGACAGGGAGACGTCGACCAGCAGGGTCACCGCGAGATCATGCGTGAGCGGGCGCATCGCGAGGTGGACGCGATCGAGACCGCCGTGGCCGGCGTTGAGATCGCTACGCGCGCGGACCAGCGCGTCGATGTCGAGATCATGGCCGTCGGCCTGGGCGCGCATCACCTCGTGGCGGGGCCGCAACGTCTCGAAGCGACGCCTCACGCTGCGGATGCGGCGGCGCATGGCCTCATCCGGTGCCCAGGTCTCGCCGGTCTCGGCGGCATCGCCGGTGACGACGCGACAGTGGTCGGGCAGATAGGCGCCGCTGCGATAATTCCATTCGGGATAAAGTCGCCCGCTGTCGAGGCGCGCGGTGTCCACCGCCTCGGGCGGCAGATCGAGATCGAACTTCAGCTTGCTCGCCGGCCGCCCCTTGCGCCTGGAGATCGCGAGCTCGTCGAGATCGTCCGCGGCCTTGCGGGCGTCGTCATCGTCCGTGTCGTCCGAGGGACGATCGACATTGACCATCTCTGCCATTGCGAGGATTTTCTCGAAGCGATTGAGGATGAACAGGTCGCGCTTCGGCGTCTCGTCACGCTCCCGCCTCGCGAAACGCTTGCGGGTATCGGGCGTCTCGGCCTGCTGGGCCGGTATCTGCGTGTCCTCGTCATCGCCTTCCGCCGCAACGGAGTCGCGGCTCCAGCAATCGCCCCACAACGGGCACGGCAGCATCGGCCGATAGCCGGGCGGCGCCATGTCCGGCAGTTCGCCATCGGCAATCACGGCGTTCAACAAGGCGCCCTGCGGCGGCACCGCAGCCCCCAGCAGCGCCATGACGATCTGCTCGACCTGCTGCTCCAGACGCGGCAGCGAACGCCGCGGTCGTGCCGCGGCCAGTGCGCGCGCGAGTTGGGCATAGGTTCGATTCAATCCGGGAAACCGCGTGAGTACCATTATGGTGGTCTCTCGAGCCCGACGCAGCGCGAGAAGATTGTGCCGCAGCGGATCGCTGTCCGCAATCGGATCAGTCGGCATGGTCGCGAACCACGCCGCGAGCCAGTGGTAGAGCTGCGCGTTGAGCGCGCGATGTGGCAGCAGCGCGATGGTGTCCGGAAGAAAGACCGTGGCGCCGTCGCGGCCGGCCTGATCAAGGCACTCGTCACCAAGACCGATGCGCTGGCGCCAGCCGAGACGATGGCTCGATTTGCGCGCCTTGGCGCCTGCGATCTGCACGCCGGTTTCGCCACCGAGCGCGCGAAACATCACAGCGATACGGCCGCTGACCTCGTTGAGCGCGACCGCGTGATCGGGATGGACCGGATAGCTCGAGGTCGTGCCGACCAGGCGATGCCAGGCGCGGCCGACAGTTTCCTCCAGTTCGAGAAAGTCGAGCATGGCTCACCCGATCACAGCGTGCACGACCTCGCGTAGCGCGGCCTTGACGTCGGCATCGTCGGTGAGCGGCTCGATCATCGCGGCGAGCACGGCCTCGGCCACCGGCGTTCCGGCGGCGACGAGCGTGGCGCAATAGACCAGCAGCCGAGTCGAGACGCCTTCCTCGAGATCGTGGCCCTGCAGCGCCCGCAGCCGGTGCGCCAGCGCCACCAGCGGCCGCACGCGCTCCGGCGACAACCCGCTCTCGGCGGCCACGACGGCGATCTCCTGCTCTGCGGGCAGGAAGCCGAATTCGATCGCAATGAAGCGCTGGCGCGTCGAGGGCTTCAGCGCCTTGTGCAGCGATTGATAGCCGGGATTGTAGGAGACGACGAGCATGAAGCCGTCGGGCGCAACCAGTTCCTCGCCGGTGCGCTCGAGCGGCAAAATGCGCCGATCGTCGGTGAGAGGATGCAGCACGACGGTGACGTCCTTGCGCGCCTCGACCACCTCGTCGAGATAGCAGATGCCGCCCTCGCGCACCGCGCGGGTCAGCGGGCCATCAGTCCACACCGTGTCGCCGCCCTTGAGCAGATAACGGCCGGTGAGATCGGCGGCCGTGAGGTCATCGTGACAAGCCACCGTGTGCAGCGGCAGGCCGAGCCGCGCCGCCATATGGGCGACGAAGCGGGTCTTGCCGCACCCCGTCGGGCCCTTCAGCAGCACCGGCAGACGATGCCGGAACGCATGCTCGAACAGCGCGCATTCATTCGCGGTCGGCGTGTACAGGGGAAACGCGGGAACAGTGTCGATCGCGTGCAGCGCGGCTTTCATGATCTCTCTCCAAAATCGGGGATTGCAGGCGGCGACCGCGGGGCCGCCGCCTGCGAGGATTCACTCCGCGGGCTGCAAGGCGCCGGGGATGACCGCCTGCTTGGCACGGCCGGGCACCAGCACGGCCCAGACGAACATCAGCGCCGAGATCGCAACGAACACACCGGAGCCGAGCCGCACCCAGTAGAACATCGCGAGCTGGTCCTGCACGTCCATGTAGCTCTGGCCAAGCACGCGCTGCAGATGCACCTGGAGAATGCCGGCGAAGGTCAGCGCGAAGGTCATCACCATCATTGCCGTGCACATGATCCAGAAGCTCGCGATCGAGAGCCACTGATTATAGGGCGCGCGCTGGCGCAGCTGCGGCACCGCATAGGCCATCACGGCGAGGTTCAGCATCACATAGGCGCCGAAGAAGGCGAGATGGCCGTGCGCAGCGGTGACCTGCGTGCCGTGAGTGTAGTAGTTGACCGAGGACAGCGTGTGCAGGAAGCCCCACACGCCGGCGCCGAGGAACGCCATGACGGAGCAGCCGACGGACCACAGCAGCGCGGCGCGGTTCGGATGCTTGCGGCCAGCCTTGAGTGTCATCTGCACCGTGAAGATCACCATGGTGAAGAACGGCGCGACTTCAACCGTCGAGAACAGCGAGCCGATCCACTGCCAATAGCCGGGAGCGCCGATCCAGTAGAAGTGGTGACCGGTGCCGAGGATGCCGGAGAACAGCGCCAGGCCGATGATGACATAGAGCCACTTCTCGACCACCTCGCGATCGATACCGTTGAGCTTGATCATCAGGAAGGCCAGGATCGAGGCCATGATCAGCTCCCAGACGCCTTCCACCCAGAGATGGACGATGTACCACCAGTACATCTTGTCGACGGCGAGGTTGGCCGGGTTGTAGAACGCGAACAGGAAGAAGATCGCGACGCCCCACAGCCCGAACAGCAGGATGTTGGTCACCGTGGTCTTGCGGCCCTTGAGCGCCGTCATCGTGACGTTGAACAGGAACATCAGGCAGACCACGACGATGCCGACCTTGATGATGAAGGGCTGCTCGAGGAACTCGCGGCCCTCGTGATAGTGGAAGAGATAGCCGACGACGGCCGCCCCGGCAGCGCCGAAGAACATCCAGAACTGGATCTTGGCGAGCAGCGGACTATAGAGCTCGGTCTCGGTCTCCTCGGGCAGCAGGAAATAGGTCGCGCCCATGAAGCCGATCAGCGACCACACGATCAGCGCGTTGGTGTGGATCATGCGGACGATGTTGAAGGGCAGCAGGACCGACAGCGTGTTCGGCAGCACGTAGATGGTGCCGGCGAGCAGGCCGAACAGGACCTGGGCGAGGAAGAGCGTCAGCGCGCCGTAGAAGTACAGCATCGCGACCTTCTGGGTCTCATATCTCATCGCGGATCTCTCTCGTGGATGAAGGGCGGGATGCAGGGCTCAGCCGGCCTTGTTCGGCGGCCAGTCCTGGCGCTTGATCGTGTCGGTCCATTGCAGGAAGTCGGCGAGGTCGTTGAGCTCCTGGTCGGACAGGTTGAACTGCGGCATCTGCCGCCGGCCGGGCGCGCCGGAGGGCTGCGACTGCATCCAGGACTTCAGCATCTCGCGGGCAGCCGCCGGATCCTCTCGGCCGCCCCAGCGGTCCCAGACATTGCCGACCTCCGGCGCGAAATAGGCGCCCTCGCCGAGCAGCGTGTGGCAGTTGATGCAGGAGTTCTTCTCCCAGACATGCTTGCCGCGCGCGACGCCATCCGAGAGCGTCGACGCCTTGGTCGAGGTCGTGACCATGTAGTAGTGGCTGTGCGCGGTCAGCCCGAGGAAGATCGCAAAGAAGAAGGCCGAACCGCCGTAGAAGACGTTCCGCGCGGCCGACTTGGTCAGGCGTTCCGCCATGACACGTCCTTTCCGGTTGGTGAAGAGTCGATGGTGTGTGAAAGCAATCTACCGGCGCTGCCGAGGGGCTCTTTGTCGGGGCGCAACCAGCGCGCCGATCGGCCGTCAGACGAGAGCCCGGATGGCAACCGCAAGCGCGGAAAAGGCTGCCAGACCGGCGAGCCAGGTGGTGAGCAGACCGCGCCACAGCGCGGGCGCATGGCGCAGGCCGAGATAGTCGAGAACGATCACCCTGCCCTTCGCAAGGGCGAGCGAAAGGACGAGAGCGTCGACGAACCATTTGCCGGGTACCAGCAGCGAGGCTGCGAGCGTGGCGAGAGCGAAGCTCAGCAGTTGCAGCCAGGCGAAATCAAGTCGATCGCGGAACATGGCTCACCTCACCAAATAAAGGATTGGGAAGATGACGATCCAGACCAGGTCGACCATGTGCCAGAACGCTGCCCCGGTCTCGACGCCGCCGGACGTGGCGTGGTGGCTGACGATGGCGAGGATGACGATGCCGAGCAGGACGTGCAGCAGGTGGAAGCCTGTCAGCAGAAAGTAGAGGGTGAAGAAGACCGAGGATTCGAGGCTGGCACCGGATGCGATCTCGTTGCCGTACTCGGTCAGCTTGATGCCGATGAACGCAGCACCGAGCATCATGGCGAGTGCGATCCAGCGCCGTGCATTGCGAACGGATGCGCGCCGCGCAGCTGCGGCCGCCCGCGCGGCGGCCCAGCCGCTCGTCACCAGCACGATCGTGTTCAACGCGGCGAGCGGTCCGTCGAGCACGGCCTGCCCTGCGGCGAACACGGTCGGGTTGACGGCACGAGCGACGATGAAGGCAGAGAGCAACAGGCCGAACGCGACGAGCTCGCTGAGGATCAGCACCCACATCATGGGATCGCCGGGCAGCCCGTCGAGCACGCCCCAGCGCTCCTCCTCGTCTGTTTCGCATGTGAGTGCCGACATCGCGCCCTCCGGTTGGATACCCGGACGCTAGTCAGGGGAGCCGAGATCCTCTTTGTCGGTGCACAAACTGCGCGGCTCCTGACTGCGATAGAGATCCGCGACACCGCCAGGAGCAGATCCCATGACAGAAGCCCAATTCGGCCTCGTCACCGCCACGCCGATCATCATCGTGTTCGCAGCCGCGCTACGGCGGATGGGCGTGCTGTCGACCACCGGCACGGTGTCGGCCATTGCGGCCTCGGTGGCGATCGCGACCGTCCTGTTCGTCACGCAGTAGGCCGCTTGAAACCTTCGCGGCGCGAGGGCGTCACCTCGTTCGGAGGTGCCGCATGGACGAGAACCGTTTCGCCGAGCTGCTCGGCAACGCCGCGATCAGCGTGTGGGGCGACATGCCGCGCGACATCCAGGAGGCGCTGTTCGAGACCGCGATGCGCGGCCACGACGATCTGCGACATCGGCTTGCGAAGCTTCTGCACGACCGGCATCCGCGCACCGAGCATCCGCCGCGGCCGGAATGAGCCGCTCAGTCCCGAGGATCTTCCGGCGTGAAATGTGACGGCTCGTCGTATCCCCTGCGGCTGCTGTAGAACAGCAGCACCATCAGCCCGATCCCCACGATCAGCGAAAACACCACGCCGAGCGCGAGCGCGATCCATCCCTCGGTCGGCATGGGATCGCCGGGCAGTGTCAGCCCCTGGTAGGCAAACACGACGGCGGCCGCGAGGATCAGCAGCAAAGCAACGATGATGGTGACTGGTCCTGCACGCATGGCAATCCGCGCTCCTGGAAGCGAGAACAGGGGCGGACTGCGATCGTTCCTGGACCGGCCCGCGGCAACCGCGCGCGTTGGCAGTTCCGAAATGTGAGAACACCGCGCCAAGGCGCACGGCATTGCGGCGCGGAAATCATCGCACTGCATTCAATGCCAGCATCACCTGCTCAAGGCTTGGAGCACGCGCCCACGGCTTGGCACCGCGAGCATGGCTGCTCCCGGCGGGGATCGCTAGGCGCGTGGGAACTTAGCTGATAACCATAGCGGCTTCCTATCGGCTAAAGAGGACAGGACCGGAAATGGATAATCGCAGCGAGATCTGGCGCGGCGTCGACGCGATCAAGACCCGTTTCATCGAGCTCAGCGACCGGGTGTGGAGCATGCCCGAGGTCTGCTACACCGAGGCCCGCTCCTCTGCCGAACATCTCGCCGAGCTGAAGCACCAGGGTTTTCGCATCACCGAGAAGGTCGCGGGCATTCCGACCGCGCTGATGGGCGAATGGGGCGAAGGCGGTCCGGTCATTGCCTTCATGGGCGAGTACGACGCCCTGCCCGGCCTTTCTCAGGAAGCCGGCGTGGCCGAGCATCGTCCGATCGAGACCGGCGGGCATGGCCATGGCTGCGGCCACAACCTGCTGGGCTCGGCGGCGCTGCTCGCCGCCACCGCCGTGAAGGACTGGCTCGCCGCCAACAAGGTTCCGGGACGGGTACGCTACTATGGCTGTCCGGCCGAGGAAGGCGGCGCGGCAAAAGCCTTCATGGTGCGCGCGGGCGCGTTCGAGGACGCCGACATTGCGATCACCTGGCATCCCTCCAGCTTCTGGGAAGTGGTGATGACGCCGTCGCTGGCCAACACCCGCGCCGACTTCATCTTCACCGGACGCACCTCGCATGCGGCGGCGTCGCCGCATCTCGGCCGCAGCGCGCTCGACGCCGTCGAGCTGATGAATGTCGGCGTCAACTACATGCGCGAGCACATGCCGAGCGATGCCCGCGTGCACTACGCGCTGCTCGACACCGGCGGGATCGCGCCCAACGTCGTCCAGGCCCATGCGCGGGTGCGCTACTCGATCCGTGCCCGCGACCTGCCCGGCATGAACGAGCTGGTCGGGCGCGTGCACAAGATCGCGCAAGGCGCGGCGATGATGACGGAGACCAAGGTCGAGATGAAGATCATCTCGGCGGTCTCCAACATCCTGCCGAACACGCCGCTCGAAGAGGCGCTGTACGAGGTGATGCAGGAGCTCGGGCCGCCGCATTTCGACGACAGCGACAGGGATTTCGCCGGGCAGATCCAGGCGACCTTGACCGACAAGGATATCGAGTCCGTCTACTACAGCATCGGCATGGACCCGACCGACAGGCCGCTCGCCGACTTCCTCGTGCCGCTCAACACCAAGCGTAATCCGCAGATCGGCTCGACCGATGTCGGCGACGTCAGCTGGGTGGTGCCGACGGTGCAAGTGCACGCGCCGACGGTGGCGATCGGCACGCCGTTCCACACCTGGCAGGTGGTTGCGCAGGGCAAGACGCCCGCCGCCCACAAGGCGATGGTGCAGGCGGCCAAGGCGATGGCCGGCCTCGGCATCAAGGCGCTGAACGAGCCCACGCTGATCGCGGCCGCGAAAGCCGATCTGACGAAGCGGACGACGCGGACGCCCTACGTCAGCCCGTTGCCGGCGGAGGTCGAGCCGCCGCTGACGATGTCGGTTGCCTGAAACCAGAACTGGGGGGAATAGCATGGCAAAGACAGCGAAGAAGCCGGCGGCAAAGGCCGCCCGGCCGGTCCCGAAGCGCGCCGCCGCGCGCACCGCGGCCAAGGCAAAACCGTCCGCCAAGGCGAAGGCCATGACCAAGGCGGTGCCGAGGCCGCAGGTGAAGGCCGCTGCGGCAAAGCCGCGACTGCCGAAGGGACCGGCCTGGCAATGGTCAGCGGTCGAGACGGCGGCGGCGATCCGCTCGGGCGCGGTCTCCTCAGTCGAGGTCACCCAGGCGCACATCGCGCGCATGCATGCGGTCAATCCCAAGCTCAACGCGGTCGTCGTCGATCTCAGCGAAGACGCCCTGAAGGCCGCGCGCGCCGCCGACAAGGCCCGTGACAAGTCCGGGCTGCTGCACGGTGTGCCCGTCACGATCAAGGAGAATGTCGACTACGAGGGCCGGCCGAATCCGAACGGCGTTCAGGCGCAGATGGGCATCATCGCGCCGTCGGACGCGCCGGTCGTGCGCAACCTCAAGAAGGCCGGCGCGATCGTGCTCGGTCTCACCAACACGCCGGAATTCTCCTTCCGCGGCTTCACCGACAATCCGCTGCATGGGCTGACGTTGAACCCGTGGGATCCGGAGATCACCTGTGGCGGCTCGTCGGGCGGCGCAGGCAGCGCCGTTGCCGCCGGCATCGGCACCATCGCGCATGGCAACGACATTGGCGGCTCGCTGCGCTGGCCGGCGCATTGCAACGGCGTCGTGACCATCAAGCCGACCCAGGGGCGCATTCCGGCCTACAATGAGAGTGCCGCAGGCGAGCGGCCGATGCTGGCGCACCTGATGTCGTCGCAGGGCCCGCTGGCGCGCAGCGTCGCCGATGTCCGGCTGGCGCTGGAGGTGATGAGCCGGCGCGATCCGCGCGATCCCTGGTGGGTGCCGGCGCCGCTCGAAGGCGACAAGCCGAAGCGACCGATCAAGGTCGCGCTGGCCAAGATCCCCGACGACATGGACGTCGATCCCTCGGTGCGCGCGGCGCTCCGGCAGGCTGCCGATCATCTGGAGCGCTCCGGCTATCGCGTCAGCGAGGTCGAGGTGCCCGACATCTCCGGCGTCTGGCAGACCTGGTGCGATGTCATCACCACCGAAGGGGTGGTGATGCAGGAGGCCAAGATGCTCGCCGTCACCTCGGAGGACTTCCACAAGGCGTGGGGCGGGATGCGGGCCAAGGCCGAGATCCTCGACCTGGCCGGCTGGATGAAGGCGACGGCGCAGCGCTCCACCCATATCCGCGCTTGGCAGCTGTTCTTCGAGGACTATCCGGTGGTGCTCGCCCCGACCACGGTGAAGCCGACTCCGGGTCCGCGCGACGACACCGTCAGCGCCGAGCGGGTGCAGGAGATCTTCTTCAACGAGATCCGCTTCATCTCCGCGATCAACGTGCTCGGCCTGCCCGGCGCGGTGGTGCCGGTCACGGTCCACAATGGCCAGCCGATCGGCGTGCAGCTGATCGCGGGCCGTTATCGCGAGGACCTCGCGCTCGATGCCGCCGCCGCGATCGAGAAGGGCGCGGGCATGCTGGTGCGCCAGCTCTGGGAACGGCTGGCCTAAAGCGCGATGAGATCAGGATGAATCGTCATCGCGCTTTAGGTTATTGTTTGCGCATGATTTTTTCGGAAAACCGCTGCGCACTTTTCCGAATCATGCTTTAGCTGCCGCGGCGGCCTGGGCAACGCAATCCCCAGGCCGTCGTGTTTGCGACACGGCGCCGCATCGATTGTCGAAACCCGAACATTGACACGCATCGCGTCGGCACGCGGCAGTCCCTCGTGTTGACGGGAACCGGCCGAGCTGTCTATTCTGATATATACGAATGGATATAGCACGGCATCGGCTCCGCCGATGCAGCGGAACGGGACTTGCAATTCACCGCAACGAACCTGCTCGGTGAATACAACAAGGACAATGTGATGAGATCGATGCGCTTCGCCACCGCCGCCCTCTGCGCGGCTGTTGCTCTCTTGACCGGCGCGAACGCCTTTGCCGGCAGCGCAAACGTCGCGGTCGCCGCCAACTTCACCGAGCCGGCCAAGGAGATCGCGGGCCTGTTCAAGGCCAAGACCGGCCACGAGGTGGTGCTGAGCTTCGGCTCGTCCGGCCAGTTCTACACCCAGATCAAGGAGAACGCGCCGTTCGCGATCCTGCTCTCTGCGGACGATGAGCGGCCGAAGAAGCTGGTCGATGACGGCCTCGGCGTCGCCGACAGCCGCTTCACCTATGCGATCGGAAAGCTCGTGCTGTGGAGCAAGGATCCGAACATCGTGAAGGGCGAGGAGACCCTGAAGGCGAACGCGTTCAACAAGCTCTCGATCGCCAATCCGACCGCCGCGCCCTATGGCGCCGCCGCCATCGAAGCGCTGAAGGCGCTCAAGCTCTTTGAGGCGGTCCAGCCGAAGATCGTCCAGGGCAACACCATCTCGCAGGCCTTCCAGTTCGTCGACACCGGCAATGCCGAGCTCGGCTTCGTCGCGCTGTCGCAGCTGGTGCCTAATGCCGGCGGCTCGCGCTGGCTGGTGCCACAGAATCTCTACACCGAGATCCGCCAGGATGCGGTGCTGCTGAAGGCCTCGGCCGGCAACGAGGCGGCCACCGCCTTCCTGGCCTTTCTCAAGACCCCGGAAGCCCGTGCCGTCATCGAGAAGTTCGGCTATGCTCTGGACCCGAAGTCCGGCAGCTGAGCCCTTCGATCGATGATGCCCAAAGGATGAACCTCCACGTTTCCGCCGATATCTGGCAACCGATCCGGCTGACCCTCGAGCTCGCGGCGCTCACGACCGTCATCCTGATGCTCGTGGGCACGCCGATCGCGTGGTGGCTGGCGCGGTCGCGGGCGTGGTGGAAGGAGGCGGTCGCAGCGCTGGTGGCGATCCCGCTGGTGCTGCCGCCGACCGTGCTCGGCTTCTATCTGCTGGTGGCGCTCGGTCCGAGCGGCCCTGGCGGAGCGCTGGCCTCGCTGTGGGGCGCGCGGACGCTGGCCTTCACATTTCCAGGTCTCGTGATCGGCTCGGTGCTGTTCTCGATACCGTTCGTGGTGCAGCCGATCCGCAACGCCTTCGAGGCGATGGGCGAGAAGCCGATGGAGGCAGCGGCGACCTTGCGCGCCTCGCCGTGGCGCGCGTTCTGGACCATCGCCGTGCCGCTGGCGAGCCCGGGCTTCCTGACCGGCGCGATCCTCGGCTTCGCCCACACCGTCGGTGAGTTCGGCGTCGTGCTGATGATCGGCGGCAACATTCCCGGCAAGACCAAGGTGCTGTCGGTTGCGATCTACGACTATGTCGAGACCTCGCAATGGACCGAGGCCTCGGTGCTTGCGCTCGGCATGGTCGTGTTCTCGTTCTCAGTCATTCTCACGATGATGCTGATCGAGAAGAAGATGACGAAAAGCGCCTCATGAGCACGGTCAAGGTCGACTTCCGCGGCACGCTCGGCCGCTTCGAGCTGAATGCGCGTTTCGAGGTGCCAGCCCGCGGCGTCACCGCGATCTTCGGCCCCTCCGGCTGCGGCAAGACCGCGGTGATGCGCTGCATTGCCGGTCTCAATCGTCTGAACGGGCTCTGCTCCGTCGCCGGCGATGTCTGGCAGGATGAGAAAACGTTCCGCCCCGTGCATCAGCGGCCGATCGGCTACGTGTTTCAGGAAGCCAATCTGTTTCCGCACCTCTCGGTTCGCCGCAACCTGATGTATGGCCATCCCGGCAAGACCGGAGCCGGCGCAATTGGCTTCGACGAGATCGTGGGGCTCTTGGGCATCGCCAGGCTGCTGGAGCGCTCGCCGCGGCATCTCTCCGGCGGCGAGCGGCAGCGCGTCGCAATCGGCCGCGCGCTGCTCAGCCAGCCCAAACTCCTGCTGATGGACGAGCCGCTGTCGGCGCTCGACCAGATGACCAAGGATGAGATCCTGCCCTATCTGGAGCGGCTGCATGCCGCGCTCGTCCTGCCGATCCTCTACATCAGCCACGACATCGCCGAGGTCGAGCGGCTTGCCGATCAGCTGGTGTTGATGCGCAATGGCGCCGTGCTGGCGTCGGGTCCACTGTCCAAGTTGCAGGCCGATCTGTCGCTGCCGCTCGCGCTGTCACGGGATGCCGCCGTGAGCCTCGACGCCACCGTGCTGAAGCAGGATGCGACCGACGGCATGGCGACGCTCGACGTCGACGGCGGATACTTCCTGGTTCCGGCCGAGTCGCTCACCCTGGGCACCCGCCGCCGCCTGCGCGTGCTGGCCGATGACGTCAGCCTCGCCGTGGAAACGCCGAGCCGCAGCACCATCGTCAACGTGCTCAGAGCAAGGATTCTCGAGATCCGCAGCCAGTCGGATCACCGCGTCACCGCCCTACTCGGCCTCGGCGAGGATGGCCAGGGCGCGCGGCTGCTGTCGCGCGTCACTCAGCGCTCGTGGAACGAGCTTGGCATCAAGGCCGGCCTTTCCGTCTACGCCCAGGTCAAGGGCGTCGCGCTGGTCCGCCGCGAAGAGCCCCTCGCCTGAGGCCAAAGTCCCCGCCCTGTCTCCTGCAATAGGCCTGTTGTATACGCGACAATATAGCGTCTCATGTTATATCTTTGACAATATAGCTTATACCCAAAGCCGTCCCGACCGTTCCGGGATTCGCGAAGTCTTCGAATGACTTGTCTCGCGGCCGGCCTGCTGGCCCAACGCTTGCTAATCCGATCTCGCAACACGAGGTCATCAGCATGAAAGCCGCCGCCGTCACCTGGCATCCGAACGCGCCCAAGCCGCTGGCGCTGGTGCTGGGCACCAACGAGATCGCCTCCGCCGTCGCGGCGAAGCTCAGCCACGCCCGCTTCGCGATCGTGCTCTGTCACGACGCATTCCCGCCGGTGATCCGCCGCGGCATGGCGTTCCACGACGTGCTGTTCGGCGAGGCGTGCGAGGTCGGCGGCGCGATCGGAGGCCGGGCCGAGAGCATTGCGGACGTCGTCCGGCTTCATCGCGAGCCGAACCTCGTCGTTGTCACCGGGATGCATCTCACCGACGTCATCGCCTTCCGCTATCCCGCCGTCATCGTCGATGCGCGGATGCAGAAGCATCTGGTCACGCCGGACCTGCGCGGCGTCGCCGGCATCGCGGTGGGCATCGGTCCGCGCTTTGCGGTCGGGCACAATTGCGACATCGCGATCGAGACCCATCCGTGCAAGACCGGCGCGATCGTCGCGCAGGGCACCACGCGCAACGCGGACGGCAAGGCGCGCGATCTCGGCGGCGCGGGTCGCGAGCGTTTCGTCTATTCCGACCAGGACGCCGTCTGGCACACGCCACTCGACATCGGCACACGCGTCTACAAAGGGATGCAGCTCGGCTCGCTCGGCGGCACACCGGTGCTGGCGCCACTCGACGGCGCGCTGCGCGGCATCGCGCGTGACGGGATGCGCGTACCGGCCGACGTCAAGCTGCTCGAGATCGATCCGCGCGGCCGCCACGCCGCCTGGACCGGCATGGACGAACGCGGGCAGGCGATCGCCGCGAGCGTCGTGTCGGCCGTTCATCAGATCATGCAAACCGGTCGGACGGCAGGCCGCGTCTCCGCCAAGGTGTGAGGAGGACTGCCGTGGGTGTCGCTGAGGTCGGGTCGTACCAGATCGTGGCGCTGCAAGGCGCAGCGTCCAGCGTGATCCAGGAGCTGCTCGGCAACTTCGCCGTGCGCCTTGCAGATGCGGGATTGCGCGTGTCCGGCGTGATCGAGAGCAGCGCTGACAAGACGAAGCCGTGCAAGGCCATGATGCTGCGCAGCCTCGATGACAACAGGCTGTTCTCGATCTCGCAGGACCTCGGTCCGGGGTCGCAGGCCTGCAATCTCGATCCTGAAGGCCTGGTGCTCGCCTGCGCCGCCGTGCAGCAGTCTATCGCGCGTGGCACCGACGTGGTCATCCTCAGCAAGTTCGGCAAACAGGAAGCGGCGGGAGGCGGCCTCGCCGACGCGTTCGGCTCGGCGATCTCGGCCGGACTTCCGGTCATCACCGCGGTCTCGCCGGCCATGATGAGCGAGTGGCAAAATTATACCGACGGCCTGGCCGAATACGTCCCAGCCGGAGTCGCTCGGCACGCCGATTGGTTGACGGACTGGTCTCGTCGGGTCATGACATCGCGAGAATGCGCATGACGTGATCAGGGTCATGTGACGGCAGATCGGATGGACATGAAGCGCACAGCGCAGATCGAGCTGACCATCAATTTCGGCAATGGCGGCAGCCTGTCGCCCGAGGATCTGCTGCTGATCGACCATATCCGCAGGGAGCGTTCGATCCTCGGCGCGGCGCGCGCGAGCGGCATCTCCTATCGCAAATGCTGGCTGATGGTCGATGCGCTCAATCGCACCTTCGAGACGCCGGTGTTCGAGACGCATCCTGGCCGACGTGGCGGCGGCGCCGAGATCACGCCGTTCGGCGAGCGGCTGATCGCGCTGTATCAATCGATGCAACGACGCACGCGCACCGCCACGACGGCTGCGCTTACCGAGTTGCAGAAGGCTACCGATCCCCACTATCAGAAGCGGGCCAGCGGCGCGGCCGAGGCAGCTCCGAAGGCCGAACCGCGCCGGGCCCGATCGCGACGCTCTTGATCATCGCCCAGGCGGAGAGATCCGGCTCCAGCGCCAGCCGCTCGACGGACTCGAGCGTGACCAGCGCATGAAGCTTCGTTGAACCGAGATTGAAGGTGACGCGCACATAGGGCGGGTCGAGCGGCAGGATCTCTTCGATCCGGCCAGGCAGCCGATTGGTGATCGACACATCCATCGGGCGCGACAGCGCGATCGAGACGTCGCGGGCTTCGATGGTCACGGAGACGCCGGCATCGACAGCGGCGTCGACCATCGGCACGCGCAGCTCGCCATCGGCGAAGAACAAGGTCGACATGCCGTATTGCGGATCATGTCGCAGCACCCGCGCCGGAACGGTCGTGCTGAGCACGATGGAGGAGGCTGACGAGGATGGGGACTGTGCGCTCATCGACGTCAGCCTTTCGCGCTCACGGCCGGTCGTGATCGTACAGCACGCGGACGCGGATGGTGCCTTCCACCGCCCGGAGCTCCGACAGCAGCTCCTCGCCCTCGCCGCCGACGACGTCGGTCTCGAGCACCACGTAGCCGACTTCGGGATCGGTCTGCAGATATTGCGCGAGGATGTTGATGTTGTGCCGTGCCACCGCCTCGTTGACTTGGCGCAGCACGCCGGGGACGTTGCGATGGACGTGGATGAAGCGCGTGCCGGTCGGACGCGCGGGCAATTGCACCTGGGGGAAGTTCACGGCGCCGAAGGTCGAGCCGACGTCGGAATAGTCGATCAGCTTGCGCGCGACCTCGCCGCCGATGCGGTCCTGCGCCTCCTCGGTGGAGCCGCCGACATGCGGGGTCAGGATCACGTTGGGCAGGCCCTGCAGCGGCGACACGAAGGGATCGGCGTTCGAGGCCGGCTCGACCGGGAACACGTCGACTGCCGCGCCCGAGAGTTTGCCCTCGCGCAGCGCGCTCGCCAACGCATCGATGTCGACGACCGTGCCGCGCGAATTGTTGATCAGATAGGCGCCGTCCTTCATGTGCCGGATCTGGCGCTCGCCGATCATGTTGGCGGTGGCGGGCGTCTCCGGCACGTGCAGCGAGACGACGTCGCTATTGGCCAGCAGCTCGTCCAGGCTCTCGACCGGCTCGGTATTGCCATGGCGCAGCTTGTCTGTGAGATCGAAGAAGATCACGCGCATGCCCATGGCTTCGGCAAGGTTCGACAGCTGCGAACCGATATTGCCGTAGCCGATGATGCCGAGCGTCTTGCCGCGCACCTCGCGGCTGCCATTGGCCGACTTGTCCCAGCCGCCGGCATGCGCCGACACCGAGCGCGGGAAGATCCGCCGCATCAGCATCACGACCTCGGCGATCGTCAGCTCGGCGACGCTGCGGGTGTTCGAATAGGGCGCGTTGAAGACGGGGATGCCGAGCCGCTTGGCGGCGTCGAGATCGACCTGGTTGGTGCCGACCGAGAAGCAGCCGACGGCCATGAGCCGGTCGGCCGCCTGCAAGACATCGGCGGTCAGATGGGTCCGCGAGCGAATGCCGAGCATGTGCACGCCCGATAGCATGCGCTTCAATTCCGCCGAGCCGAGCGCCTTCGGCAGCCGTTCGACCTCGGTATAGCCGCTGGCCTCGAACATGCGAACGGCCGAGTCGTTCACGCCCTCCAGGAGCAGAACGCGGATCTTTTGCTTGGGCAGCGAGAGCGGCATGGGCCTGGCCTGATCAATCGTGGATGTGGCGTAGTGTAGCGGTTGTTACAGTCGCGATACGTTGAAACTTGGTGAATGCGCCGCGACACGAGCGCTTTCTGTCGCTTTCTCAGGGTCTTGTCTACTCCGCAACGGCGTTTTGATCGGCGATGCAAAATCAGCGCCTGGCATAACGAATTCAGTCGCCTCTTGCGGCGCAACAACCGCAGATCGTTGTTTTGTGTGCTGACAAACCAAACGAGCAAGGCTAGCCTTCCCAGCAATCATAAAATCATCGGGAGGTCAGCATGTCAGACGGTCTGGTCGAGGCACGCGCACAGGAATCGACTCACGGCGAAGCTCAGACGGTGGACGTTGCCGTCGTCGGCGCCGGGTTCGCAGGGTTGTACCTGCTGCATCGGTTGCGCAAGGCGGGTTTCTCCACGGTCGCGCTCGACACTGCCAATGATGTGGGCGGCACCTGGTACTGGAACCGCTATCCCGGCGCGCGCTGTGACATCCAGACCGTCGACTACGGCTACACGTTCGATCCGGAGCTCGAAACTGCCTGGCAATGGTCGGAGAGATACGCCACCCAGCCGGAGATCCTGCGCTATCTCGGCTTCGTCGCCGATCGCTACGACCTGCGCCGCGACATCCGCTTCGGCACCCGCGTGCTCGGCGCCTCCTGGGATGAAGGCCAAGAGCGCTGGCTGCTGACGACCGACAACGGCCCTGCCGTGTCCTGCCGCCACTACATCATGGCCACCGGCTGCCTGTCGCAGCCGAAGCCGCCGGAAATCGACGGCGTGCATGACTTCAAGGGCGAGATCTACTTCACCGGCCGCTGGCCGCATGACGGAGTCGATCTCCGCGGCAAGCGCGTCGCCGTGATCGGCACCGGCTCGTCCGCGATCCAGTCGATCCCGATCATCGCCGAGCAGGCGGCGCAACTGACCGTGTTCCAGCGCACGCCGAACTTCGCGCTCCCCGCGCATAACGGCCCGCTGCCGGCGGATCGTGCCGCGCAGCTCGCGCAGGATCGCGCCGGCCTGCGCGAGCAGGCGCGCTGGTCGATGACCGGCGTGCCGATCCCGCCGGCCACCGAATTCAGCTGGGCACTGAGCGATGCCGAGCGCCGCGAACGTTTCGAGAAGATGTGGGCGTCGGGCGATCTCGTCGGCATGCTGACCCAGCTCTGGGCCGATCAGGGCGTCGACGCCGATGGCAATGCGCTGCTCGCCGATCTCATCCGCGAGAAGATCCGGGAGATCGTCAAGGACCCCGAGACGGCCGAGGCGCTCACGCCTCACGATCATCCGTTCGGCGCCAAGCGTCCGTGCCTCGACACCAACTACTACGCGACCTTCAACCGCCCGAACGTGACGCTGGTGAACCTGCGCAAGGAGCCGATCGCGTCGATCACCACTGGCGCCATCAAGACCGACAAGCGCAGCTTCGACGTCGACGTCATCGTGTTCGCGACCGGCTTCGACGCCATGACCGGCGCGATCCGCGCGATTCATCCGATCAAGGGCCGCGGCGGCAAGTCGCTCGACGCCAGCTGGGCGAATGGCCCGGAGACCTATCTCGGTCTCACCGTCGCCGGCTTCCCCAATCTTTTCCTGATCACCGGTCCCGGCAGCCCATCCGTGCTGTCCAACATGGCGGTGTCGATCGAGCAGCATGTCGACTTCGTCGTCGAGCGCCTGGCCGCGATGCGCGACGCCGGCTTCACGACGATCGAGCCGACCGAGAAGGCGCAGGACGGCTGGATGCGCCACATGGCGGACTGTTCGACCGTCACGCTGCACCGGCTCGCCAACACCTGGTACACGGGCGCCAACGTGCCGGGCAAGCCGCAGACGCTGATGCCCTACACCGGCGGCGTGGGGCCGTATCGCGGCATCTGCAACGAGGTCGTGAAGCGCGGCATGCTCGGCTTCAAGCTCACGGGGCCGGACGGCGCGACACAGTGCAACGACGGCGAGATCGTGAAACTGCAGCCGGATGTCCGGCTGGTGCTGAACATGCTCACCGAGATGAACCTGCCGCCGATCGAATCGATGGGCGCGCAGGGCGCGCGCGACTTCATCGCCGAATTCAACAAGGCCCGGCCGCCGGGCCGCCCCGTCGGCGAGGTCAAGGACGGCACGCTGCCAGGCGCCGACGGCCCCCTCGCCTACCGCCTTTACCGGCCAGCCACGCCCGGGCCGCATCCGATCGTCGTGTACTTCCATGGCGGCGGCTGGGTGCTCGGGGACGAGCAGTCGGACGATCCGTTCTGTCGCGACCTATGCCGCCGCTCCAACATGATCTTCGTCAGCGTGAACTACCGCCACGCGCCGGAGCACCGCTTCCCCGCCGCGGCCGAAGATGGCTATGCCGCGGCGAAATGGGTCTCCGAGCACGCGGCAGAGCTCGGCGGCCGCGAGGGGCCGGTGCTGGTCGCGGGCTGGAGCGCCGGCGGCAACATCGCCGCGGTCACCTGCCAGTTGGCGCGCGACCGCGGTGGGCCCGCGATCGGCGGTCAGCTCCTGGTGTGTCCGGTGACGGATTGCAGCTTCGATCGTTCGTCCTACACCGAGAACGGGGCCGGCTACTTCCTCACACGCGGGCTGATGTACTGGTTCTGGGACATCTACTGCTCGCCGGCGGATCGTACCGACCCGCGCGTCTCGCCGCTGCGCGGCCAGCTGAAGGGATTGCCGCCGGCCTACATCGTCACCTGCGAGTTCGATCCGCTGCGTGACGAGGGCATCGCCTATGCCGAGGCCCTGTCGGCCGCCGGTGTGCCGGTCGGCCAGCTCAAGGCGCGCGGCCATTTCCACTCGTCGTTCACGATGGTGGACGTGGTCATCACCGGCGTCGGCGGCCGCATCCAGATGGCCGAGGCGCTGCAGGCATTCACACAGTCCGCGGATGACAGCAGCGCGCCGGAGATCAACGCCGCCGCGAGCTAGCGCGCGTCGACGGCCGTCTTGCGAAAGGCTGCCGGGCGTTCGGCGAGCTTTGCCGCCGCCTGCGCCAGGACCGTCGTGCCGCTGGCCATCTCGGCCGGCAGCCGGCGGGCCATTGCGAGCAAGGCACGCGCGGCGCGCACCGGGTCCGTGCCGATCCGGTGCAGCCGCTCCAGCGTCGCCGCGCAGCGCCGCTTGACACCGGGCGACGGCGCGCATGCGACAAACTCGCCGAGCTGCTCGACGGCCTGTCCGACGTACAGCAACGCCAGCGCATCCTCGGCGAGGCGCGGCGTCGGATACGCGGCGCGTTCACCCCAATAGACGGCGAGCAGAACGCGATGATGCAGCAGCGCGCGCCATTGCTTGCGGCGGTCCGACTGCAGGGCAGTGGCCGCGAGATGTTCGAGATCGTCGATCATCGCATATCTGACGGCCTCGTAGCGGCGGCGACTATCGACCGGATAGATCAGGCTGAAGGCGATCAACCCGACCACCGGGCCTGCGACCACCGCGAGACTGGCCATCAGCGAATGTTCGAAGGTCATGGTCTGCGGCCAGCTCGGCTGCAGCATCAGCAGCAGCACCATGTTGACGTCGAACGCCAGGCGCTGGGTCAGGCGATGCGACGACAGCGGCGCACCGAGCAGGATGAAGGGCACCATCGCCAGAACCGCACCGAGCGATCCCCCGACATAGGGCCAGACCAGCCAGCGGCAGATCAAGGCGAGGCCCACACCGAGCACCTGTCCGGCGAGCACGTGAGGCAGGATGGCCGCCGGCTTCTCGAAGGTCGAGAACACCGACAGCATGATCGCCGTTCCCAGCATCATGAAGCCGCCCATGTCCCAGCCGGTCACGAGCCAGACCAGGCCGGTCGCCAGCATCGCGACGAGGGCGCGCAGCATCGCGCGGCGCGCCAGCATCCAATCGCGATGCAGGAGCGGCTCTGCAGCAGGGTCTCTGTCGAGATCATCCAGGCTGCTCGTGGCTGCGGCCAGATCGTTCAGGACTGATGTCAGTGACCCCTGCGGATGTGTAGCGGCCGCAGCCTCGTACAAGCGCTGCAGCGCCAGCGCGGACGATCCGCAGTCGGAGAGCTTCGTGTCTGCCACCTGGTCGACGAGCGTTGCGTCACTTGCGCGACTGTCGTCCGAACGCAGCCACAGCACGGCCGAGACCTGCGCGGCCAAGACGGCGCGGACCTTGCGAACCAGCCGCCGCCGATAACGTGAGCCCGCACCATGCAGGTCGAGCTGACCCTCGAGCGCGGAGATATCCGAGAGGATCGAACGCTGCTCATTCTCCGAGACCGGCGCTCCCGTGAGCCGCGCCACGATGTCGGCGATCAGTCGCGCGTTGAGATGCCGTACTTTCTCCAGCACCGACACATCGTCGCCGGGCGCGGCGAACAGCAAGCCGACAATTAGCGCGGCCAGAATGCCGACACCGACGGTCAGCACGCGGTCGGTCCCCAGCGCCAGCACATGCTCGGGATGGGCTGCGTCGAGCAGCGCCACCATCGCCGCCGAATAGCCGGAGAGGATCGCGGCATAGGACGCGTAGCCCCGAACGAGATTGCCGGCGAAGGCGCACAGGCCGATCCAAAGCGAGATGCCGATCACGAGCGTCATCGGGTCGCCGCGCGCGACGCGCATCAACGCGAGGCCGAACAGCACACCGATGATTGTGCCGGCAAGCCGGGCCGCGCTCTTTTCCAGAAGATGTCCGCGCAGCGGCTGCGAGGCCGCCCACACTGTCATTCCCGCCCATTGCGGGTGCTCCAATCCGGCCAACCAGGCCAACAGCAGCGCGAGGCAGGCGGCGATCGCCGTGCGAAAGCCGAATACCAGCTTGGCTCCGTCGAAGCCGAGCCGCGACGTGGTTGGCGCATTCATTCCTGATCGTCTCCTTCGCCGAGCCGCTGCTCGATCCGGGCAAACATGTCGAGCGTCGCCTGCAGGCGCGTGTCGTCGATATCCTGGAGCATCTCGCTCTCGGCCTCCTGGAGGACGCGATAGACTGATCTCAGCATCCGCCTGCCGTTGGTGGTGAGAAACACCAGCCGCGAGCGGCGATCGCTCGGCGATATCCGCCGTTCGATCAGGCCGCGCTCGCCAAGCAGGTCGAGCAGACGCACCAGGCTCGAGCCGTCGATGCCGCAGCGCGCCGCCAGCTCATTCTGGCTGATGCCGTCGCCCAAGCGGTCGAGATGCACCAGCGGCGGCCAGGCCGCATCCGACAGGCCGAGCGCCCCCATCCGCTCGTCGAGCGCCCGCCGCCAACGGCGGGCGAGCCCGACCAGCGCGAAGCCAAAACGGAGACGGGCGGTGGACGGAGGAGACGCCATGCCTCCATTCACTTGAGGCAAAATTATTTGAATTCAATCTATTTTGTGAGGCGGCGGGCGCCGAGCTGCTCCGCGTTCGGCGCATGGGCACGTGGCCACGCGATGGGGACGCCGGCCAACGCCGATCCTGATGATGAACGTCGAGCGCACCGGCCCGGTCGGCCGCTGCAGGTGTTCACGCGGGAGGACGGCGGGTTGGGGGAGATCAACGCCGGGGCGAGTTGGCGAGCGGCTCACGTCCCTGCAGATCGGGCTCCGATCGGCTCATGGCCCTGCGTGCCGCAGTGACGCGGAGCTTGCGCCTGATCCACCACGCGCTCACCGCGACCGTGAACCAAGCCGCCGTCGCCGCGACAAAGGCGATCGCGACACCGGATCGGACCAGCGCGGAGAACAATGCAGCAAAAGCGAGCAGGCCGATGCTGCCGAGCGCCGCGCCCGCGGTGTCGAGCGCCGCTGCTTCGCGTCCGCGCCGCTCGCCGGTCAGTCCCTCCTGGCGCTTGCGCCTGATCTCATGGGTCTCGATCAAGGTCACGCTGGCGCAGAAGATCGCCGGCAGCGCGAGAAAGAGGCCGCCGATCGCAGCACCGAAGCCCTTAGCGATCAGTCCCGTTACGACCGTCGCCGCGCCGCCGAGCGCGAAGCGGACCACATATTCATGCCACTTGCCGTCCTTCAGCGATGATGGAGACAAGCGGATCAGCATCACGCGCCTCCGGAGAAGATCGCTTGCAGCCCGAACGCGGCGACCAGCCACACCACGGTCGCAAGCAGGCTCGCCGTGAGCGCGCGCAGATGAAGTCGCATCAAAAGCTGACACACGGTCACGCTGTAGAGACAGAGCGCGACGGCGCCGAACATCATCGAACGGCTCTGGACGGCGGCATAGGCCGCGCCATGCGTCACCACGGCAACGCCGAGTGTCGCCAGAGCTACCGACGGCGCGGCGCCGAACAAGCCGGCAAAACTCTTCGGACGCAGCACATCGCCGATCATGGCGAAGGCCGAGACGATGACGCCGCCGACCACAAAGCGAATGAGATATTCGGTCATGTGGGACTGGCTCCGTCCTGCCCATAACCGGTCCACAGGCGCAGCCCGCGTTCGACCAGAGCCCCCATCAGGAATCCCGCGGCGACATCGCTGGCCCAATGCGCCAGGATGAGGATGCGCGTGGCGCAAAGGCCGAGTGCGATGCTCCTCAGTCCAATCCGCACCGGAGCCGGCAGCGTGCTCGCGCCCGAGTACAGCGCTCCCATATGCAGCGCGTGCCCTGACGGGAAGGCATCCTCCGCGCGCCCTGACAGCTGCACGCCGTCGAGATGACCTCGCAACGTCTCACGGTCCGGCCGCGTCTGGTTGAACACCGATTTCATCACATGCGGCAGCGCCGACACGGCAACGGTGACGAGAAGTGCGTGGTTCGCAGCGCGTTGAACCGAGCGGGCTTGGCCGCGGCTGATGATCCATCCGACCGCGCTCAGCGCCAGCCAGACCTTTTCATCCGCGCCCCATGACAGACCGCGCCCGAGCGTTTGAACGGACGGCACGGTCGCGCGTGCCGCAAAATCCGCGATCGTCCGGTCGATCTTGGTCGGCTTCACGCGGATCGTGGCACGGAGACCCGGCGGTTTCGATCGCGTCGGCGGGGTGAGGCTTCTTCCGATCGTGCTGTGCATTGCCGTGACGCTGAGAGAACAAACACAAGTTCCTTTTCAACGCCGAAGGCCTATACCAGTTTCATAAATACGTCACGGAACCGTCATGTAGGAGCATGGGCCACTTAGCCTGCGGCGACCGCCGCATCATAGGCGTGAACAGAAGCCCACGCCGTTTCCCGCACGTCGCTCGCCGTCATGCCCGGCTTGTAGAGGCTCGAGCCGAGGCCGAACGCGGTAACACCGGCCGCGACGTAGCTGGCGAGATTCTTCTCGGAGACGCCCCCCACCGCACCGACCACGACGCCCTTCGGCAACACGGCGAGCTGTGCCGCAATCCCTGAAGGGCCGAGCACCGAGGCCGGAAAATATTTCAACGCGGACGCGCCGGAGCGCAAGGCAAGGAACGCCTCGGAGGGCGTGAACACGCCGGGCATCGTCACCATGTCGTAAGCCTGCGCCGTCGCCAGCACTTCGACATCGACATTCGGGCTGACCATCAACCGCCCGCCGGCCTCCGCGACGCGCACGCAATCCGGCGCATTCACCACCGTCCCCGCGCCGATCAGGCAATTCGCGCCGAACCGCTTCGCCAGCCGTTCGATCGAGACGAACGGATCGGGCGAGTTGAGCGGCACCTCGATCATCTCGAACCCGGCTTCGATCAGCACGTCGACGATCCCCTCGGCCTCATCGGGCTTGATGCCGCGCAGAATCGCCACGAGAGATCGTTTGACCGGCGGCCAGGCAACGGACTGTGTCATGAGAAACGTGCTCCCCAGATCTGCCGGGCTGCCTTCACGAGGCCGCGGCGGGACGCCTGCTCGGCGTCGCATTCGTTCACGGTGAATCCGCTCGCGATCAACGCATCGCGATAGAGATGGCCGAGACGGCCGGCTCCGATCAGCCGAAGCGGACGATCTGCGCCGAACTGCGCGCGAGCGTCAGCAATCTCGCTGCCGATCAACAAGCCGGACAAACGCGCGGCGCCATCGGAGCGTTGCTCGAAGCCAAGCAGTTGCGCCGCACGGAGCCGAAACAGCGTGCTGCTCAGAGCGGTCGGGGCTGCCTGCGCTGTCGCGAGGCCGGCGCGGAATGCCGCGCCGTCGGCAGCATCTGCTCCATCAGGCGCGACGGCGTGCATCAAAATACTGTGCTGCGAGAGCACGGCGAACAGCTCGCCCGTCATGTAGGTCGCGAAGTCGACCACGGCGCCGGCCTCGATCCGGATCCATTTGCTGTGGGTGCCGGGAATGCAGACGATGCCGGAAAAATCCGACGCGGTGACGCCAAGGAGCTGGGTCTCCTCGCCGCGCATCACATCGGGACGATCGGCGCGGGCCTGAGCGAGGCCGGGAAGGATGCGAACATCGCCATCGGTGTCCACACGGATCGCACCGTCGTGCAGCGCATCGAGTCGTGTCGGCGTGTGCAGATACGGCGCCTCGACCCAGCCCTGCCGTGCCCCAGCCATGCCGCAGATCAGCACGGGCAGGTCGGCTGCTGCTGCGCCGAGCTTCTCGATATGGTCGTGCAGCACCGGGGCGAAGCCCGCGCTCGCGCAGTGCAGCATGCCTTCGCTGCCGCGCGTCTCGGCGAGTTGCGCTCCATCAGCGGCCATCAGCCAAGCGCGGAAGCTGGAGGTTCCCCAGTCGACGGCAACGAAGGCCGGCGGGGCTGACGAATAGGCGGCGGTCACATCCTGCTCCCGGTCACTTCACACCCACGCAATGGCACGCTCGGCCGCCGACGAAAACAACAATTTGCACGATGCACGATTATGCATGTTTTATTTCTTGTTGTTGCATGATAAAGAAGAGGCATGTCAGACCTTCCCCTCGCGCGCCGCGATCAGATTGCCGGCCGCCTCTCTGCCGGACAGGCCGTCATCGCAGCCGCTCTCGCGACCGAGTTCGGTGTCTCGGAGGATGCGATCCGGCGTGATCTGCGCGCGCTCGCTGCCGAAGGACGCTGCCGCCGGGTGTATGGCGGCGCCTTGCCGATTGCCGGCGGCATGACACCGATGGCGGCGCGGATCGGCAGGGATCGCGATCGCAAGCTGGCGCTCGCACGGACGGCCGCACGCAACATCGCGCGCGGCGAATTTCTGTTCCTCGACAGCGGCAGCACCAATCTCGCGCTCGCCGAGGTCCTGCCCGAGGATTTCGATCTCATCGTCGCGACCAACGCCATCGACATCGCCGCAGCCGTGCTGCACCGGCAGGACCTGCAATTGATCGTGATCGGCGGCTCCGTTCACCCGGCCGTGGGCGGCTGCGTCGACGCCGATGCCCTCTTGCAGGTGCAGCGCTTGAACATCGACCGCTGCTTCATCGGCGCCTGCGCCCTATCAGCACAAGCCGGTCTCAGCGCCATTGATCCGGCCGATGCAGCCTTCAAGCGCACCCTGCTCTCGCGGAGCCGCGTGAGCGTCGCGATGGTCACCAACGAGAAGCTCGAGACCCGAGCGCATCACCGCGTTGCCGCCGTCAAGACGATCGGCCAGCTCGTGGTCGAGCATGATGCGCCGGCGGCCCGGCTCGCTTTGCTCAAACGGGCGGGCGTCCCCATCGTCACGGCCGCACCGCCCGGTTGACGGCGCCTTCCACACATCCAGGAACCTGCAAATGAGTTCAGACAATCGCGCGGCGCAGCTCGCGACACGCCTCGCCTTTTTCGTCGCCGGCTTCGGCATCGCCTGCTGGGCGCCGCTGGTGCCGTTCGCCAAGCAGCGGCTGGCAGTGGACGATGCCACGCTGGGGCTACTGCTGCTGTCGCTTGGCGTCGGCTCGGTCGCATCGATGCTGGCCGCGGGGGTGCTGAGCGCGCGCTATGGCAGCAAGCCGGTTGTGATGGTCAGCGGGTTTGCCCTCGCTCTCCTGCTGCCGCCTTTGACGGTCGCCACGACGCCGCTCACGCTTGCGCTGGCGTTGTTCGCCTTCGGCGCCGCGCTCGGCTCGCTCGACGTGTCCGTGAACATCCAGGCGATCGAGGTCGAGCGGCTGAGCGACCGGCCGCTGATGTCCGGCTTTCACGCGCAATTCAGCATCGGCGGCTTCGCCGGCTCCGGCGTAATGACGGCGTTGCTGGCCTTCGAGATCGCGCCATTGCCGGGCACGCTCGCCTGCGCCGCGCTCGCGTTGGCTGCGATGATGCTCGCGGCCCCACGGCTGCTCGCGGGCAAGCCGGCGCAGTCCGGGCCCCTGCTCGTCTTGCCTCACGGCGCCGTGCTGCTGCTGGCAGCGCTGGCCGCGATCATGTTCCTGGTCGAAGGCGCCATGCTCGACTGGAGCGCGCTCCTATTGAGCGGCTCAGGGCGTTTGCCGGCTGCGCAGGCCGGGCTCGGCTACATCATGTTCTCGATCGCCATGACCGCGGGCCGCCTCGCCGGGGACGCCGTCGTCGCGCGCATCGGCGATCGCGCCACCTTGCTGTGGGGAAGCGGGCTCGCGATCACGGGCTTCGTCGTGCTGCTCGCCGTTCCCTCGGTCATCGCCGCTCTGGTGGGCTTTGCCTTGATCGGCTTGGGCGCGTCGAACCTCGTGCCGGTCCTATTCCGCAGATCTGGCGCACAAACCGTCATGCCCGTGGGACTTGCTGTCGCAGCCGTGACCACCGCCGGCTATTCCGGCGTGCTGCTCGGCCCCGCCGGCATCGGCTTCGTTGCGGCCGCCACCAGCCTGACCGCCGCCTTCTGGGGACTCGCTGCACTCCTCGTCATCGTGCTCGCGAGCGCGCCTTTGGTCGCACGGGCACCGCAATAGGAACGAGCACCCCCGCCCCGCTTTGGTCCGCATCAATGCCTTGGCTGAGGAGCAGAACCATGCGGGCACTCAACATCATCACTCTTCTTCTCGTGATCGTCGGCGGATTGAACTGGGGCCTCGTCGGCCTGTTCGACTTCGATCTCGTCACCGCGATCTTCGGCAACGGCGCAGCCGAGACCGCGACATCGTCGCCGATCGCGCGGATCGTCTACATCCTCGTCGCGTTGTCGGCGATCTATCAGATCGGCATGCTGGTGCGGCTGTCGTCGGCGCGAAGCGATGTCGTCTATCGCTGATGAGAATGGATGCCGTGCCGGCTATGGGCCCTGAGGTTCAAGCCGGTGCGGGCCCGCCCTGCAGCTGGGGCGCGCTCATCTCCCGATAACGATTGGCGGTCTGCGGCTTGACGAACAGCGTTGCGATGACGGGATGGCGGGCGCGCAGTTCGGTCTCGATCGCGACGACGGCGCGCTCGATATCATCGGCGCGCAGCTCATCGGCGAACTCGATGCTGAGCGCGACCACGACCTGCTGCGGTGACAGTTGCACCGTGAGCAGGCCGTTGGCCGCGCGCACGCCTGCCGATGCCCGCGCGATCTCCAGCACCGAGCGGGCCAGCTCGGGATCGGCCGGCTCGCCGATCAACAGGCTCTTGCTCTCTCGTGCGAGCACCATGGAGGTCGCGGCCAGCACCAGCCCGATCAGGATCGATCCGACGCCATCCCACGCCGGCTCGTCGAACGTGACGGCCGCAGCGGTCGCCGCTGCCGCGATGATGATGCCGATCAGCGCGGCGCTGTCCTCGAACACCACCATGAAGGCGGGCGGATCCTTGCTGCGCCGGAAGGCCTCGATATAGGAGAGCTCGGGAGCGGCGGCGCGAAAGCGCTTCAGGGCCACCCACCACGAGCCGGCTTCGAAGATGAAGGACAGACCGAGCACGACATAGCTGACTGCCGGATTCTCGATCGGCTCCGGCTGCATCAGATGCGCCACGCCCTCGTACAGCGAAACCCCGGCGCCGAGCGCAAACAGCAGCAGCGCAACGATGAAGCTCCAGAAATACAGCTCACGGCCGTAGCCCAGCGGATGGCGGGGATCCGGCGAACGGCTGGCGCGGTGAAAGCCGTAGAGCAGCACAAGCTCGTTAGAGGTGTCGACGACCGAATGGATCGCTTCACTCATCATCGCCGAGCTGCCGGTCCAAACCGCGGCCGCGATCTTGGTGCAGGCGACGAGCAGATTCCCGGCGAGCGCGGCGTACACCGCAACCTTCGAATCCGTGTTCGCCGCCATTGCCCCCGCCTGCTTGCCCGTTGTCGATGCCGCGTGAACGCCGGCTTGGCGATATCGGTTCCCTTGCGCGTTCCGACCCAACGGCGCAGCATCCGAGATCGGGTGCAGCGGAGGGATGATGGTGAGCGGAGAGAGTCCAACGGACGAGACTCATCCTGCGGGTCGAGACGAACGCGATGCGCATTTCTTGCGTCACAGCTTCGCCGTCGCCCGGCGATCCCTGGCGCATGGCAATCATCCGTTCGCAGCCATTCTGGTCGACGCCAACGGCCGCGTGCTGATCGAAGCCGAGAACGGCTACATGCCCTCGCGCGATGCCACGGCTCATGCGGAGCGGCTGGTCGCGACGCGGGCCTGCACCACGCTCGCGCCGGAGATCCGAGCTGCCGCCACGCTGTATTCCTCGGCCGAGCCCTGCGCGATGTGCGCCGGCGCGATCTACTGGGCCGGCATCGGCCGCATCGTTTATGGCCTGAGCGAGCGGCGGCTGCGCGAGTTTACCGGCAACCATCCGGAAAATCCGACGCTGGACCTGCCTTGCCGGGCCGTCTTCGCCAGCGGGCAGCGCGCGACGGAGGTCGTCGGACCGCTGCTGGAGGACGAGGCCGCCGCGCTGCATGTCGGGGTGTGGGACAAATAACCCCTCAACAAAGAAAGGGCGCCGCAGCCAGAGCCGCGGCGCCCTTTTTGGTTGGCGAACTGATCAGAACTTGACGGTCACGCCCGAGTACAGCGACGACTCGGTGCACGCGCCGGTGCTGATGCGGGTGCCGTTGGCGCCGGCGACGGAGCAGCCGGCTGCATTGTTGTGGTCGTTGCCGAACTTGTTCTGCCAGTACCGATAGGCCACCCAGACGTCGATCATGTGGCTCTGCTTCTCACCCCACAGCGCCTTGGACGCATCGAAAGTCAGGCGGATCGGCTCCGAGTTGAACTCGACCTTGGTCGGATAGACGCCGTTCGCGACGCTGGCGGGCAGCGGCTCGGCGTCCGAACCCTTCTTGCCGTACCAGCCGGCGCGGCCCGAGATCGAGAAGAACTGCAAGTTCTCGGGCAGGAAGCCGAGGTCCATGTAGTAGTTCGTCTCGACAGCCCAGGTCGGCTTGAACGAGGTATTGCCGTCGGCGATGCAGGGATTCGACCAGCCCGCGCCGCATTGCGAGAACGAGTTGTGGTTGGCGAACTCCCAGTACATCAAGGGAGCGACGTTGAAATAGCCCTTGTAGGGCAGGTTGAACGCGAACTGCAGACCGGCGACCACGTCACGCTTGGCCGCGCCGAAATAACGGTTCTCGGTGTTGGCATCCATGCCCACCTCGAACGAGATGTTCTGCAGCGGGCCCATCGTGAAGGCCTTGGTGTTGAAGATCTGGTTCCAGCCGAAGGTCGAACGGAACAGGCCGTAGATCTCGGTCGCGCCGGCGCAGCTCGCCGGTGTGAACGCAAAGCCCGCCGCGGGCGATACGATGCCGCCGGTCTGCGTGCACGGACCCGCCGGGTCGTTATGGTCAGACTTGAACAGCGAGATCGTGAAGAAGTTGGTGCCGTAGCCCCACACGTCGAAGTGGGTGAACGAATAGACCTGCTTTGCCGTGTTGGCGTTGAAGCCGGCATTGGCGTTGCCGGTCCAGGCGCCCGGCTGGCGGGCATTGAAGATGTAGGAGAAGCTGACGCGGTTATCGACCACGAGGAAGAACGGCAGCTCCGCCGGCGCCTTCTTCGCGATCGCCTTGGCCGGCAGATCGGCCGCACTAGCCACGCCAGTCGACGCGAGAACAGCCGCGCCGAGCGTCAAGGCAGCAGCAATGGTTTGACGAAACGACATCTAGTACACCCCCAGTTAACGAGCGCCGATTCCCGACTTGCATGCACAATTGCGCCGTTGCCTGCATGCGAGAAGCCTCAACTTTCTCCAGCTCTTGCCCGCGGTTTGACCAAAGTTCCGCTTCATTGAACTGCGGCACCGCGGCGCGGGCATCCTTGATATGGGACGATTCGTCGCGCCGCCTCCGCTGCGTAATCCCATCTTCGCGCTTCACATTGCTGAGTTTTTCCGAAACGGCGCAGCGCCGGATCTGGAGTGCTTTCTGCATCCCGCACGCCGCGAGATCTGGTCTCCAGCGCCCTTGGCATGACGCTGCTCATCCAACGGGCAGATTGCTGCGGCCCATTGGAATTCCCATGACTGTCGCAAAAGTGCCACATGTTAGTTTGGACGAGCGGCGCAACAAGTTGCGGCCAGCCAACATCGCAACCGCGCTCGCAAACGAGAGCCAGCTTCGAATGCTGGGCAAGAGTTGGGCACAAGATGGCGCTTTTCGCCTCTTACGCGCCGCCGCAAATTAGCTCACAATTGAGGCAGTTCCATTTCTGCCCAGACGCACATGCTTGACCCCGCGCCGGCTACTCCTCAGACCTCGCAACCGCTGCTGCAGACGGTCGGACTGACCAAGCGCTACGGCGACTTCCTCGCCAATGACCGTATCGACATCGAGATCTTCCCGAGCGAGATCCACGCGCTGCTAGGCGAGAACGGCGCGGGCAAGTCGACCCTGGTCAAGACCATCTACGGACTGGTGCAGCCGAGTGCGGGGCAACTGCTCTGGCAAGGCGCGCCGGTCAGGCTCTCCGGGCCGGCCGAGGCGCGCTCGCTCGGCATTGGTATGGTGTTCCAGCACTTCTCGCTGTTCGACAACCTCACGGTCGCCGAGAACGTGGCGTTGGGGCTCGACGGCAAGGAGCCGTTCAAGGCGATCTCGGCGCGGCTCGCCGACGTCGCCCGCGACTACGGCCTGCCGCTCGATCCCAAGCGCGAGGTCTGGCAATTGTCGGTCGGTGAGCGGCAGCGCATCGAGATCGTGCGCGCGCTGATGCAGAACCCGAAATTCCTGATCCTGGATGAGCCCACCGCCGTGCTGACGCCGCAGGAGGCGGATCAGTTGTTCGTAGTGCTGGAGCGGCTGAAGGCCGAAGGCCGGGCCATCCTCTACATCAGCCACAAGCTCGACGAGGTGAAGCGGCTCTGCGACACCGCCACCATCCTGCGCGGCGGCAGGAAGGTCGCGACCACAAATCCGAAGCTGGAGACCGCGGCGTCGCTCGCCCGCATGATGGTCGGCACCGAGATCAAGGAGGTGAAGCCTCCGGCCGAACGCAGGACCACCGTGCCGCGCCTCGTCGTCAATGATCTGAACCTCGCGCCGAGCGAACTGCACGGCGTCAGTCTGCGTAACATCTCCTTCGAGCTGAAGGGCGGCGAGATCCTCGGCATCGCCGGCGTCGCCGGCAACGGGCAGGACGAGCTGTTCGCCGCGCTCTCCGGCGAGCGCCTGGTCAAGGAGCCCGGCACGATCATCATCGACGGCCTCGCCTGCGGTCATCTCTCGATCACCCAGCGGCGCAAGATAGGCGCGGCCTTCGTGCCGGAGGAGCGGCTCGGACACGGCACCGCGCCTCGGATGAGATTGTCGGAGAACGCCTTGCTGACCGGCCACGCCGCGAGCGACATGGTCCGCCACGGATTCATCAACGCCGCAGCGACCCTGCGCACCGTCGATCGCACCACCGAGACCTTCGACGTCCGCAAGGCCAAGCGCGATCCGGAAGCCGCCAGCCTGTCCGGCGGCAATCTGCAGAAGTTCGTCGTCGGCCGCGAGATCCTGCGCGGGCCGGCGGTACTCGTCGTCAACCAGCCGACCTGGGGCGTCGATGCCGGTGCGGCTGCGATCATCCGCCGGGCGCTCATCGATCTCGCCAGTGCCGGCGCCGCCGTGCTCGTCACCAGCCAGGATCTCGACGAGCTCATCGAAATCGCCGATCGCATCGCGGTGATGTTCCATGGCCATCTCTCCGAGGCGCTGCCGCGCGCGGAGGCCACCCGCGAAAAGCTCGGGCTGCTGATGGGCGGCGCCGCCCTCGACCAGAAGGAGGCCGCGCATGCAGTTGGTGCTTGAAAAGCGCGCCGAACGCTCGCGCACCATCGCCCTGGTATCGCCGCTGATCGCGATCGGGTTGACGCTCGTTACCATGAGCGTGCTGTTCGCAATGCTCGGCAAGAACCCGATCACCGCGCTCGGCGTCTACTTCATCGCGCCGCTGACCGACGGCTATTCGCTGCAGGAGATCGCGGTGAAGGCGACGCCGCTGGTGATGATCGCTATCGGATTGTCGCTGTGCTACCTCGCCAATGCCTGGAACATCGGCGCCGAGGGCCAGTTCCTGGTCGGCGCAGTCGCCGGCAGCTGGATTGCGGTGACGACGCAGGGCACTGACGCCGGTCATTGGGTGCTCCCGGCCATGCTGGTCGCGGGCGCCGTCGCCGGCGCGCTCTATGCGCTGATCCCGGCATTGTGCCGGGTGAAGTTCGGCGCCAGCGAGATCCTCACCAGCCTGATGCTGGTCTATGTCGCCGACCTCCTGCTCGACTATCTCGTTCGCGGCCCCTGGCGCGATCCGGCCGGCTTCAATTTCCCGACCACCGCGGAGTTCGATCCGGTCGCGACCGTGCCGGTGCTGATCGAGGGCGGCCGGCTGCATCTCGGCAGCATCATCGCGCTCGCCGTCGTCGCCTGTGCCTTCGTGCTGCTCGACCGCACCATAAAGGGTTTCGAGATCCGCGTCGTCGGCGTCGCGCCGCGCGCAGCGCGCTTCGGCGGCTTCAACGCCAATCAGCTCATTCTCCTGACCTTCGCGGTCTCCGGCGCGTTGGCCGGCCTCGCGGGGATCATCGAGGTCGCCGGGCCGATCGGGCATCTGCAGCCGGGCATCTCCCCCGGCTATGGCTTCACGGCGATCATCGTGGCCTTCCTCGGCCGGCTGAACCCGGTTGGAATACTCATTGCAGGGCTGTTCCTCGCCTTGACGTTCATCGGTGGAGAGCAGGCGCAGATCACGATGAAGATTCCGCTCGACGTCACCAAGGTGTTCCAGGGCATCCTGCTGTTCTACGTGCTCGCCTGCGACTCACTCATCCTCTACCGGTTCAAGCTCGTCTCCGCCGCGCGGCAGGTGCAAAGTGCTGCTCGTTGAAGCCATCATCCTCTCGGTGCTCGCCGCATCGACGCCGCTGCTGCTGGCCGCAACCGGCGAGTTGGTGACCGAGCGCGCCGGCGTCCTCAACCTTGGCGTCGAGGGCATGATGATCGTCGGCGCCGCCTGCGGCTTCGCGGGCGCGTGGATGTCCGGATCGATCATCATCGGCGCGCTCTGCGGCATCATCGCCGGCATGCTGATGTCGCTGATCTTCGCGGTCATGACGCTCGGCCTTGCCGTCAACCAGGTGGCGACCGGCCTCGCGCTGACCATCCTCGGCATCGGCCTGTCCGGACTGATCGGCGCGCGCTTCGTCGGCGAACGCATCACCACCGCGCCCAAGCTCGCCATTCCCGGTCTGACCGATATTCCCTTGGTCGGCCGCATCCTGTTCGGCGAGGACGCCTTCGTCTATCTGTCGCTCATCTTGATCGTCGCCGTCTGGTGGTTCCTCTACCGCACGCGCGCCGGCCTCGTGCTGCGCGCCTGCGGCGACAACCACGTCTCCGCGCATGCGCTCGGCTATCCGGTGCTGCGTATCCGCCTGCTCGCCGTGCTGTTCGGCGGCGGCTGCGCCGGACTGGCCGGCGCCTATCTGCCGCTCGCCTACACGCCGTTCTTCATTCCCGGCATGACCGCCGGCCGCGGTTGGATCGCGCTGGCGCTGGTCGTGTTCGCGTCCTGGCGGCCGGGCCGGCTCGTCATCGGCGCCTATCTGTTCGGCGCGGTGACGATCCTGCAGCTGCATGCGCAAGGCGCGGGCGTCGGCATTCCCTCGCAATTCATGTCGGCGCTGCCTTACCTCGCGACCGTGATCGTGCTGGTGCTGCTGTCGCGCGCCCGCACCGGCGGCTCGACCGCGCCGGCGGCGCTGGGCACGGTGTTCGTGCCGGATCGCTAGAGACTTCATCCCGAGCGCCTGCGATGGGGCGCGGCGCTTGGGATCACCGGTTTTTCCCCTGACTGTTTGGAGACGATGACCATGATAAAAAGGCTTCTGGGCGCGGCCGCCGCGCTGGTGCTGGCGGGGAGCATCGCCGGCGTGGCGCATGCCGCCGACAAGCTGAAGGTCGGCTTCATCTATCTCGGCCCAATCGGCGATCTCGGCTGGACCTATCAGCACGAGCTCGGCCGCCAGGCGCTGGTCAAGGAGCTCGGCGACAAGATCGAGACCACCTATCTCGAGAACGTGCCGGAGGGTCCGGACTCCGAGCGCGCCATCGAGCAACTCGTCCGCGCCGGCAACAAGCTGATCTTCACGACGTCTTTCGGCTACATGGACCCGACGCTGAAGGTGGCCAAGAAGTATCCGAACGTGCATTTCGAGCACGCCACCGGCTACAAGCGCGACAAGAACATGTCGACCTATTCGGGCCGCTGGTACCAGGGCCGCTACATCCAGGGCCAGATCGCGGCCAAGATGTCGAAGGCCGGCGTGCTCGGCTATATCGGCTCGTTCCCGATCCCCGAGGTCGTCTCCGGCATCAACGCCACCATGTTGGGCGCGCAGTCGGTCAATCCGAACATCAAGGTCAAGATCATCTGGGTCAACACCTGGTTCGACCCGGGCAAGGAGGCCGACGCCGCCAAGGCGCTGCTCGATCAGGGCGCTGATATCATCATGCAGCACACGGACAGCCCGGCGGCGATGCAGGTCGCGGCCGAGCGCGGCAAGCTCGCCTTCGGCCAGGATTCCGAGATGATCAAGTTCGGCCCGAAGGCACAGCTGACCTCGATCCTCGACACCTGGGGCCCCTACTACATCGCCCGCGTCAAGGCCGAGCTCGACGGCACCTGGAAGTCCGAGGACACCTGGGGCGGCCTCGACTCCAAGATGTTCGAGATGGCGCCCTACACCAACATGCCCGACGACGTGAAAAAGATGGCCGAGGAGACCCAGGCCGCGATCACCTCGGGCAAGCTGCATCCGTTCAAATGCCCGGTCGTCGGGCAGGACGGCAAGGAGGTCGAGTGCAAGGGCGGCGACCACCTCGCCGACGGCCAGATCCTCGGCATGAACTTCTACGTCAAGGACGTCGACGACAAGCTGCCGGGCAAGTAAGCGAGGCGACAACCAAATGCCCTGCCGCCGATCGGCGGCGGGGCAGACTTTCTCCGAGGTCGGGCACCGCGCCGGCGGTTGCTCAATCCTACGATGCATTGACAGCAGGAACACCCGATAGCAAGGTCATGGCAGACGCCGCGGTGCAGCCGATGGGCGCATGAGCGTCGCCAGTTCCCACCCGGAGTTCCAACCGTGAACAGATATCACCTGCTCGTTGCCGTCTGCGCATCGGCGCTGCTGGCAAGTCCGTCCGCTTTTGCGAAGACACTTGTGTTCTGCTCAGAGGGCAGCCCGGAGAACTTCTATCCCGGCGTCAATACGACCGGAACATCGTTCGATGGCAATGAGCCGATCTACAACCGTATCGTCGAGTTCGAGCGCGGCGGCACCCAGGTGGTTCCGGGCCTCGCCGAAAGCTGGACCATCTCCCCGGACGGCACCACCTACACCTTCAATCTGCGCAAGGGCGTGAAGTGGCACAGCTCGAAATCGTTCAAGCCGACGCGCGACTTCAACGCTGACGACATTCTGTTCTCGATCGAACGCCAGTGGAAGGAGGACAATCCCTATTTCAAGGTGACCAGTCCGAACCATTCCTATTTCGGCGACATGGCGATGCCGAAACTGCTGAAATCGGTCGAGAAGACCGACGACTACACGATCAAGATCACCCTCAATCAGCCGGAAGCTCCGTTCCTCGCCGATCTCGCGATGCCGTTCGCGGCGATCCAGTCGAAGGAATATGCGGATGCGATGCTGAAGGCCGGCACGCCCGAGAAGATCGATCAGGATCCGATCGGCACCGGTCCGTTCTATCTGGTCCAGTATCAGAAGGACGCCGTGATCCGCTACAAGGCGTTCCCGCAATATTGGGGCGGCAAGGCCAAGATCGACGACCTCGTCTATGCGATCACGCCGGATTCCTCGGTGCGCTGGGCCAAGCTGCAGAAGGGCGAATGCGATGTGATGCCCTATCCCAATCCGGCTGACATCGACGCAATCCGCAAGGATCCCAACGTCACGGTGCTGGAGCAGCCCGGTCTCAATGTCGGCTATCTCTCCTTCAACACTCAGAAGAAGCCGTTCGACGACGTGCGCGTTCGCAAGGCGATCAGCATGGCGATCAACAAGAAGGCGATCATCGACGCCGTCTATCTGTCGACCGGCATCGCGGCCAAGAACCCGATCCCGCCGTCGATGTGGTCCTACAACGATGCCGTCAAGGACGATCCCTATGATCCCGAGGCAGCCAAGAAGCTGCTCGCCGAAGCCGGATTTCCGAACGGCGTGGAGACCGATCTGTGGGCCATGCCGGTGCAGCGGCCCTACAATCCGAACGCCAAGCGCGTTGCCGAGCTGATGCAGGCCGACCTCGCCAAGATCGGCGTCAAGGCCGAGATCAAGTCGTACGAATGGGGTGAATACCGCAAGCGGCTGCAGGCCGGCGAGCACCAGATGGGCATGCTCGGTTGGACCGGCGACAATGGCGATCCCGACAACTTCCTGCACACCCTGCTGGGCTGCGCTTCGGCCCAAACGGCATCGGGATCGAACATCGCCAAGTTCTGCTACAAGCCGTTCGACGATCTGGTCGTAAAGGCCAAGACGGTCAGCGACCAGGCCGAGCGGACCAAGCTGTATGGCGAGGCTCAGGTGATCTTCAAGGAGCAGGCGCCCTGGTTCACCATCGCCCATGCTGTGCAGCTCAAGCCCGTCAGCAAGCGCGTGATCGACTTCAAGCTGTCGCCGTTCGGCCGCCACAGCTTTTACGGCGTCGACGTCAAGGACTAGCCGACGACGGTGCGGAGCGGCTGCCCGCTCTGCACCTGATCCATTCGACTGATGCTGCGGCGACTGCCGAACGATTTGACTTCTTGCGATCGAGGACCACAGAGCAAGGCATGCTTCGATTTGCTTTGACCCGCCTGAGTCTCGTGGTTCCGACCTTCATCGGCCTCACTCTGCTCGTGTTCGTGCTGATCCGCCTGATCCCGGGCGATCCGATCGAGACCATGGCCGGCGAACGCGGCATTGATCCGGCGCGTCTGGCGCAGCTGCGCAAGGATTACGGCTTCGATCAGCCGGTGCTGGTGCAATACGGCTTCTATCTGGCGCGGCTGGTGCACGGCGATCTCGGGCGCTCGATCGTCACCCATGAGCCGGTCATCTCGGAATTCCAGAGCCTGTTCCCCGCCACGGTCGAACTGTCGGTCTGCGCCATCCTGTTTGCGCTCTGCATCGGGCTGCCGGCCGGCATCATTGCCGCCGTCCGGCGCAACTCGATCTTCGACCACGGCGTGATGGGGATCTCGCTGACCGGCTACTCGATGCCGATCTTCTGGTGGGGCCTGCTGCTGATCCTGCTGTTCTCGGTTCAGCTCGGATGGACGCCGGTGTCGGGCCGGATCGCGGTGCAATATTTCATCGAGCCGGTCACCGGCTTCCTGCTGATCGATACGCTGCTGGACGGCGATGTCGGCGCGTTCAGGTCGGCGCTGTCGCATCTCGTATTGCCGACGATCGTGCTCGGCACGGTGCCGCTCGCGGTGATCGCGCGCATGACGCGGTCGGCCATGCTGGAGGTGCTGGGCGAGGACTATATCCGCACCGCTCGCGCCAAGGGCCTGCCGCGCTTCCGCGTGATCGCGATCCACGCACTTCGCAATGCCCTGATCCCGGTTGTGACCGTCATCGGGCTGCAGGTCGGCGTGCTGTTCACTGGCGCCATCCTGACCGAGACGATCTTTTCCTGGCCGGGTGTCGGCAAATGGCTGATCGAGGGCATCAACCGTCGCGACTATCCGGTGCTTCAAGGCGGCACGCTGCTGATCGGGGCGATCGTCATGACGGTCAATCTGCTGGTTGATATTGCCTACGGGCTGATCAATCCGCGCATCCGGTACTCGCGATGAGTAGCGAGAGCATCGAGACCCGTGTCGCCGCAGCTCGGGCCGGCGCCCCGCCGTCGCCGCTGATGGAATTCTGGCTGGATTTCAGGAAGAACGCCGGCGCGGTCATGGGCCTCCTCGTGATCGCGATCCTGGTCCTGCTGGCGCTGTTTGCCGATGTCGTGGCGCCGCATTCGCCGGTGCTGACCAACAACGCGGCGTTCCTGAAGCCGCCGTTCTGGCAACAGGGCGGGTCGCTCACCTACCCGCTCGGCACCGATGCGATCGGCCGCGATATTCTGTCCCGCCTCATCCACGGCTCCCGGCTGTCGCTGCTGATCGGGATCGCGGTGGTGGCGCTGTCGGTGATCTCCGGAACGATCCTCGGCCTGGTCGCGGGCTTTCTTCGCGGCACGACCGAGATCACCATCATGCGCCTGATGGACATCACCCTGACCTTGCCGAGCCTGCTGCTGGCGATCGTGATCGTTGCGATCCTTGGGCCCGGCCTCATGAATGCCATGCTGGCGGTCGCGATCGTGCTGCTGCCGCATTATGTACGGATCGCGCGCGCCGCCGTCATCAGTGAGGTCTCCAAGGACTACGTCACCGCGGCCAAGGTCGCGGGCGCCGGCCGGCTGCGGTTGATGTTCAAGGAGGTGCTGCCGAATTGCGCGGCGCCGCTGATCGTGCAGGCGACGCTCGGCATTTCCACCGCGATCCTGGACGCGGCCGCGCTCGGCTTTCTCGGTCTCGGCGCCCAGCCGCCATCGCCGGAATGGGGGACCATGTTGGCGGACGCTCGCGAATTCGTGCTGCGGGCCTGGTGGGTCGTCACCCTGCCGGGCCTCGCAATCCTGCTGACCGTGCTCGCCTTCAACCTGCTCGGCGACGGGCTGCGCGACGCGCTCGACCCGAAGCTCAAACGATGATGCAGACAAAGCCGTAAGGGCGATCCGATGCCGCTTCTCGAGATCGAAAATCTGTCGGTCGCCTTCCCGTCGCGCAACGGCATGGTGCGGGCCGTCGACGGCGTCAGCCTCACGCTCGACGCAGGCGAGGTGCTCGGTATCGTTGGCGAGTCCGGGTCCGGCAAGAGCGTCGGTATGCTCGCTCTCATGGGGCTCGTTCCTCATCCCGGACGCGTCCAGGCCGACAAGCTGCTGTTCGAGGGGCGCGACCTGCAGCGCCTGTCCGACCGCGAGCGGCGCGCGCTGACCGGCAAGGACGTCGCGATGATCTTCCAGGAGCCGACGACCTCGCTCAATCCCTCCTTCACCATCGGCTATCAACTGGCCGAGAGCTTGCGGATCCATGAGGGAATGGACCGCAAGGCGGCACGGCGGCGCGTGATCGAGCTCTTGGAGCAGGTCGGCATTCCCGCCGCGGAAAGCCGGTTGTCGGCCTATCCGCACCAATTGTCGGGCGGCATGAACCAGCGCGTCATGATCGCGATGGCGATTGCCTGCAATCCCAAACTCCTGATCGCCGACGAGCCGACGACGGCACTCGACGTCACCATCCAGGCGCAGATACTCGATCTCCTGCTGTCGCTGCAGCGCGACCGCGGCATGGCGCTGATCCTCATCACCCACAACATGGGCGTGGTCGCGGACACGACCGAGCGGGTCGCCGTGATGTATGCGGGCCAGATCATGGAGCAGCGTCCGACCGAGAGCCTGCTCGCAGCCCCCCAGCATCCCTACACGGCCGCCTTGCTGGCTGCGCGCCCAGAGGTGAGCGACGGCGGGCGTCTCGCCACCATTCCCGGCGTGGTGCCCGGCGTCTACGATCGGCCGCGCGGCTGTCTGTTCAGCCCGCGTTGCGCCTATGCGACGCCGGTGAGCGACGACATCCGTCCCGAGCTGCGCCCCTGGCGCGATGGTCTGATCCGTTGCCATTATCCGCTCGGTGATCCCACGCGGGAGCAGCGCCTCGCAGCCGATCGCGGTCGTGCCGGTGCTCGCGCGCACGAGGCTTCGTCATGACTGCGCTCGTCACCGCCCGCGATCTCAAGCAGAGCTACCAGGTCAAGCAGGGCCTGTTCCGCGCGCCGGCGCATCTGCAGGCGGTCGGCGGCGTCTCGTTCGCAGTCGATGCCGGCAAGACGCTGGCGATCGTCGGCGAATCCGGTTGCGGAAAGTCGACCCTCGCCAGACTCGTCACGCTGATCGAGAAGCCGACAGCCGGCACGCTCACGCTTGACGGACTCGACGCCGTCAATCCGCCCGCCGGCGCGGCGCAGACTTTGCGTCGCACCGTGCAGATCGTCTTCCAGAATCCCTATGGCTCGCTCAACCCGCGCAAGCGCGTCGGCGCCATTCTCGAAGAGCCACTGATCATCAATACCAGTCTGAGCCGCGGCGAACGGCGGGCCCAGGCGCTCGACATGATGGCCAAGGTCGGGCTGCGTCCGGAGCAGTATGGACGCTATCCGCACATGTTCTCCGGAGGACAGCGGCAGCGCATCGCGATCGCCCGCGCCCTGATGCTGCGGCCGAAGCTCCTGGTCGCCGACGAGCCGGTCTCTGCGCTCGACATGTCGGTGCAGGCACAGGTGCTCAACCTGTTCGCAGACCTGCAGCGTGAGCTCGGCCTCGCCTACCTCTTCATCTCGCACGATCTCGGCGTGGTCAGGCACATCGCCGACGACGTGCTGATCATGTATCTCGGCCTGGTGATGGAGCACGGGCCGAAGGAACGAATCTTCGCAAGGCCGCTGCACCCCTACGCCCAGGCGCTGGTCGATGCGACGCCGGGTCTCGGGCGCAAACGTCAGCGCATCGTGCCCAAGGGCGAACTGCCCTCGCCGCTCAACCCGCCAGCGGGCTGCGTGTTTTCCACCCGCTGCCCGCATGTGACCGATCTCTGCCGCACGCAGCGGCCGGCCCTGCGCCCGATCGACGGCCGCCTCGTCGCCTGCCATTACGCCGAGCGCTTTCTGGAGACGCAAGGGACCTGACGGCTGCATTCACCCCGCCTGCATGCGACGCGCCGCCGCGCTGTGCCGGCCGATCAGACCAGCGATATCGAGACCCGGAATGGCACCGTCGACCACGGTCCAGCGGCCGCCGACCATCACGCGATCGGCGCGGTGCGCGCCGCACAGCACCAGCGCGGCGATCGGATCGCCGGCTCCTGAGAAACGCAGCTCATCCAGCTTGAACATTGCGATATCCGCAGCCTTCCCCACCGCGATCTCACCCAGCTCAGGTCGTCCCACGCACGCGGCCGAGCCCTTCGTCGCCCAGCGCAAGGCATCCTTGTGGCTGATGCGCGTGACGCCGTAGCGCGCCCGCTGCAGCAGGAAGGCGGCGCGCACCTCCTGCATCAGGTTGGAGCCGTCGTTGGATGCGGAGCCGTCGACGCCCAGACCGATACCGACGCCCGCCTCCTCCATCTCGCACACCGGGCAGCAGCCGGACGCGAGCAGCTGGTTCGAGCAGGCGCAGTGGCTGATGGTGGTCTTCGCCTTGCCAAGTCGCTTCATCTCCTCGGCGTTGAAGAAGATGCCATGCGCCAGCCAGGTGCGCGGGCCGAGCCAGCCGTTCTGCTCGAGGTAGTCGAGCGGACGGCAGCCGAACATCGCTTCGCAGAAGCGGTTCTCGTCCTCGGTCTCCGCCAGATGTGTATGCAGGCGCACGTCGAGCTTGTCAGCGAGCGCCGCCGTCTTCTGCATCAGCGATCCCGTCACCGAGAACGGCGAGCACGGCGCCAGCGCGATCTGCACCATCGCATCCGGCCCGCGCTCGTGATAGGTCGCGACCACCCGCTCGCTGTCGGCGAGGATCGTGTCCTCGTCCTGCACCACGCTATCCGGCGGCAGGCCGCCATCGCGCTCCGACAGGTTCATCGAGCCGCGCGTCAGCAGCACACGAATGCCGAGCCGTCTGGCGGCAGCGACCTCGATGCCAACGGCATCTTCGAGACCCGCGGGAAACACATAGTGATGATCGGTCGTCGTGGTACAGCCCGACAGCATCAGCTCGGCCATTGCGAGCGTGACGGCCGCATCGAGCGACTCCGGCGTCAGCTTCGCCCAGATCGGATACAGCGCCTTCAACCAGGGGAACAGCTCGCGGTCCATCGCGGCCGGCAGCGCCCGCGTCAGCGTCTGGTAGAAGTGATGATGCGTGTTGATCAGCCCGGGGATCACGACATGGGCGCTCGCGTCGAACGCGACGGCGCCGTCGGTTGCAGGCTCTTTCCCGGCGGCGACCAGCTCGACGATGCGGCCGTCCTTGACGACGACACCGCGCGCGGCGTCCTCGGCCAGAATGGCGAGCGGGTCCTTGATCCAGATCGGCGTCGTGCTCATGGCTGCCTCGTCTCGCTGATGACGTCTTCGTATCGTCTGTAGGCCTGCAAGCGCAGGGCCAGCGTCATGCTATTGTCAGTTGGCGTCGGTCTTGCAAGGATTTGACCCGCAATCCGCCGCGCCAATGAGCTTGCGTCACCATGGACCTGAACACCATCACCGAGGTCGTGCGCCCGCGAACACGGGCCGAGCTGCCCGCCTGGAAGGCAGGCGATGCCTGGCTGGCCGGCGGCACCTGGCTGTTCTCGGAACCCCAGGCGCAGCTGTCGCGGCTGATCGATCTCGGCGATCTCGCCTGGCCGGCGCTGACCATCAGCGATGACGGCTTGAGCATCGCTGCGACCTGCAGCGTTGCCGAGCTCGATGCGCTGCCCTGCCCGGCCGACTGGATCGCGGCGCCCCTGATCGACCGATGCTGCCGGGCGTTCCTCGCCTCGTTCAAGATCTGGAAGACGGCGACCGTCGGCGGCAATCTCTGCATGTCGCTGCCGGCCGGACCGATGATCTCGCTGCTTGCCGCGCTCGAAGGCGTCTGCACGATCTGGAGGAATGACGGGACCGAGCAGCGCATCACGGTGGTGGACTTCGTCACGGGCAACAACAGCAACGTGCTCGCGCCCGGCGATCTGCTGCGCCAGATCGAGGTGCCACTCGCCGCATTGAAGCGGCGCAGCGCGTTCCGCCAGATCGCGCTCAGCCCGGTCGGCCGCTCCGGCGCGCTGCTGATCGGCACGCAAGGGCGCGACGGCGACCTGCTGCTCACCGTGACCGGTTCGACCGTCAGGCCGCTGCAGCTCCGCTTCGGCACCATGCCGGACGAAGCCGCGCTGCGCGCCGGCATTCTCAGCGACATTCCTGATGCGCTCTATCATGACGACGTCCATGGCAAGCCGGCCTGGCGCAAGGCGATGACGCTGCGCCTCGCCGAGGAGATCCGCGCCGAACTCGCAGGCATCAGGTCATGAGCGTGATCGTCGACGGCAAAGTGGTCGAGACTGCGCCGCGCCCGGGACAGTGCCTGCGCACGTTCCTGCGCGACACCGGCCATTTCGGCGTCAAGAAAGGCTGCGACGCCGGCGATTGCGGCGCATGTACCGTGCTGCTCGACGGTGAGCCGGTGCATTCTTGCCTGATCCCCGCGTTTCGCGCCGACGGCAAGGCGGTCACGACGGTTGAAGGTCTCGCCACCGACCACGGCCTGCATCCGATGCAGCAGGCGTTCCTCGATGCGCAGGCGTTTCAATGCGGGTTCTGCACCGCGGGCATGATCGTCACCTGCGCCTCGCTGAACCAGGCCCAGAAGAAGGATCTCGACGCGGCGCTGAAGGGCAATCTGTGCCGCTGCACCGGCTATCGCGCGATCGAGGATGCGCTGCTCGGCCGCTCTCATGTCGAAGACGTTGGGGCCGGCGAGGCCTTCGGCCGCAGCCTGCCGGCGCCGGCAGGTCCCGACGTCGTGCGCGGCCAGGCGCGCTACACCTTCGACACGGCGATTGAAGGCCTGCTGCACATCAAGCTCGTGCGCTCGCCGCATGCGCATGCGCGGATCATCGGCATCGACAAGGCCGCGGCGCTGGCGGTGCCCGGGGTGCATGCGGTGCTGACGCATGAGGATGCGCCGGCGACGCTGTTCTCGACCGCGCGGCACGAGCAGAACTGGATGGATCCGGCCGACACGCGCGTGCTCGACGACACCGTCCGCTTCATCGGCCAGAAGGTCGCGGCCGTCGTCGCGGAGTCCGAGGCGGCCGCCGAGGAAGGCTGCAGGCGCCTCGTGGTCGACTACGAGATCCTGCCCGCCGCGATCCATCCGGAAGCGGCGATCGCGCCGGGCGCGCCTATCATTCACGCCGGCCGAGGCAGCGAGCATCGCATCGCCGACGTCGGCCGCAACATCGCCGCCGAGACCCATGGCGAATTCGGCGACGTCGCGGCCGCGCTCGCCTCGTCTGCCGCGACCTATGAAGGCACGTTCACGACCCAGCGCGTGCAGCACGCCGCACTGGAAACCCATGGCGGTCTCGCTTGGCTCGACGATGACGGCACGCTCACGGTCCGCTCCAGCACGCAGGTGCCGTTCCTGACGCGACGCGCGCTGTGCGAGATCTTCGCTCTCGCGCCCGACAAGGTCCGCGTGCTCTGCGCGCGCGTCGGCGGCGGCTTCGGCGGCAAGCAGGAGATGTTCGTCGAGGACATCCTGGCGCTCGCGGCGTTGAAGACCGGCCGCCTCGTCAAGCTCGAATTCACCAGGGAGGAGCAGTTCATCGCGACCTCGACGCGGCATCCGATGCGCGTCACCGTCAGAGCCGGCGCCGACAAGGACGGCAGGCTCACCGCGCTGCAGCTCGACGTGCTCTCCAACACCGGCGCCTACGGCAACCACGCCGGGCCGGTGCTGTTCCATGCCTGCGGCGAGTCGATCTCGGTCTACAATTGTCCGAACAAGAAGGTCGACGGTCGCGCCGTCTACACCAACACGGTGCCCGCCGGCGCCTATCGCGGCTACGGCCTGCCGCAGACCACCTTCGCGGTGGAGGCCGCCATCGACGAATTGGCGCTGCAGCTCGGCATCGATCCCTTCGAGATGCGCCGTCGCAACATCGTCAGGCCGGGCGATCCCATGCTGACGCCGCCCGGCTCCGACCACAGCGACGTGCTGTACGGCTCCTACGGTCTCGACCAGTGTCTCGATCTCGTCGAGCGCGCCATGGCCGCGGACACGCCGGCAGCGGAGTTGTCGGACGATTGGCTCACGGGCGATGGCATCGCACTGACCATGATCGACACCGTCCCGCCGGATGGCCACTTCGCTGACGCCGCCATCAGCCTGCGCGACGATGGCGGCTTCACGCTGACCGTCGGCACCGCCGAGTTCGGCAACGGCACCAGCACCGTGCACCGCCAGATCGCCGCGACCGTGCTGGGCACCACGGTCGATCGCATCACGCTCAAGCAGTCCGACACCGCGCATGGCGGTCACGACACCGGCGCCTATGGCTCCACCGGCACCTTCGTCGCGGGCCGCGCGACGCAGGCTGCAGCCGAAGCACTGGTCGAGAGGATCAAGAGCTTTGCAGCGGATCGCTGGACGGTCGCGCCGACCGAATGCCGGATCGCCGACAACGCGGTCAGTTGCGGCACGCAGCGGCTCTCCTTCGCCAGCATCGCCAGCCTCGGCGGAGGACAACTGACGGCGTCGGGGAATTCGCAGGGCACGCCGCGCTCGGTCGCGTTCAACGTCCAGGGATTCCGCGTCGCCGTGAACAAGCACACGGGCGTGGTCAGGATCCTCAAGAGCGTGCAGGCGGCGGATGCCGGCCGCGTCGCCAATCCGATGCAGTGCCGCGGTCAGATCGAGGGCGGCGTCGCGCAGTCGCTTGGAGCTGCGCTGTATGAGGAGATCGTCATCGATGACACCGGGCGCGTGGTGAATCCGCGGTTCCGCGACTATCATCTGCCGTCCTATGCCGACGTGCCGCGCACCGAGGTGCTGTTCGCCGCGACGCATGACAGCATCGGCCCGCTCGGCGCGAAGTCGATGAGCGAGAGCCCGTACAATCCGGTCGCCGCCGCGCTCGGCAACGCGATCCGTGCCGCGACCGGCATCCGCTTCACCGCCGTGCCGTTCAAGCCGGACCGGCTGTTTCCGCAGCTGCAGGAGACGTTCGGCGGTTGAGCCGGGAGGGCAAGAACGTGGCTGCGCTATTGCTTGGGCCTGCGGTCGTAGGACCAACCGAACACGCCGCTGCGCTGGGTCTCGGGCTCCGGCTCCGCGGCCGGCTCCGGCGCGGGTTGAGCGGCCGCCTGCGGCGGCGACACTGGCGCGACCGGCTTCGGAATGCTCTCGCACTTCATCGAATAGACCAGCTTGCCGTCCTCGGTGCGCCCGATCGGTGCGCAGGCCTCGGCGCGCTTGGCGGCCGCCTTCGGTGCAGGCGCCGACTGCGCCCAGGCGCCTTGCGTCAGGGCGGACTGCACCGCTACCAGAATGATCAGGCCAAGTCTCTTCATCACAACTGCCTTGATTTGCTGTCGGTGCCATTGAACGCAATCGCATCGAAGAAGTCCATTGCATCGGACGAACAACGCCTACAGTCGGCCAGGGCTCACAATTCTCGAGATAAGATCGAGCTGTGGCCGCGTGGACGGTGCGCTCCCTCTCCCCGTTCTTACGGGGAGAGGGTTGGGGTGAGGGGCAACCACACCCACCGACCTCGCGGAAAGCCCCCCTCACCCGGATTGCATCTGACGATGCAATCCGACCTCTCCCCGCGCGCGGGGAGAGGTAAGGCCCCCGCAAGCGGCTCGACTTTGGCTCGCATGAACAACACCAGGAGTTAACCGCGCGATGTGGGCTTCGATCGTATCGGAATGGCTGAGCCTGATCTTCCGCTGGCTGCACGTGATCGCAGCCGTCGCCTGGATCGGCAGCTCGTTCTATTTCATCGCGCTCGACCTCAGCCTGAAGCCGCGCGAGGGCCTGCCGAACGGGGTGATGGGCGAGGCTTGGCAGGTGCATGGCGGCGGCTTCTATCACATCGTCAAATATTTGGTGGCGCCGGCGCAGATGCCGAGCGAGCTCACCTGGTTCAAATGGGAGGCCTACACCACCTGGCTGTCCGGCTTCGTGCTGATGATCGTGGTGTATTATCTCAACGCCGACCTGTTCCTGGTCGACAAGTCGATCCTCGATCTCACGCCATTCCAGGCCGGCCTGTTCAGCTTCGGCTCGCTGGCGCTGGCCTGGCTGCTCTACGAAGGCGCCTGCCGCAGCGGGCTGGCGAGGCACGAGCTGCCCTTCGCGATCGGCGGCTACATCTTCCTCGTCGCGCTCACCTATGCCTTCACCCACGTGCTGAGCGGCCGTGGCGCCTTCAACCAGATCGGCGCGATCATCGGCACCATCATGGTCGCCAACGTGTTCGCGGTGATCATCCCCAACCAGAAGAAGATCGTCGCTGCGCTGCTCGCCGGCCAAGCGCCGGATTCCAAGCTCGGCAAGGCCGGCAAGGAGCGCTCGGTCCACAACAACTATCTGACGCTTCCGGTCGTGGTGCTGATGATCAGCAATCATTATCCGCTGCTGTTCGGCACCCGATATAATTGGGTGATCGTCGCCATCGTGCTGGCGCTCGGCCCCGTGATCCGGCACTTCTTCAACGAGCGTCACAAGGGTCATGCGTCGCCGTGGTGGGTGTGGGGCGTCGCGGCCGCGGGCATGATTGCTATCCTGCTGTTGTCCGCCGCCGGCCCGCGTGATGCCAAGACGACGGCCGCAGCGACGCCGAGCTTCACTGAAGTCACTGATATCGTGACCTCCCGCTGCAGCATGTGCCATGCCGCCGAGCCGGTGTGGGACGGCATCGTCACCCCGCCGAAGGGCGTGTTGCTCGACACCGCCGACAACATCCAGCGCAATGCGCGACTGATCGCACGCAACGCAGCGTGGTCGAACGCGATGCCGCCGGGCAACATCACAGAGATCACGGGCGAGGAGCGCGCCGTGCTCGCGGCCTGGGCCGGCACGCAGTAGCGGCGGCACGCGCTTGATCCGTAGGGTGGGCAAAGGCGCGCCATCGCAGTCGGCATGATGCGCCGCTCCATCGCGCGCCGTGCCCACCATTCGCTCCGTTGATGCGGATACGCGGTGGGCACGCTGCCGTCCTGCGGACGGCTGCTTTGCCCACCCTACAGCAGCTCCAAACTCCGCCGTACTCCCGGCCTCGAGCCGGGACCCATACCCCCAGGGTGCGGTTCGAGGCACGCTGGTCATTGGCATTTTTGCTCATCACCAGCGCTGCGGCGTATGGGTCCCCGATCGGCGCCGCAACGCGCTGTCGCGCGTCGCGGCTTGTCCGGGACGACGATGAGGGAACAGCTGCTTCACATTTCAAAGAGCGGGACGTAGTCGATTAGTATAGACATCAGGCGAATAACGGACATGCGATCGTAGTCCCGCGGCGCATGACGCCCGAGTGATGCATCGACCGTGTCCCTCTCGCCAGTGAGAGGGCGCAGGGAAGGCCGGACCTCGGCTGAGGCCCGTGGCCCCCGTGCGAGAAAAATGCACGGGGCAGGAACCACAGGTACAGCCGGACAGACCCGGCCCTCCCTGCGCGATGGGTTTCACGCTTATGGCGCGCTCTCCCCGGTGTCCGGCTTTGAGCCACCGTCGCCTGCGGGCTCATCATCGCCCAAAGACTTGACGCCAGCTTCGGGGCGCCAGGACCACACGCTTTTGCGTCCGCGCCGGACAGCGCTCGTCGCGCGCTGCCGATCACGGCCACCGCTCCCCACCTCCACGTATCGTGACGACGCGTACGTCCCTCTGCACGAGGCGGGATGGCAATACACAACCACATTTTCCGATAAAACGAAAGTGGATTATTTTTCGCTGGGGAACTGGACAGGCCAAATCAGGCTGAGGGCACTCACGAAATTCGTCTTGAGGCGCATGCGTCGCAGAGGTGTTCGGGGCCATCATCCGCCGTCGTCCAGACTGTTAGTTAGCTGTCGCGACATCCGAGGCAGGTCTGGCAGAGGATCACGTTTGCGCAGCACACGCGATGCGACAGGTCTATCCAAACTTCGCTCCCGTTGGCGCGACCGGTGCGTGAAGCGCATGCGGAGACAACCAGATTTCTCGCAACTCGTAGTTGATATCCGCTACGGGCAACGACGGTTGAGCATCGGCACATCTGATTGTCCGCATCCGCTTGCGGCAAAATTTACCGTCCATTTGGACGCAGCTTGGCGGCCGGCATGTTCACGCTAGAGTGAGTTCAACAACCAGCTCTCAGCGAAACGCCCCACCATGTCGATCTCCGTCAAAGGCCTTCTGGCCATTGTCGCGCTCATCGCGCTTGCCTGCTTGGCAAGCTCGGTCCTGAAACTCTATCTCGGGCTGCTGTGCATTTCGCTGCTGGTCAGCTTTGCCGTGGTCGGCGTGATCGCCCGGCTGGTGGACGGCATCGTCCGCCGGCGCCATCGCGGCCCGGAGCGGCGGCACGGCCGGCGCCGCCGCACTTCCGCGCTCGTCCAGGATCCGCAGCCTTTGCCGATCACGACCGTCGACCGCATCGATACGCCGTCAGCCGCGGGGCAGCTGTGATGAGCAGGATGCGCGCCGTCGGATGGGCCACGCTGCTTTGTCTCATCACCTGCACCAGGACGCACGCCGAGCGGCCGGCCTTCTCCGTCGTCGATCATCCGTCGCAGGACGGCCGCTGCGTCGAGGACATGGGACGCGGCGACCTCGATCGGTCGGAGACCGCCTGCCTTGCCCAGATCCCGAGCTTCGCGCAACGCAGCGGCGCAGCGCTGAAGCTGACATTCCGCAACGGACGCAGCCGCATCTATCGCAACCAGGATGCCAAATGCGCCGAGGGCGACACCAAGGCGTGCGTCAAGTTTCAGCTGACGGGCTACTTCCCCGATCATGATCTGATGCTGATCGAATGCGGCCGGCTCGACGGCGTCGACTGGCTCCTGGTGCGCGCCGACAATGGCGACGAGGTCGGCATCGTGGCTCCGCCGCATTACTCGCCGGAGAAGCGCTGGCTGGTGGCCGTCGCAGCGCGCCAGGGCTCCTCGGGGCCGCCCGAGGGCATCGATATCATCCCGACCAAGCGAGATCGGACGTTGAAGGATTGGCACTATCGGACGCCGGAGGACAGCAAATGGCGCTACGAGTTCGAACGCTGGGACGGCGAGGACCAGATCGTCCTGTCAGCCAAGCCGACCGAGGACACGGCGACGCCGCGCCTGGTTACGATCCATCGGAAGAAGAGCGAGTGGGTGTTCAAATAGCCGCGCTGATCGCCTCGATCCGCCGAATGTATCTCACCCCTTCGCCCGCTTCTGCTTCGCTTCAAGCGCAGTCAGATAGGTGGCCATCATCTCAGGCAGAGCAGCAACGACCACGTCGCGGCTGCGAGGATCCTGCTCGCGCGTGAACAGCAGGGTGCCGAGCACGACGGCATCGAATGTCGTAGCGGCATGCGAGCCCAACTCCGCTCCGAGCCTCGCGCGCATCACGCGGTCGATCAAGGTCCTGAACTCGGCATGCATGGCCTGGTCGTGCAGATCCAGCGTCGCCAGCGCATCGGGGTGGCGCACGAAGTAGCGGATCGCCCAGCCAATCAGCTGCTCGATCATCTCGGCCGGCGACAGCGCCGTCCACTCCGCGTCGCTTCTTTGCAGCACGCGGTCGAACGCCGGCTGCAACTCGGCGTCATGACGCTCGGCCAATGCATCGAGCATCTGATCCTTGTCGCGGAAGAAATGATAGACCGAGCCGATCGATGCGCCCGCGCGCTCGGCCGCCGCATGCATGCTGACGGCTGCGAGGCCGGACTCGGCGATGAGTGCGGCAGCGGCGTCGAGCAACTGCTCGCGGCGCTCGCGCCCACGCGCCTGGCGCGGCGCCCGGGCCGTGCCGCGCATGTCAGCTTCCGACTTGGTCACGTCTTTCCGTCGCACGTCCTGCGTCGCTCTCGTTTGGTCATCCGGCTTGCAGCGAAGCGGATGTCGGCGTGCCGCCGTGCCCTGCGCCAGCCCGGCAGACGGATTCTAAGCCTGCCAACGGGAATTTGACTAGACAATTTTTTCTAGAAATGATTGTCTAATTCACGCGCTGTCAAGGGAACAATGGTCTGCTCGTTCCCGAAGCCCCGACCCTGCCAACCGGTGACCCCGGCGCGGGTTCATTGTCGCGACGTGCAAACGTCCTGAAATGCCCCGGATTCGCGATGACCGCTGGTGCGAGCCCGGGTCGGAGCGACGACGATCAACCCTTAGGCCCGAGCCGAACGTGCAACCCATGATTCCATCCACGCGATCTCCCCCTGCTGCGCGCGCCTCACGCTCCCGCCTGCTCGCAGCGCTCGGCTGCGCCGCGGTCGGTTTCCTGCTCGCGGGCTGCGACCAGAAGACGGCAGCAACCGCGCCGCCGTCGCGGCTGGTGCGGACCGAAGTGGTGAAGCTGTCGGAGCGGCGGCAGTCGATCACGCTGACCGGCGACGTCCAGGCGCGCGTGCTGGCCGAGCTGTCGTTCCGCGTCAGCGGCCGCGTCACCGAACGGCTCGTCGAGGTCGGGGCGCACGTCAAGGCCGGCCAGGTGCTCGCGAGAATCGATCCCGCCGAGCAGCAGGCTGATCTCGACTCCGCGCAGGCCGCCGTGGTGGCGGCGGAGTCGCAAGTGAAGGTGGCGACCTCCAATTTCAACCGGCAGCAGACCCTGATCACCAGCGGGTTCACGACCCGCGCGTCGTTCGATCAGGCACAGGAGACGCTGCGCACGGCGGAAGGCTCGCTGGAAGCCGCGAAGGCGCAGCTTGGCACCGCCAAGGATGCGCTGACCTACACCGAGCTGCGCGCCGATGCCGACGGCACCATCACCGCGCGCAACATCGAGGTCGGCCAGGTCGCGCAGGCGGCTCAATCCGTGTTCACGCTGGCGCATGACGGCAACCGCGATGCCGTCATCGACGTCTACGAGGCGGCGCTGTCGCTGAAATTCGATGACAGCAAGGTCGCGCTCGCCCTGCTCTCCGATCCCTCCGTGACGGCCAAGGGCACCGTGCGCGAGGTGTCGCCGACCATCGATCCGAAGTCGGGCACCGTCCGCGTCAAGATCACGATCGAAAATCCGCCGCCCGAGATGGTGCTCGGCAGCGCCGTCAGCGCCACCGGCTTCATCAAGCCGGAGCAGCGCATCGTGCTGCCGTGGAGCGCGCTCAATGCGTCCGGCAAGACGCCGGCGGTGTGGCTGGTGGACGCGAACAAGACGGTGTCGCTGAAGCCGATCACGATCGAGGACTTCGAGACCGGCACGATCGTCGTCTCCGGCGGGCTGAAGCCGGGCGACCGTATCGTCACCGAGGGCGGCAAGCTCCTGAGTGTCGGGCAACAGGTCAGCTTCAACGAGGAGGCGCGGTCGTGATGATGCCGATGCGTTCCGTGTTTCCCCTGCTCGCGCTCGGCGTCCTTGCCGGCTGCAACGAGAAGACCGAAGCGCCCGAGCCGATCCGGCCGGTGCTGTCGATGAAGGTCGAGCCCCAGACGGCCAATGTCTCGACCGTCACCGGCACGATCGAGCCGCGCTACAAGGCCGATCTCAGCTTCCGCGTGCTGGGACGGCTGATCGCCCGGCCGGTCTATGTCGGCGACATGGTCAAGCAGGATCAGGTGGTGGCCGCGATCGATCCCGCCGCGCTCGAACTCGCCGTGCGCGCCTCCGCCGCCGAGGTCTCGCGCAGCCAGGCGCAACTGACCAATGCGACCGGGACGGAAGGCCGGCAGCGCACGCTGCTGGAAACGGACGCGACGACGAAGGCCACGCTGGAGAGTGCCGAGCAGTCGCGCGCGGCTGCCCAGGCCTCCGTCGTCAAGGCGCAGTCCAACCTCGCCAAGGCGCGCGAGCAGCTCGGTTACGCGCAGCTCAAGGCGGATTTCGCCGGCATCGTCACCGCAGTGAGCGCCGAAGTCGGCCAAGTTGTATCGCCCGGCCAGAGCGTCGTCACAGTGGCGCGGCCGGATGTTCGCGAAGCCGTCATCGATGTCGGTGACGATATCGCGGGCGCGCTGCAAGTCGGGACGCCGTTCACGATGCGGCTGCAGGCCGATCAAACCGTTAGCAGCACCGGCAAGGTACGCGAGATCGCGCCGCGCGCCGACGCCACCACGCGCACCCGACGCATCCGTATCACGCTCGATAACCCGCCCGAGACCATGCGGCTTGGCACCACGGTCACGGCGACGGTAGACGCCGAGCAGAAGATGGTCATCCGCCTGCCGCGCTCGGCCGTGCTGGAGCAGAACGACAAGCGCTTCGTCTGGCTCGTGGACGCCGCCAGCAAGACGGTGAAGCGGCAGGAAATCACGGTCGCCACCAACGAGGACGGCAGCCTGCGCGTCACTGGCGGCCTCGAAGCCGGACAGCGTGTCGTCACCGCCGGCGTGAACAGTCTCAAGGATGGCCAGGCCATCCGCATCGATCAGGAAACGCAGCCGTGAAGTCCTTCAATCTCTCCGACTGGGCGCTCGAGCACCGCTCGCTGGTCTGGTACTTCATGATCGCCTTCATGGCGGCGGGCCTGTTCTCCTACATCCATCTCGGACGCGAGGAGGATCCGTCCTTCACCATCAAGACGATGCTGATCCAGGCGAAGTGGCCGGGCGCCTCCGCCGAGGAGATGACGCGCCAGGTGACTGACCGCATCGAGAAGAAGCTCGAGGAGCTGCCGGCGCTCGACTACACCAAGAGCCTGACCGTGCCCGGTCAGACCACCGTGTTCGTCAATCTGCGCGACACCACCAAGGCGCGCGACGTCGTGCCGACCTGGCTGCAGGTGCGCAACCTCATCAACGACATCAAGGGCGACTTCCCCTCGGGTGTCGTCGGCCCAGGGTTCAACGACCGCTTCGGCGACGTGTTCGGCAACATCTACGCCTTCACCAGCGACGGGTTGAGCCAACGCCAACTGCGCGACCGTGTCGAGGAGGTCCGCGCCAAGGTGCTGACGGTGCCGAATGTCGGCCGCGTCGATATCGTCGGCGCGCAGAACGAGGTGATCTATCTCGAATTCTCGCCGCGCAAGGTGGCCGCGCTCGGCATCGACCAGCGCACCATCCTGAACGCACTGCAGGCGCAGAACGCGGTGTCGCCGTCGGGCGTGCTGCAGGCGAGACCCGAGCGGGTCGCGGTGCGCGTCTCCGGGCAGTTCACCTCGGAGGAGAGCCTCAAGTCGATCAACCTGCGCATCAACGACCGCTTCTTCCCGCTCACCGACGTCGCCACCATCACCCGCGGCTATGAGGATCCGCCGACCTCGCTGTTCAGGTTCAACGGCCAGCCGGCGATCGGACTCGCGATTGGCATGAAGGCCGGCGCCAACCTGCTCGATTTCGGCGAGGCGCTGAAGGAGGAGATGACCAAGGTCATCGCCGACCTTCCCGTGGGCGTCGGCGTGCATCTCGTCTCGGACCAGCCGAAGATCGTCGAGGAGGCCGTCGGCGGCTTCACCAAGGCGCTGTACGAGGCCGTGATCATCGTGCTCGCGATCTCGTTCGTCAGCCTCGGCGTCCGCGCGGGCCTCGTCGTCGCGATCTCGATTCCGCTGGTGCTCGCGATCACCTTCCTGTTCATGGCCTATACCGGCATCTCCTTGCAGCGCATTTCGCTCGGCGCGCTGATCATCGCGCTCGGCCTGCTGGTCGACGACGCCATGATCGCCGTCGAAATGATGGTGGCGCGGCTGGAGGTCGGCGACTCCTTGCGCAAGGCGGCGACCTACGTCTACACCTCGACCGCGTTCCCGATGCTGACAGGCACCTTGGTGACGGTCGCCGGCTTCATTCCGATCGGCCTCAACAACAGCGCCGCCGGCGAGTTCACCTTCACCCTGTTCGTCGTGATCGCGGTGTCGCTGGTGGTGTCGTGGATCGTGGCGGTGCTGTTCACGCCGCTGCTCGGCGTCACCATCCTGCCCGCATCGCTGCCAGCGCATCACGCTGAAGGCGGACGTCTGACGCGGATGTTCCGCGCCATGCTCAACGCCTGCATGCGGCATCGCTGGACGACGATCATCGTAACCGTGCTCGTGTTCGGCCTGTCGGTGTTCGGCATGGGCTTCGTGCAGCAGCAGTTCTTCCCCTCCTCCGACCGCAACGAACTGGTCATCGACTTCAACCTGCCGCAGAACTCGTCAATCGCCGAGACCAATGCGCAGATGGCGAAGTTCGAGCAGGAAGCGCTGAAGGGCGATCCGGACATCGACCATTGGTCGACCTATGTCGGCTCCGGCGCGCAGCGCTTCGTGCTGTCGTTCGACGTGCAGCCGGCCGACGTGTCGTTCGGCCAGATCATCATCGTCACCAAGAGCCTGGAAGCGCGTGACCGCGCCCGCGGCAAGCTGCAGGCCTATCTGACCAAGACCTTCCCCGGCACCGATGCCTATGTGCATCTGCTCGACATCGGTCCGCCGGTCGGCCGCCCGGTTCAGTACCGCGTCAGCGGGCCTGAGGTGGCCAAGGTGCGCGAGATTGCCCAGGAGTATGCCGGCGTGATGCGCGGCAACAGCCATCTCGGCGCCGTCATCTTCGATTGGATGGAGCCGTCGCGAGTCGTGAAGGTCGACGTGCTGCAGGACAAGGCGCGGCAGCTCGGCGTCACCTCCTCCGACATCGCCAACGCGCTGAACGGCGTGCTCGACGGCACCTCGATCACCCAGGTGCGCGACGACATCTATCTGATCGACGTGCGCGGCCGCGCCCAAGCCAAGGAGCGGCAGTCGCTGGAGACCCTGCGCGACCTGCAACTGTCCGGCTCGAACGGCCAGTCGATCCCGCTCGCCGCGCTGGCGACCCTCCGCTACCAGATCGAGCAGCCGGAGATCTGGCGCCGCTCGCGGCTGCCGACGCTGACCTTGAAGGCCAGCGTGATCGACCAGGTGCAGCCGAACACGGTGGTCGATCAGCTCAAGCCGGCGCTGGCGGCCTTCAACGCCAAGCTTCCGGCCGGCTACAAGGTCGTCACCGGCGGCGCGGTCGAGGAAAGCGCCAAGAGCCAGGCGCCGATCGTCGCGGTCGTGCCGATCATGCTGTTCACGATGGCCACGATCCTGATGCTGCAGCTGCAGAGCTTCCACCGGCTGTTCCTGGTGTTCGCGGTGGCGCCGCTGGCGCTGATCGGCGTCGTCGCGGCGCTGCTGCCGAGCGGCGCGCCGCTCGGATTCGTCGCCATCCTCGGCGTGCTCGCGCTGATCGGCATCCTGATCCGCAACTCCGTGATCCTGATCGTGCAGATCGAGCATCTGCGCGACGAGGGGCGGCCCCCCTGGGAGGCCGTGATGGAGGCGACCGAGCACCGCATGCGGCCGATCATGCTGACGGCGGCAGCGGCCTCGCTGGCCCTGATCCCGATCGCGCGCGAGGTGTTCTGGGGCCCGATGGCCTATGCGATGATGGGCGGCATCATCGTCGGCACCGTGCTGACCCTGCTGTTCCTGCCGGCGCTGTACGTCGCCTGGTTCCGCATCAAGGCGCCGGAGAAGAATGCTTCGGCCGAGCCGGCTCCACACGGCGCGTAAGGGCGCAGTGGCGACGATGCACGCTGCTGTGCGGGCCTCATGGTTCGAGACGCGCCGCAAGCGGCGCTCCTCACCATGAGGGTTAGAGCAGCGCCGCCAATCAGACCCTCGTCCTGAGGAGCTCGCCGGCAGGCGAGCGTCTCGAAGGACGGCCACGAGTTGAACTGTGGTGGTCCGACGAATCGCGGATATTTGCGTGGGATAAGCCGTCCGCGTGGGTTAAACGCCCCGCGGCGGCCGGTTAGATTCGGCTCCCATGGAGAGATGCGAATCATGACCGATCCTCAGATCGTCTGCCCCTCCTGCCGCACGGAGATCAAGCTCACCGAGCAGCTCGCAGCGCCTCTGATCGCGGAGACGCGCCGGCAGTTCGAGAAGCAGCTTCAAGCCAAGGAGGCCGATTTCGGCCGCCGCGAAGCGCAGCTCAAGGCCGCGCAGGAACAGATCGCGCAGGCCAAGGCCGCGATCGACCAGCAGGTCGCGGCCAAGCTGAAGGCCGAGCGCGCGGCGATCGCGCAGGCTGAGGCCGAGCGGGCGCGCCAGGCCGTGGCCGATGAGATGAGCAACCGCGACCGTCAGCTCGCCGAACTGCATCAGGCGATCGTCAGCAAGGATGCCAAGCTCGCGGATGCGCAGAAGGCGCAGGCCGAGATGCTGCGCAAGCAGCGCGAGCTCGACGAGGCCCGCCGCGAGCTCGATCTCACCATCGAGACCAAGGTGCAGGAGAACCTCACAGCCGTCCGCGACAAGGCGCGGCTCGAGGCGGAGGAGTCGCTGAAGGCCAAGGTCGCCGAAAAGGAGACGCAGATCGCCGGCATGCAGCGGCAGATCGAGGAGCTCAGGCGCAAGGCCGAGCAAGGCTCGCAGCAGCTCCAGGGCGAAGCGTTGGAGATCGAGCTGGAATCGCAGCTGCGGGCGCGCTTCCCCCGCGACCTCGTCGAGCCCGTGCCGAAGGGCGAGTTCGGCGGCGACGTGATCCATCGCGTGGTCGGCCCCGGCGGCCAGGCCTGCGGCGCGATCCTGTGGGAATCCAAGCGCACCAAGAACTGGAGCGATGGCTGGCTGGTCAAGCTGCGCGACGATTTGCGCGCGGCGAAGGCGGACATCGCGCTGATCGTCTCGACCGCGCTGCCGAAGGGCGTCGACGGCTTCGACCTCATCGACGGCGTCTGGGTCGCCGAGCCGCGCTTCGCGCTGCCGCTGTCGCAGGCGCTGCGCCAGTCGCTGATCGACGTCGCCTGCAGCAAGCTCGCGCAGGAGGGCCAGCAGACCAAGATGGAAATGGTCTACGCCTATCTCACGGGTCCGCGTTTCCGCCACCGCATCGACGCCATCGTCGAGCGCTTCACCGAGATGCAGTCTGACCTCGATCGCGAGCGCAAGACCATGATGCGGCTGTGGGCCAAGCGCGAGGAGCAGCTGCGCGGCGTGCTGGATTCGACGGCGGGACTGTATGGAGATCTGCAGGGCATCGCGGGACGTGCGATGCAGGAGATCGAGAGCCTGGATGTGTTGCTGATCGAGGGCAAGAGCGAGGCGGCGGAGTAGTTTCCGGTTTGAGCGCGCCGGATAATCAGCATCCAATTGCTCTGTCGTACGAAGTTTTTGGCCCCGATCTCGCAGCTGGCGCAGTGCAACCTCGCCCCGCGTGCGGCGAGAGGTCGGATTGCATCGCCAGATGCAATCCGGGTGAGGGGGTACAGGCTCACCACACACATCACCCGCGCGGCTGCCCCTCACCCCAACCCTCTCCCCGTAAGAACGGGGAGAGGGAGCGCACCGATCGTGCGGCGATAGCTTAATCTAGATCAATAATGCGCTCAGGCTGCCGGGATGATCTTGCCGGGGTTGAAGATGTTCTGCGGATCGAGCGCCTGCTTGACGGCGCGCATCGCGTCGAGGGCTTCCTGGCCGAGCTCTGACTTCAGGTACTTCTGCTTGCCCTGACCGATGCCGTGCTCGCCGGTGCAGGTACCGCCCATGGCCTGGGCGCGCTCGACCAGGCGGTGCATGAAGTCTTCGCCGCGGGCCATCTCGTCGGCGTCGTCGACGTCGCACATCAGCGAGCAGTGGAAGTTGCCGTCGCCGACATGGCCGACGATCGGCGAGGTCAGCTTGAGACGCGCGAGGTCCTCCTCGGTCTCGCCGACGCAATCGGCGAGCCGCGAGATCGGCACGCAGACGTCGGTCGCGACCACGCCGACGCCAGGCCGGATCGCCTTGACGGACCAGTAGGCATCGTGCCGCGCCTGCCACAGCTTGGTGCGATCCTCCGGCTTGGTGGTCCAGGCGAAATCGCCGCCGCCGCACTCCCGCGCAATCTCGGCGAAATTCCGCGACTGTTCGGCGACCTCGGCCTCGCTGCCGTGGAACTCCAGCAGCAAGAGCGGCGTCTCCGGCAAAGTCAGTTTCGAATAGGCGTTGCACGCCCGCACCTGTGCCGCGTTGAGCAGCTCGATGCGCGCCATGGGAATTCCGGTCTGGATCGCGAGGATCGTCGCCTGGCAGGCGCCGCGCACGGTCTCGAACGAGCACGACGCGGCCGCGATCGTCTCGGGAATGCCGCGCAGCCGGATCGTCATCTCGCAGATGATGCCGAGCGTGCCCTCGGCGCCGATGAACAAATGCGTCAGGTCGTAGCCGGCGGCGGACTTCTTGGCGCGGGTGCCGGTCTTGATGATCTCGCCGTCACCGCGCACCACCTTCAGCGCCAGCACGTTCTCGCGGATCGTGCCGTAGCGCACCGCATTGGTGCCCGACGCGCGCGTCGAGGCCATGCCGCCGAGCGAGGCGTCCGCGCCCGGATCGATCGGGAAGAACAGGCCCTGGTCGCGGAGATATTCGTTGAGGGTCTTGCGGGTGATGCCGGGCTGGATGACGCAGTCGAGATCCTCGGCATGCACCTCCAGCACCTTGTTCATGTCGCGCATGTCGATGCAGATGCCGCCGGCGGGCGCATTGACCTGGCCTTCCAGCGAGGTGCCGGTGCCGAACGGAATGATCGGCACGCCGAGCGGCGCACAGATGCGGACGACGTCCTGGATGTCGGCGGTCTCCTGCGCCAGCACCACGCCATCCGGCGGCTGCGTCGGCAGCCAGGTCGTGGTATGGCCATGCTGCTCGCGCACGGCCTGCGAGGTGATCAGCTTGTTGCCGAAGCGGGCGGCGAGCGCGTCGAGCGCGCTTTTCAGCGCCTCCGGCGCGGGCCGCTTCAGGTCGTGATGAGGGATCGTCGTCGCCACTTTGTCCTCCGGAAGTTGGGCGGACCGTGGCAAAGGACGCAACAAGGGTCAAGGGAGCAAACGGAAGAGCCGATGAGCGATAATGCAGTGCCCACACAGGCCGGAAGCAGGCCGTTCCTGTCGTCCGTCATGCAGATCGAGCCGCAATGGATCGACTACAATGGCCACCTCAACATGGCCTATTACAACGTGATGTTCGACCGCGCGATCGACCAGATCTGGGCCGAGCTAGGCATCGGCCCGGCCTACATGAAGGAGCGCCAGGGCTCGACCTTCACCGCCGAATGCCATGTGCGGTACTTGCGCGAGATCCATCTCGGCGATCCCGTCCAGGTCGCGGTGTGGCTGATCGCCGCCGACGAGAAGCGGCTGCACACGTTCGAGGAGCTGCGCCACGCCGAGGAAGGCTGGATCTCGGCGACCTCGGAGAACATGTCGGTGCATATCGACATGACCAGGCGCAAGGTCGCGTCGTTCCCGGCGGACATCCAGGATAACATCAGCCTGACGTTGCAAGCACATGCTGCGCTGCCGCGCCCCGATGGCCTGGGCCGGGCCATCGGCATGCCGGCGAAACGATCAGTCTGATCGCACCCAGTCCGGCAGCCGCTCGAACCAGGGCTGCGCTTCTTCGAGCTGGCGGGCGAGTTGCAGCAGGCGGGCTTCGTCGCCGAGGCGGCCTGTGAACTGCACGCCGAGCGGCAGGCCGTCGGCGGTCCAGTGCAGCGGCACGCTCATCGCCGGCGTGCCCGTCAGATTGGCGAGTTGCGTGAACGGGACATATTGCAGGCTGTCGCGGGCGATCTTGTCGATCATGCCGTCGAGCGCGCCCCAGCGCGTCAGCAGTCCGAGCAGGCCGACGCGGTCGAGCATGTCGAGCAGGGTCTGCTCGGCGGTCGAGGGATCGCCCTGCCCGTGCCGGATCGGCGGATGCGCGAGCGTCGGCGTCAGCAGCATGTCATAGCGCGTATGGAAACGCGCGAGCGCGCGGGCAAAGCCGTTCCATTTCAGAAGTTGCGTGGTCAGTGCGCCCGCCGAAATCGCGCCGCCGAGCGTCGACAGCACCCGCGTCAACAGCTCGAACTCCTCACGCTTCGCGCCCTTGGCGCGGGCATCGGCCACCAGTGCCGCGACCTGGCCGAAATAGATGTGCAGGAACGAGGTCGCGAGCGCGGCGCCGTCGATGTCGGGCGTCGCTTCCTCGACCTCGTGACCGAGCCCTTGCAGCAGCTTCGCGGTCGTCTCGACCGCAAGCTTCGCCTCGGCGTGAACCTCGGTGCCGATCGGCGACGACGTCGTGTAGCCGATGCGCAGCCGGCCGGGATCGCGCGCCATCACGTTGGCGAAGACGACGCCGGGCTCGGCCACCAGAAACGGATCGCCGGGCTCGGCGCCCACGATGACGTCGAGCACCAGCGCGGTGTCACGGACGCTGCGCGAGATCACGCCTTCGCAGGACGCGCCAAACCAATATTCGCCGAAGCCCGGCCCCGACGAGACCAGGCCGCGCGAGGGCTTCAGTCCAAACAGGCCGCAGCAAGCGGCGGGAATGCGGATCGAGCCGCCGCCGTCATTGCCGGCCGCCATCGGCACCACGCCCGAGGCGACCGCCGCGGCGGCGCCGCCACTGGAGCCGCCAGGCGTATGCGCCGCATTCCACGGATTGCTGACCCGGCCGAAGGCTTGGGAGTCGCTGACGCCCTTGAGCGCGAGCTCCGGCAGATTGGTCTTGCCGAAGATCACCAGGCCCGCTTCGAGATAGCGCCTGACGACGGAGGCATACTCGACGGCGGCCACGGCGGACAGCGCCTTGCTGCCATAGGCGGTCGGCAGGCCCGCATAGTCCTGCGCGCAATCCTTGATCAGGAAGGGCACGCCGGTGAACGGGCCGGAGGCCAGCTTCGCCAGCTGTGCGCGCGCCTCGCGCTCCATCAGCCTGCAGACGGCGTTGGTCCGGGGCTGGGCCCGCTCGTTCTGCGTCAGCGCGAGCTGCAGCAGCTCGGCCGCGCTGGTCTCGCCCGCCTTCACCGCTGCGGCCAGCGCCGTCGCATCGCGCTGCAGGTAGTCCCGAACGTCCACGCTGCCCTCCCCATGCGCCATTGGCTGCCGTCATCGTAGCTGATTCTGGCTGCAACAGAGGCGCAGTTGCGCCGAAAGCGGCGACATCGCGGCATCCCGAAGGCAATCCTGGCGGTATGATGCTTGGCCTCGGTCGATTTGACGGCCGGATTGCGCATCTCGCCCTGATTTTAGTTAATTTGATTCAGATCATTCGTCGCGTTCCTTGCGTCGGCCTAACCTTACGCATCGTTAGTTGCGTAGAGTTGACGAGAGAGCGATGGGACGCCTCGCAAGCCTGCTGAGCAGAGCGCACGGACCGCATGACGATGTCGCGGCCGTCCCCGTGACCACCGCCGACTACTTCATCCTGCTGTCGCGCGCGATGGAGAACCTGCCCGATTCCAGTCCCGAGCGGCGGGCCGAAGTCTATCAGTCCGCACGCCAGGCGCTGGTGACCCAGCTGCGGGCGATGGATCCGCCCGTCTCCCGATCCCGCATCAAGGCCGAGCAGCGCGCGCTGGACGACGCGGTGGAGACGCTCGAAACCCGGGCGCAGACCGCACCGGATCCGACGGACGACCCTGAAACTAATCAGCAGCCAGCCGATCCAGAGATTTCAAATCTTTCAATTGCACCGAGTGAAGACGACACCATGACCCAGCACCAGTTTCAATCCAGGTTTGCCCCCCGCCCCGCCGTCGAGGAGAAGCCGATGTCACGGCTCGATGAAATCAACCGCGTGCTGCGCAAGCTGCAGAGCGACTCCTTTGGCGTCGAGGCCTGCGCCTTGATCTCCGAGGACGGGCTGATGATCGCGAGCGTGCTCGCCGCCGACATGGAGGAGACGCGCGTCGCCGGCATGACGGCGACGTTGCTGTCGCTCGGCGGCCGCGCCGCGATGGAGCTCGGCCGCAGCCATCTGCAGGAGGTCATCATCCGCGGTGAGTCCGGCTATGCGGTGCTAGTCAGCGCCGGCCGCGGCGCGCTGCTGCTCGCGCTGACCAACGAGAATAGCAAGCTGGGCCTGACCTTCTTCGACATGCGCGAGGCCGTCCGGTCGCTGCAGAAGGTGCTGTAGCAGTCATACAAATAGGCCGGCGCGCCGCGCCGGCAGGAGTAGCGTCCATGGCCAATACCGTCCTCTATGATGACGGCGTTCACAAGAACATTCTGCTGGAGGATTTCAGCGCCGGCGATCTCGCCGTGCAGGCGAACCAGCATCTGATCATCCATGACCGCGTCGGCATGCTGCTCGATCCCGGCGGCCACAAGGTCTACTCCAAGGTGCTGGGCGAGACCTTCAGCGAGCTCTCGGGCGGCCGCCTGAAATATCTGTTCCTGTCGCATCAGGACCCCGACATCGTCGCGGCCATCAATGGCTGGCTGATGACCACCGATGCCGACGCCTACATCTCCTCGCTGTGGACGCGCTTCGTGCCGCATTTCGGCTTCGACCACATCGTCGCCGACCGGCTGAAGCCGATCCCCGACGAAGGCATGGTGTTCGATCTCGCCGCCTGCAAGCTCTATGCGCTGCCCGCGCACTTCCTGCACAGCGAGGGCAATTTCCAGCTTTACGATCCGATCTCGAAGATCCTCTACAGCGGCGATCTCGGCGCCTCGATCGGCGTCGACTACATCGTGACGCGCGACTTCAAGGCGCATATCCGCTTCATGGAGGGCTTCCACCGCCGCTACATGGTGTCGAACCGCGTCATGAAGGCGTGGGCGGACATGGTTCGGCCGCTTGATATCGAGATCATCGCCCCGCAACACGGCGCGTTGTTTCCGGACCAGGCGATGTCACGCCAGTTCATCGAGTGGTGCGCAGGCCTCGAATGCGGCATCGATCTGATCACGCCCTTGTTCAAGGTGCCGGTGTTCAAGGTGCCGGCAGGCTGACATGCTGGCGCCCTCCCCCAACATCGTGTCTTCTCCGCCTGCGCCGCGGGCCGATGCGTCTATCGTCGCCGGTGAAGATGCGCCAACCTGGCTCGCGGCCGCCTTTGCCATCGCGGGGACGCTGGTCGCGGTCATGTCGGCCGCGCTCTGGCAACAGGCAGCGGCTGCCCCGGACACCGTGGCCGCAGCCGCCGTGCCGCAGACGATGATCACCCAGCCAGCGCCGAAGCCGTCGGACACGCCGGTGCCTCTTCCCGCACTGATCACGGCTCCTCCGATGCCCTTGCCCTCGGCGATCCCGATCGAGCCGCCTGCTCCGCCCGTCTCAACGGCCCGCACCGAGCCCCAGAGCGCCGCGAAGGCGCCCGCCGAATGCTTCGCACCGCTGGCGATCGCGTTCGAGCGCGGCAGCACGCGCCCCCATCCGGGCGACATGAAGCGCGCACAGGCGGTGCTGCAAAAGGCGCTCGCGCGCCATGGCGATGCGACCATCCTGATCGAGGGACACGCCGATGCCAGCGGCAGCGAGGACCTCAACGTGCTCTTGAGCTACTCGCGCGCCAAGGCCGTCGCGGAGCTCTTGAAGAAGGACGGCATTTCACCGCGGATGTCGGTGAGCGCAGCCGGCGCGGGCCTTGCGCGCGGCGACTCCCAGGCGGCCGCGAACGATCGCAAGGCTGTTCTGCGCATTGCCGGCGTCGACGATTGCGATCACCTCACGGAAGCGAAGCGACCATGACCTTCTATGCCATCGTGAGCGGCGTTGGTGCCGCCATCCTGCTGCTGACCGCAGGCTATCTGTTCGGGGCGCGCCAGGGCGCGGTCGCCCGCGACCATCTGCGGCGGCAGGTGCAAGTGCAGGCCGCCAGCCTCAATCAGTTGCAGGACCAGAGCAGCCACGACGCCAGCGAGCGGGAAACGAGTCTGCGCAGCGCGATCCAGGAGGTGCTGGCGCCGCTGGTCGAGCGCGAGCGCATCTCGCTCGATCTCGCGCAACTCGCCACGCGCCCCGGCCGGCGGCGCGAACTGGTGCCGCTGCTCGACAGGATCGCCGAGGTCGGCCGCTTCGAGACCGTGCTGTTGACGAACGAGGAAGGGCTGCCGCTGGCGGCCAACACAGCCGGCCATCACACCGAGCAATTGGCGGCGGCGGCGACGCGGCTGGCGCTGGTCGCCGAGAAGATCGCCGACGAGAACCACATCGCGCCGCTCTCGGTCATGCTGCGCGACGAAAGCGAGACGACGACATTGTGCCGCATCTTCCGGGTGCAGGATCAGACGCTGACCTTGACGGCGCTGTCCAACGATGCGCGGCTCGCCTCCGTCGCGCTCGATCCTGCGCTTGCCAAGGTCCAGGTCGCGCTGACCGCGCCGGCTTAAGCTGCTCTCAAAAGCGCAAAGGGCGCAGCACCTCTTGCGAGGCACTGCGCCCTTCGCCGACCTCATTGTCAGGGGATGAGGCCGACTACACGCGGGATCGGCCGCGGGCGAGGCCCACGACAGCCGACACCAGGAACAGCACGATGGCGATGAAGAAGATGATCTTGGCGATCTCGATGGACGCACCGGCGATGCCGCCGAAGCCGAGGATGCCGGCGATCAATGCGATAACCAGGAAGGTGACGACCCAGCCTAACATGACACGACCTCTGTCTCTCGATTGCGGTTCAAAGCGACGCGGAGCTTGCGCCGTTGCCAGGACAATCGGGGCCGGGAACAAAGGTTCCGGGCGCTTCCGCAGGTAAAAATTCGCGAGTCGCCGGAACAAAGTTGGCGTAAACAGGCGCTCAGTCGCAGGCGCTGCCGCGATTTAGGGCTGTAAAACGTGCCGAGCGGCCCCATATCAGCGATAATCCCTGCTATGAGGGCTCCTTCCTGCAGACCCCTTGATGTCGTCGTATGATGCCGTCAAAGGGACGAGACTGATTCGCTGATGACCGAGCCCAACCGCGTGAGCCGTTTTCCTGCGCCTGACCACCAGCCCGCTCCGGGCGGCATCGCTGCGCGCGCCCGTGCCGCCGCGAGCGGCGGCGCGCGTTATCTCGCGGGCCTCAATCCGGAGCAGCGCGAAGCTGTCGAGACGCTGGATGGTCCGGTGCTGGTGCTGGCCGGCGCGGGCACCGGCAAGACCCGCGTGCTGACGACGCGCATCGCGCACATCCTGAGCATGGGGCGGGCGCGTCCGAGCGAGATTCTGTCGGTGACCTTCACCAACAAGGCCGCGCGCGAGATGAAGACGCGGTTGGCCGAGATGCTCGGCCAGGCCGTCGAAGGCATGCCGTGGCTCGGCACCTTCCACTCGATCTCCGGGCGCATTTTGCGCAGCCATGCCGAGCTGGTGCAGCTCAAATCCAACTTCACCGTGCTCGATGTCGACGACCAGATCCGGCTGCTCAAACAGCTGCTGCAGGCCGAGAACATCGACGACAAGCGCTGGCCGGCGCGCATGCTGGCGGGGCTGATCGACGGCTGGAAGAACCGCGGCCTGGCGCCGTCGCAGGTGCCCTCCGGCGAAGCCGCCGTGTTCGGCAACGGCAAGGGCGGCAAGCTCTATGCGAGCTATCAGGAGCGGCTGAAGATCCTCAACGCCGCCGATTTCGGCGACCTGCTGCTCGAGAGCATCCGGCTGTTTCGCGAGAACCCGGACGTGCTGCGGCAGTATCAGAGCCGCTTCAAGTTCATTCTGGTCGACGAGTATCAGGACACCAACGTCGCGCAATATCTGTGGCTGCGGCTGCTGTCGCAGGCGCCCTCTGGCTCGTCATTGCCGGGCTCGACCCGGCAATCCATCACGTCTTCGGAAGAAGATGGATCACCGGGTCTCGACGCTGCGCGTCGGCCCGGTGATGACGACCGGAGCGTTACTGTCTCGGGCGCTCCCCCCAAGAACATCTGCTGCGTCGGCGACGACGACCAGTCGATCTATGGCTGGCGTGGCGCCGAGGTCGACAACATCCTGCGCTTCGAGCACGATTTTCCCGGCGCCAAGGTCATTCGCCTGGAGCGCAACTACCGTTCGACCGGGCACATCCTCGCCGCCGCCTCGCATCTGATCACCCATAACGAAGGCCGGCTCGGCAAGACGCTGCACACCGAGGACGTCGAGGGCGAAAAGGTCACCGTCACCGGCGCCTGGGACTCGGAAGAGGAAGCGCGCGGGATCGGCGAGGAGATCGAGGAGCTGCAGCGCAAGGGCGAGCATCTCAACGACGTCGCCATCCTGGTGCGCGCGTCCTACCAGATGCGCGAGTTCGAAGACCGCTTCGTCACGCTCGGCCTGCCCTATCGCGTCATCGGCGGTCCGCGCTTCTACGAACGCGCCGAGATTCGCGATGCGCTGGCTTATCTGCGCGTCATCAACTCGCCGGCCGACGATCTCGCCTTCGAGCGCATCGTCAACGTGCCGAAGCGCGGGCTCGGCGACGCCACCGTGCAGTTGCTGCACGATCACGCCCGCAAGCGCCGCATCCCGCTGTTCGAGGCGGCGCGCGCGGTGGTCGAGACCGACGAGCTCAAGCCGAAGGCGCGCGGTTCGCTGCGCGGACTCATCCTGCAATTCGAACGCTGGCGCGCCCAGCGCGAGGTCACGCCGCACACCGAGCTCGCCGAGATCGTGCTCGACGAGAGCGGCTACACCGAGATGTGGCAGAAGGACCGCTCGGCCGATGCGGCCGGCCGACTCGACAATCTGAAAGAGCTCGTCCGCTCGATGGAGGAGTTCGAGAACCTGCACGGCTTCCTCGAGCACATCTCGCTGGTGATGGACCGCGAGGGCGCGGCCGACGAAGAGGCGGTGTCGCTGATGACGCTGCACTCCGCCAAGGGCCTGGAATTCGACAACGTGTTCCTGCCGGGCTGGGAGGAAGGCCTGTTCCCGAGCCAGCGGACACTCGACGAGCAGGGCCGCGCCGGCCTAGAAGAAGAGCGCCGCCTCGCCCATGTCGGCCTGACGCGCGCGCGGCGGCGCGCCAAGATCTACTTTGCGACCAACCGTCGCATCCACGGCACCTGGACCACGACCATCCCGTCGCGGTTCCTGGACGAGTTGCCGTCCGCGAGCGTCGAGATCACCGAATCCAAGGGCGGCTCCGGCTGGGGCGGCGCCGGCGGCTACGGCCCGTCGCGGTTCGACAATGTCGAGTCGTTCGGATCGAGCTATTCGACGCCCGGCTGGCAGCGCGCCCAGGCGCGCCGTCCCGGCGCCGCGCGCGGTGGCTCGGAAGGCGGCTTCAAGGAGGAGCCATCTCCGTTCTCAGGGCACGATCCGTTCGGCGGTACCTTCGGCCGCAACAAGCGCGGGCCGATGACGATCGAGGGCGAGCTCGTGGCGAAATCCACCGGCACCACGTCGGAGTTCGCGCCTGATGATCGCGTGTTTCACCAGAAGTTCGGCTATGGCCACGTCATCAAGGTCGACGGCAACAAGCTGACCATCGCCTTCGACAAGGCCGGCGAGAAGCACGTCGTCGACAGTTTCGTGCAGCGGGCGTGACCTCACGGCCGCGCGCCGCCGTGGCGCTCGCCCGGCAAAAACGTCACCCGTCATCGAACTTCACAGGTCGCCTTGGTTAGGCCTTGACCGTGGCGGCTCGCGTCGTATGAGATGCGAGCATGGTCCGGGGATACAATCTGCTCATTATTGCGATCGCGCTCAGCGTGCCGTCGTTTGCGACGGCGCAGACGATGAGCTTTGGCGACTCCGCGGGGCTGATCGCATCGAGCTGCGGCGCCGACATCACCGCCAATTGCCGCGGCGTCAATCTGGACTCCAATCGTCTGAAGGAATGTCTGTCGCGCAACCAGGACGTCGTGTCCCCGCAATGCAAGGCGACCTATTTCAAGGCGTTCGAGGCGATCCAGAAGCGGATCTCGGCGCGCGTGACCGTGGCGAACGCCTGCCAGCGCGAGATCGTCAAGCTGTGCGGCGGCTCGACCAAGGAGACCAGCAAATCGATCCCCTGCCTGCTGACCACCAATGGCGTCAGCGCGCGGTGCCAGCAGTCGCTCGGCGAGGCGGGGTATCGCTGATGCGGACGTCGACATCAGTGCTGGGACTGATCGCCGCGTCGCTGCTGCTCTCGAGCGCGCCTACGCGCGCGCAAGAGGTGACGCGCGAGGACATCGTGCGCCAGCTCAGCCGGTTCGAGACTGCGCCTACGCTCGATCTGCCCGCGCTCAAGCAGCAGACCCAGGAACGCTCGAGGATCCGCAGCCGCAACGAGCCGCCGCCGCAGAAGCGGACGCCGATCGCGCCGGAGCTGATGAACCTGCCGGCGTTCAACGTCGACATCCAGTTCGACGTGGACACCCCGATCGTGCGACCTGAATCGTATCAGGCCGTCGGCCGGATCGCCGACGCGATGGTGTATGCGGACCTCCTGCCCTACACCTTCTTGATCGTCGGTCACATCGAAGCGAACGGCAAGCGCGAGTCCAACGTCATCCTGAGCCAGCGCCGCGCCGACGCCATCCGCGACATTCTTGCGAATACCTTCAAGATCTCGGTCAAGCGGCTGCAGTCGGTCGGCCTCGGCGAGGAGCAGCTGCTCGACCCCTCGAAGCCGACCGCGCCGGTGAATCAGCAGATCCAGATCATCACGGTCGCCAAGACCGTCGAAGAGGCGGCCCCGCCGCCGCCGGCCCCGGTTCCCGCCGCGCCCGGCAAGCAGGCCCCACGCAAGCACCGCAATTGACGCAAGCGAGGTCTGCGCTGGCGCCTTGAACCCGCGGCATCACCGGCGCGACTGCCCTTCGAGGACGCTCTCGGCAGCCAGTGCCAATGGAACCCGTTCTCAGACGGGCGCATTGGGCTTTACCGCGCAGCGGGCGCTCGGAGTGCCCTGGGCATTATTGCCGGTTTGTCGATGCAGCCGCTTGATGGTATAGCCCCGTCTTTGCGGCCGTCGATTGAGCGGGGGTCGATCTCAGTGACGAGCGAGCCAGTCATGAACGCCATGTTTCGACGCCAGATGATCGACTACGTCGAATATCATCGCGATCCGCGCAACGGCTTGATGCATGTGCTCGGAATCATCCTGCTGTTCCTCGGCGCCGTGCTGCCCTTGAGCTTGTGGCATTTCGACGCTTTTGGCATCCGGATCAGCCTGGGCGCCGTGCTGGCCCTGCCGGTGCTGGTGTATTGGCTGCTGCTCGATGCCGCACTCGGCGCCGGCATCCTGGCCTTCGCCGTGCTGTTCCTTGGTGCGGCCATGATGATTGCCGATCACGTCCACGGAGTGGCCCTGTGGGCCTTGTTTGCCGCGCTCGTGATCGTCGGGCTGGTGTCGCAGGCCGTGGGCCACAAGTTTTTCGAGCGGAACAATCCGTCTCTGCTGGATCATCCAGCGCATCTGTTTCTTGGACCGATGTTCGTGATGGCGAAATTGTACATGGCGTTGGGTTTCCGGCCGTCGGTGGCCGACCTCATCGCGCCGAACTGGTCGCCTGATCGGTTGGCATCGGACCGTCTTCAAGGCGATCAACACTCGCGTCCCTGATGAAAGTCCTCGTTACCGGCGGCAGCGGTTTCATCGGCCACCACCTCGTCTCCGCACTGGCGACGCGGGGCGCCGAGGTGCGTGTGCTCGACATCCGCTGTCCCAGCCACATGATCGCCGATGTGGAGTACATTGAAGGCTCGGTGCTCGATGCCGGCCTGGTGAAGCAGGCGGTCGCGGGCGTCGATCAGGTCTATCACCTCGCCGGACTGCCGGGCATGTGGATGCCGGACCGCGAGGACTTCTACCGCGTCAACTGCCTCGGCACGGAGACGGTGCTGGCCGCCGCGCGCGCCGGCCGGGTCCGCCGCTTCCTGCACTGCTCGACCGAATCCATCCTGTTCGACTATCCAGGCTCGACGGGCGCGGCCGCTGCGCCGACGGCGCCGCCGGCTGAGGCCATGCCGGGTGCCTATACCCGCTCCAAGGCACTGGCCGAGGCGCGCGCGATGTCCGCGGCGGCAGACGGCTTCCCCGTCGTGGTGGGCACGCCGACGATGCCGATCGGGCCGCATGACAGCAACCTGACACCGCCGTCGCAAATGCTGCTGCACTTCCTGGACAGCCGCGTGCAGCTCTATCTCGATTTCATCGTCAATCTCGTCGACGTTCGCGACGTTGCCGCGGGCCTGATCCTGGCGATGGAACGCGGCAAGGTCGGCGGCCGCTACGTGTTCGGCGGCGAGAGCCTGCCGCTCAGCCGGATCCTGGAGCTGATGGCGGCGATCAGCGGCCGCAAGCATGTGACCGTCTCGGTGCCGGGGCGGCTGGCGGAGTTCTCGGCCGGCATGCTGGAGTTCATCTCCGATCACCTCACCAAGCGCTGCCCCTCCGGCACCGCCGAGGGCGTGCGGATCGCCCGTTCGGCCTCCGACCTGTCGATCGACAGGGCCAGGCGCGAGCTCGGCTATGCGCCCCGCCCGATCGAGCCCACCTTGCGCGAGACCATCGCCTTCCTGCTCGATTCCGAGCAGGCCAAGCGGCTCGACGAGAAACAACACCCTTTTCGCACCGCGGCCGAATAGCTAAGAGCGGCCGGTCCCACGTCTCATAACGGTTTCCAAGACATGTCCGGCGATGCCAGCCCCATTTCGTCAGTTGCGTTCAGCGGCTGGACCACCACCTGGCCCACCTCCCTGCTCGCCATCATCTGGCTGATCTGGCTCGCCAGCTGGGTCGGCGCCTCGTTCTGGTCCGGGCAGACCCGCAAGCATGTGACGGTGATCAAGACGAGCCGCTACCATGCGCTGATCGTGCTCGGCGGTATCCTGTTCACGCCGTGGACCTCGCGCCTCCTCGGCGAAAGGCCGTTCTGGCATCCCGGCGAGACCGGCGTGTACCTGCTCACGATCGTGACCCTGGCCGGCATCGCGTTCACCTGGTGGGCGCGGATCCATCTCGGCCGGTTCTGGTCGAACGCCATCACCCACAAGGAAGGCCACAAGGTGATCGACACCGGTCCCTATGGCATGGTGCGCCATCCGATCTATACCGGCCTGATCCTCGGCATGATCGCAACCGGCATCGCGGTGGGAACAGTGACCGCCGTGCTCGGCGCCATCCTGATCTCGCTCGGCATGGCCTGGAAGGCGAAGATGGAAGAAGGGTTCCTGGCGCAGGAGCTGGGCCCTGACTACGTCGCCTACAGCCAGCGCGTGCCGATGATCATCCCGTTCCTGCCGGCCGGCTAATCCAGCGGTGGGCCTAAAACCCACGACACAACGCCGCGATGTCCTTCTCACCCTCCCCCTCCAGGGGAGGGTCAAAGCGCGGCTGTTCTAGCGCCGGACGGCGGCTTCCGGCGGCGGCGCGGGCTGGTTGGCCGCCTGCGGCAGCAGATGGCGGGGCAGGATGATGCGCTGGCCGGGCACCAGCGGCTGGGCGGCAAGTCCGCGATTGGATTGCTGAAGCGCCCATAGCGGAACGCGGTTCGCCGCCGCGATCTGGTCGAGCGTCTCGCCCGGCCGCACCGGCATGGCCACGCCGCTGTCCCACAGCTCGACCGAGACCTTCGGCGGCACCAGGTAGCGCAGCTGGACCGGATCGACGTCGGCGGTGGCCGAGGTCTGCGACAGCTGGCTGATCATCGCGACCAGCTGGGCGTGCACATCCTCCATCTTGTCGATGTTGATATGCGTGACCTCGTCATGATCCTTCATGTCGAAGCTGGCGTAATGGCCGTGAAAGCCGGGCTCCGGCTTGACGTCGCCACCCCCGAGGATGTTGTCGGACAGGAACAGGTTGATGAAGCGCTGCACGTTCGGCGGCACGCTCTTGGTGGCATGCGCGGGGTCGACGGTGACCACGAGCGCGACCGGGATATTCTGCTCCTGCAGCGTGATCGCGATGCGGACGCTGCACAGCCCGCCCATGGAATGGCCGATCAGCACGATCGGCGCCTGGTCCTGGCGGTAGTTCTTGGCGACCTGCAGCGCGATCAGGTCGCAGAGGGTGAATTCGTAGACGCTGGCCCAGAAGCCGGCCTTCTCGATCTTCTCGGCGAGGCGGTCCATGCCGGTCGAGAACAGCGGGCCGAGCGCGCCGCGGAACAGATAGACCCGCGGCGGCGGCAGCGTTGGAACGGGCTCCGGCGGACGCTCCGGCGCCGCAGGCCGGATGGCGGCCTGGGTCGGGGCCGTTGCGGTCTTGGCGGCCTTGCTGGGTGTGGTCGCAGTGGCGGCTCCCGCCTTGGCCGTCGCCGGGGCTGATGTCGCGATGAGCCCGATGACCAGCAGCCCGGACAGCCCCTGCCCGGCCACAGCCTGGGCGGCGTCGCGCCAGCCCCTCGCAATTCGCGACAAACGGGTCATTCGCGCTCCCGGGAAAGCTCAAGCTTGAGATCAGGCAGGACCATGTCCTCCCTGCCATACCGCTTGTCGTCGCCGAATGGGAGTATTTTGGGGCGCCTCAGGCGCCCCTCCGGGTGACTACCGGTATCCTGTAGCGCTGGCGGCGCGCTGCGGGGCCGCCATGCGGGTGGGTGGCGCGGCCGGCTGACGCCCCTTGCCGCCGAACACGACGCCATCGATCGCCCCGATCACCTTCTGCTGCATGATCTGGTTCTTCTCGATCGTGATGTGGCCGACGCCCGGAACCGCAGACCCGACATCGACATTCTCGAGCTTGCCGTGGAAGCCATCGTCGCGGCGGACCGGCTCGCCGTTACCGTTGGCGATGTAGAAGTTGATGTAGCGCTCGGCATTGCCGCCGACGAGCTTGGTCTTGAACACCGAGTCCAGGCCGATCGCGAGTTTCACCGGCACGCCGAGCTGGCCGAGCTTGTTGATCATGTCCGGCAGCGCGGTCGCGCCCGAGGAGTGGCCGACCAGGATGATGGTCTTGATGCGGCCGGCCTTGTACGCCGTCGCCGCCTCGTCGGCGAGCGACGACCACGACACGAAGTTGGCGACCGTGTTCGGGATGCCCTGCGAATCCAGCTTGGCGGCGATATCGTCGAGCCCGAGCGAGAAGATGTTGAGCACGCCGCGCAGCAGATAGACATGGGTGGTGCTGGCCGCAGCCGCGGCCGCCGGGCTCGGTGCGGCGCGGACCGATCCGGCTCCGAGCGGCAGAACCAGCGCGAGCGCCAAGGCGACCATGCCGAGCCAGCGCGCCGGCAGGCTGCGCGTCGAAATGGTGCGGGTGGTGCTGAAACGTGGCGTCATCGGTCCTTCTCCACGGCGGAAATGTCGAGACGGCGCGAACCGTACAAGAGATGCTCGCGGACGCAACATGGCGCGACACCGTCGACGGCGTTCATCGCTCCGACGTGGCCGCACAGCAACACTGGATGGAATTGGCCACGGAAAAGCCCCGATAGTGACACGATCCATTCACGGGCCCGCGATTGCGGGACCGCGACCTCGTTCCTATCTGTGCGCTTCCCTCGCATCTGCGCCGGTCTCCTTCGCGCAGCTCTCCGAATCGCAACGAATCCCGTGATGGCTCCCGTCATTTCCGTTTCCGGCCTGTCGAAGACCTATCCGTCGGGCTTCACCTCGCTCAACAACATCAATCTCGCGATCGAGCGCGGCGAGATCTTCGCCCTGCTCGGCCCCAACGGTGCCGGCAAGACGACGCTGATCAGCATCATCTGCGGCATCGTGAACGCGTCCACTGGCAAGGTCGCGGTCGGCGGTCACGACATCAACGACGATTACCGCGCCGCGCGGTCGATGATCGGGCTGGTGCCGCAGGAGCTGCACACCGACTCGTTCGAGAGCGTGTGGGCGACCGTCAGCTTCAGCCGTGGCCTGTTCGGCAAGCCGAAGAATCCGGCGCTCATCGAGAAGATCCTGAAAGATCTCTCGCTGTGGGACAAGAAGGACGCCAAGATCATCACACTGTCCGGCGGCATGAAGCGCCGCGTGATGATCGCGAAGGCGCTCTCGCACGAGCCGCAGGTGCTGTTCCTGGACGAGCCGACCGCGGGCGTCGACGTCGAGCTGCGCAAGGGCATGTGGGACGTCGTGCGCGAGCTGAAGGCCGCCGGCGTCACCATCATCCTGACCACGCACTACATCGAGGAAGCCGAGGAGATGGCCGACCGCGTCGGCGTCATCAACAAGGGCGAGATCGTGCTGGTCGAGGACAAGGCCACGCTGATGCGGAAGCTCGGCGGCAAGCGCTTGAGCCTGCATCTGCAGCACAAAATCGACGCGATCCCCGAGGCGCTGGCACCCTACCAGCTCGCGCTGTCGGATGACGGATGGAAGCTGTCCTACGATTACGACACCAAGGGCGAGCGCACCGGCATCACCAGCCTGCTCGGCGATCTCCGCACCGCCGGCATCCGCTTCGTCGATCTCGAGACCAAGCAATCATCCCTCGAAGACATCTTCGTCAGCCTGGTGAGCCAATGAATCTGCGAGCCGTCGGGGCAATCTACAAATTCGAAATGGCGCGCACCTGGCGCACGATCCTGCAGAGCATCGTGTCGCCGGTCGTCTCGACGTCGCTTTATTTCGTCGTGTTCGGCGCCGCGATCGGCTCGCGCATCAGCGAGGTCCAGGGCGTCAGCTATGGCACGTTCATCGTGCCGGGACTTGTGATGCTATCCGTCCTGACCCAGAGCATCGCCAACGCCTCGTTCGGCATCTACTTCCCGAAATTCATCGGCACTATCTATGAGATCCTGTCGGCGCCGATCTCGCATGTCGAGATCGTGCTCGGCTATGTCGGCGCGGCCGCGACCAAATCGATCATCCTTGGGCTGATCATCCTGGCCACCGCCGGGCTGTTCGTGCCGCTGCACATCCAGCATCCGGTGTGGATGCTGTCGTTCCTGGTGCTGACGGCCGTGACGTTCAGCCTGTTCGGCTTCATCATCGGCATCTGGGCGGACGGCTTCGAGAAGCTGCAGATGATCCCGATGCTGGTGGTGACGCCGCTGACGTTCCTGGGCGGCAGCTTCTACTCGGTCAACATGCTGCCGCCGACCTGGCACTCGATCGCGCTGCTCAACCCGGTCGTCTACCTGATCTCCGGCTTCCGCTGGAGCTTCTATGAGATCGCCGACGTTCGGGTCGAGATCAGCGTCGCAATGACGCTGGCGTTTCTGGCGATCTGCATGACGGCGATCTGGTGGATCTTCAAAACCGGCTACCGGCTCAAGCGCTGAGCCGGCGCCGCGTCAGGCTGGCTTCAACTCACCGGTAGCAGTGAAAGCGGCCGTAGCCGTCGCGATAGCCGCGGCAGTGATAATGCCGGTGGTAATAGGAGCGGTGCGGGATGCCCAGAGCGCCTTCGACGGCGCCAACGGCTCCGCCGACGCCGGCACCGACTGCGCCTCCGACGACGCCGCCCACCGGGCCGCCGATGCGGTTACCTTCATGAGCGCCCTCATGGGCGCCGCGGATGATGCCCTGGGCATGAGCGAATTGCGGCAGCGCTAACCAGGACAGTGCGAGAAAGAGCAGCGCAAACGCAGCGAGCAGATAGGTCAGCCGTTGCGGCGCGCGGTCGTCGAGCACCGCCGTCTTGGCCTTCATCGTAAGCATTTTGAATCCTGGGAACCGCATGGAGGAATGTCTGAAACGCAGATGCGGCCAAAAGGTTGCGGGCTGACGGCGGGTTGGACCGTTTAGAGAGATCCTAAACGCCGCCGGGCGGTCGAATGATCAGTCGCGAAAATGTCAGTCCCGATGAACGAGCCCAAGCCTTTGCCGGGGACGCGTCCGCCATTAAGGTTGAGGCGGCCGTCGGCTGGAACAAAGGTTGGACTTCCGACATAGTGCAGGCCGATCGTGAGCCGCGGCATTTTGAAGTCTTGTTCTGAGGCTCTTTTGGAAGTCACGTTCTGACGTCGCAGGCCCGGAGGCCAAAGGTTACATGCGTATCACTCTTTTTGCGGTTGCCGGCTTCGCCTTGCTGTCCGCCACGCCGGCGCTCGCCAAGGTCGACATCACTGTCGACAAGAACAACCAGATCATGACCGTGGCGGTCGATGGTGTCGAACGCTACCGCTGGCCGGTCTCGACCGGCATCCCCTCGCGCGAGACGCCGAACGGCACCTTCCGTGCCTTCCGCATGGAGGCCGACCACTTCTCGAAGGAATTCGACGACGCGCCGATGCCGCATTCGATCTTCTTCACCAAGGTCGGGCATGCGATCCACGGCACCGATTCGGAAGGCCGGCTCGGCACGCCCGCCTCTCACGGCTGCGTCCGGCTGTCGAAGGCGAATGCCACGACGCTCTACGACCTGGTGCAGAAGGACGGCGTGCTCAACACCACGGTGACCCTGACCGGATCGGCGGAAGTGGCGCTGGCGCGCAATCCGCGCCGCGGCACCGCCGTGGCCCGACGCGACACCCAGCCGCAGCAATATGACGACAATGGCGAGCCGGTGGTACTGACGCCGCAGCCGCAATTGCTGCCGGGACGCCAGGTCGTGCCGCAGCAGCGCCCGGATGACGGCTACATCTACCCGGCCGACGGCAGCGACAATGGCGTGCGCTATCCGGCGCCGCGCGGCACCAGCCGCCGGGTGTACGATGCGCAGGCCTATCCGCAGCAGTACGACTACGACAGCGGCAATCCGAGCTACGCGCAGCCGCGCTATTACCAGCCGCGCCAATATTACCAGCCGCGCGGCTACTACACCTATCAGGATTGATCCGATCCCTTAGCCTGAATGCAGCCGGACGCGCTCTGCCGCCTCCGGCTGCATTCGTTTCAGGGCAGGCTGATGCGGGGCATGCTCATTCGGCGCTGGCGCGCTCGAGCGTGGCGGGCGCGGTGTCCGCACTCGCCTGCCCTCGCGCCACCGGCGCACGCTTGCGGCGCTGCACGAGATATTGATCGGCGAGCACGCCGATCAGGATCACCGTGCCCATCACCGCGAAATTCAGCGAGCTCGGAATGCCCAGCAGATTGACCAGGTTCTGCAGCACCTGCAGCAGGATCGTGCCGAGGACGACGCCGATGATCGAGCCCTCGCCGCCGCGCAGCGAGCAGCCGCCGAGCACCGCAGCTGCAATCGCGTAGAGCTCATAGAACGAGCCGTGCACCGCCGGCGAGATCGAGCGGGTGTACATCGCGAGCAGCACGGCCGCGAGCGCGGTCAATCCGCCGCAGATCACATAGGCTGCGATGGTGACGCGATCGGAACGAATGCCGGAATAGCGCGCCGCCTCGTCGTTCTTTCCCACTGCATAGAAATAGCGGCCATAGACCGAGCGGTGCAGGACCACCCACGCAACCCCCGCCACGATCACAAGCGCGACGATGCTGTGCGGCAGCGGGAAGCCGAGCACATTGGTGCGCCCCGCGGTCAACCATTCCAGCATCGGGAAGCTCGCGCCGTAGCCGAAGCCGGCGGTCGCGTCCTCGGTATAGTAGCGGGCGGCACCGCGATAGATCAGCAGCCCGCACAGGGTCACGACGAACGGCTGAATCTTCATCTTGGTGACGAGCGTGCCGTGAATGGTGCCGATCGCGACACCACCGAGGATGATGAGCGCGAAGGCCAGGATCCAGTCGACGTCGCGATTGACGATCAGGTCGATGAACAGCACGCCGAGCAGCGCGATGACAGATCCGACCGCCAGCTCGATGCCGCCGACGATGATGACAAAGGCTTCCGCGATCGAGAAGATGCCGAACATGCCGACCTGGTTGGCAGTGTTGGAGAGATTGCCGACCAGCAGGAAGCGCGGGTTGATGAAGGCCACTACGGCGCCGACCACCAGGATCAGGACCAGCAGGCTGAGATCTTTCTTCTGCACAAGCGCCTCGCTCAGATGGTGTGACCGACGGCGAGCTGCAGCACATTGTGCTCGCTGAACGCGCCGCGCTCCAGGAAACCGGAAATCCGCCCTTCATGCATGACGGCGATGCGGTCGCTCACGCCGATCACCTCTTCCATGTCGCTCGAGATCATCAGAATGGCGACGCCGGCATCGGCGAGCCGCCGCAGCATGTCGTAGATCTCCTGCTTGGCCCCGACATCGATGCCGCGCGTCGGCTCGTCGAAGATCAGGACCTTCGGCCGCATCGACAGCCATTTCGCAAGCACGACCTTCTGCTGGTTGCCGCCGGACAAGGTGCCGACCTGCATCTTGACGTCGGGTGCCCTGATCTTGAGGCGCTCGCGCTGGCGGTCGGCATTGTCGGTCTCGCGAGACCTGTCCACGAGCCCCAGGCTTGCGTAGGACGCGAGATCCGGCAGGGAGATATTCTCGGCAATCGGGAAGTCGAGCAGCAGGCCGCAGCCTTTGCGGTCTTCCGGAATGAGATAGATGCCGCGGTCGATCGCCGCGCGCGGCTCGGTGATGCGAACGGGCTCGCCATCGAGGCTGATATTGCCGGCCAACAAGGGTTCGACACCGAAGATGGCGCGCGCGAGCTCGGTCCGTCCGGAGCCGACAAGCCCGGCAAGGCCGAGGATCTCCCCGCGGCGCAGTTGCAGGCTCACGGCCCGGCGTGGATAGGTGGACGTGACGGCATCGACGACATTGAGGACAGTATCGCCCGGCAGCGTAGCCGGCGGCACGTAGCGCGACCGCAGGTCCCGGCCGATCATCAGCCGGATCATCGCCGCGGGATTGAGTTCGCCGCGCGTCAACGTGCCGACAGTGCGGCCGTCGCGCAGCACGACGGCACGGTCGGCGCATTGCACCACCTCGTTCAGGCGGTGGGTGATGAAGATGACGCTGACACCGTCGGCCTTGAGGCCGGCGATGACCTGCATCAGCCGCTCGGTCTCCGACAGGGTGAGGCTCGAGGTCGGCTCGTCCATGATGACGCAGCGGGCGTTGAGCGACAGCGCCTTGATGATCTCGACCAGCTGCCGCTGCGCCAGCGACAGCTCCGCAAGCGGCGTGTCCGGCTCGAAGTCCGCAGCAAGGCGCGCGATCAGCGGCCGCACCTTGGCGCGCAGCGTCGCGCGGTCGATCAGCCGCAGCGGTCCGCCAAATACCGGCTCGCGGCCGATGAAGACGTTGCCCGCGACGTCGAGGTTGTCGAACAGGTTCAGTTCCTGGTGCACGAAGGCGATGCCGGCCGCGATCGCATCCGTCACGGTGTAGCTGGTGCGGTCGACGCCATCGATACGAAGGGTGCCGCTGCTCGGCGGCACGACGCCGCCGAGCACGCGCATCAACGTTGACTTGCCGGCGCCGTTCTCGCCGAGCAAGGCGATCACCTCACCGGGCGCGACCGACAGGCTGACGTGGTCGAGGGCGACCACGCCAGGATAGGTCTTGCCGATATCGATCAGCTCGAGAAAAGGCCCGGACACGCCGGCCGCCGCATCACTTCTTGAGCATCGACTTCATCTGCGCCATGAAGTCCTCGACGTTGGCCTTGTCGATGACCTTGCCGGGCACGATGATGATGCCGTTGGCCGGAACGCCGGACTTGTCGCCCTGCACGACCTTGGCCATCAGCTTCATGCCCTGATAGCCCCACTCATAGGGCTGCTGCACGACAGTGCCCTCGATCGCGCCGTCCTTGACGCCGCCGAGCGTGATTGGATCCTCGTCGAAGCCGATGATCTTGATCTTGCCGAGCTTGCCGGCCTCCTTCAGCACCTCATAGATGCGCGGCGTGTTGTAGGAGTAGAAGCCGACCAGGCAGCTGACGTCCGGCATCGCGGCCAGAATGTCCTCGACGTTGCGCTTGGCGCGGGTCTGGTCGATCTCGTCGCCGCGGACGTCGACCAGTTCGACCTTCGAGCCCTTGATCGTCTCCTTGACGCCCTCGATGCGCTCGCGCGCATTGTCGGCGCCGAGCAGGCCGACGAAGCCGACGCATTTGCCGCCATTCGGCAGCGCCTTCAGCATCAGCTTGCCGGCATCCTTGCCGAGCTCGGTGTTGGAGGAGCCGATATAGGCGATGCGCTTCGACTGCGGCGCGTCGCTGTCGGTGGTGAACAGCACCGTCTGTCCGGCGATCTTGTTGAGGTGCTCGGTCTGGTTCTTCGGATCGACCGCGCTCACCATGATGCCGGCCGCGCCGGCGGCGACGAGGTCATCCAGCATCCGCTGCTGCACGGCGGCGGCGGCCTGCTCCGGATATTTGAGCTGCAGATTGTAGTCGGGCAGTTCGCCCTGCGCCTTCTTCACGCCGGCCTCGGCGATCTTCCAGAAGTCGGACGCGCCGTTGACCACGAACGCCAGGACCTTCTTGTCAGCGGCTCCTGCCGAGCCGACGCCGATCGCCATCGCCAACAGAGCAGACGCACCAGCCATCCAAAGACGCTTCATCGAACCCCTCCCATGTCAGCCGGTCTGCTTGATGCGGCCGGCATTTGTAATCACCACAAGAACTCATAGGCCCGAGCGGAAAGCGTCCGCCCGGTCGGGCCAAAGATCTCAGCTCGATCTCAGCAGTCCCGGCGTGCTCATTCCGCTTGGCAGCGGAATCCGCCCGAGGGGTCGAGGAGATGTGAATCGAAGATCGCCCGTGCGTGCCAGCTGCCGGCCCTTCGAATAGCATCGTCGTCGGGAACCGATATGAGGCACGCACCTCAGGTAGCATGATCGGGGCAGCCACGCAACAAAGCCGGTGAGAAAAGCCGAATTCAAGCGTTTTGCGCCGCAATACGTTTACATGCCCCCTGATCGGCTTGGCGAGCTTCTACTGCAACGCAACCGGAAGGTGGGAGCGCTGCGAGGTGCGCACCTCTTATCGTCGCGAGAGTCATGGTCGTCATCCGCGACGCGGAGGCCCGGCGAGCCGCCGTTGGCTCGGGCTATTCTCCGTCGCGGAGGCGCCGATACACGGCGCCGAGGATGTTCGAATAATCGTCGGTCCAGACCCGTTCGCCATCGGTGGGCTCGGTCTCGGTCCATTTGTTGGACGAGGCGAGCTTGCCGACATCGGCCTCCTCGCGCGCGCTGACGACGACGTCGGTGGCAAAGATGTACTCGTCGTCGCGGCCGGAGTCCTCGTTGTAGACCCAGCTCTTCATGTCGTTGGCGTCGGCGATGCCGACCACGACGCTCTCCAGTTCGAGATGACGGTTGGAGACGTGCATCACCACAGCGCCCTGCGGCGCCAGCTTGGCCTTGTAGATCGCCATCGCCTCCTCGGTCGCGAGGTGGATCGGGATCGCATCGGACGAATAGGCATCGACGATGATGAGGTCGTAGACGCCGTCCGGCTCCTTGGCGAAGGTGAGTCTCGCATCGCCGATGACCGGCTTGAAGTCCGGCGCACAGTTCTTGATGTAGCTGAAATATTTCGGGTCGCTGGCGGTATCGACCATGGTCTGGTCGATCTCGAAATACTTCCACTCCTCGCCCGGCTCCGCTGCGCAGGTCAGCGTGCCCGAGCCGACGCCGATCACGGCGACTTTGAGCGGCGCGCCCTTGCGCTCGCGGATCGCGGTGATGGCGCGGCCGATGCCGCCATCCTTGTGATAATAGGTGATCGGCTCGGGACGGCCGGTGACCTTGGAACCGTCAGCGTTGAGATATTTCTGCGCGCCGTGGATCGTCGTGCCGTGCATCAGCACGTGATAATGTCCATCGGAGGTGACCACGATCTTGTGCACGCCGAAGAAGCTGCGAACGGTCTCGACGCGGCCATCATCGGCCGGATAGGCGCGGATCAGCACCAGCGCGAGCGCGGCCGTCGCGAACACCTTCCAGCGGTCCCCGTTGAGCAGCAGCGCGAGCAGCGCCGCGAGCACGCCGACGGCGCCGGCGACATAGACGCGATGATCCTCGAGATAGGTCGTGACCTTGCCGGTCATCCCAGCCGGAACCAGCAGGGCGATGGCGATCGCGGCCAGCACGATCCAATACCAGCGCGTCAGCTGCGGCCAGCGCTCGGTCACCCCCGGACGGCACAGCGCGGCGAATGCGAGCAGGATGGGATATTCGGCCACCCAGGAGAAGGTGAACGGCGCGATCAGCCCGGCGAACAGGCCGCCGACCATGCCGCCGAACGACAGCGCGACATAGAAGCCGGTGAGATATTTCGCGGCCGGCCGCGTGCGCGCGAGCTCGCCATGACAGGCCATCGCGATGATGAAGAAGCAGAGCTGGTGGCCGCCGAGCGTCAGCGCGAGATTCTGCTCGCCGCCGAAGGCAAGCAGCACGACGACGCCGGCGATTGCGAGCGGCTGCAGCGCCAGCATCCATTTGTGCGGCAGCAGCGGCCGCGACTGGAACACCAGCACCCAGGTGAGCAGATAAAGCGACAGCGGCAACACCCAAAGCAGCGGCGCGGCAGCGACGTCAGTCGAGATGTGCGCGGTCACCGCGATCAGCAGCCCCGAAGGCACCGCTGCGAGGAAGATCCAGCGCAGCCGCAGCAGCCAGCGTGGCGCCGGCGCGTCGGTGACATCATTCTGCAGCAGGCTCGCCACCGTCACGGGCGATCGCAACAGCAGCACGCCGCAGCCGGCGATCAGCGCGATCAGCAGGCCATAGCCACCGGCCCAGATCAGGTTCTGCGTGCGCAGGCTGAAGATCGGCTCGATCAGCAGCGGATAGGACAACAGCGCCAGGAAGCTGCCGATGTTCGACGAGGCGTAGAGAAAGTATGGATCGGGTCCCGATGGATGCCCCGTACGTACGAACCAGGCCTGCAGCAGCGGATTGTTGGCGGCGAGCGCGAAGAACGGCAGGCCGATCGAGGCCGCGAACAGCCCGAGCAGCCAGACCGCATAGCCCGATGTCGGCGGATCGCCCCAATGCCCCGCGATCGACAGCGGCAGGCTGAGCAGCGCGAAGCCGAGCAGCAGGAGATGGATCGCCACCGGGATCACCCGGCTGCGCAACTGAGTGAGGACATGCGCGTAGGCGTAGCCGGCGAGCAGCAGGGCCTGGAAGAACACCATCGCCACCGACCACACCGCCGGCGAGCCGCCGAGCCGCGGCAGCACCATCTTGGTGAACAGCGGCTGCACCGAGAACAGCAGCAGCGCGCTGACGAAGATCGCGGCGGTATAGACGACGAGGACCAGCCGGTTGCGGGCGGCGGAGGGCTGGGCGACGGCGGCGGGCGAGGCGATTGAGGTCATGAGAACTCCAGCATCGGCGCGGCCGGTATCAGATGCAACGGCCGGATCGCGACGCGCAGACGACACATAGCGGATCGAAGGGCGGTATGGCGAGCAGCTGCGGCAAAACCGAGTTCCCCTTGACGCGGCGCCGATCCGGGGCGACAGCACGTGCAGCGGTTCCCGGCGCACCGGCACAGCCGGTCATTAAGCAGGGCTATTTGAAGCGGACATGAACGAAACCGACGTCATCATCATCGGCGCGGGCCATAATGGCCTCACCTGTGCCGCCTATCTCGCCAAAGCGGGGCTGCGCGTGCATGTGGTCGAACGCCGCAAGGTGATCGGCGGCGCCGCCGTGACCGAGGAATTTCACCCGGGCTTCCGAAACTCCGTCGCGTCCTACACGGTGAGCCTGCTCAATCCGCGCGTGATCTCCGACCTCCGGCTGCATGAGCATGGCCTGGAGATCGTCGAGCGCCGCGCGCAGAACTTCCTGCCCTCCCCTGATGGCCGCTATCTGCTGACCGGCGAGGGCCGCACCCAGGCCTCAGTCGCCCGCCTCAGCCCTGGTGATGCCGAGGCGATCGGCCCGTTCTCGGCGCGGCTGGAGGCGATTGCGGATGTGCTGCGCAGCCTCGTGCTGCGGGCGCCGCCGAACCTCGTGGCGCAGTTCGGGCTGCCTGCGATTCGCGAGGCGTTCAATGCGCTCGGCACCGCCAATACGCTGCGCGCGCTGTCGTTGGAGCAGCAGCGCGACCTGCTCGATCTGTTCACACGGTCCGCCGGCGAAATGCTCGACGAGATCTTCGAGACCGACCTGGTCAAGGCACTGTTCGGCTTCGACGCCATCGTCGGCAACTATGCCAGCCCCTACGCAGCCGGCTCGGCCTATGTGATGCTGCACCACGCCTTCGGCGAGGTGAACGGCAAGAAGGGCGTCTGGGGCCATGCCATCGGCGGCATGGGCGCGATCACCCAGGCGATGGGCCGGGCGCTGAAGGAGCTGGGCACGCTGGTGGAGGTCGACAGCGGTGTCCGCGAAGTGATTGTCGAGCGCGACCGCGCCGTCGGTGTCGTGTTCGAGGACGGCCGTACGCTGCGCGCCCGCTACGTCGTCGCCAACGTCAATCCGAAGCTGCTCTACACCCGGCTGGTGCCGGCCGGCGCCCTGCCCGCGCCCTTCCTCAGCCGCATCCGCAACTGGCGCAATGGCTCGGGCACCTTCCGCATGAACGTGGCGCTCAGCCGGCTGCCCTCGTTCAGCGCGCTGCCCGGCGAGGGCGATCACCTCTCCGCCGGCATCATCCTGGCGCCCAGCCTGGGTTATATGGACCAAGCCTATTTGGATGCGCGGGCGCATGGCTGGAGCCGCGATCCCGTCGTCGAGTTGCTGATCCCGTCCACGCTCGATGCTACGCTGGCGCCGGCCGGACAGCACGTCGCCAGCCTGTTCTGCCAGCACGTCGCGCCGGAGCTGCCGGACGGCCGCTCCTGGGACGATCATCGCGACGAGGTGGCCGATCTCATGATCGCGACCGTCGACCGCTACGCGCCGGGCTTCGCGGCCAGCGTCATCGGGCGTCAGGTGCTGTCACCGCTCGACCTCGAGCGACAGTTCGGGCTGCTTGGCGGCGACATCTTCCACGGCGCCCTCTCGCTGAACCAGCTGTTCTCGGCCCGTCCGATGCTGGGCCACGCCGATTATCGCTCGCCGCTGAAGGGCCTCTACCATTGCGGCTCCGGCAGCCATCCGGGCGGCGGCGTCACCGGCGCGCCCGGCCACAATGCGGCGCAGGCGATCCTGGCCGACCATCGCGCCTTGTTCGGTTGAGGACAAGGCTGTGGATAGGCAGTGGACGACGGGCTCGTCACCGGGTGACTTGGCGGTGCAAAACCTGGTTTGCCGGATGTTGATGGAGCGCGCGAAGGCTGTGCACAACGCTGTGGGAAGCTTGTGACTCAGCTGTCGAAATCGCTACCCAAAACGAAAAACCGGGCACTGAGGCCCGGTCCCTCGAGAACGCCGCAGCGAAGATTATTTCAACGACGAGTTGATGGAGTCGAACTTGCTGCTGAGCGAAGAGCCCAGTCCATTGACGGCCGCGATGATCGCCAGGGAGATGCCGGCTGCGATTAGACCGTATTCGATCGCGGTGGCACCGGATTCGTCGCGCAAGAACTTCAGAACAATGCTCTTCATCTCTACCTCGTTTCCCAACCCAGGAACCGAGGCTTTCCGGTTCCTATGACGGGAACAGTAGCCGGACAGAACCTAAGGTTGGTCTAACGGCACTCGATCAACTCGTTACGATTTTTCTCAGCAATTGCGATGCAACTTTTAGGCAGCGGGCGGGCCTCGTGAGGACAACCGGAAGCTGCTCCCATTTCACGTCATTTTGGCCAAAGAGCTTGCGCCGGCGGCGAGATTGCTTAATCACAGCCCTCAAATTCTTCCCGGACCCATGCTCATGACCTCAGCCGCGCCTCCTGCGACCTACAAGGCGACCTTCACGGTTGCGGACGAAGCCACCGCGCGGCCGGCGGTGGACGTCCTGACCGAAGTGTTCTTCGAGGGCGACGCCGCGGTCGCCGCCTTCGAGCGGCCGGATGGCCAGTGGGACGTCACGGTCCACTTTGCCGACCCGCCGGACCAGGCGCTGGTGCGCGAGCTCGTCGGCGGTGCGGCGGGAGCCGCCGTGGCCGAAAACCTGACCTTCGAGGCGGTTGAGGCCAAGGACTGGGTCAAAGCCAGCCTGGATGACCTCGTCCCCGTCCCGGCGGGCCGCTTCATGGTCCATGGCCAGCATGATCGCGACCGGGTGCCCGGGAACAAGCTCGGCATCGAGATCGAGGCGGCGCTCGCGTTCGGCACCGGCCATCACGGCACCACGCGCGCCTGCCTGCTGCTGCTCGACCACGTTCTGAAGCGCTGGGCGCCGCGCCACGTGCTCGACCTCGGCACCGGAACCGGCGTGCTGGCGATCGCGGCCGCCAAGGCGACCCGCCGCTCCGTGCTGGCCAGCGACATCGATGCGCCCTCGGTCAGGGTCGCGCGGGACAATGCCCGGCTCAATGGCGCAGGTCCACTGGTGCAGGTGATCCGCGCGACGGGCTTTGCCGCGGCCGAATTTGGCGAAGCCGGCCCGTTCGACCTGGTGCTGGCGAATATTCTCGCCAACCCGTTGCGGCAGCTGGCGGCACCGATGCAGCGCCACCTCGCGCCCGGCGCCTTCGTGATCCTGTCAGGCCTGTTGACGCCGCAGGCACGCGCCGTGCTCGCCGCGTATCGCGCACGCGGCCTGGTTCCGGTCAGGCATCTCAGGATCGAGGGCTGGAGCAGCCTGTTGCTGCAGAAGCAGTGATAGCAGGACAGCTTGCGGCAGGACTGACGGTAGCAGGCGGCGGTGGGCAGGTGGATCGTCGCGACGAACGCGCGACGATTACGTCTTCGACTTGTTTTGCTGCGAGCCCGACTCGGAGCTCTTGCGGGACCCGCGTCGGACACGAGGTTCGACGAGACGGTGAACGAGATCGGCCAGCGCGCTGCGCGGCTTCTCGACGGGTGTGGCAGTCGGTGCGTGTGGCGTCGGCGCCGACAGTTTCTCGAAGGTAAAAGCAGGCATTGTGCATCCCCTCGCCATTGAGTTGAGGCACTCCCCGGATTGTGTGACCGTGGCTGATCTTTACGATCGTGGTCCGCACATCCATCACGTTTCCTCGCCGCATCTCTTCCGGATGACCAGCATGCGACAGCAAATCTTTTTGCACAGGCGAATGCAAGGAGATTCTTCGTGCACTGCACGCCTAACTGGATGAGTATCTGTCGCAGTTAACATCCACGCCTAAAGTATGAGACCGATGTTCGAAGCCCTGTTCCAGACGTTCGAAGAACCCGAAACCGGCGTCGCGCTGACGGCAAGGCTCGCCGCGCTCCGCGAGGAACTGGCCCGGCGCAAGCTCACAGGCTTCATCGTGCCGCGCGCGGACCAGCAGCAGAACGAATATGTGCCGCCCTCGGACGAGCGGCTGGCGTGGCTGACCGGCTTCACCGGCTCGGCCGGCCTTGCGATCGTGCTGCCGCAGCAGGCCGCGATCTTCGTCGACGGCCGCTACACATTGCAGGCCGGAAAGCAGGTCGACGGCAAGGCCTGGGCGGTGGAGTCGCTGATCGAGCCGCCGCCGGAGACCTGGTTGACCGCCCATCTGCAGAACGGCGACCGCATCGGTTTCGATCCCTGGCTGCATACCACGGCTGCGGCCGAGCGCTTTGCGGCGGCCTGCGCCAAGGCCGGCGCCGAGCTGGTCCCGGTCGAGACCAATCCGATCGACAGCATCTGGACAGAGCGCCCGCTGCCGCCGCTCGGTGTGGTCTCCATCCATGGCGCGAAATTGTCCGGCGAGGTCGAGGCCGAGAAGCTCGGGCGCATCCGGCAAGAAATCGAGCGGCTCGGGGTCGAGGCGCTGGTGCTGTCCGACTCGCATAATGTGGCCTGGACCTTCAACATCCGCGGCGCGGACGTGTCGCACACGCCGCTGCCGCTGTCCTATGCGCTGGTGCCGAAGAGCGGACGGCCGACGATCTTCATCGACAGCCGCAAGCTCTCGAACCTCACGCGCGATCATCTCGAGCAGAGCGCCGACGTGGCCGAGCCCGATGCGCTGACGACGCGGCTGACGGAGCTCGCGCAATCGGGTGCGGCGATCGCGCTCGACAGCGCGACGGCCGCGGATGCGCTGACACGGCTGATCCAGGGCGCCGGCGGCAAGCCGGTGCGCGGCGCCGATCCGGTCAGCCTGCTGAAGGCGGCGAAGAACGGGGTCGAGATCGAAGGCACGCGGCGTGCGCACCGGCGCGACGCCGTCGCGCTGGCGCGCTTTCTCGCCTACATCGATCGCGAGGCGCCCAAGGGCAGCCTGACCGAGATCGATGCTGTCGAGGCGCTGGAGAGTTTTCGGCGCGACACCGGCGCACTCAAGGACGTCTCCTTCCCGACGATCTCCGGCACGGGTCCGAATGGCGCGATCGTGCATTATCGCGTCACCCGCAAGAGCAACCGTCGCATCATGCCCGGTGATCTGCTGCTGATCGATTCCGGCGCGCAATATCAGGACGGCACCACCGACGTCACCCGCACCATCGCGGTGGGCACCCCGACCGACGAGATGCGCGATCGCTTCACCCGGGTGTTGCGCGGCCATCTGGCGATCGCCCGCGCGCTGTTTCCCGACGGCACCACCGGCGCGCAGCTCGACACCTTGGCGCGCCAGTTCCTGTGGCAGGCCGGCATCGACTTCGAGCACGGCACCGGCCATGGCGTCGGCAGCTATCTGTCGGTGCACGAAGGTCCGGCGCGGATCTCCAAGCTCGGCACCACGCCGCTCAAGCGCGGCATGATCCTGTCCAACGAGCCCGGCTACTACAAGACCGACGCCTTCGGCATCCGCATCGAGAACCTCGAGCTGGTGGTCGCCAAGGAGATCAATGGCGCGGAGAAGCCGATGAACGGCTTCGAGGCGCTGACCTTGGCGCCGATCGATCGCCGGCTGATCGATGTCAACATGCTCAGCGCCGAGGAGCGCGCCTGGCTCGACGCCTATCATGCCCGCGTCAGGGACGCCGTACGCGCCGCGCTCGATGAGCCCGACCAGCTCTGGCTGGATCAGGCGACGGCGCCGCTCTGATGACGATCGTAGGGTGGGCAAAGCGGCCGCCGCAGGCGGCAGCGTGCCCACCGTCTCGTCTCTCGGCGTGGTCAGCAGCGCTGATGGTGGGCACGGCGCGCGATGGCTCAGCAAGGCACGCACGCAGTTGGGCGCGCCTTTGCGCACCCTACAGATGAGGCTTCCTGAACTACACCAGCGCCGTCGCAGCACCGGTTGCAACTGTCCCGCTGCCGGCATGGGCGCATGCGGAAACAGGCATTTCCGTGACGCGGAAGGTCGCTACAGTCGGGCCGTTCACCTGATTTGAGCGGCACCATGCATGGAATGATCAGCAGACCGCCGGGCGCGATCGGAACGCGCGCGGTCCCGTCGCGCACCGTGCTGGTCCTTCTCGTCGTCATGACCGGGCTGGCGCCGATCTCGCTGTATCTGCTGGTTCCGGCGCTGCCGCTGCTCGCGACCACATTCGGGCGCGACGCCTCCGTCGTGCAGATGACGGTGTCGTTCTACATGATCGGCATCGCGATCTCGCAACTGCTGCTCGGTCCGCTGTCCGACCGTTTCGGCCGCCGCCCCGTGATGCTCGCGGGCCTCGCGCTCTCGATCGTGGCGAGCTTCGGTTGCATCTTCGCCGAGACTTTGCCGCAGCTGATTGCGGCGCGCTTCTTCCAGGCGCTCGGCGGCGCCAGTGGCATGGTGATCAGCCGCGCCATCATCCGCGATCTCTATCCGCGCGAGCGCATCGGCGCGATGATCAGCCTCGTCGTCGCCGTCATGATGATCGCGCAGATGCTGTCGCCGTTGACCGGCGGCCTGATCGAGATCGCGTTCGGCTGGCATGCCATCTTCTACGTCGTCGCAGCGGTGTCGATTGCGGTCGGAGTCGCGGTGACGCTGGCGCTGCCGGAGACCCGCCCTGCCCGCGTCGAAGGCGCGAGCTTCCGCCGCGACGTCGTCATGCTCGTCAGGAGCCGCGCCTTTCTCGGCTACATGCTGTGCCAGGTGTTGGCGTCGCAGATCATCTTCGCCTTTGCCGGCGGTGGCCCCTACATCGTCGAGGTACAGATGGGGCGTACGTCGGCGGAATATGGCGCGTGGTTCGCGACGACAGGCTTCGCCTATTTCGCCGGCAATCTGTTCTGCGTCCGCTACGCACCGCGTCATTCGCTCGACCGGCTGATCTGGTTCGGACTGATCTTGCAGCTCACGAGCGCGGCGCTGAACTTCACCTGGAGCCTGTTCGGGTTCAACCAGATGCCGTCCGTGCTGTTCGGCACGCAGATGCTGCTGATGTTCGCCAACGCCTTCGTAATGGCGAACTCCGCGGCCGGCGCGATCAGCGTCCGGCCGGGCGCTGCCGGCACCGCCTCCGGCGCGATGGGTTTTCTGCAGATGGGCCTGGGCGCGCTGACCTCGCAGCTCGGCGCCTATCTGGGCGGCCACTACGCGACGACGCTGCCGCTGACGTCGGCGATGCTGACGCTCTCGCTGGCCTGCGCCTGCAGCATGATTTTCCTCGTCCCGCGTACGCCGGTGACGGTGACGAAGGAGCTGATCGAGCAGGCAGAGGAGGATGAGGCCGGGCTGATGTGAGGATCGCGCTCGCTACTCCCCGATCAGCTGCAGCCACTCGTCCTCGGTCAGCACCTTGACGCCGTGCTTCTCGGCATCCTTCAGCTTCGATCCGGCCCCGGGACCGGCGACGACGTAGTCGGTCTTCTTCGACACGGAGCCCGACACCTTCGCGCCGAGCCGCTCGGCCGTGGCCTTGGCCTCGTCGCGGGTCATCTTCTCCAGTGTGCCGGTGAAGACGACCGTCTTGGTCGCAATCGGCGAGTTGCGCTTGGGCTTCTCGGCATCGAGGATCTTCACCTCTTGGGTCAGCCGCTCGACGATGCCGCGATTGTGGTCCTCGCGGAAGTACGCGGCGACGCTCTTGATCACGGTGTCGCCGATCTGGTCGAGCGCATCCATCTCGGCGATTGCCTCCTCATCCTCAGCGGCGACCTTGAGGCAGGCGTCGTGGAACGCGTCCCAGGAGCCGTAGCCGCGCGCCAGCGCCAACGCGGTGGTTTCCCCGACATGGCGCATGCCGAGCGCATAGATGAAGCGTTCCAGCGCGATCTCACGGCGCGCGTCGATGGCGTTGAACAGGTTGCGCACCGAGGTCTCGCCATAGCCCTCGACCTCCTCCAGCTTCAGCTTGGCGTTGCGCTTCTGCAAGGTGAAGATGTCCGAGGGCTCCTTGACCCAGCCTTCATCGAAGAAGAACTGGATCTGCTTCTCACCGAGTCCGTCGATGTCGAAAGCGCGGCGCGAGGCAAACAGCTTGAGGTGCTCGATCTTCTGATAGGGACAGGCGAACTCGCCGGTGCAGCGCGCGCGCGAGCCTTCTTCCCCGGCGGCGGTCTCCTCGCGCACCACGTCGGTGTGCAGCGAACATGGGCACTTCTTGGGGAAGTGAAATTCCTCGGCATCGGCCGGGCGCTTGTCGATGAGGACGTCGACCACTTGCGGGATCACGTCGCCGGCGCGCTGGATCACAACGGTGTCGCCGATCCGGATGTCGCGGCCCTCGCGCAGCACCTCGCCCTTGTTGCCGATGCCCTTGATGTAGTCCTCGTTGTGCAGCGTCACGTTCTGCACGATGACGCCGCCGACGCCGACCGGCTCCAGCTTGCCGACCGGGGTGAACGAGCCGGTGCGGCCGACCTGGATCTCGATATCCTTGAGCACGGTCATGGCGCGCTCGGCCGGGAATTTGTGGGCGATGCCCCAGCGCGGCGTCCGTGACACGAAGCCAAGCCGCTCCTGCCAGTCGATGCGGTCGACCTTGTAGACGACGCCGTCGATGTCGTAGTCGAGCTCGGCCCGCTGCTCCTCGATGGAGCGATGAAACGCGATCAGCTCCTCGACGGAGTGACAGAGCCTGGTCAGCGGATTCGTGGTGAAGCCGCAATGCTCGAACCATTTGATCATGCCGCTCTGCGTCTCCGCCGGCATTGCGCTCATCTCGCCCCATGCGTAAGCAAAGAAGCCGAGCGGCCGTGACGCCGTGATGGTCGGATCCTTTTGGCGTAGCGAGCCGGCGGCGGAGTTGCGGGGATTGGCGAAGATGGTGTCGCCGGCTTCCTTCTGGCGTTCGTTCAGCGCGAGGAACGCCTGCTTGGTCATGTAGACCTCGCCGCGGATCTCGCAAATGTCCGGGAGGTTGCGGCCGTGCAGCCTCTGCGGCACGTCCTTGAGGGTGCGGATGTTGGCGGTGACATCCTCGCCCTCGGCGCCGTCGCCGCGGGTGGCCGCGGTGACCAGCTCGCCGTCCTCATAACGCAGCGACATCGAGAGCCCGTCGATCTTCGGCTCGGCGGAGAAATCGACGCGGTCGTCATCACCGAGCTTCAGAAAACGCGCGATGCGGCCGACGAAGTCGCGCACGTCCTCCTCGGCGAAGGCGTTGTCGAGCGACAGCATCGGGACGGCGTGCCGGACCTTCTTGAAACGGCCGGACGGAGCGGCTCCCACCTTCTGCGATGGTGATTCCGTGCTGACCAGCTCGGGAAAGCGCGTCTCGATGGCGTTGAAGCGGCGACGCAGCTCATCATACGCCGCGTCCGAAATCTTCGGCGCGTCATCCTGGTAGTAGAGCCTGTCGTGGGTTTCGAGTTCGAGCGCCAGCCGCTTCCATTCGACCTTGGCCTGCGCCTTGGTGAGGTCGGCAACGTCGATGGGCTGCTTGGGTTTCGCTGTCGATTTTGCTGTCTTGGCCATGCTGCGGACTGTCTGCTCGTCAAACCCGGGGCGACCCGAAGGCCACCCCGGAGGACGGTTTACACAATGCGCGCGGCGGAGCCAAAAGCGTTCGGGTCGAACCCTCAACTTATGCCGCGGCAGCCTCCAGCAGGCGGTCGGCGGCGGCGCGCGCCTCGGCGGTGACCTCGGCGCCAGCCAGCATGCGGGCGATCTCCTCGCGGCGGTGCAGGGTGGCCAGCGTGTTGACGCGGGTGACGACGCGCTTGCCACGGTCGAGCGCATCCTTGGAGATCAGGAGATGCTGGTCCGCTCGCGCGGCGACCTGCGGGGCATGGGTCACGGCCATCACCTGAACCCCGTGCGCGAGCCGCGCCAGCCGGGCGCCGATGGCATCCGCCACCGCGCCACCCACGCCGGTGTCGATCTCGTCGAACACCAGGGTCGGCGCGGAGCCGCGGTCGGACAGCACCACCTTGAGCGCCAACAGGAACCGCGACAGCTCGCCGCCGGAGGCCACCTTCATCATCGGCCCCGGCCGTGTTCCCGGGTTGGTCTGCACCCAGAACTCGACCCGGTCGATGCCTTCCGGACCCGGCGCATCGGCGTCGCTATCGACCTGGGTCATGAACTTGGCCCGCTCGAGCTTCAGCGGCCCAAGTTCGGCATGAACCGCGCGGTTCAGCTTCTCGGACGCCTTGGTGCGCGCCGCCGACAGCTTGGCCGCCGCCGTGGCATAACGGCCGTCGGCTGCCGCTGCCGCGGCTTCGAGCTTCTTCAACTGCTCGGCGCCCGCATCGATCAGCACGACATCGGCGGCGTATTTCGCGGCCAGCGCCGCAAGGCCGTCGACCGGGGTCGAATATTTGCGCGCGGCGGCGCGCAGCGCGAACAGCCGCTCCTCGATGCGCTCGAGCTCCAACGGATCGAAATCGGTGGCCGCCAGTGCCGCGGTCAGATGCTGGTCGGCCTCCTCCAGCGCATTGATCGCGGCATCCATTGCCTTGACGGCCGGATCGACCAGCGCCGGCGAGCTGACCGCGCGCCGCTCCAACCGACGGACGGCCGCAGCCAGCGCGGCAATCGGCGACTGGTTGCCGCTGACCGCATCCTGCGCATCACGCAGATCGCCGGCGATCTTCTCGCCCTGCATCATCGCGGTGCGCCGGGCGGCAAGCTGCGTCTCCTCGCCCTCCTTCGGCGCCAGCTTCTTCAATTCATCGGAGGCATGCCGCAGATAATCGGCCTCGCGGGCGGCGCGCTCCATGCCGGCGCGATGCTGGTCGAGCGCCGTGACGGCGGTGCGCCGGGCGGCCCACAGCGTCTCGACGCCGGCAACCTCTTTCTCCAGGCCAGCGAAGGCATCGAGGAGACGGCGGTGAGTCGCGGCATCGACCAGGGCACGCTCGTCGTGCTGGCCATGAATCTCAACCAGGGTGGCGCCGATCGCCTTCAAGGTCTGCACGCTCACCGACTGGTCGTTGATGAAGGCGCGGGTGCGGCCATCGCCATACTGGACGCGGCGCAGGATCATCTCGCCATCGGCATCCAGGCCGTTGGCGGCCAGGATCCGCGCGGCCGGGTGATCCTTGCCGATCTCGAACACGGCGGTCACCTGGCCCTGGTCGGCGCCGTGCCGCACCAGACTTGCGTCACCCCGGCCGCCAAGGGCCAGAGCAAAGGCATCGAGGAGGATCGACTTGCCGGCGCCGGTCTCGCCGGTCAGCACCGCAAGCCCATGGGAGAATTCGAGATCGAGTCGTTCGATCAGGACGATGTCACGGATCGACAGTCGCGCCAGCATGGAACCGAAGTCCTTCGAAACGGGGCAGGATGCCCCTGAGCGAACGACTCGACCTTAGCAGCAAAACGAGAACAAAACAAGAATTGAGAACAAAGAGAGGCCGACTTCAGCCGGCCCCGTGCGCGTTCAGCCGAGCCCCAGCTTCTTGAAGGCGCGCGAGATGTAGGAGCCCTTGTTCTCCTCCGGCTCGACCCCACCGGACTTCACGAGATTATAGGCGTCCTTGTACCACTTGCTGTCCGGGAAGTTGTGGCCGAGCACTGCGGCCGCCGTCTGCGCCTCGCCGACGATGCCAATCGTCATGTAGGCCTCGGTCAGGCGGTACAGCGCTTCCTCGACGTGGCGAGTGGTCTGGTACTGCGTCACCACCGTCTTAAAGCGATTGATGGCCGCGGTGTAGTCGCGCTTCTGCATGTAGTAGCGGCCGACGTCCATCTCCTTGCCGGCGAGCTGATCGCGGGCGCCCTCCATCTTGGCCTTGGCGCTGGTCGCGTATTCCGACGTCGGATATTTGCGCACGACCTCTTCGAGCGCCGCGATCGCCTTCTCGGTGCGGCCCTGGTCGCGGCTGATGTCCGGGATCTGGTCGTAATGCGAAGCGGCGATCAGGTATTGCGCGTAGGCGGCGTCCGGGCTGCCGGGATGCAGCGTCACGTAGCGCGTGGCGGCGCCGATGCAGCCGTCATAGTCGCCCGCCTGATACGAGGCGTAGGCCGACATCAGCAGCGATTTGCGGGCCCAGTCGGAATAAGGATGCTGGCGATCGACCTCCTCGAACTTCTTGGTCGCCGCCTTCACATCCTTCTTCTCGTTCATCAGGAACAAGCCCTCATTGTAGAGCTTGTCTGCCGGCTCATCGACGAAGGTGTCGTCCTTGGCCAGGAACTTGTCCCAGAGACCGCCGGTGCCGCAGCCCGCAAGAGGCAGCGCGAGCAGGACCATCGACGCTGCAAGTCGAACGCCGCGAGCGGCCGAGACGGGATGGGGGAATTCGCGCGTGAGACGCTGGTTCGACATGCTTCTCTGGAACCCGATGCCTGTGATCTGATCTACGCCGCGCACCATGACCATCGTCTCATGATCGCGAAGGAAAGAGCCCCGCTTGTGGCGCGCATCACGCTGCCACGGCCTCTCTAGCTGAAAACACTTCGTCAACCAACCGCATAGGGAGCCAATCCGTCCGGATTAAGGCGAGACCGAGGCTACCGCCTCGCATCATGGTTACCAACGGAAAAGCCTTTGGAAAAGCTAGGGAAATGAAGACGCCCCGAAATTGGCCGCGGGCGCTCGGCAACAATCGCTAACGAAAATGATGAGGGACTCTCGATGCGCGGGCGCACGAGAAAGCCCAAGCGGCTGTGGCAACTCTGGCCTCGTCAAGCTGTCACGACCTGACGATTCGTCGAGATCAATGAGCTCAGGACACGTCCGGGCCGAAGGCCGGGGCGATCATGCCACCGACCATGCCGCCAACGACCTCGGCCGCCACGCGGGGACGGCGCACCGTCTCGCCTTCGACCAGCCGCCAAGCGCTACGGTCGGCCATCAGCGCGGTCAGGACGGCGTGGTTGAGCTTGTGACCGCCACGGACAGAGCGGTAGGTGCCGAGCATCGGCAGGCCGGCCAGCGCCAGATCGCCGATCGCGTCCAGCACCTTGTGGCGGGCGCATTCGTCGGCGTAGCGGAGACCTTCCGGATTGAGCAGACGCTCCTCGTCGAACACCAGCGTGTTGTCGAACGACGACCCCAGTGCGAAACCGGCATTCCAGAGACGGGAGACATCGCTCATGAAGCCGAAGGTGCGGGCGCGCGCGATCTCGCGGCGGAAGCGTTCCGGATTGAGCTCGAAATGATAGGCCTGACGGCCGATGACCGAGTTGGCGAAGTCGACCTCGACCTCGACGCGGAAGCCCGAGCTGTTCGGACGCAGCTCGCCCATCGAGGCGCCCATCGTCACCTGAACCGGCTTCAGCACCTGAATGTAACGGCGGGGAGCGGACTGGTTGATGATGCCGGCCTGGTCGATCGCGGCAACGAACGGAGCGGCGCTGCCGTCCATGATCGGCACTTCCGGGCCATCGACCTCGACCAGGGCGTTGTCGACGCCCATGCCGCGCAGCGCGGCCAGGATGTGCTCCGCGGTGGAGACCAGCGGGCCGTTGCGGTCACCCAGCACCGTTGCGAGCTCGGTGGCGATCACCGATCCGAAGGCGGCCTGGACCTCACGGTCGGCGCCATCGAGGCCGGTGCGAAGGAAGACGATACCGGTGTCGATCGGCGCCGGGCCGATCGTCAGGCTGACCGGCGCACCCGAATGGACGCCTACACCCGTGACGGTGGCTTGCGAACGAAGCGTTGTTTGCCGGCTGAATTTCATCGACGACCGCCCAAGACCCCGCCTGAACCCCCATCGGCCGCCCCTCGCGAACCGACTCATTTTCAGGCATCCCCAAGTCACGGCAGAACTTAACGAGAGCCCCAAAGAGCGCCAACTCACGCTTCTTTACGGATTGTTACCCCATCTCTGCCGTATTCGCGCCAACCCTTAACCAAACTGGAACGTGGCTTTAACCCTCCGCGTTCCGCATCCAAACACCGAAAGAATAATTAATCATTTAAAATCAGTTAGTTGAACGACCATTCAGGGTTCCCGAACGTCCATTGAAAAGGCCCGGCTCTCGCGAGCCGGGCCTGTTCAGCACCATCAGGGCTGTAACAATTCTCAGGTTGCCTGCCGGCGCAGGAAGGCCGGGATATCCAAATGGTCGTCGCCCTGTGGCGCGGGGGCCACAGGCGCGGGACGGCCATGGACGTCCAGCCCCTGCGGAGCGGGACGGCGTGCGTACTCAGAGACAGGCGATTCGTGACTCGCGACCTGCTGGGCAACGTTCCGCTGCGGCTTCCGTTCCGGCAGCGGCGGCATCTGCGGCATCGCTGGAGCGGCGGAGCGACCCGACATCGGCGGCTCACTCTCCTCGTCACGACGGCCGAGGCCGACATTGGCGAGACGCTGCAGCAGCGACATCCGGGTCTTCTGCGGATGCTCCTCGCCTTCGTCACCCCTCGCCTGCCGGATCTCGGCCTGAGCCGGCATCGGCAGGTCCTCGAACTTCGGCATGCGCGGCGCACGGGTGGGAACCCGCTCGGCGGCCTGCGGGATGAAGGTCTCCGGCGGAGCAGCCGGCTCGACCGGCGCGGCGCGCTGGGCTTCCGGCTCGGGGAACAGCGACGGCTTCTGGGCGATCGGACGCACGGTCACATCGCCATAGGACGCCGCGGTCGGCACCGGAGCGGGAGCCGGTGCAGGCTCGTTCGCCATGGCGGCAGCCACGGCGGCCAGGGTGTCGCGCTCGAGATTCGGAGCCGGACGCGGCGCCGGAGCCACCGGCGCGGGCGCCGGTTGCGCGACGGCCGGAGCCTGCGACGCCTGCTGCTCGAGCTTGGCAGCGCGTTCCGCCAGCCGCTGATTGTCGGCGCGCAAGCGCGCGGTCAGGTCGGCGAGACGGCTTTCAGGAAGACCCGCGTGAGCGGTCGGGGCGGCGGCAATCGGAGCGACAGCCGCCGCCGGCTGTGCAGTCGTCGTGACGCCACGGTTGAACTGCGCCTGCTCGATGCCGGTGGCAACGACGGAGACGCGGATCAGGCCATCGAGCGATTCGTCGAAAGTGGCGCCGACGATGATGTTGGCGTCCTGGTCGACCTCCTCGCGGATGCGGGTCGCAGCTTCGTCGACCTCGAACAGCGTGAGGTCCTTGCCGCCGGTGATCGAGATCAAGAGGCCGCGGGCGCCCTTCATCGAAGAATCGTCGATCAGCGGGTTGGCGATCGCAGCTTCCGCCGCGGTCAGCGCACGCTTCTCGCCCGAGGCCTCGCCGGTGCCCATCATCGCCTTGCCCATCTCGCGCATGACGGCGCGGACGTCGGCGAAGTCGAGGTTGATCAGACCTTCCTTGACCATCAGGTCGGTGATGCAGGCGACGCCCGAATACAGCACCTGGTCGGCCATCGCGAAGGCGTCGGCGAAGGTGGTCTTCTCGTTCGCGACCCGGAACAGATTCTGGTTCGGGATGATCAGCAAGGTGTCGACCACCTTGTGCAGTTCGGAGATGCCGGACTCCGCAGTGCGCATGCGGCGCGCACCCTCAAAGTGGAACGGCTTGGTGACGACACCCACCGTCAGGATGTTCATCTCGCGCGCGGTCTTGGCGATGACCGGAGCAGCACCGGTACCGGTGCCGCCGCCCATGCCGGCGGTCACGAACACCATGTTGGCGCCGGAGAGATGATCGCGGATCTCGTCGATCACCTCCTGCGCAGCGGCAGCGCCGACATCCGGCTGCGAACCGGCGCCGAGGCCCTGCGTCACCTGGGTGCCCATCTGGATGATGCGCTGCGCCTTGGACATGGTCAGCGCCTGCGCGTCGGTGTTGGCGACGACGAAGTCGACACCCTGCAGGCCGGCCGTGATCATGTTGTTCACGGCGTTGCCGCCCGCGCCGCCGACGCCGAACACCGTGATCCGGGGCTTCAGCTCGTGGATATCAGGAGGGGTAATAGTGAGTGCCATGATTGCCTCTCGATCACGCGCGCGTGGGTTCGCCCCGGCCGCCGGCCGTGGGTGGTGTTGTTGGAATTCGCATGGGGTGGAAAGCGGTCATCAGAAGCCCTCGCGTAGCCATCGTCCGACCTTTCCGAAGTAGCCGTCGGTTCCTGTCCCGACCTGCCGCGTATGCCGCGGTTCGACGTGTTCGAGATGCGCGTATTGCGGATAGACCAGGAGCCCGGTGGGCACCGCGAAGGCGGCGTTCTTGGCCTCGTTGGGAAGACGGCCGAAGCCGAGCGGACGGCCGACCCGCACCGGGCGGTCGAGGATCCGGGTCGCAAGCTCGACCAGACCCGTCAGCTGGGAGGCGCCACCGCTGAGGACGACGCGCGCCTTGGGTTCTGCCGCAAAGGGCGAATCCTTCAGCCGGTCGCGGACCATTTCAAAAATCTCCTCTGCGCGGTGCCTGACGATGTTCGCGATGGTGGCGCGGGACACGATCTGCGGAACATCCCGCTCGTTGTCACCGGCCGTCGGAACAGACATCAACTCACGCGCGTCGGACCCGCCAGTCAGCACCGTGCCATATAACGTCTTGATTCGCTCGGCATCTGCAATGCACGCTGATAGTCCGCGCGCAAGATCCATGGTCACGTGATGCCCGCCGAGCGCAAATCCGGAGGCATGGACGAAGCGGCCGCCGGAATAGATCGCGATCGTCGTCGTGCCCGCCCCCATCTCGACCACGGCGGCGCCGAGATCGGCCTCGTCGTCGGTCAGGACCGAAAGCCCGGCAACATACGGGCTCGCCGCCATCGCCTCGACGTTGAGGTGGCAGCGCTCGACCACGAGCATCAGGTTCTTGGCGACGGTGGCATCCGTGGTGACGACATTCATGTCGACACCAAACTGTCGCGCCAGCATGCCGCGGGGGTCGCGGATCCCCTTCACGCCATCGAGCGTGTAGCCGACCGGAAGGGCGTGCAGCACCGCCCGCCCCTCGCCGGTCGCATGATGCATGCCGGTCGACGTCACGCGGCTGACATCGGCCTGCGTCACGGCGCCGCCGCGGATATCGGAAGTCGCCTCGATCAAATGTCCCATCACCCGGCCGCCGGCGACGGGCAGCAGGACGGACTCGACCCTTACCTTGGCCATGCGCTCGGCGAGCGCGACGGCCTGGCGGACCGCCTGCTCACATTCCACGGGATCGACCACCGCGCCGGCCTTGACGCCGCGTGACTGGATCTGGCTGTAGCCGATCAGCTCGACAGCATGGGTGCGGCCGCGCAGCGCGTCGCTCGGCGGCGCCGGCTTCAGCCGCGCGATCATGCAGGCGATCTTGCTGGTGCCGACGTCGAGCGAGGCCACCAGCGCGGTGCGCTTCTGGCCCATCGGGCGGGTCTTCGGAGTCTGGCGATCAAAGCCGGTCATGCGTCACCGGCTTTCTTCTTCGACTTCTTGTCCTTGAACAGATCGTCGCGCGCCTTGGCGGCGTCGTCCGACAGCTGCACCGTCAGCCGGTCGGACAGCCGCATATCGATGGCGACGATGTCGCGCGAGAACAGTCTGTCGTCCTGGTCGAGCTGGCTCAGCGTCGCCAGCGCATTGCCGACGTCGTTCTCGGGCAGACGAATGTCGAGGCCGTCCTTGGTGCGCAGGTTCCAGCGGCGTTCGCCGACGAACACGGCGGCCTTGGTCACGGCACGCACCTGCGGATAACGGGCGAGCAGCGCCAGGAAATCCCGCGCCCGGCTCTCGGCGCCCTTGCCGACCACGAGCGGGAGAGTGAGGAAGCGGCGCGACACATATTGTTCGAGCACGGCGCCGTCGTCGGCGATGACCGAGAGGCGGCCCTCCTGCTGCCACAGCGCGAACGCCTTGCGCTCGACGATGTCGATCTGCAGCTGGTTCGGGAAGAATTTCTGCACGGTCGCTTCGGCGATCCAGGGATTGGCCTTGAGCTTGTCGCGAACGGCGGCGGCATCCAGGAACAAGAGCGACGAGCGGCCGGAGACGCCGCCAATCGCGAGGATCTCGTCCTGGGTCAGCTGCTTGCGGCCGTTGATCGCGACCGCGGTGATCCGGAAGCCGGCCGCATTGGCGAGCGCATTGCGGGTGTCGGACAGCGCTGCGTTGACATCCTGGGCGTGGCCGCCCTTGACGATGCCGAGCCAGACGCTGCCGAACAGCAGGCCGACCGTCGCGACGGTGCCGAGCCGGCGCGGCAGATAGCGCTCGACCAGGTCGACGACGCGCGGCGGCGCTTCGCGCTCGACCAGCGGCGCGAGCGGGGCTGACCGGTGATCTCGGGGGACGGGCTGCCCGCGGTGCGGCTGCTTCTTGCCTGCGCGCGCGAACTTCACTCGCGGCAGACGGGCTGAGACATACTCGCGCAGCAGGATTGCCGCGCCAAGGGCAGCGGCTTTGAGGTTCGCTTGAGGCCTCTGCGATCGAGCGAGGCGTCCTGCACCATCCATTGCACGAGCTCATCAACTGTTGCGCCCGCAATACTCGCGGACCCACGCCACGGTCCCGGCGGCTGGCGACCATCGCAATGACGAGGTCACGACCCGGCAGCCGAGCACCACTGAGGCGCCAGCGTTAACCTTCGGACGTCCTGGTAAACAAAAAGTAAAATAGGTCCGGAGAGATGATTTTTTTCTCCGATTTATGAGGACCTTGCTCGGAATTCTTAAGCATTTTACGGGTTACAGGAACCACCGGAGGACGCCGGGCCGGGTTCCTCCGGTGCGACTACCGCACGTTTGTTAACGGCCGACGCGGCGTTCCGCCAAGGCGATCTGCTGCTGCAGGAAGTCGGCGAAGGGGATGCCCTGGGCCGCGAGCGCCTTCGGATAAAGCGAGGCGGCGGTGAGACCGGGCAGCGTGTTGGTCTCCAGATAGACCGGCCCCTCGGCCGAGACGATGAAGTCGGTGCGCGAGTAGCCGCCGCAGGACAGCGCGCGATGCGCCTTGATCGCCTCTCGCTGCAACGCCGCCGTGACCTCCGGGCTGAAGCGTCCCGGACAGATCTCCTTCGTCGCAGCGGCCAAGTACTTCGCGAAATAGTTGAAGGCGCCGTCGGCGGGCAGGATCTCGATCGGCGGCAGCGCGATCAGCGAGCCGTCCGCCTGCTCGAGCACGCCACAGGTCGCTTCCGTCCCGGTGACGAACGGCTCGATCAGATAGTCCTCGGTCGCGGCGGCCGCCTTCACGGCAATGAGGTCCTGTTTGGCGTTGACGAAGATCAGCCCGAAGCTGGAGCCGTCCTTGACCGGCTTGGCGATCAGCTTGCCGTATTGGGCGAGCGCGGCCTCGGCGTTTTCAAGCGCGACACCAGCGGCTGCCGTCACGCCGCCGAGCACGGCGAACCGCTTGGCCGCAACCTTGTCGAAGGCAAGGTGAGAGGACGCCGAGCTCGAGCCGGTGAACGGCACACCGCGCATCTCACACATCAGTTGAAGCTCACCGTTCTCGGCGCGTCCGCCATGCAGGCCGAGAACCAGGAGCCGGTCCTCGGCGCGGGCACGATCGAGCGCCGCGGCGAGCGTGCCGATCCCTTGGCCGTCGGCCGTGAACGGCTCCTCGAACGGCTTGGCATGGGCGACCAGCGCCGTCCCGCTCGCTTCATGCACGCTGTCGTCGGCGTCCCAGAACCAGAGGTCCGCCTCCGGCAGCGCCGCATGCAGCGCCTTGGCGCTGGCGACCGAGACGAGGCGTTCCTTGTTGGTGCCGCCGAACAGAATCGTGGTGCGCATCAATGACTTCTCGATTGATCTCAAAACGCGGTCGCGGACTCCAGGACTTCACTTGAACCGGCGAGCGTCAGCTCGCTTTGATTCCAATCCGCTTGATTTCCCACTGCAGCTCGATGCCGGAAGTCGCCTTGACGCGCTCGCGTACGGTCTCGCCGAGCGTCTCGATGTCGTCGGCGGTGGCATTGCCGGTGTTGATCAGGAAGTTGCAGTGCATCTCCGAGACCTGTGCGCCGCCGACCTTAAGGCCGCGGCAGCCGGCGGCATCGACGAGCTTCCAGGCCGAATGACCCGGCGGGTTCTTGAAGGTCGAGCCGCCAGTCTTCTCGCGGATCGGCTGCGCCGTCTCGCGATGCGCCTGCACCTCGGCCATGCGCGCCCGGATCGCCTCCGTCGCTGAGGGTTTCCCGCGGAATCGCGCGGCGGTGAAGATCAGCGAAGGGTCGACACCGCTCGCACGATAGGTGAACTTCATGTCGGCATTGGTGAAGCGATGAGTCCCGCCCTGGCGGTCGATCGCGGTCGCCTCGACCAGGATATCCTTGGTCTCGCCGCCATTGGCGCCGGCATTCATGCGCAGCGCGCCACCGATGGTGCCGGGGATACCGAACAGAAACTCCAAGCCGGCGAGATCAGCCGAAGCCGCGATCTCGGCGACGCGCTTGTCGAGCGCGGCCGTGCCGGCGGTGACGATCTCGCCGTCGGCCTTGACCTCACCGAACGCACGTGGCGCCAGCCGGATCACGACGCCCGGCACGCCGCCGTCGCGTACGATCAGGTTGGAGCCGACGCCGATGACGTAGACCGGAAGCTCACCTGGAAGGTGCTTCAGAAAGTAGGCGAGGTCATCTGCATCCGCAGGCGTGAACAGCACCTGCGCCGGACCGCCGACGCGAAACCAGGTGAGCGGCGCGAGACTCTCATTGGCAAGCAGCCGACCGCGCAGCTCCGGCATCGCGGCTTTGAGATCGGGCGTGATGTCGAGAAAGCTCACCGCCCTACCCCAGCGCCTTCAACTCGTTCGGCAGCGCGTACGCCCATTGCGTGATGTTGCCGGCGCCGAGGCAGACGACGAGGTCGCCTGGCTTGGCGAGGTCCTTGACGATGCCGGCGAGGTCGGCGGCCTTGGGCAGCGGCAGCACGTCGCGATGGCCGTGAGCGCGCAGGCCGAGCACGAAGTGATCGCGGTCGATGCCTTCGATGGGTGCTTCACCGGCTGGATAGACGTCGGCGACCACGACGGCATCCGCGTCGTTGAAGCAGGTGCAGAACTCCTCGAACAGCGACTGCAGCCTTGTGTAGCGATGCGGCTGCACCACGGCGACGACCTTGCCGTTGGTGGATTCGCGCGCCGCCTTCAACACGGCGGCGATCTCCACGGGGTGATGGCCGTAGTCATCGATGACCGTGACGCCGTTCCACTCGCCGGTGCGGGTGAAGCGGCGCTTGACGCCACCGAAGCCGGCGATCGCCTTGCGGATGGCCTCGTCGGACAGACCGAGCTCGCGGGCGACCGCAATGGCCGCGGTCGCGTTCGAGGCATTGTGCCGGCCCGGCATCGGCAGCGCGATGTCGGCAATCTCGTGCGTCGCGCCGCTCTTGCGGTCGCGGAACACGACCTTGAATGACGAGCCGCCGCCCATCGGCGTGAGATCGACGAGGCGGACGTCGGCCTGCGGGTTCACGCCATAAGTGATGATGCGCCGATCCTCGATCTTCCCAACCAGCGCCTGTACCACCGGATGATCGATGCACATCACGGCAAAGCCGTAGAACGGGACATTCTCGACGAAGGCGCGGAACGCGTCCTGCACGGCGTCGAAGGTCTTGAAGTGATCGAGATGCTCGGGATCGACATTGGTGACGATCGCGACATCCGCCGGCAGTTTCAGGAAGGTGCCGTCGCTCTCGTCGGCCTCGACCACCATCCATTCGCCGCCGCCGAGCCGCGCATTGGTGCCATAGGCATTGATGATGCCGCCATTGATGACGGTCGGATCGAGCCCGCCCGCATCGAGCAGCGCCGCCACCATCGAGGTCGTCGTGGTCTTGCCATGCGTGCCGGCGATCGCGACGCAGCTCTTCAGGCGCATCAGCTCGGCCAGCATCTCGGCCCGGCGCACGACCGGAATGCGCTGGGCACGCGCCGCCATCAGCTCGGGATTGTCACGCTTGATCGCGGTCGAGACCACGACAACGTCGGCGCCCGCGACATTCTCCGCCTTATGGCCGACGCTGACGGTGATGCCCTTCTCGCGCAGCCGCGCGACGTTGGCGTTGTCGGAGGCGTCCGAGCCCTGCACCGTGTAGCCGAGATTGCACAGCACCTCGGCGATGCCGCTCATGCCGATGCCGCCGATCCCGACGAAGTGGATGGGTCCGATTTCGCGCGGCAATCTCATGGGCGTCTCGTCTCAAGGGGGGCTCCGCCGCGCCCGTCGGAGGGCGAGCGGCCGCGAATCACCGGCCCTTCTTGCAAGACATGGCCGACCGGGACAAGCCCGCTTCGACTGCAAAAATCGCCAAATCGAGGGTCAACCGCCTGACTTTGGCCGATTTTCCGGCTCCGCTCCCTCAAATCCTGGGAGCTGCCTGTCCTCGCCTCGCGATTTTTCACGATTCATTAAGTGCAACCCGAGGCCGGACGGGGTCAGCCCGATACCTGCAGTTTTTGCGCGTTCACTCCGCGCACCGTCGTGGCATGGCGCTCTTCCAGCCGCGGCCACACGCGCCGCGTGCAATGCCGATGGAGTGACCCGACGATGTGCGCGCTGTGTGAAACCGAATCTTCCCTCCTGTCCCGCCGCCGGCTGCTCGGCAGCGGCGCCGGCTTGCTCGCCGCAGCCACGCTCGGCACCGGCACCGCCTGGGCCAAGGATCCTAAAAAGGACGCGAAGGAGCCCGCGCCCAACGCCATCTCCGCCGACGAGGCACTGAAGCGGATCATGGACGGCAATGCGCGCTACGCCGCCGGCAATCTCGACAACAAGGATTTCTCCGCCGGACGCGCCGCGCGCGCCACCGCGCAATATCCGATCGCGGCGATCGTGAGCTGCGCCGATTCCCGCGTCGCACCGGAGCTGGTGTTCGATCAGGCCCCCGGCGAGCTGTTCGTGGTCCGCGTCGCCGGCAATTTCGTCAATGACGACGGTCTGGCCAGCCTCGAATATGGCGTGAAGTTCCTCGGCATTCCGCTCGTGCTCGTTCTCGGCCATAGCGGCTGCGGCGCCGTCGACGCCACGATCAAGGTGTTGAAGGACGGCACCAAGCTGCCGGGCCATCTGCCGGAGCTGGTGAACGCGTTGAAGCCCGGGGTCGAGGCCGCGATCGCCAGGAAGCCGCAGGATCTGCTGGCAGAGGCGACGAAGGAGAACGTCCGTCACAACGTCCAGCGCCTGTCCAAGGCCAAGCCGATCGTGAGCGGCATGGTTGCCGACGGCAAGGTGAAGATCATCGGCGGCGTCTACGACATCGAGTCCGGCCGCGTCGTCACGCTCTGACGCCGGACGCCAGCAGCGCGCGATCGGCACGCTCGCCGGCCGCCGCCAGCCAGCAGATCTGATGGCAGAACCAAGCCTCGACCGACTCAACGAAACCCGGCGTCAGCGACAACCGCTGGCGCCGCTCGTCGAAGCGCAGCAGGCCGCGCCCTTCCATCGCCGTAAGCAGGTTGCGGATATGCGAGCGTGACACACCGAGCGAGGCCGCAAGCTCGGCGGTCGACACGTCGACAGCGGCCCGGCCAGCAGCAGAGCGCGCGACGAGCGTCAGCGCCAAATGAATGCCGCTGTCATGCTCGTCGGTCCAGGCGAGATCGGGAAAATTCGTCAGCGGGCGGTTGGCGCGGCACAGCCATGTCGCGCATTGCCGGATCATCTCGACGAAGAACGTGTCGTCGCCGTGCAGACGCCGGCTCAATCGCTCGCCCCGCGTCAACTGGGCATGGCAATCGAGGTGGAGGGCGAGCCAGCCACGAAGTCCTTCGAGGATGACGGGCCCGGGAATCAAATAGCGGATGCGGGCATCGTCGGAATCGCGCTCCACCTTCACCAGCGACAGGCCACGCAGCATCGCAACGAAGACCGCCGTCTGACGCGAGCCCGGCAGCCGTGCCTGCAACCGAGTCAGGGTCGGACGCTCGGTGGCGTCGCGGGCCGACACATGCATCATGACGATATGCGCGGCGATCTCGGTCGGGGCGCGCTGCCCGAACAGCTTGATCATCAGGCGCTGGCCGCGCAGCGGCGCGACCAACTGGTCGCAGAAGCTGACGAAGACCGGGACGAAGGACGGATGATGCCGCAGGCGCATCGGATCGTGCTGCGACTGCGTCACTCGGGTCATGCCAAGCCTGCGCGCGCTCCGCTCAAGGCGTGGCGGTCTTGATGACGAGATCGGCCAGCCGCTCCGCGGCATCGAGCCGGCCCGCGGCGCGGGCGGCCTGGGCCATAGCGATGAGGCGCGACGGCTCGGCGGCTAGGGACGAGATCTCCGAGGCCAAGCGGTCGGACGTGAACTCGCTCTGCACGATCCGGATCGCGGCGTTGGCGTCCGACAGCACGCCGGCATTGGCGAACTGGTCCTGGTCGATGGCGCCGGGCAGCGGCACCAGGATCGAGGGCCGGCCTATGGCAGCGAGCTCCGCCACGGTGCCGGCGCCGGAGCGCGAAATCACGAGATGGTTGGCGGCGAGCCGCGCCGGCAGGTCGGTGAAGAACGGGGCAAGCTCGGCATTGATCTTGAGCCGATCATAGATCGCGCGCACCCGCGCCATGTCCTCCTGGCGGACCTGCTGGGTCAGCACGAGCCGGCCCCAAAGCGCCGGCTCCAGCCGCTCGATCGCGCCGGGCACGATGTCGCTCATGACGCGCGCACCCTGGCTGCCGCCGACCACCAGCAGCCGTAGCGGGCCGGCAGGTTCCGGCGCGGCATAGGGCGCGGCCGCGGCTTCGAGGATCGCCGGCCGCATCGGCGTGCCGACGGTCGTGGTCTTTGCAGCAAGTGCCGGATCGCGGTCGAGCACGCCCGGCAGCGAGGTCGCGATCGCCTTCACATGCGAGGACAAAAAACGGTTGGCGCGGCCGAGCACGGCATTGGCGTCGTGAATGAGGCTGGGCACACCGGCGAGCCGCGCCGCCAAGAGCGGCGGCACCGTCGGATAGCCGCCGAAGCCGATCACGGCCGCGGGCTTCAGTCGCCGCATCAGGTTGAACGCAGCGAGCGTGCCGGTGCCGAGCAGCAGCGCGGTGCGCGCCAGCGCCACCGGCGAGCGGCTGCGCACCGTTTCGCTCGGGACAACGTCGATCATGTCCTTGGTGAACAGGCCGCTATATTTCAGCGCGCGGGCGTCGGTGACGAGGCGGACGCGATAGCCGCGCTTGATCAGCTCGACGCCGAGCGCTTCGGCGGGAAACAGATGGCCGCCGGTACCGCCGGCGGCCAGGATAATGAGAGGCGCAGATGGGGTCATACGCTGATGTTTACAGGCAATGTGTCGTCATTGCGAGCCGGCCGGCCTCTAGGCGTAGGTGCGCAGCGTTCCGGCCGCATCCGTGACCTCGGCCTCGATCCGCGGCCGCTGCCGCGTCAGCGCCAGCATCATGCCGACGCCATAGGCCAGCGACACGATCGAGGAGCCGCCATAGGAGATGAAAGGCAGGGTCATGCCCTTGGCCGGGATCAGCTGCAAATTGACCGAAATATTGATCGCGGCCTGGATGCCGAACAGGATCGCGAGCCCCGACGCGGCGAAGCGTGAGAAGCCGTCCTCGCTGGCATAGGCGCGCGACAGCGTGCGGATGACGATGAAGCCGAACAGCGCGACCAGCGCCAGGCACAGGATGATGCCGAATTCCTCGGCGGCAACGGCGAACACGAAGTCGGTGTGGCTGTCCGGCAGGCTGCGCTTGGCAATGCCCTCGCCCGGCCCGAGGCCAAACCAGCCGCCATTGGAGAACGCCTCCATGGCAGTATCGACCTGGAAGGTGTCGCCCGACGCCGGGTTCATGAAGCGCTTGATGCGCCCCGCCACGTGCGGAACCAGCAGATAGGCGCCGAACAGGCCCGCGGCAGCGGCACCGGCGAGGCCCGCGACCCAGATCATCCGCATGCCGGCGATGAAGAACAGCGAGCCCCACACCATCAGGATCAGCATGGTCTGGCCGAAATCCGGCTCCATCACCAAAAGCGATACCAGCATCAGCAGCAGCACCAGCGCCATCGTGGTGGCCGGCATGTCCGGCCGCCGCGCGGACTCCGAGAACAGCCAGGCGGACACGACGACAAAGGCCGGCTTCGCCGCTTCCGAGGCCTGGATGTTGACGCCGATCAGCGTGATCCAGCGCCGCGAGCCCTTCACCTCGGGACCGATCGCCAGGGTCAGCACGATCAGCACGATGGCGATCGCGAACACCACCAGCGCGCTGCGCCGGATCTGTCGCGGCGACAGGAACGACACGCCGATCAGCACGATGAAGGACGGCAGCAGGAACAGGACGTGGCGGTTGAAGAAGTGGAACGGATCGAGCCCGATGCGTGTGGCGACCGGCGGACTGGCGGCCAGCGACAGGATCACCCCGCAGAGCATCAGCGCGAGAATGGACCCGAGCAGCGGCTTGTCGACGGTCCACCACCAGTCCGACAGCGGATTGCGTTCTTCACGGGAGAGCATCGGGCCACCACCTGAGGCGAAGGATTCAGCCCATTGGCGCCCAGGATGGTTATTGAAGGGTTAAGGAGCCCTCCGACCGTCGTCCCGGACAAGCCGTGACGCGCACCAGCGCGTCGCAGCGCAGATCCGGGACCCATACGCAGCGGCCGTCGTGATGGGCGAAGAGCCAATTGCCGGCGTGCCTCAAACCGCTCCCTGGGGGTATGGGTCCCGGCGTTCGCCGGGACGACAGCTAGTGGTGACGCGAGAGCGGTCACACCACAGGTGTCACACCCGGTAGTGCCTGCGCCAGGTCGCGGAAGCGGGTGCCGCGGATTTCGAAATTGCGGAACTGGTCGAAGGAGGCGCAGGCGGGGGACAGCAGGACGACGGCCTCTTTTAAGCCTGACGCCTCCGCGTCCGCGGCGGCCTGAGCGACCGCGACTTCGAGTGTGCCGGACATCGCGTGCGGCACCTTATCGCCGAGCGTACCAGCGAACTCTGCCGCCGCCTCACCGATAAGATAGGCCTTGCGGATGCGCGGGAAGAAGCCGGTCAGGCTGGTGATGCCGCCGGCCTTCGGCTTGCCGCCGGCGATCCAGAAGATGTCGGCGAAGGACGACAGCGCATGCGCCGTCGCGTCGGCATTGGTGCCCTTGGAGTCGTTGACGAACAGAACGTTGCCGCGGCGGCCGACCTGCTCCATGCGATGCGCGAGACCGGGGAAGCTGCGCAGGCCCTGCTGCAGCACGTCCTCCTTCACGCCGATCGCAAGCGCAGCGGCCGCGGCGCAGGCGGCGTTCTGCGCATTGTGCTGCCCGCGCAGCGAGCCGATGCCACCGAGCCGCGCCACCTCGCTGCGCGCGCCACCGGCGCTGCGCACGATCGTCTCATGCTCGGTGTAGAGCCCATCGGCCAGCGGGTTCTTCACCGAGATGCGCACGACGCGCTTGCCGGCCTGGTCGAGCCGGTCGGCAATCGCGCGGCAAAAGCCGTCGTCGACGCCGACGATGGCCGTGCCCTGCGGCTGCACCCCCGCCACCAGTCGCTCCTTCACCGCCGCGTAGTTCTCGATCGTCCCGTGGCGGTCGATATGGTCCTCGCTCACATTGATCAGGATACCCACGCTCGGATCGAGTGAAGGCGTGAGGTCGATCTGGTAGGACGACATCTCGATGACGTGCACACGGCCCATCCGCGGCGGCTCCAGCGACAGGATCGCGGTGCCGATATTGCCGCCCATCTGGGTGTCGTAGCCGGCGACCCGCATCAGATGCGCGATCAGCGCCGTCGTCGTCGACTTGCCGTTGGTGCCGGTGATGGCGACGAACGGCGCATCCGGCGCGTGGCGTCTGCGCTCGCGGCAGAACAGCTCGATGTCGCCGATGACCTCGACGCCCGCGTCGCGCGCCTTGAGCACGCTCCAATGCGGCACGGGATGGGTCAGCGGCACGCCCGGCGCCAGCACCAGCGCGGCGAAATTGGCCCAGGAGACAGTGCGCAAGTCCGCCGTGATGAAGCCGGCCTTTGCTGCTTCGGTCATCCGGTCGGCACCGTCATCGGCCGCGATCACTTCGGCACCGCCCGCGCGCAGCGCGTGGCATGACGCCAGCCCGGAGCCGCCGAGCCCGAACACGGCGACGGTCTTGCCGGCAAATGAGGTGACGGGGATCATGTCAGCGCAGCTTCAAGGTCGAGAGGCCGACCAGCGCCAGCATCACCGAGATGATCCAGAACCGGATCACGATCTGCGGCTCGGTCCAGCCGAGCTGCTCGAAGTGATGATGGATCGGCGCCATCCTGAAGATGCGCTTGCCCGTCAGCTTGAACGAGGCGACCTGCACGATCACCGACACCGCCTCGAGCACGAACAGGCCACCAATGACCGCGAGCACGATCTCGTGCTTCACCGCGACCGCGATCGAGCCGAGCATGCCGCCGAGCGCCAGCGAGCCGGTGTCCCCCATGAAGATCGAAGCCGGCGGCGCGTTGAACCAGAGGAAGCCTAAGCCCGCGCCGAGCACCGCGCCGCACAGCACCGCCAGTTCGCCGGTGCCGGCGACATAATGGATCTGCAGATAGTCGGAGAACACGGCATTGCCGGCGAGATAGGCGATCAGGCCGAAGCTCGCGGACGCGATCATGACCGGCACGATGGCGAGGCCGTCGAGACCGTCGGTCAGGTTGACGGCATTGCCGGCGCCGACAATGACGAAGGCGCCGAAGATCACGTACATCCAGCCGAACTTGAAGACGAGATCCTTGAAGAACGGAATCGCGAGCCCGGTGGAGGACGGATCGCGTCCGAGCCGGACCAGCGCATAGCAGGCGACCAGCGCAATCGCTGCCTCGATCAGGAGCCGCGCGCGTCCGGCAAAGCCGGAATGCGACTGCTTGGTCACCTTGAGATAATCGTCATAGAAGCCGACGAAGCCGAAGCCGAGCGTCACGGCCAGCACGATCCAGACGTAGGGGTTGAGCGGATTGGCCCACAGCACGGTGGAGACGACGAGACCTGAGAGGATCATCAGGCCGCCCATCGTCGGCGTGCCCTTCTTGCTGATGATGTGCGATTGCGGTCCGTCGGTGCGGATCGGCTGGCCCTTGCCTTGGCGCAGGCGAAGATGATCGATGATCCAGGGACCGAACAGGAACACGAACAGCGCGCCGGTGACCACAGCGCCGCCGGTTCGGAACGTGATGTACCGGAACACGTTCAGCAGTCCTCGAAACACCGACAGGCTCGGAAACGTATTCGTCAGCTCGATCAACCAGTAGAACATCCAACCCGCCTATGCCGTCTGACCGGGACCGGGCGTGCGACAGGAAGTCCCCTGCACGAATCCAGTCCGCCTCTTTTAACCATGATCGGGGCCGGGTGCGAATCGTGGCCCGGCGGAACGATCCGCCCGGCATGACTGCTTCGACCACCAGTGGAAAACATCGTTCTGCCGCGCCGCGATATCGCCCGATTGTTACGCGCGGCTCTGCAAGGCGGCGGCGAGCTTCGACACGAACTTGTTGACCCAGAAGATCTTCTTGCTGCCCTTGATGACGACGACGTCGCCGGGCACCAGGAGCGCCGCGAGCTCGCCGGCATCCAGCGTCACCGGATCCTCATGCCAGCCGAGCCGCTTCGCTTCAGGCAGGTTGTCGAATAAATGACGCATCAACGGGCCGACGCAGTACACACCGTCGATCCCGGCGAGATGGCCGGCCATCTCGGCATGGTAGGACGGCGCCTCATCGCCGAGTTCGAGCATGTCGCCGATGATCGCGATCCGCCGGCCGCGCACGGGGCGGGCCTGCAGGCTGTCGAGCGCCGCGGCCATGCTCGCCGGGTTGCCGTTGAAGCTGTCGTCGATCAGCACGATGTCGCCGACGGTCTGCTCGACGCCTCGGCCGGTCATGATGCCGACATGACCGAGCGCCGGCGCCAGCTGTGCTGGATCGAGGCCGGCCGCGGCGACGGACGCCAGCGCCGCCAGCGCATTGTGCAGGCGATGCGGCGCGCCGGGCGTCAGGGCAAACGTGACCTGGCAGCCGGCGACATCGGCCGTCACGTCCCAGCTCTCACCGCGCGAGCTATGCGACAGCTCGCGAACCTCCGCGCCGCCGCCAAAGCGGATCGCCTTGCCGGTCCATTCGGGTGCTGCGAGATCAGCGGGAAGGACAAGGATGCCATCCGCGGCCAGGCCACGCGCGATCGAGACCTTCTCCTGCCGGATCGCTTCGAGGCTGCCGAGCTTCTCCAGATGCACCGGCTGCACATTCACCACCAGCGCCACGGTCGGCTGCGACAGCTCCGTCAGCCGCGCGATCTCGCCCTTCTGGTTCATGCCCATCTCGACCACCCAGACCGAGGCCGATGGATCGGCATTGCAAAGCGTCAGCGGCACGCCCCAGAAATTGTTGAAGCTCGATGGGCTGGCGGAGGCCCCGGGATAGGCGGCGATGAACTCCTTGGTCGAGGTCTTGCCGGCGCTGCCGGTGAGCCCAATCACCGGCCCGTGAAAACGCGCTCGTGCCGCGCGCGCGAGTGCCCACAAGCCGTCGATCAGCGTGTCCGGCACCACGAGCTGCGGTACGGTGACGCCCTCAATTCGATGCGGCACGATCATCGCCACCGCGCCGGCCGCTTCGGCATTGGCGGCGAATTCCCAGCCGTCGCGGCTGGAGGCAAAGCTCGACACGAATCCGCCGCTCGGCGTGCCGCTGAGCGCGACGAACAGACTGCCCGGCTTCACCGCGCGGCTGTCCTGCGTGACGAAGTCGATCGGCGTTTCCGGATAGTCGCCGGTCAGGCCGAGCGCACGCGCCGCTTCGGCCACCGTCCACAGCGCCTTCGTCATGATGCCCTCGCCGCCAGTACGTCCGCGACCGCTTCGTGATCGCTGAAATGCAGGGTGGTGCCGCCAATGATCTGGCCGACCTCGTGCCCCTTGCCGGCGACGATCAGCGCGTCACCCGGCTGGAGCTCACTGATCGCAACGCGGATCGCCTCGGCGCGGTCGCCGATCTCGCGCGCGCCGGGTGCGGCGGCGAGAATCGCAGCGCGGATTGCTGAAGGATCCTCGCTGCGCGGATTGTCGTCGGTCACGATGACGCTGTCGGCCTCTGCGGCTGCGATCTCGCCCATCAGCGGCCGCTTGCCGGTGTCACGGTCGCCACCGGCGCCGAAGACGACCACGAGCTTTCCTGAGGCATAGGGCCGCAAGGCGTGCAGCGCCTTGGCCAGCGCATCCGGCTTGTGGGCGTAGTCGATGAAGATGGGCGCGCCGTTGTGCTCGCCGACCAGTTCGAGCCGCCCCTTCGCGCCTTCGAGTGTCTCCAGCGACTCGAACACGGCTTGCGGATCGCTCCCGGTCCCGATCGCGAGGCCCGCCGCGACCAATGCGTTCTCGATCTGGAAGGCACCGACCAGTGGCAGCCGGACGGAATACATCCGGCCGCAATGCTGGATCTCGAGCTGCTGCGCAAAGCCGTCGATGGCGCCCGCAACGAGCCGGATGCCCGGCCCTGCCCCGTCGCCGCTCGTCCCCACGGTCATCAAGTGAAGGCCGCGCGTCTCCGCCGCAGCGATGACCTCCAGCGAGCATTCATGATCGGCCGAGATCACGGCTGGCCCGCCGGGCGGAACGAGGTCGCGGAACAGCCGCAGCTTGGCGTTGAGGTAATGCGCGATGTCGGGGTGGTAATCCATGTGGTCGCGCGACAGGTTGGTGAACCCGCCGGCCGAAACCTTCACGCCATCCAGCCTGAACTGATCAAGCCCGTGCGATGAGGCCTCGAACGCCAGATGCGTGACGCCATCCTGCGTGATCTCGTCGATCTGCCGATGCAGCGCGATCGGATCCGGCGTGGTCAGGGAACCGTAGACGGTGCGCTTATCCGACACCAGGCCGACCGTGCCGATGCTGGCCGAGCTGTGGCCGAGCCGCTGCCAGATCTGGCGCGTGAACGCGGCCACCGAGGTCTTGCCGCTGGTCCCGGTGACCGCGGCAATCGTCGCCGGCTGCCGCGGGAAGATGCGCGACGCCGCCAGCGCCAAGGCACGCCGCGGGTTCGGCAGCACGATGAAGGGAACCGAGAGCCCCTGCTCCGGTGCCGAAGCACCGGCCACGGCGGCCGCGCCGGCTGCCATCGCAGCCGCGATGAAGCGGGCGCCATCCGTCTTGGTTCCCGACAGCGCGAAGAACAGGTCGCCGGGCCGGACGGCGCGGCTGTCCACGGCCAGACCGGAGACTTCGACGGCGGCGATTTGCGGGTCGAGCCGCGCCATATCGCCGAGGAGATCGTGAAGTTTCATCCCGGTCCCGTACCAGTCCTGGCTCCCGCCCGGGCGGCGGCAGCTCCATAGCCTTGCGATTCGCGGACGGCTTACTGCGTCAGCCGCGATGCCGCAAGAATTTGGCGGTCGGACGGCGGCAGGTCGAAACGGGGCTCGATGCCCAGCAGCGGCCCGATCCGGGAGATCACATTGCCGGCGGTCGGCACCGCGTTCCAGCCCGAGGTGATGAAGCCGTAGGTCTCCTTCAGCGGCTGCGGCTCGTCCAGCATGATCAGGAGCTGGTATTTCGGCTTGTCGGCGGGGATCACGGCGGTGAACAGGGTCAGCACCTTCTTCTTGGCGTAGCGGCCATTGATCACCTTCTCGGCGGTGCCGGTCTTGCCGCCGATGTAATAGCCCTTCACGTCGGCCTTGCGCGCGGTGCCGACCTCGGCATTCAGACGCATCAGATAGCGCATCTTCTCCGAGGTTTCCGGCTTGATGACGCGCTTGGCGATCGCCATCGCCTCGGCCTCGGTGCGCTTCATGAAGGTCGGCGGGATCAGCAGACCGCCATTGACCAGGGCGCTCACGCCCATCACGCCCTGCAGCGGCGCCACCGCCATGCCGTGGCCGAACGCGATCGTGACGGTGTTCAACTCGGCCCAGCGCTTGGGCAGGATCGGCGAGGCGCTCTCCGGCAGCTCGGTGCGCAACCGGTCGAACTGGCCCATCTTGCGCAGGAAGGCCTTGTGGCCTTCCACACCCTGCGTCAGCGCGATCCTGGCCGCGCCGACGTTGGACGAGAAATAGAACACCTCCTTCATGTTGAGGAAGCGGCCCTTCGGCTCGTCGTCATGGATCGCGAACTTGCCGTAATGCAGCGGCCCGCGCGCATCCCACAGCGAATTGAGATCATATTTCCCGGTATCGAGCGCCATCGCCAAAGTGAACGCCTTGAAGGTCGAGCCCATCTCGTAGACGCCGGTGGTCAGGCGGTTGATGCGGTCCGGATCGTGCGCTTCCTTCGGGTTGTTCGGATCGAAGTCCGGCAGCGACACCATCGCGATGATCTCGCCGGTCCTGACGTTGACGACGAGACCCGAAGCCGCCTTGGTCTTGAACTTCTCCTTGGCCTTGAGCAGCTCATCGCGCAGCGCATGCTCGACGCGCAGGTCGACCGAGAGCTCGACGGGCTTCTGCAGGCGGTCGGTGGCGAAGCCGGCGCGATGCAGGTCGGCGAGGCCCTGATTGTCGAGCCACTTCTCCATGCCGGCGATGCCCTGGTTGTCGATATTCACCAGGCCGATCAGGTGGGCGACCTCGTTGCCCGTGGGATAGACACGCTTGTTCTCGCGCAGGAAGCCGACGCCCGGCAGGCCGAGGCGATGGATGTCCTGCTGCTGCTTCGGCGTCATCTCGCGCTTGAGCCAGACGAAGCCCTTGCGCGACATCATGCGCTCGCGCACTTCGTTCGTGTCAAGATCGGGCAAGGTCGCGGTGAGCAGCTCGATGGCCTCGTCCTTGTCGATGAGGCGGCGCGGCTCGGCGAACAGGCTCGGCGTCTTGACGTCGGTCGCCAGCACGGCGCCGTTGCGGTCGACGATATCGGGCCGCGCGGTCGCGATGGCGTCCTGCTGCGCGGAGCGCCGCGCGCTCGGACCGTCGGAACCTGCCGCGAACATCACGAGCCGGCCGCCGATGACGGCATAGACCGCGGCGAAGGCGATGATCGCGAGACCAATGCGCGCCCGCGCCTTGGCCGTGCGATCGACGTCGCGCCCGTACAGCAGCGTGCGCACGAGGCGCTGGCGCCATGGCTCCTGCGGCTTCACATGCGGCCGAAGCTGATCGGTCATTGCTGATCCTCCGGACGAGAGACCGATCCGGTCACGGGGGGTTCTTCATTGATGGCGTCGATCGTATCGATCATCGAGCCGATCGGATCCGGATTGTCTGGACGCGCGAAGCGCGGCGGCCGCTCTGGGAGATTCTTCAGGCTGTCGTATTGCGTCGCGTTGAGCGGCTTCAGCGGCAGATGCCGCTCGACCAGCCCCTGCAGCCGCAGCGGCGCGTCGAGCTTGGCCCATTCCGAGCGCAGGATCGCGATCGCCTCGCGCTGCTCGCGGATCTCGGCGCGCAATTGCAGCACGCGCTCGACGCGCGCGGTCGATTCCATCTTGATGCGATAGACATAGGCGGCCGCAAAGATCAGCGAGCAGATCACCACGAGATGCAGGAGGCGCATCGGTCAGCCTCCCCGCAGGACGTCGGCCAAGCGCGGCCAGGGCGATGACGAGGCCGGCGCATGCGCCGGCGCCGTCGTGCGCTCGGCACCGCGCAGCTTGGCGGACCGCGCGCGCGGATTGGCCTCGGTTTCAGCCTCCCCTGCCACCACCGGCTTGCGGTTTAGCGGTTTGAAGCTCGGCGTCTCCTGCGCGATCTCCGGCAGATGACGCGAGCCGCCGCCAGTCCTGCTGCGCTCGGCCAGGAACGTCTTGACGATGCGGTCCTCGAGCGAATGGAACGAGACGACGGCGAGACGGCCGCCGGTTGCGAGGATGCGCTCGGCTGCCGACAATGCCTCTTCGAGCTCGTCCAGCTCCTCGTTCACGAGGATCCGCAGCGCCTGGAACGTGCGCGTCGCCGGATGGATGTCCCCCGGCTTGGATCTCACCACGCGTGCCACGATATCGGCGAGCTGCCGTGTCGTCGTGATCGCCTGCTCCCTGCGCGCGGCGACGATCGCGCGAGCCACCCCGCGGGAGTGGCGTTCTTCACCCAGGATATAGATGACATCGGCCAGATCACGCTCGGAGGCCTGCGCAACGACGTCGGCGGCGGTCGGTCCCGTCGCGCCCATGCGCATGTCGAGCGGACCGTCGAAGCGGAACGAGAACCCGCGCGCGGCGGAATCGAGCTGCATCGACGACACGCCGACATCCATCACGACGCCGTCGACGTGGTCGAGCCCCTGCGCGGCGCAGATGTCGGCAATTGCTGAGAAGCGATTCTCGACCAGCGTGAGCCGGCCGCCCGCTTCGGCGACGAGGTCAACGCCTTCAGCAATCGCAGTGCTGTCGCGGTCGATTGCGATCACCCGCGTTCCCGGTGTTGCCAGAATCAGCCGGGTGTAGCCGCCCGCGCCGAACGTCGCGTCGACATAGGTTCCGCCATCGCGGGGCGCCAGCATCTCGACCGCTTCAGGGCCGAGCACCGGGATATGGCGCTGGTCAGCCGTGCTCACGCGGCCGCTCCACACGGATGCCGCCGACCCGGACTGACTATGCTCGGCTGCGAGCCCATCGCGCCTTCGATCCTCGCGCCTCGTCAATTCACCAAGCCACCGTCCGGGACGGTCAATCGCCCGCCTCACAATGGCCCGAGCCCCGGCACGCGAACTCCGCGCCGGGGCGAGCGCCGGTCCATCAACGATCGTGCGCTGCCGGATGCCCCCGACAGCGCTCGAACCGGTGATATCCCGTGCAGGACCTTGCATATGGCGGCTTGCCGTCCCGAAAGCCGGCTTGGCTCTTCACCACTTAGTAACGGCCTTTAGCGTTAACAAACCGTTGACGGTCTGTGGCGGATCTTGGGCACTCTCTGGAACAGCCGAGTCGTGGCGAGCATCTGGCTGCATCTCAACAACCCTCGCCGCCTTTGCGCAACGGATCTGATCAATACGAGGGGCTCGCCATGCGATTTCGATTGCGGCTGGGACATGTAAAAGAGTAGTGCCTGCCCATATTCAATTTGATTGATTGTCGTCGCCGCCTCCGCTTCGAGTGCTTCATGACCGATTCAACCGACAAGTCCGAATCGAAGCGGCCGCGCGCAGTGCCGATTCCCAAGGGCGTCTCAGACCTGCCGGTTTTCACGCCGGATTCGTCGATCGCGTCCGACGTGATCCCGTCCGCAAATTTTGGTGAGCGCAAGGGTGGCCGCCAACCGGACATGGTCATCCTCCACTACACCGGCATGCCGGATGTCGAGGGCGCGATCACCAAGCTGTGCACCGCCGGCACGGAGGTCTCGGCGCATTACATCGTGCTCGAGGATGGCCGCATCGTCCAATGCGTGCCCGAGGCGCTGCGCGCCTGGCATGCGGGGCTGTCGTCCTGGGGCGGCGAGGAGGACATCAACTCCTGCTCGATCGGCATCGAGATCGTCAATCGCGGCCACGACTGGGGCTATCCGGACTTTCCGCCGAGGCAGATCGCCGCCGTGATCGCGCTGTGCCGCGGCATCATGCTCCGCCGCAACGTGCCGGCGCATCGCGTGCTCGGCCATTCCGACGTTGCGCCGTCGCGCAAGAAGGATCCGGGCGAGAAGTTTCCCTGGCACTCCCTCGCCAATTCCGGCGTCGGCCATTGGGTGCAGCCCGCGGCGATCACCAAGGGTGAGACCCTAAAGCTCGGCAGCATCGGCGACGACGTCAAGGGCCTGCAGAAGGCGCTCGCCCGATACGGCTACGGCGTGCCGATCACCGGCAAGTTCGACGGCCTCACGATGGAGGTGGTCACCGCGTTCCAACGGCACTTCCGCCCCGAGAAGGTCGACGGCATCGCCGACCGCTCCACTCTTTGGACGCTGCATGCACTCCTGACCAGCCTGCCGGCGGAAGAGCCGACGCCGCGCGCCTGATCCATTAAGACGGCGCATCGAGCTCCCGAAGCCGGCGCGCGTAGAGCCGCCTGAGCGGGACGAGCTGCGTTGCGTCGCTCGCCTCGCGATACGCTGCGCGAGCTTCATCGCGTCGGTCGAGCCGCCGCAACAGATCCGCGCGGACCGCGGGCAACAGGTCGTATTGCTTCAATCCCCCCCGCCCCACCAGGGAATCGACCAACGCAAGCGCTCGCGCCGGGCCATCAACCATCGATACCGCGGCTGCGTGATTGAGCTCGATGACGGGGGATGGCGCGGATCCGCAGCAGCACCTCGTACAGGCCGACGATCTGACGCCAGTCCGTGTGCTCGTAGCTCGGCGCCCGCGCATGGAGCGCGGCGATCGCCGCCTGCACCGTATAGGGCTGTGGCCGACCTTTGACGCTCAGGGCCTGCTCGACCAGCGCCAGTCCTTCGGCAATCTGCGCGCGATTCCAGGTGGAGCGGTCCTGCTCCTCGAGCAGGACGATGTCGCCCGAGGCATCGGTTCGCCCCGCACGGCGCGCATCGTGCAACAGCATGAGGGCGAGGAGGCCTCTGATGTCGCGCGCCTCCGGCATCAGGCCGAGCAAGAGACGGCCAAGCCGGATCGCCTCGCAGGCGAGATCATGCCGGATCAACTCGGCGCCGGAGGTCGCGAGATAGCCCTCGGTGAAGACGAGATAGATGACCGTCAAGACGCCGCGCAGGCGTTCGTCCAGAGCCTCGCGCCCGGGCACCTCATAGGGAATGCCAGCGAGGCGGATCTTCTGCTTGGCACGTACGAGACGCTGCGCCATCGCCTCCTCGCTGATCAGAAATGCACGCGCGACCTCGGCCGTGGTCAGCCCGCAGACCGTGCGCAAGGTCAGCGCCACCTGCACCTCCGGCGCGAACGCCGGATGGCAGCAGGTGAAGATCAGCCGCAGCATGTCGTCGTCGAGATCGGCTGGCGCCTCGACATCCTCGCTGGCGGCGTCGCGCTCGATGGCGTGGACGATCTCGGCTTCCTTGTCGCGGAAGTTGCGCCGGCGCCGGATCCGATCGATCACCTTGTTGCGGGCGACATTGACGAGCCACGCCCGCGGATTGGCGGGGATCTCGGATCCCCGCCAGGTGAGCAGCGCTGTCGCGAACGCGTCCTGCAGCGCGTCTTCGGCCAGATCGAAGTCGCCGACGAGCCGGATCAGGGTCGCGAGCGCGCGACCGGACTCGTCGCGGAACGCCTTTTCAATGGCACCGGGCGTCATCTCGTCGGCCGCAGCGCTGGGTTCAATGATTGTATTGCCAGACCGGCCTGACCTCGATGGACCCAAGCCGGGCGCCCGGAATCCGGGCGGCAATGCCGATCGCCTCGTCGATGTTCTTGGCCTCGATCATGTAGTAGCCGCCGAGCTGCTCGCGCGTTTCTGCAAACGGACCGTCGGTCGTGAGGATCTTGCCATCGCGGACCCGCACCGTCGTCGAGGTCGACGTCGGCTGCAGACGGTCGCCGCCCTTATAATTGCCGCTCGAGATGATCGATTGCGTGAAGGTCTGATACTCCGCGAGCATCTTGCCCTCGGCCTCCTTCTCCATCTTCGCGTATTCGACCTCGTTGAGATAGATCATCAACAGGTACTGCATCGGACTTGCTCCTCTCTTCGGGTGGATCGCCGACATCCAGTCGAACGACGTCGACGCGGAACGACACGCGCAGGATAATATTTTTCGCCGGCGCGGCGACGGCTTGACGCGCCGGCTGCAAAGCCCCATTCACAGCGCGTCAGTCGGCCGGACGGCCGCTCCGGCAGGTGCCGAAAGGCCGCCGGGGAGGAAAGTCCGGGCTCCATCGACATGCGGTGCCGGATAACGTCCGGCGGGGGCGACCCCAGGGACAGTGCCACAGAGAACGAACCGCTTCTTCCCGCAAGGGAGGCAGTAAGGGTGAAAAGGTGCGGTAAGAGCGCACCGCGGGGCCGGCAACGGAACCGGCATGGTAAACCCCACCGGGAGCAAAACCGAATAGGGACGGCCACGCGGAGACAATCGTTTCGACGATGACGTCCGCGGGAGCGATGTCAGGCTCGCCGTCCGGGTAGGTTGCCCGAGGTCTCGCGCAAGCGCGATCCCAGAGGAATGGCCGTCACGTATCGTCATGCGCTAGCTTGGCGGTGCCCTACAGAACCCGGCTTACAGGCCGGCTGATATGTTCATGAGGGGCTCGACGCTCAAGCGTCGGGCCCCTCACCATTTTAGCCTGCGGCCGAGAGCTGGCCGAACTCGGTGGCCTGGCGCTCGAACAGGCTGCGGTACAGCCCGCCGGGCCGGCCGACGAGCGCGGCGTGATTGCCCTGCTCGACGATGCGGCCGCGGTCGAACACCAGGATGCGGTCGAGGCTGCGCACCGTCGCCAGCCGATGCGCGATCACGATCGCCGTCCTACCTTTCATCAGCCGCTCCATCGCCTCCTGGATCAGCGCCTCCGATTCCGAATCGAGGCTCGAGGTCGCCTCGTCCAGGATCAGCACCCGCGCATCCGCCAGGAACGCCCGCGCCAACGCGACCCGCTGCCGCTCGCCGCCTGACAGTTTCACACCGCGTTCGCCGACCAGGGTGCCGTAGCCTTTGGGCAGGCGCGTGATGAACTCATGCGCGTTCGCAAGCCGCGACGCCTGCTCGATCTCCGCCTGGCTGGCGCCCGGGCGGCCATAGGCAATGTTCTCGGCCAGGGAGCGGTGGAACAGGATCGGCTCCTGCTGCACGATGGCGATCTGGCTGCGCAACGAATCCTGCTTCGCGTGCGCAATGTCCTGGCCATCGATCAGGATTTTTCCGCCACTGACGTCGTACAGCCGCTGCACCAGCTTGACGAACGTCGTCTTGCCGGAGCCGGAGCGCCCGACGAGGCCAATCCGCTCGCCCGGCCGGATGTCCACCGACAGCCGGTCGTACAGCGGCGTGCGATGGCCGCCATAGTGGAACGTCACCGCATCGAACACGATGTGCCCGCCGCTCACCGTCATCGCCTTGGCATCGGCGGCATCGACAATGCCGATCGGCTCGCCGTGGATCGCCACCAGTTCGTCCATGTCGTTGACCGCGCGCTGCAGGTTGTTGATGTGCATGCCGACGTCGCGCAGGTAAGCGTGAATCACATAGTAGCTGGTCAGCACATAGGTGACGTCGCCCGGCGAGGCCCTGCCCGCCATCCACAGCAGCACGGCGCCGCCGATCACCGACGAGCGCAGGCACAGCAGCACGCCCAGTTGCACGGCTGCCGTGGTGTTGTAGCGCAGCCAGGTGCGGTTGACGCGACGGGACCAGCGGTTGACGACGCGCATCAGCCGGCCGTCCTCGCGCGCCTCCGCCCCGAACGACTTCACCACCGCGTTGCAGCTCAGCGCATCCGCCAGCGTCCCGCCAACTTTGGTGTCCCAGGCATTGGAGATCCGCGCGGCCGGTGCGATGTAGCGGGTCGAGAACACCACCGTCATCGCCGTGTACAGCACGGCCCCGACGGCGATCACCCCGCCCAGCGCGCCCCAATGCAGGCCGAGCAGCACCATCGAGCCGAGCAGCACCGACAGCGACGGCAGCAGCGCCAGCAGGATGGTGTCGTTGTAGAGATCGAGCGCCCACATGCCCCGGGTGATCTTGCGCACCGTCGAGCCGGCGAAGCTGTTGGCGTGCCAGTCGGTGGAGAAGCGCTGCACGCGCACGAAGGCCTCGCGCGCCACGTCCGACATGATGCGGAGCGTGAACGGCACGATCAGTTGCAGCCCGGACAATCGCAGCACGATCGAAGCGAAGCCGAGCGCGACGATGGCGGCGAACGACACCAGCGCCGAGTGTCGTGCATCGGCATTGGCCGGGCCGAGCGTCAGCGCGTCGACCAGTTTGCCGGAGAATAGCGGCATGAACAGATCGGCGGCGGTGGCGCCGAGCAGGCACACGGCGATGCCGAGCGTCATGCGCGGCTGCTTCAGCCAGTGGCGGGTGACGAACGGAATCACGACGCGGATCGCGGCGGGACGCTTGTCGGCCTTCAGGCCGGAGACGTTGAGGGTCATGGCATCATCCGGCCGCGCTCGCGGGCGCAGGACCGGCTCCAAATGAGGCAGACACGACGACGCGCGCGGTCTGCGAATGAAGTATCAGGCGTTGGGAAGTGAAGTGGTGGCGCTCAATGCGAGCGACGGACTACCAGGACCGGCATCGACCGCGCGGATGTCGAGAGAACAGCGGTCGAAAGCGCGAGCATCGACCGGGTGCATGCGGTCTGCAGATGCGATGTGGTCATGCAGATCTCCCCGGTTCGAGCGGCAATTCGTGTTCCATACCATCGACGGTACGATTTGGCAACCCGCGGTCGTCGCGCGGGCTTCTCACGTCAATGTGCGTCGCCGCCGCCGGCCATCGGCGAGCTCGGCTTGTTGAGCAGCAGCACCATGAAGCTGAGCGCGATGTAGAAGCAGGTCAGCATGAAGAACGCATCGCCATAGCCCATCACCACGGCCTGGCGGTGCACGATCTGCGACAGCTGCTTCATCGCCATCAGCGCCGAGTCGCCCATGCCCTGCAGCTTCTGCTGCAGCATGTTGAGCGTTTCGACGGCAGTCGCGTTGCCCCAGTTCACGCGCTCGTGCAGGCGCGAGATGTGCAGGTCGGTGCGATCGTTCAGCACCTGGTTGATGATCGCGAGCCCGACGGCGCCGCCGAGATTGCGCATCAGGTTGAACAAGCCCGACGCGTTCTTGACGCGGTCGGGCGCGAGCGTGCCGAGCGCAATGTTGTTGGTCGGCACCATCGCGCACATCATGCCGACGCCGCGCATCACCTGCGGCAGGAACAGCTCCCAGAAGTCGTAGTCGCGGGTGATGCCGGTCATCTGATAGGAGCCGATCGCGAAGATGATCAGGCCGAAGGCGATGATCAGCCGCATGTCGATCTTCACCATCAGGCGGCCGACCACCGGCGCCATCAGGAACATGACAACGCCTGAGACGAACATCGTCTCGCCGATCATCAGCGCGCTGTAGCCGCGGACTTCGGCGAGGTAGCGCGGATAGATGTAGGTCAGGCCGTAGAGGCCGATGCCGATGCAGAATTGCAGGAGGCAGCCGACCGCGAAATTGCGGTTGCCGAAGGCGTAGAGATCGACGATCGGCTCGTCCGCCGTCAGCACGCGCCAGAAGAATCCGATCGCGGACACCGCGCACACTGCGGCGAAGATCGCCACCGAGGTGTCCTGCAGCCACTCATATTGCGGCCCCTCCTCCAGCACATATTCGAGCGAGCCGAGGAAGCCGGCCATGAACAACAGGCCCCACCAGTCGAAGCGCTCGAGCAGCTCGAAATGCGGCTCGTCGAAATCGACCAGCGCCAGCACGCCGATGGTGATCAGGATGCCCGGCGGGATGTTGACGAAAAACAGCCAGTGCCACGACATCGCGTCGGTGATGTAGCCGCCGACGGTCGGGCCCACGGTCGGCGCGAGCGTCGCGACGAGACCAATGATGGGACCGACGATGTGGAATTTGGAGCGCGGAAACACCGTGTAGGCCGAGGCGAACACGGTCGGGATCATGCCGGCGCCGAGGAAGCCCTGCAGTGCGCGCCACAGGATCATCTGCTCGATGGATGAAGCGAAGCCGCACAGGAAGCTTGAGATGGTGAAGCCGGCGGCCGAGATCGCGAACAGCAGCCGCGTGCCGAGAGCGCGCGACAGGAAGCCGGACAGCGGGATCGCGATCACCTCGGCGATCAGATAGGCAGTCTGCACCCAGGACACTTCGCTGGAGCTCGCCGACAGGCCGGCCTGGATCTCGGTCAGCGACGCCGACACGATCTGGATGTCCAGGATCGACATGAACATGCCGAACACCATGATCAGGAACGCGATCAGCCGCCGCGGCGCAATGCGATCCGACGGCGCCGCCGGCGCGCTCACGGTGGGATTGGCTGTGGTGGCGGTGGCCATGGTGTTGTTCTCTGTCGAGAGAAGCACGACTGCCGCGGCACCGTCGGTCTACTCCCCTCCCCCTTGCGGGGAGGGGTCGGGGGTGGGGGTCCCCGGCGGCAGTGTCGCCCGGAGACCCCCCACCCCAACCCTCCCCCGCAAGGGGGGAGGGAGTTCACTGCCGATGACGCAACAGCGAATGCAATCGCATCAGTTAGATCAACGTACTACTTCCCCTGCACCGTCGCCGGTGCGTCGAGGTCGCCGTCGTTGTCGGCATCCTTGGCGCCGTCGGTCGTATCCACCGTGACGTAGACCGACATGCCGGCGCGCAGCAGGTTCTGGCGCGCGACGTCCTTCGGCACGCGGATACGGACTGGGAGACGCTGCACGATCTTGGTGAAATTGCCCGTCGCGTTGTCCGGCGGCAGCAGGGTGAACACCGAGCCCGCGGCCGGCGAGATGCTGTCGACGGCGCCCTTGAAGCCGCGCGCGCCGTAGGCGTCCACCTTGATCGTCACCGGCTGGCCCGGACGGATGCGCTTGAGCTGGGTTTCCTTGAAGTTCGCGTCGATGAAGACGTCGTCCAGCGGCACGACGTTGCCGAGGCGCTGGCCGACGGCGATGAAGTCACCGGTGTTGACCAGACGGTTCGAGAACGTACCGTCGACCGGCGCGCGCACGGTGGCGAATTCGAGATCGCGCTCGGCCTTGGCGAGCGAGGTCTTCAGTTCGGCGAGTTGCGCCTCTGCCTCGGCCTGCTGTGCCTTGGTCACCTCGACATTGTCGCGGGCGGCATCGAACGCGGCGCGGGCCGCGCGCACCGCGGCCAGGCCCTGGTCGCGCGCAGCCTCCGACTGCTCGAAGGTCGCGTGCGATGCAAAACCCTTGGTGCTCAGCGCCTGCTGGCGCTCATAGTCGAGCCCGGCGCGCTTCATCGCGGCCTCAGACGAGGTCAGGTTGGCCTGCGCCTGCTCGACCGCGCTCTGCTGCGCGGCGACCTGGCGGCCGATGCGGGCGATGGTCGCTTCCTGGGTCGCGATCTTGGCCCGCGCGGCGTCGACCGCGATCTTGTAGTCGCCGTCGTCGATGCGGAAGATCACGTCGCCCTTGCGCACCACCGCATTGTCGCGCGGCACGATCTCATGAATGTGGCCGGAGACGCGCGCGCCGAGCATGGTGTTGTTGGCGCGGACATAGGAATCGTCGGTCGAGACCATGAAGCGGCCGACGAGGAAATAGTGCGTGGCGTAGCCCGCGGCGGCGAGCGCCAGCAGCAGGCCAATGCCGGCGAGCACGCGCTTGCGCTTGCCCGACTTCGGCGGCGCAGCCGTTGCGCCCTGGGGCTTCTGTCCCGCGGGAGGTCCGGCAGGCGTCGCGGGCCTTTCGGCCGGCGCCTCTGCGGTGACGTCGGCCGAGGTGTCGGGTTTGCGCGCCGCCGCTTCGCTGGATTGAGGACGGGCCGCCTCAGGCTTGGCCTGGCTCGGCGCACTCTCCGCCTCTGGCCGGCGTGCCCGCACAGCCTGTTCCCTCGCTGCAGCCATCACAGACTCCCACCCATGGCAGCGGGGCCGCTTCGCCCCAAAGAAATCGACCGAACCGTTCGGTCAGTTTGATCTCTATCATTGACCGAACCGTTCGGTCAATCTATATCTTCGCAACCGCAACATACTCGCTCATGTCCTGTCGCGACGTTGCCTCGACGGGCTTTTTCGGGAACAGCCTGAACCAATGATTGAGGGCGACCACACCACTACCTCGGTGACGCAGGACGAGGATTCCTCGAAACGGCGTCAGATCCTCGACGGCGCCCGCAAGGTCTTCATGGACCTCGGCTTCGATGGCGCCAGCATGGGGGAGATCGCGCGCGTCGCCGGCGTCTCCAAGGGCACGCTCTACGTCTACTTCGCCGATAAGTTCCGGCTGTTCGAGGCAATCGTCACGGAGGAGACGATCCATCGCGGCTCGTCGAATTTCAGCTTCGACCCGGCGCAGGATGCCGCCACCGTGCTGTACGAGTTTGGCTGTGCCTGGATCGCGGTGGTGTGCCGGCCGGGCGGCGGTTCGGCCATTCGCACCGTCATGGCGATTGCCGAGCGCATGCCGGAGGTCGGCCGGCGCTATTATGATTGCGTTATCGAGGGCACGATCAACCGGCTCGCGGCCTATCTGCAGGCCCGCGTCGAGGCGAAAGAGCTCGCGATCGATGACTGCCATCTCGCCGCCTCGCAATTCCAACTGATGTGCCAGGCGACGCTGTTCCTGCCTTTCATCTTCCAGGGCGCGCCGCCGCCGGCGCCGGAGGATGTTCACCGCGTCGTCTCGAGCGCCGTGCGAATGTTTCTCGCCACCTATGGTGTCAACAACTGAGCTGTTGCCGGCGGCGCTGAAGCTCGCGACACTGTCGGTCGCGATCACGTCTGCCAAAGACATGCGTTCTCCTTCTCGCGACAGATGACGCCCGAGCTCTGCAATCAGATCACCCTCTTTGTGATCGGAGGGCGCAGGGAAGGCCGGGCGCCGACCGCGCCCGTGGCCCGCCTGCGGAAAAAAATGCAGGCGGCAGGTACCACAGGTCTGGCCGAGACGACCCGGCCTTCCCTGCGCGATGGGTTGACGGATTATACGTAGTCTCCCCGGTGTCCGGGCTTGTAGCCACCGTCGCCCGTGCGATGCCCTCAAGCATCCGCCACGAACTTGACGCCAGCATCGGGGCGCCAGGACCCTACGACTTCACCGTCCTGCCGGTCGCGTTCGTCCGCTCGCGATTTCAGCGCGCTGCGCGCCGACAGGCCACCGCTCCCCACCCCCAACGCTCGTGACGACCGCGAAACGTCCCTCTTCGATCGAGGCGGGATGGAGGCAGTGAACCATGGAATTCGGATAAATGGAAGGCGGCTATTTTTGCACGGGGGACTGGACAGGGCAAATCATGTTGATGGGGTTGCGGAAATGAGTTTCTGCGCGCACGCTGTTTTCGTAACTCGCGAACGTCGCTCCAGTACGTAGGGTGGGCAAAGGCGCCTGCTCCGCTGCATCGATGCGCAAGACTGTATCGCGCCGTGCCCACCGTGACCAACCGAAACACCGCGGTGGGCACGGCGCGCGACGGACAAACTTCTATCAGCAGCATCGGGGCGCGCCTTTGCCCACCCTACTCCTCCTCGCAATGACGGAGTATGAGACCGACTGATTGCCGCACATCCGTGTGTAGGGTGGGCAAAGGCGCCTGCTCCGCTGCATCGACGCGCAAGGCTGTCTCGCGCCGTGCCCACCGTGCCCGACCGAAGGACCGCGGTGGGCACAGCGCGCGACGGACAAACTTCTATCAGCAGCATCGGGGCGCGCCTTTGCCCACCCTACTCCTCCTCGCAATGACGGAGTATGAGACCGACTGATTGCCGCACATCCGTGTGTAGGGTGGGCAAAGGCGCCTGCTCCGCTGCGTCGACGCGCAAGGCTGTCTCGCGCCGTGCCCACCGTGCGCGACCGAAAGACCGCGGTGGGCACGGCGCGCGATGGACAATGTTCTATCAGCAGCATCGGGGCGCGCCTTTGCCCACCCTACTCCTACTTCTTCCCGCTCTTCGTCGTATGGGAATGCGAATGGCTATGGCTGTGCGAATGGCTGTGCGCGTGTCCGTGGTCGGCGGCCGCCTCGATCGGCATCATCGCGACGTGGCCGTGGCGGACGCCGCGTTCGGCGATGACGTGGTCGGCGAAGGCTTTGACCTCGGCCCGCGCGCCCTTGAGCACGGTGACCTCGAGGCAGCTCTCCTGGTCGATGTGGACGTGCAGGGTCGCCTGCGCCAGCCCGGAGTGATCATGCGCCTCCTGCGTCAGCCGCTTCGGCAGCTCGCGCGCGGCGTGATCATAGACGTAGCTCAGGGTGGCGATGCACGGGCGGGTGTCGCTGGCCCCGGTGTTGGCGCTCTCCAGGCCGCTGCGCAGGAGATCGCGAAACGCCTCCGAGCGGTTGTCGTAGCCGCGCATTTCCATGAAGGCGTCGACCTCCGCGAGCAGATCGTCGTCGATGGTGATCGTCAGGCGCTGCATGCATCGTCTCCCGGCGGCAACACCGTTCCCCGAGTATGATGTTTGCTCGTTGACATCATACTGGTGTCACCTTAGCGTTCTTTAACACTCGATAGCGGGGCGATCCAAGCGAGCGTGACGCGAGCCAATGAGGGCCCGCGGCCAACGATGATGCATGTCCCGCGGCGAGACCGAAGGGCGTGGCGACGATGCGTTGGCGTGGGGCGAGTGTGGGCGTACTGATGGCGGCACTGGCGCCTCAGGCACAGGCGCATCCCGAGCGCGCCCCCGCCGAATTGCCGACCGTCGACGTCGATGCGCCGAGGCGGACGACCAGGCCGAAGCCCAAGCCGCCGATCCGGCGCGAGGCGCAGCGGCCGCATCCCGGTGGGCCGCGGACGCCGGTGAGCCAGGCCTCCGCAACCACAGCCGCTTCTGCTCCGTCCGGCGCCCCCAATGCTGGCTCGGGTCCGGCCCACGCGCAGAGCATGGCGAGTGAAACCGTCATCACGGGCGAAGAGATCAACGCGCGGCCAGCGACGCGCCCCGGCGAGGTGCTGGAGGCCGTGCCCGGACTGATCGTCACGCAGCACTCCGGCGAAGGCAAAGCCAACCAATATTTCCTCCGCGGCTACAATCTCGACCATGGCACCGATCTCGCGCTGTTCGTCGATGACGTGCCGGTCAACATGCGCACCCATGCGCATGGCCAGGGCTATGCCGATCTCAACTGGCTGATGCCGGAGACGATCGGCCGCGTCGACGTCCGCAAGGGACCCTACTTCGCCGACGAGGGCGACTTCGCCTCGGTGGGCAGCGTGCATATCGGCCTGATCGACACCGTGCCGAAGGCGATCGCGCAGATGACGGCCGGCAGCTTCGGCTATCGCCGCTTCTTCGGCATGGACTCGGTGCATGTCGGCGACGGCCATCTGCTGATCGCGGGCGAGGCCGGCCGCTATGACGGGCCGTGGACCACGCCCGATGACGCCCAGAAGATCAACGGCCTGATGCGCTACTCGCAGGGCACGGCGACCGACGGCTTTTCGATCACCGGCATGGCCTATGCAAACCGCTGGACCTCGACCGACCAGGTGCCGGAACGCGCCATCACTTCGGGCGATCTCGGCCGCTATGACGCGTATGATCCGACCGATGGCGGCAAGACCAACCGCTTCGCGTTGTCGGGCCGCATCGCCGGCACCGACGATGCCGGCTCGTGGAAGGCCAATGCCTATGTGGTGAAGAGCCAGCTCGATCTCTACAACAACTTCACCTATTGGCTGCGCGATCCGGATAATGGCGACCAGTTTCACCAGCATGACGACCGGCTGATGCTCGGCGCCAATGCGTCGCGGACGTTCAACGGCAGCTTGGCCGGCCGGCCGATGGAGACGACCTTCGGCATCCAGACCCGTTATGACGACATCGCGCTGGCGCTGAGCTACACGAAGCAGCGCGACTATCTGAGCACGGTGCGCAACGACAAGGTCGGCGAAGGCAGCGTCGGGCTCTATGTCGAGAATACGGTGCGCTGGACCGACTGGCTGCGCACCACCGTCGGCTATCGCGGAGACTATTACCAGACGCACGTGTATTCGCTGACCAACGGCAACAACACCGGCGACGCGTCGGCGAGCCTCGGCAGCCCGAAATTCCGCATGACGATCGGGCCGTTCAACAAGACCGAGCTCTTCCTCGGGGCCGGCTACGGCATGCACAGCAACGACGCCCGCGGCGCGACGACGACCGAGGATCCGGCCAACGCGAACAACAAGCTGGACTCCTCGCCGCTGCTGGTGCGCACCAAGGGCGCCGAGGTCGGCGTCCGCACGCGCATCATTCCGGGCCTCGACTCCTCGCTCAGCCTCTTCATGCTCAACCAGGATTCGGAGATCCTGTTCTCCGGCGACGCCGGCGACACCTCGGCCAGCCGGCCGAGCCGGCGCTACGGCTTCGAGCTGACCAACCATTATCGCCCGGCCTCGTGGATCGACATCGACGCCGACCTCGCGATGACGCATGCGCGCTTCGTCGGCGACGACAGCGACCAGGCCACGACCTATGCCCAGTTGGTCGGCTTGGGCGCACCGGCCGAGGTGCTGCGCGGCAATGCACCGGGCAACTACATCCCCAACGCACCATCGATGATCGCCTCGGCCGGCATCAACCTCGGCGAAAAGACCGGCTGGTTCGGCGGCCTGCGCTGGCGCTATCTCGGCACGACGCCGCTGACGGAAGACAACTACTTCCGCTCCACCGCGACCAGCGTGTTCAACGGCCGCGTCGGCTTCCGCGACGCCAATGGCTGGCGGATCCAGCTCGACGTGCTGAACCTGTTCAACACCAAAGCCAACCAGATCTCCTATGGCTACGGCTCGCTGCTGCCCACGGACCAGCTCTACAAGGATTGCTACGGCAGCGCGCCGACGGGCGTGCCCGCGCAGGTCTGCCAGACCGGCGTCATGGACCGCGTCCTGCACCCGATCGAGCCGCTGACGTTCCGGGTGACGGTGGCGGGGACGTTCTAGTTCGCCGCTGCCGACGTTCATCCCTGCTCTCGCGACAACGGCAGTGCACTCCCCTCCCCCTTGCGGGGAGGGGTCGGGGGTGGGGGTCTCCGAACTCCGCTCGTCATGATGATCTCAATACCTGGAAGAGCACGACGCGTCCTGTAGCGCTCTCCGCTCGCTGATAGCTGGTCGGAGCACTCACTGAGTTCAGCGCTCAGACCCCCACCCCCAACCCCTCCCCGCAAGGGGGAGGGGAGCTCACCGTCGCCTTGGCGAAGAGCTCGGCTTCATGAGGAGAAGAGCTCGGACTGATAAGGAGTCGACTTCGGCAGCCCGAAGCGATGCTGATGAAGATCAATGTCCACGCGGCAGCGGCGGTACGCTCCCTCTCCCCGTTCTTCACGGGGAGAGGGTCGGGGTGAGGGGCAGCGGCACGGGTGGTGTGAACGGCGAGCTATTCTCGCCCTTGCCTAGCAAACAGATGCATCACCAAGATTTGGCGTGAGCAGGAATCGAACTCATTACTTGCTCTGCTCGTGTGGTTGCCCCTCACCCCAACCCTCTCCCCGTGAAGAACGGGGAGAGGGAGCGCACCGCCTGTGCTGATGGGGGGCAGCCACAGCACGCGGGGCCACATCAGCCCACCCATTCCTCAGCCGCACAATGGCGGGCCGTCCGCGACGATCGCAAGGCCGAACTCCGTGTCGTCGGCCTCGCCGAGGTCATTGCAGCTCTCACTCGGCGGCGGCACCCGCCACGGAATCGGCTTCGGCGGCATCAGCGCGAGACGCTGCGCATCGGCGACGGCACGGCGGGCGATCTTCAGCGAGCGGCACACCAGGATCGGCTGCTCGCCGGTGCAGACCTCGAAGCCCGAGCCAATCGCCTTGATGCGATACAAAGCCATCTCCACCACTCCCATCCGGCGTGCAACCAGAACCCCGCGCGCCTTGTTCCTGGCGAGTGTGGCAGGTCTAGTGTCGGCCAATGGCGGACGGCAAAAATGGTCAACGGACTCCTAATGCGCATGTTGCGCTGGTCGCGATTGCGTTCCGGGGCGGGACAGCAGGCGCACTCCGTTCATCCCGCGGAAGAGAAATCCACAGACGCGCACAAGCGGCGAGCGAGTGGCTTATGTCGGGCCGCGAACAGCGACCAGCAAATTGAGCTTTACCGATTCGCTCCGCGCGATTCCCCCCAAGTCTCGGCCTCAGTAATCGCGCAGTTCGTCTTCCTCGTTGATCAATTGCCCGATCGACTTGGGCTGCTTGCGCGAGGAGATCGAGCTCGTCACGTCGGGATCGCGCTGGCCGTAGCCATAGCGGCGCTGCTGGACGCGCGCGGCGATCGTCTCGCCGGATTGCGCGGCCGGCTGGCAGATCAGCCGCCGGCTGGCGCGGCGCATCAGGTCCACATGGATGTGATCGTAGTGATAGACGTTCGAGCCCGGCGCGAGCACGGTGGTGAACTGCTGGCAGGCGCCACCCTGGACGTCGCGCAGAAAACCCTGCTCTTCCGGCAGGCCGATCCAGCCGTCCTTGACGGTGATACGGCGGCCGTCCGAGAGGATGAAGGCTGCGATGTCGAGCGCGTTGCCGAAGGCGTGCTCGGAGATGTGCGCGCTCGGATTGCCGTTCATGCCGCGGCAGGAATAGGCCGAGATCTGCTTGATCTCGACGACACGCTGGCCGAACCAGCGCTGCGCCGCCGGCTGCACGGATTCCGCCAGCCAGCGATCGAGCGCCGAGACGATCGGACAGGCGAGCGTCGCGGTCGGCTTCACCGCGACCGGACCCGTGGTGCCGATCGGATCGCGCGACGGCCCGAGCCGCGGCGGCGGCTCCTGCTGCGGATAAGCGGCGCGCGGCGCCAGCTGGCCCCGATACGGCGCGGCGGGATACGACCTGTCGGCCGGCAGGTTCACGTCGTCCTCGCCGGCGGGCGGCTCCAGTTGCAGCGGCGCGCCGGGCGCTGCGCCATAGCCCGGCTGAGCCGGTGCCGCGGGATAGCCGGCATTCGGCGGCGGATAGGCGGGCTGCGGCTGATAGGTCGAGGACGGATAGCTCTGCGGCTGTTTGTTGATCGGCCAGCGCGGTTGGCCGCCGATCGATCCCGGCGGGCGCAGGCTCTCGTCGGCGAAGCCGTAGCTCGCGGTGGACTCGCCGAGCGCCGCCACCTTCAACGGATAGTCGGCGCCGCACATGCCCGGGCCGGAGATCGGATCGATGCGGACGATGTCCGCGCTTTCCTTCACCGCTCCTGATTTCAGGCAGGCGATCTCGGCCTCGGCCCGCCACGGTTCGCGCTCCTGGAAAAATCCACGGCCGCAACCCGCAAGCGAGACAAGGACGATGGAGCCGACGAGATACAAACGAACTCCGCGCGTCATCTGCAGAGGTTTGCGGCAATTTGCTTAAGGAGCTGTCAACGTCGTCCGTTGACGGAGCGGAAACCATCGCGGCACGCGAGCTGATCGAAACCCACATAAGCGGCAGCGGCGCTGTCTTTTCTGCCGATGCGGACAGGCTCATCTCGGCAGCAGTTCCAAAACGCTGAAAACGGGAGCCGTGTCATGACCCCTGCTGGTCGGTTGAGCACGATCGTCGCGTATGCCGCGTTTGCCTTCGTTGGCGCAATCGTGATCGGGCTGGTCTAGGGTCGCAGCGCCTGACGCGCACGTGACCTGCCGCATCGCCCGCCCGGCGCATACGCGACGGTGACCTGCGTCACAGATCGGCGGGTCTCAGCGCCTTAAGAGTTCCCTCAGGTTCACGACGCCGCCCCGAGGGAGTTCATCATGAAGACCGTCTTTCTGGCCGCAGCCGCCGTTCTGATCGCGAGCAGCGCCGCGCAGGCCGGCAGCTCGATCGCGTTCGATTTCGACGGCCGCAAGATCCGCGTGACCATGCCGCGCAACTGCCAGTCGCTGTCCTGCCTGCAGGTCTCCGGCGTCGATCTCAGCGGGCTGAAATCCAAGTTCGACGATGACGACACGCCGGCGAGCAAGGCGCCTGCCGCCAGCGCTGCCGCTGCACCGGCTCCGACGGCTGGTGCGCCTGCCGCGCCGGTCGCAGCTCCGCAGGTCAGTGCGCCCGCCGCTGTCGCCGCCGCGCCGCCGCCCGCCGCGCCCGTCCCGGTCGCGCCGTCGACGACGATGCAGATGCCGGTGCCGCCAGCACCGATTGCCGCGACCGCACCAGCTGTGCAGCCGGTGCCTGCCCCTGCTCCCGCGCCCACCACCATCGCTGCCGCACCGGCCGTTGCGGCACCGGCGCCCGCGCCGGCTGCCGATCCGAACTCGCCGCTCGGCCTGTGGGCCACGGAGGGCGGCAAGGGCAATGTCGTCATCGAGCCGTGCGGCACCAATATCTGCGGCTTCGCCGAGAAGACCCGCGAGAAGATCCTGATCAACATGAAGCCGAAGGACAGCAAATGGGTCGGCCGCATCCATGATCCCGATGGCGGCGGCAACTACGACTCCACGATCGTGCTGAAGAACCCGACCACCTTGCGGGTCCAGGGCTGCGCGTTCGGCGGACTGTTCTGCGGCGGCCAGACCTGGAAGCGGATCAGCTGACGCCGTCCCCCCGCCGTCAGCCGATGAGAGACCCCGCCGGGATCAGTCCCTCCGGCGGGGTCTTTTGTTTGATCGCTCTCACGCCACCTTGGCCGGCATCGCCGCGGCGGCGGGCAGCGCCGCGCGCAGCGGTAGCGACAGCCGCACGCGCAGGCCGCGCGGCGTGTTCGGCATCAGCGCGATGCCGCCGTCATGCTTCTTCATGATCTCCTGCGCGATCGACAGGCCCAGGCCGAAGCCGCCCGCGGAGCGCGCCTGGTCGAGCTTGACGAACGGCTCCAGCGCCCGCGCCTGCAGCGCCTGCGGAATGCCGGGGCCGTCATCGGCCACCTCGATAGCGATGATCCCTTCTGCCGTGCTGTCCAGGCTGACGATCACCTCGCTGCCATGCTTGACCGCATTCTCGACCACGTTGGTCACCGCACGCGACAGCGCCCGCGGCCGGCCCTCGCAGACCAGCCGCTGCGGGCCGCGATAGCTCACGGCGTGGCCGACATCGGCGAAGTCGCAGCAGATCGTCTCCAGCAGGCTCGACAGCTCGATGCGCGCCGGCTGCTCGGCCTTGGTGTCGTCGCGTAAGTAATCGAGCGTCTCGTCGAGCATGCGGCTGACCTGGTCGATGTCGCGCAGCATCGCGCTGCGCATGTCGCCCTGCCCGATCCGGTCCGAGCGCAGCCGCAGCCGGGTCAGCGGCGTGCGCAGATCGTGGCTGATCGCCGCCAGCATCCGCGTGCGGTCGTCGAGCAGCGTGCGGATGCGGGCCTGCATCTCGTTGAGTGCGTCGGCGACCTGCACGATCTCCTTCGGCCCGCGCCGGCCGAGCGGCTCCTGCGCGCCCGGCGAGCGGCCGAACGCAGCCGCCGCACGCGCCATCTCCGACAAGGGCCGGATGATCGCGCGCGCGGCATAGATCGACAAGAGCACGCCGAGGATCAGAATGAGGAAGAGGAAGACGGCGGCCGGCTTGACCACCATCGACCAGAACTCCAGCCGCGGCACGTCGTCGAACACCAGCGCGCGCTCGCCATCGACCTGGACGATGATCTGGGTCGGCGGCGCCGCGCCATAGCCGACGCCGTGCAGCAAGGTGACGTCCCGCAGCACGCCGAGCTGGCGGCGCGCGAGCTTCGACGTCAGCGGCACACTGCGCTCCGGTTTCGCAAGCAGCGTGAGCGCAGTCAGCGGCACCAGCTCGACCTGGATGCCGGAGCTGCGCAGGCTCGACAGGCTGCTCTCGACGGCGACGGGATCATTCGCGGCGCGAACGAAATGCACGGCCTCCGCGACACGCGCGATGCCGTAGGCCGGTGATTCCTGCTCGTCCGGCGGATCGAGGAACAACAGCGCCGCCGCGATCATCAACACCATGCCGAACAGCACCGACAACGACGCCAAGGTCACGATCTGCGTGGTGAGGCCGAGCCGAGGGCAGCTCTTGCTATCAGGCTTCATCGAGGGTCTCGACTCTTGGCGTGAAGACGTAGCCGCCGAGGCGCACGGTCTTGATCATGCTCCAGCTCTTGGCGCCGGGCTCGATCTTCTGGCGGATGCGGCTGATGTGGACGTCCATGCTGCGCTCGACCGGGCCGGCCTGGCCGCCATGCGCCAGTTCGATCAGCTGCTCGCGCGACAGCACGCGGCCGGCGTTGCGGCAGAACGCCAGGAGGATGTCGAACTCGGCGCTGGTCAGAGTGATTTTGACGCGGTCGGGATCGAACAGCGTGCGCGTCGCCGGCTCGATGCGCCAGCCGTCGAAGCTCATCGGGGCCTGACGCGCAGCGATCACGGCAGGATGTAACTGCGAGCGGCGCAGCAACGCGCGGATGCGCGCCACCAGCTCGCGCGGATTGAACGGCTTGACGACATAGTCGTCGGCGCCGAGCTCGAGGCCGAGGATGCGGTCGATGTCCTCGCCCTTCGCGGTCACCATGATGATCGGCACCGTCGAGATCTGGCGCAGGCGGCGGCAGATGCTCATGCCGTCCTCGTCCGGCAGCATCAGATCAAGCATGATGAGATCGACCTGCTCGCGCTGCAGGACGTCGTTCATCGCAGCCGCCGAGGCGACGAAGCGCGGCGCAAAACCGTGCTCCTGCAACAGCTCGGTGAGCAATGCTGCAATCTCGCGGTCGTCCTCGACGCAGAGGATGCGCGCGGCTGCCGATATGTTCGCGTCTGCGGCCACGGCGGTATTGTGTGACGACATCATGCGCGGAACATGGTCGATTTTAGCCGAAAAGAACAGCCCGAAGCCGCGCCCGATCGTGGCGAAATCAAGCTGTATTGTTAAGGCGGAAACATTTCGTCACGCGACTTAACCCTGCGCAACGGCCATCGCGCCTAAGGCTTTCCGGGTTCAGACAAACAATCAACAGGGAAGTCCTGCGGCGTGGCCGTCCAGCCGGCGCGGCCTCCTTCCGAACCGCGATGCAAAGTCCCGTGAAGCCAGTCCTGCTCGCTCTTTGTCTCTCCACGCCGCTGCTCGCCGGCTGCGCCGTCGGGCCCGACTACATCACGCCGGATTTCGGCACGCCGGCGCGCTGGAGCAGCGACCGCGGCCAGCCGGCGCCGACGCTGAAGCTCGCGCAGTGGTGGCGTAATCTCGGCGATCCCCTGCTCGATCAGCTGATGGGCGAAGCGGTTGCCGACAATCTCGATGTCGCCGCCGCGAAGGCGCGCATCCGCGAGGCGCGCGCGACCCAGCGCCAGGCCGCCGGCGCATTGTTTCCAACCGTGAGCGGCACCGGCTCGGCGACCGAGACCCGCAGCGCCGGCTCGGCCACGAATGGCATCGCGATCGCGCCCTCCACCACCAGCCAGTTCCAGGCCGGCTTCGATTCGAGCTGGGAGCTCGATCTGTTCGGCGCCAACCGCCGCGCCGTCGAGGCGGCCGCCTACGGCGTCGATGCCGCCGAGGACGATCTGCGCGCCACGCTGCTGACGCTGATCGGCGACGTCGCCTCCAACTACATCGATGCCCGCGCCTACCAGGCACGGGTGGCGCTGGCGCGGCGCACCGCCGCCTCGCAGCGCGAGACTGCGGCGCTGACCGAGCGCAAGCAGAACGCCGGCTCGGCCTCGGCCGTCGACACCGCCAAGGCCGCCGCGCTTGCCGCCAGCACGGAAGCCACCATCCCGACCTATGAGGCGAGCTATCAGCAGGCGGTGCACCGGCTCGGCGTGCTGCTCGGACGCGATCCGACCGCGCTCAGCCAGCGCCTGTCGCGCAGCCTGCCGATCCCTTCGCCGCGCCTGCCGCTGCCGAAGGGCGTTCCGGCCGACGTGCTGGTGATGCGTCCCGACGTGCGAAAGGCGGAGCGCCAGCTCGCGCAGTTCACCGCGAAGATCGGCCAGGCCACCGCTGCGCTGTATCCGGATGTCAGCCTGACCGGTACGGTGTCGACATCAGCGCTCAAGCTCGGCGATCTCGGCAAGAGCTCGACGATCGGCTGGTCGATCGGCCCGAGTGTCTCGCTGCCGATCTTCAACGGTGGCAAGCTGCAGGCCGCCGTCGAAGTCGCCGAAGCGCAGCGCGACGAGTATCACGTGGCGTGGCGCAGCGCCGTGCTGAGCGCGCTGGAGGACGTCGAGAACGCGATCGTCAATCTCGGCCAGGAGCGTATCCGCATTCGCAGCCTGACGGAATCGGCGCGCCGCTATGGCGAGGCCGCCAAGCTGTCGCGCTCGCTGTACCAGACCGGCTCCAGCACCTTCCTCGACGTGCTCGATGCCGAGCGCTCGCAATTCACCGCCGAGGACAGCCTGCTCGCGAGCCGCGCCACATTGGCGAAGAACTACGTGGCGCTGGCCAAGGCGCTCGGCGGCGGCTGGACCGGCCCGATCGACAGCTCGGTGCCGGAAGTCGTCGACAACGGCACTGGCCCGCATCTCGCCCGGGCCGTTGCGCCCCGATGACCCCCAAGTGATTCACCCGCGTCCGAAGTAGCCCGATGAATGCACCCTTGCCCCACATGCCTCCTCCGGTCGCGATCGAGGCGGACATCTCGACTGCCCCGAAGCCGAAGCGGCGGCGACGCTGGCCTCTGCTGACCACCGGTCTCATCGCCCTTGCAGCGCTCGGCCTGATCGCCCACCGCTATACGCGCAATCCCAACGCCAACCTCGCCACCGCGCCCGTCACGACGGGCGACATCGAGCAGACCGTGCTCGCCACCGGCACGTTGAAGCCGGTCAAGCTGGTCGCGGTCGGCGCCCAGGTCTCCGGCAGGCTCGTCGCGCTCAACGTCAAGCTCGGCCAGAAGGTCAAAGCGGGCGATCTCATCGCCGAGATCGATTCGCTCACTCAACAATACACGCTGCGCACCAACGAGGCGGCCTTGCGCAACGTGCGCGCCCAGCGCGACGAGAAGCTGGCCACGCTGGCGCTCGCCGAGGCGAATTTGGCGCGGCAGCAGACGACGCTGGCGCAGAAGGCATCGTCGCGCGCGGACTATGACAGTGCCGAAGCCACGGTGAAGCAGACCCAGGCGCAGATCGCGCAGCTCGAGGCGCAGATCGTCGAGGCCGAGGTCGCGATCGAGACCGCGCGCGTCAATCTCGGCTACACCAAGATCACCGCTCCGATCGACGGCACCGTGCTGGCGATCGCCACCCCGCAGGGCCAGACCGTCAACGCCGTGCAGTCGGCGCCGACCATCGTCGTGCTCGGCCAGGTCGAGACCATGACCGTGCGCGTCGAGATCTCCGAGGCCGACGTCGTCAGGGTGCGGCCGGGCCAGAATGCCTACTTCACCATCCTGGGCGACCCGGACCGCCGCTACACGGCGACGCTCGGGAGCATCGAGCCCGCGCCGGAATCCGTCAAGACCGACTCCAGCTTCTCCTCGACCACGACGTCATCCTCCTCCAGCACCAGCACGTCGTCCTCCTCGAGCTCGACCGCGATCTACTACAACGGCGTCTTCGACGTCGCCAATACGGATGGGCGACTGATGACCTACATGACGGCCGAGGTCCACATCCTGCTCGGCGAAGCGCGCAACGTGCTGACCATCCCGTCATCGGCGCTCGGCAACGCCAATGCCGACGGCAGCTATCCCGTGCGCGTGCTCGACGACGCCGGCACGCTGCAGAAGCGCAGCATCCGGATCGGCCTCAACAACAAGATCCGGGCCGAGGTGCAGTCGGGCCTGCGCGAGGGCGAGCGCGTGGTCATCTCCGCCGCGACCGACGCACCGAAGCAGACCGTCATGCCTCCGCCCCCCTCCGCCGGAGGCCTGTGATGCCCGAGCTGCTGATAGACCTGCGCAACGTCGGGCGTCGCTATGCGTCCGGCGAAGGCACCGTTCATGCGCTGCGCGGCGTCGACATCGTCATCGCGCGCGGCGAGATGGTCGCGATCATCGGCCAGTCCGGCTCCGGCAAGTCGACCTTGATGAACATCCTGGGCTGTCTCGACCGCCCAACCTCCGGCAGCTACAAGATCGCCGGGCGCGAGATCAGCTCGCTCGACCCGGACGAACTGGCGGCCCTGCGGCGCGAGCATTTCGGCTTCATCTTCCAGCGCTATCACCTGCTCGGCGAGCTGACCGCCGCCGAGAATGCCGAGGTGCCTGCAGTGTATGCGGGCTTAAGTCCGACGCAGCGGCGCGGCAAGGCCCAGGCCCTGCTGCAGCGGCTCGGCATGGGCAGCCGCACCGGCCACCGGCCGGGGCAACTCTCGGGCGGCCAGCAGCAGCGGGTGTCGATCGCACGCGCCCTCGTCAACGATCCCGACGTCATCCTCGCCGATGAGCCCACCGGTGCGCTCGACCGCGCCAGCGGCGAGGAGGTGCTGCGCATTCTCGACGAGATCAGTGCGTCCGGCCGCACCGTCATCATCGTCACCCATGATGCCGGCGTGGCCCAGCGCGCCCGGCGCATCATCGAGATCCAGGACGGCCACGTCATCTCGGACCGGCTCAATCCACGGCCGTCGCCGCCGCCACGCCTTGTGGCCGACGATGACCCCGCCTCCACCTCGTCGTGGTGGCGCAGTCAGCTCGATCGCTTACGCGAGGCGGCGCGGATGGCGCTGCTCGCGATGAATGCGCACCGGATGCGCGCCTTCCTCACCATGCTCGGCATCATCATCGGCGTCGCCTCGGTGGTGCTGGTGCTCGCGCTCGGCAGCGGCTCGCAGGCCAGGGTGCTGAAGGACATCAATCGTCTCGGCACCAACACGCTGGAATTCTTTCCGGGCAAGGATTTCGGTGACACCAAGGCCAGCAAGATCAGGACGCTGGTGCTCGCCGACGCCAAGGTGATGGCGCAGCAGCCTTATGTCGATGCGATCTCGCCGACGGTCTCGACGACCAGCACGCTGCGCTATGGCGCGATCGAGGTGAGCGCACAGGTCTCGGGCGTCGGCGAGCAGTATTTCCGCGTCAAGAACACCGAGCTTGCGGAGGGCAGCTATCTCGATGCCGATACGGTGCGATCCTACGCACAGGATGCCGTGATCGACGACAATGCGCGCAAGGCGCTGTTTCCCGATTCCGATGTCAGCCCGCTCGGCAGCGTGGTTCTGATCGGCAAGGTGCCGTGCCGAATCGTCGGCGTCACCAAGCAGCAGCAGGCCGGCTTCGGCTCCAGCTCGACGCCGATCGTCTATCTGCCCTACACCACCGTGCAGGCGCGCTTCATCGGCAACCAGGTGCTGCGCAGCATCAGCGTCCGCGTCGACGAGACGACGCCGATGGCCGACGCCGAGCGCGCGGCGACGGCGCTCTTGACATCGCGGCACAATGCCAAGGACTTCTTCGTCCTCAACACCGACGACATCCGCAAGACCGTCGAGAGCACGACGCAGGTGCTGACGTTGCTGGTCGCGGCGATCGCCGTGATCTCGCTGCTGGTCGGCGGCATCGGGGTGATGAACATCATGCTGGTGTCGGTGTCCGAGCGCGTCGGCGAGATCGGCGTGCGCATGGCGGTCGGCGCCCGGCGCAGCGATATCCTAATGCAGTTCCTGATCGAGGCGGTGCTGGTGTGTCTATTAGGTGGCGCGCTCGGCTTGTCGCTCGCGGTCGGCTTCGGCACCGTCTTCAACGCGCTCGATGTCGGCTTCCAGCTGATCTACTCGCCGCTCGCGATGGTCGGCTCCGCCGTGATCTCCATGGCCATCGGCATTGGCTTCGGCTACATGCCCGCCCGCAACGCGTCCCGGCTCGATCCGGCGACGGCGCTGGCGAGGGAGTAGTTTGTAGAGATTAACATCAATGGGCAGAGTGGATCTCGCATGGGGCGGCAACGGCAGTATGCTCCCTCTCCCCGTTCTTACGGGGAGAGGGCTGGGGTGAGGGGCAGCCACACACGGGAAGTCTCGATGGAGTATTCCCACTTGCTCTGCGATGTGATGAGATGAATTCAAGAGAATTGGGCTCAACTACTCGCACCACCCGTGCGGCTGCCCCTCACCCCGACCCTCTCCCCGTGAAGAACGGGGAGAGGGAGCGCACTGTCATTGCGGCGCGGCCTCGTGTTCATCGTCTCTACATCCATGTCTCTCACAATCCGTTCCGCGCGAACTGGCCCTCAGGCAATCTCGGTCGGCACCGGCGGTGCAAACCTCTCCCCGCTCTTTGCGGGGAGAGGTCGGATTGCGCAGCAATCCGGGTGAGGGGCATGGCACATAAGAAGCTACCCCGTTGCACCGTCGGACTCGTAGGTCGGCGGCTCGTAGTTGCACCACCCGTGCGGCTGCCCCTCGCCCCCGACCCTCTCCCCGTGAAGAACGGGGAGAGGGAGCGCAGCGGCGCTCGGGGCGAGCGCTGCTCTCTTCTCTGCTGGCTTCAACAGCCTCTCTCTATCTGCTGGCGCGGCCTGCCCTACCGCTTCGCCGCCATCTGCGTGCTCGCCTGTGCCTCGGACGCAGGCGCGCCCTTGTCGACCCATTCCGGCGGGGCGCCGAGGCGGTTGGCGACCATGCCGATCAGGCCGGGGTCTCTGCCATACGCCTCGCAGGCGGGGTTCTTCGGCTTGCCGCCGAGTGCCGCGCCGATGCGCTCGATCGAGGGGATCCGCGGTGGCTTGCCAAAGGGCGTCTCGCCGGTCACCAGCAACTGGCCGAAATCGGCGCTGAACGAGCCGGCGAGATCATAGGCGTCGCCGGCCTGCGAGATCACGGGCGAGTTGGTGAACGAGTTGGCGCCGCGCGCCCACACCATCGCCGCCTGCTGCCGGCCACGACGATCGACCGCCTCGGCTTCGATGCTGAGACTGCCAAGCCCGATCGGCAGACGCGGCACCGGCACGGGAACGCCGAGCGCGCCGGGCACGGCGGAGACGACCTTCGAGGCACCCGCGGCAACGGGATCCGTCGCAGCCGCCTGCGTGATGAAGGTGCGCGTCGTCAGGTCGGCCCGCTCGTTCGGCGCCACCACGGTGAAACGCTCACTGAGGTTCAGGCACAGCGCGCGGTCGACGGCGTTCGTCACCAGCCTCTGCTGCGGCTCGCTGAGCACCGATCCGACGTCGCCTGCGAAGGTCGTCGGCATGATGCGCACCGTCGTCGCAGCCAGCACATTGTCCTTGTTGATGTTGAGCACCGACTTGGCGAGCAGGCCGTTCGACTCCTCCAGGGAGCGATAGGACGCGAGCGCGCCGCTCTGCGTGATCGGCGCCGTCGCACAGCCGGACAGGCCGACGGCCGCGCACAGCGCCGCCAGATGCGTCACCGGCAGGGACCTGCTTGAGCTGACCAAACGCTGGATGTCGACCATGCCGGGATCGCCTCACGCTGACCGAATTGCGCCGGCTCGGGCGCCGCCTGCTTGTCCTCCGACAATCCGGACAGCGTGGGGCGGAAGCGTGGAGAGATGTCCGCCGGCGCCGCGAACCAAGGAGAGAGTGCGGCAGGATTGTTGGCGTTACGATCGCGGGTTTCAAAATCCGCTGGTGATTGCGGCGATGCCCACGACCGCCAGCACAGCGCCGAACCAAGCCGCCGCCGACGGCCGGAGACCAGTGCTCCACCAGAGCAGCGGCAGGATCATGACCGGGGTCGTCGACGACAGGCTGGACACGATTCCGACCGGCCGGCTCGTCAATGCAAACAGCACGAGCGTCATGCCCACGCCCATCCCGAGCACACCGCTCAGCGCCGATCGGATGACCACGGATGCATTCGCCTGGCTCGCGCTTCGGACGGCAGGCATCGCGGACAAGATCAGCAAGGCGACCAATCCGATCGCGGCACGGATCGAGGTGGCCAACGCCGGATCCAGTCCCATGGCCATCACCGGCCGGGCGATCAGAACCGCGGCGGCCGCGAACAACGCGGATGCAAGGCCGAACAGGAGCCCGGTACGCAGCGAGCCGTGGGTCTCGTCGGCGATCGCACCGGGTTGTCTGAAGATGATGGCGACGCAGACGCCCGCCATGATGCAGCCGATGCCGCCGATCTTGATCACCGAGAGGGTCTCACCGAGCAGCAGATAGCCGAGCATGGCGGCGAAGCCTGCCCAGCTCGCATACACCACAGACGTCAGGCGCGGCCCGAGTCGCGCCAGCGCCGCATAGAAGCAGGAATCCGCAACGACGACGCCGAGGAGGCTCGAGCCCGCCAGCATCAGCAATTGGACGATGGAAGGCGACGCCCAATGTCCTCGCAGCGTGACGGTGATCAGCACCGTGACGAGCGCGGCGGCCAGACGGATGGCGTTGAACACCACCGGTCCGAGATGTCGAACGGCCGAGGACGCGATGATGTTGCTGACGGCGATGCTGAGCGCGGCTGCGAGCGCAGCCAGATCGGAGACCATGACAATCGGCACGTACGTCCCGTGTCGGACGATGGGATCATCCGGCGATCATGGTCCCCGCTTGGTATCGGGTCAAGCGATGCTCATCCCAGCAGCTTATCCAAAGTGATCGGCAAGTCGCGCACGCGCTTGCCCGTCGCATGATACACGGCGTTGGCGATCGCGGCGGGAACGCCGACGATGCCGATCTCGCCAACACCCTTGATGCCCATCTTGTTGATGATGCGATCCTCCTCGTCGACGAAGATCACTTGGATATCATGAACGTCGGCGTTCACCGGCATGTGATACTCGGCAATGTTCGCATTCATGATCCGGCCGAATCGATGGTCGATCGTGGCTTCCTCGTGCAGGGCCATGCCGATGCCCATGACGACGCCGCCCATGATCTGGCTCGACGCGGTCTTGGTGTTGAGGATGCGGCCGGCGGCGACGGCGTTGACGATGCGCGTCACCCTGATGACACCGAGCTCCTCGTCGATCTTCACCTCGGCGAAAACAGCCGAATGGGTGTTGTGGGCGTGCGTGTCGTCGTCCTCGAAGTCAGCGCCGCGCTCCTTCTCGATGCGGTCCTTGCCGCCGTGGCGCATGACGTCCGACATCGGGACCGAGCGGCTGCGGTCGGCAATGGCGACGATGGCGCCGTTGGCCAGGGTCACCTCATCCGCGGTCAGCCCCTGCAGCGGCGAATTCGGCATGGTCTGCGCCATCGTCAGCAACTCGGCACGGATGTCGTCGGCGGCATTGACGATGGCGTGCGAGATCGAGGCGGCGGTCCACGAGCCGCCCTCGACCGGTGCCTTCGGCAGTGTTGAGTCGCCGAGCTTCACCGTGATGCTGTCGAGCGGCACGCCGAGCATGTCGGCGGCGACCTGCGCCATGATGGTGTAGGTGCCGGTGCCGATATCCGAGGTGGCGCTGGCGACCTCGACATGGCCGTTGGCGGTCATCACGATGCGCGAGGCGAACGGCATCTGCATCGCCTCCCAGGCGCCGCTCGCCATGCCCCAGCCGACCAGCTCGCGGCCCTCGCGCATCGAGCGCGGCTCGGCGCTGCGCTTCGCCCAGCCAAAGGCGTCGGCGCCCTGCTGGTAGCATTCCTTCAGCCGCTTGCTGGAGAACGGCAGGTTCTTGTCCTGGTCGCGATCCGTGTAGCAGCGCAGCCGCAGCTCCAGCGGGTCCATCTTCAGCGCGACGGCAAGCTCGTCCATCGCGCATTCCAGGCCATACACGCCGCTCGCCGCGCCCGGCGCGCGCATGTCGCCGGGGGTCGGCACGTCGAGCTTGGCGAGCCGGTGCGTCGCGCGTGAATTCTCGGAGGTGTAGAGCACGTCGCCCCAGCCGATATCGTTGCGCGAGAATGCCTCGTGCTGCGAGGTCATCGAAATGGCTTCATGCGTCAGCGCCTTCAGCGCGCCGTCATTCGTGGCGCCGAGCGCCAGCCGCTCGATGGTCGCCGGGCGGTAGCACAGGCCGTACATCTGCGCGCGGCTGAGCACGACGCGCACCGCGCGCTTGAGCTTCAGCGCCGCCATCGCCGCCAGTGCGACCTGGAATTGCGGCCGCAGGCCGGAGCCGAAGGCGCCGCCGACGAACGGCGACATCACCTGGACGTCGTCCTCCTTCAGCTCGAACACGCTGCACACATAGCGCTGCACGTTCTGCACGCCCTGGGTCTTGTCGTAGACCACGAGCTTCCCGCCGTCCTTCCAGAGCACGGTCGAGCCATAGAGCTCCATCGGATTGTGATACTCGATCGGCACACCATAATCGGCATCGTGACGCACGGGCGCGCCGGCCAGCGCCTTGGTGGCGTCGCCGCGCGGCTTGACGGGCTTGTCCACCTTGAAGGCCTGCTCACGCTTCGCATGCAAATCGGTCGCAAAGTCCTCGGTGTGATAACGGACATCGACCAGCGTCGCGGCAAAGCGCGCGGTGTCCTCATCCTCGGCCACGACCAGCGCGACCGGCTGGAAGTTGAAATGCACGCGGTCGTCGTAAAGAGGCCGATAGGGCGAGCCGTCCTCGGGCGCGACCTCATCGCGGTAGCCGTCGTCCTTGTCAGCCATGCGGACGCGGTTGGTGTGGGTCAACACGTCGATCACGCCGTCGACGGCACGGGCGCGGCTGGCATCGATGCTGACAATGCGCCCCTTCGGAATCGTGGAGCTGACCACGACGCCGTAGGCGAGATCGGGCGCGGAGAACTCGGCGGCATATTTGGCCGAACCCGTGACCTTGGCGCGGCCGTCGACGCGCGAGGTGGCGGTGCCGATGTGAGCAGTCATGAGATCACCGGATGGTCTTGATGGATTGAATCTGCGGCGTGGCGTTGGCGGCCTGCGTCAGGGTGCGGACGATGACGCGGCGGGCGAGCCGAGGCTTGAAGGCGTTGTGCCGATGCGACGTGGCCTCCTGGAGGAGGATATCCGCCGCGCGCTCGAAGGCGACGCGCTCGGGCGCCTGGCCGCGCAGCGCGGCTTCCGCGGCCTCGTTGCGCCACGGCTTGTGAGCGACGCCGCCGAGCGCGAACCGTGCGTCGCGAATGACCCCATTGTCCAGCTCAAGCGCCGCGGCGACCGAGACCAGCGCGAAGGCGTAAGACAGCCGGTCGCGGATCTTGAGATAGCTGTAGTTGGCGGCAAAACCCTGCGCCGGCAGTTCGATCGCGGTGATGATCTCGTCGGCGCGCAGCGTGTTGTCGAGATCGGGCCGGTCGCCCGGGAGCCGATGGAAATCGGCGAAGGCGATCGTGCGCTCGCCCTGCGGGCCTGCGACGTGCACGGTTGCTTCGAGCGCGGCCAGCGCCACGCACATGTCGGACGGATGGGTCGCGATGCAGTTCGCGCTGGTGCCGAGGATCGCATGATTGCGGTTGAGGCCGTCGATCGCCGAGCAGCCATCGCCGGGTGTGCGCTTGTTGCAGGGCGTGGCGACGTCGTAGAAATAGGCGCAGCGGGTCCGTTGCAGCAGGTTGCCGCCGGTCGAGGCCATGTTGCGCAGCTGCGCCGAGGCGCCGGCAAGGATCGCGCTCGACAGCAGCGGATAGCGGCTCTCGATCACAGGGTGATAGGCGAGCGTGCTGTTCGGCACCAGCGCGCCGATCCTGACGCCGCCGACGCTGGTCTCTTCCACCGCGTTCAGCGGCAGGCGGCTGATGTCGATGAGACGGCGCGGCTGCTCGACGTGATACTTCATCAGGTCGATCAGATTGGTGCCGCCGGCGATGAATTTGGCATCGGGCGTATCCGCCTTCAGCCTGACGGCCTCGGCGACATCGCTGGCGCGCGCGTAATCGAAATTGTTCATCGGCCGCCTCCCATGTCCTGCTTGTTCATGGCCTGCTCGATCGCGCCGACGATGTTCGGATAGGCGCCGCAGCGGCAGATGTTGCCGCTCATCAGCTCGCGGATCTCGTCCTTGCTTTTCGCCCTGCCTTCCGCGATCAGGCCGACGCCCGAGCAGATCTGGCCCGGCGTGCAATAGCCGCATTGGAAGGCGTCGTGATCGATGAAAGCCTGCTGCAGCGGATGCAGCTCGTCGCCCTTGGCGAGGCCCTCGATCGTGGTGATCTCGGCGCCGTCCTTCATGACCGCGAGCGTCAGGCAGGAGAGCGTGCGGCGGCCGTCGATCAGCACGGTGCAGGCGCCGCACTGGCCGTGGTCGCAGCCCTTCTTGGTGCCGGTGAGATCGAGGTGGTTGCGCAGCAGGTCGAGCAACGTCGTCCACGGCGCGACCGACAAGGTGCGGCTTTCGCCGTTGATCCGCAAGGTGACGGACAGCGGGGCAGGTTTGGTGAGAGATGCGGCACTCTCGCGCGACGGGCTCATGGGGGTCTCCGTTGACGGACCCGCATCAACCCGCAATGGCGCGAATGGTTCGCAGCAATTTTCGCGTGGCGGACAGCAGGACCGGCTGCGCGCCGCCGAGCCCCTCCCGCTCAGGCCGCCCGGCCGAGCCAGGCCCGCATCTTCTGCGCGAGACTGCGACGGCCACGGCCGTCCGGCGAATCAACTTCGGCGCTGGCACCGTCCTGCGGCTCAGCCTCGGATTCTGGCTTCGGCGCATCCTCGCTCTGTTGGCCGGCCTGAGCGACCGGCTCAGCAGCCGAAGGCACGAGCGATTTGATGGCGGCGGCGACAGCCTCGACGCGCTCGAGATCCGCCGGCACGCGCTCGGGAGCCGCAGGCTCTGGCGCGGCCGCCGGCTCCGTTTGCGGCGGCAATGCCGCCTGGGCTGCAGTCGGTTCGGAGCGATCCAACGCGGAGCTCGCATCGAGCGCCGGTTCGCTCGCGATCTCCGGGGTGGCCTCCATGATCTCGATGGCCTGCGGGATCGCCTCGACGGGCTCGACCACGGCTGGCGGCACGGCAGGCAGCTCGGACGGCACGGACTGCGGCGCCGCGCGGCTGCGGCGCTTCTTGGCCATCGCGGGCTTCTCGGTTGCCGGCTTTTCAAGGGGGGCTTTTACGTCCGCAGCCTTCTCAACCGCCGGCTTTTCAACAGCGGCTTTGGGCTCCTGCGCCGGCTTCGCCTTGGCCTTTCGGATCAGGCCGGCCAACGCATAGGGTCCGACCGTTTCCAGGAACGTCTTCTCATGATCGCGCGACAGCCGTTCGACCGCGGCATCGAGCGGCAGCCAGTCGACCGCGCGGACGTCGTCCATCAGCGGCTGCGTCTGCGTCCCCGTCGCCTCCATCCGCCAGTAGTGCACGACCTTGGAGCGCGTGCCGGTGTCATGGACGAGCGTGCCGAGGAATTCGTGCACGGTCACCTTGTGACCGGTCTCCTCCAGCACCTCGCGCTTGGCTGCGTCGCGCGGCGTCTCGCCGTCGTCGAGCTTGCCCTTCGGCAGCACCCATTCGTCGCGCTTGCGCAGGCGCACGACCGCGATCCGCGGCGGTTGCTCCCGCCGCAGCACGATGCCGCCTGCTGCCATGATCGGCGTTCTCGCCATCGCCTCTCCCACGCCTTGCGGGTTGCAGCCCGCCGATTCGCCAGTTCAACGCCAGGATATGGGCACGCGCAACGGCGAAATCGAGATTGCCGTCGTGCTTCCGTCATATTCAGTCGGCGGCGACGCGCCTGCGCCACAGTGGCTGCCCTGCTCTGACACGCGCGCCCTCGGTGATGTCGGCTGCGAAGCTGAAGTCGCCGGGAGCCAGCAGGATGATGGTCGAACCATGCTCGAACCAGCCAAGCTCGTCGCCTTTCTTCACCTCGTTGTTACAGACATAAGTGAGCGGCCGTTCGGTCTGCGCATTCAAGACGCGATCCAGTGCATGCAGGCGAATGCTCGCGACCAGGATCGCGGCGACCGGCACGATCGTGAACGGCTCGCCGGTTCCGAGATGCGTGCGGATCACCGCGCGCTCGTTCTTGCAGAACAGCCGCTCGACGCGCTTCAGCGCGATCGGATTGACGTTCCAGACGTCGCCGTGGATCAGGCTGACATGCTCGAGCGTCATATCCGCCGGCGCGTGGAAGCGGTGATACATGCTCGACGTCAGCCGGATCGTGACGAAGCTGCCGTTGCGGTGGGTCTCGACGACGGCGGGATCGGCGACCAGATCCTTCAATGAGTACGGCGCGCCCTTGATCTGGTACATCTCGCCGTCGCGGATCAGCCCGTGGGCGCCGATGATACCGTCCGACGGCGTCGTCACGATTGCGGGATCGGAATCAAATGGCCTCAAGCCGGGCTTCAGCTCGCGGGTGAAGCAGGCGTGCAGGCTCTTGAACTGGCTCTCCTTGGCCTCGGAGAGGTCGAGATCGGAGAACAGCTTCCACAGCGCGATGGAGGCGTCCTTGACCAGCGGATTCTCGATTTTGGAGAACCAGCCCATGAAGCGGGTCAGCGCGGCGCGCGGCACGCGGTTGGTGAGCAGGAAGTTGAGATTTTCCTGTTGGGTGAAGGAGGCGATCAGGCTTTTGACTGTCATGAATCTGTCAGCAGGTGGGGTTAGCGCTTTTGGACATGATGGAAACCTCGATTCCTTATGTATCGCTCGCCGTTGGCGCTGCCGTGACGGCCGCTGTCGCCCCGAAGGTCAAGGCTCGCATCGAACTGTCGCGCGCCAAGCACCGCTCGCTGGCCGGCCATTCCAAGATGTCCCGCCGGATCTCCAAGCTGATCCCGCGCTATGAGTTCGACATCGACGATTTCTTCCGCTCTGACGGCGCGCCCCAGGCGATCGCCACGCAGCGTCAGGACGGCTTCTTCCGGCTCGGCGCGCTGTTCCAGGATAAATTCGCCAAGAGCCGTGCCCTGACAGCCGAGGCCGCGAGCCGCATTTCCGATTTGCAGTTCACCCAGGCCTACCGGGTGCCGTTCCAGTACAGCCGACTGGTCAAGGAGCAGCTCGGCGCCGGCTCGTTCATGCAGTCGTCGTCCGGCGTGACGATCACCGATCTCGACGGCAACCAGTTCTACGACCTCACCGGCTCCTACGGAGTCAACATCTTCGGCTACGACTTCTACAAGGAGTGCATCGCGGCCGCCGAGCGGCGCGCGCAGGCGCTCGGCCCGGTGCTCGGGCTGTATCACCCCGTCGTGGCCGACAACGTGAAGCGGCTGACCGAGCTGTCGGGCATGGACGAGGTCTCGTTCCACATGTCGGGCACCGAGGCAGTCATGCAGGCGGTGCGGCTCGCCCGCTACCATACCGGGCGCAGCCATCTGGTGCGCTTTGCCGGCGCCTATCACGGCTGGTGGGGTGACGTGCAGCCCGGCGTCGGCAATCCGATCGCGCCGCACGAGACCTACACCTTGGCCGAGATGTCGGAGCGGACCCTGCACGTACTGCGCACGCGGCGCGACATCGCCTGCGTGCTGGTCAACCCGCTGCAGGCGCTGCATCCGAACAGCAATGCGCCCGGCGATTCCGCGCTGGTCGATTCCTCGCGCAAGGGAAAATACGATCGCGAGGCCTACACCGCGTGGCTGAAGCAGCTGCGCGAGGTCTGCACGGAGCGCGGCATCGTGCTGCTGTTCGACGAGGTCTTCCTCGGCTTCCGGCTCGCGCCGGGCGGCGCCCAGGAATATTTCGGCGTGAAGGCCGACATGGTGACCTACGGCAAGAGCCTCGGCGGCGGGCTGCCGATCGGCGTGGTCTGCGGCAAGAAGGAGTATATGCGCCGCTTTCGCGACGACCGTCCCGCCGATATCTGCTTCGCGCGCGGCACCTTCAACTCGCACCCGTATGTGATGACGGCGATGGACGAGTTCCTGAGCCGGCTCGACAGCCCCAACTTCCGCGCCATCTATGATGGCCTCGACGACACCTGGAATGGCCGCGCCGCAACGCTCAATGCGGAGCTCACCGCCAAGGACCTGCCGGTGCGCGTCTCCAACATGCAGTCGATCTGGCTGGTCGAGTACACCGTGCCGTCGCGCTACAATTGGATGCTGCAATATTACCTGCGCGCCGAAGGCCTGGCGCTGAGCTGGGTCGGCACCGGCCGCTTCATCTTCAGCCTCAACTACACCGACGCCGATTTCGCCGAGGTGACGAAGCGCATCGTCTCGGCAACCGAGAAGATGAAGCAGGACGGCTGGTGGTGGAACGACGGCTCTCTCACCAACAAGGCGATCAAGCGCCAGATCCTGAAAGAGATGCTCGGGGCCGCTTTCGGCCGGTGAGCCCCCTCTCACCCTCCCCTGGAGAGGGAGGGTCGCCTTACGGGGCGCGCAGCGGCACGTGAGGCGGGGTGGGGTGATCTCTCCGCATGCACCGGCGCGCGCGGAGAGATCACTCCACCCCGACGCACGCTGCACGCGCGTCGACCCTCCCCCTCCAGGGGAGGGTGGCAGCATCGCTTCGGCTGCGTGCGCGATCGATCTCACTTTCGCTTCCTGAAGAACACTGACGCTTCCCCACAAACACCGATGCCCGGGACGGGCCCGGGCATCGCGATAGTTCAGGCTTCAAACCAGCTCAGGCGTGCTGTTCTTCGAGGCCTTCGTTCATCAGGTGCAGGCCCGGATCGATCAACTCGCCGCGCAGCAGCGCCAGCGGAGCGGAGCGGTACTGCATGAAGTCGTTGAACGGGTCGGTGATGATCTTGGTCATCCAGACGAGGCCGGTCTCGACGTCACGGATGAAGAACAGCTGGATGGTGCGGAACATCAGGCCGCCGATGCCGATCACCAGCCACAGCTTGGCGGTCTCGCGGACGAAGTCCATCGCGCTGGTCCAGGGCGACAGCAGGCCGAACAGAGTCGGCTGCAGATAGAGCACCACCGGAGCGGCGGCCCAGATCGACATCAGCACGACCTTGCGCTGCAGATTGTAGCCGACCTTGATCTCTTCCTTGTGCTCGTGGGTCGCCTGATTGACGTGGTCGTAGCCCTTCGGCTCGAAGAAGAAGTGGCCCGCCTGGCGCGAGGTCATCGAGACCAGCCAGCCGATCAGCGCCGAGACCAAGGGATCGAACACCATCATGACATAGGCGATCATGAAGCTGAGCGCGCTGACGAAGTGCAGGCTCTGATTGATTCGGCTGTGGTGATAGTAGCGGTGGTCGTCCCAGCGCTGGATCCGCAGCTGCTCCAGAAAGTTCTTGATCATGGTTGCTCCGAAGAATGAGTTGCAGGTCGTGTACAGGGATTCGATGTAGATCTCGTGACATCATCAAGATGTCACACGATCGGACGCAGGAAAACGTTGGAAACTACGGGGAAGGCCGCAGGCGATGGGAGGCTGCCGCGCCTCAGGCTGCGGCAGCGAGATCCATCTTGCGGAAGCGGACCAGCGAGAAGTGGCCAAGCGGCGGAATCAGGCGACGCTCGACCAGCTCCATGCGCTGCGCGCCGGCGAGCCAGCGCATGTAGCGCGACCAGCCGAACTCGGCGGTGCGGAAGCCGAGCCGGCGCACCACCGGCTGCAGCGCCTGCTCGATGACGCGGCGCAGGCCGTCATCGGCGCTGACGCGGGTCAGGATGATCAGCTCGCCGCCGGGACGCAGCACGCGGGCGAACTCGTCGAGCGCGACCTCCGGGTTCGGCACGGCGGTGACGACATATTGCGCCATCACGACGTCGAAGGAATCATCGGGGAAATCGAGGTTTTCGGCGTCCATCACCGCCAGACCCTCGACATTCTTCAGCCGCTGGTCGGCGACGCGGCGCATCGCCTTGCCGAGCATCGCCTCGGAGATGTCGGTGCCGAACACGCGGACATGCGGGGCATAGAGCGGCAGCGAGATGCCGGTGCCGACGCCGACCTCGAGCACGCGGCCGCCCATCTTGTTGGTGGCCGAGATCGCGGCCTTGCGGCCCTTCTCGAACACGCCGCCGAACACGAGGTCGTAGATCGGCGCCCAACGGTCATAGGCCTGCTCGACCTGCTCGCGATCGAAGTCGAGCTCCCGCGCGCCGTCGAGCTTCATGGTTTCTGCCATCGTTACATCTCACTTGGTTTTGGAATTGATCGAGTGACGTAAAGTTTGCCGTCAGCCGCGCACGGCGCTCTGTCCGGCCAGCACCGGGGTGGGACGAATGACGCGCGACGGCTGCAGCACGGCCAGATTGCCGATGAACTGGCGCGCGCTGTTCTCCCAGGAGCGGTCGAGGGCGAACGCGCGGCAGGTCTCGCGCGACATCGTCAGCGCCTTCAGACACGCCGCGCGCAGGTCCCAGTCGATCGCGCCGATCGGATGATCGGCGATGACGTCGAGCGGCCCCGTGACCGGGAACGCCGCCACCGGCGTGCCGCAGGCGAGCGATTCCAACTGCACCACGCCGAATGTATCGGTCAGGCTCGGGAAGACGAAGACGTCGGCGGCCGCCATGTGGGCGGTCAGGTCCTTGCCCTTCTTCTCGCCGAGGAAATGCGCTGTCGGGAAGCGGCGCTGCAACTCGGCCTTCGCCGGGCCATCGCCCACTACGACCTTCGAGCCCGGCAGATCGAGCGACAGGAACGCTTCGAGATTCTTCTCGACCGCAACGCGGCCGACAGACAGGAAGATCGGTCGCGGCAGATCGAGCGCAGCCGGCTCATCGGGATTGAACAGCTTGGTGTCGACGCCGCGCGTCCAGAAGCCGAGCTTCTTGAAGCCGCGCCCTGCGAGCTCCTGCCGCAGCGAGTTGGTGGCAACCATGGTCATCGCGGCCGCATCGTGGAAGCGGCGCATCACCCAGTAGCCGACCGCGTCGGGAATGCCGGTCCGCACCGAGACATATTCAGGGAAGCGCGTCGTATAGGACGTGGTGAAGGGCAGGCCGTGGCGCACGCAGTAGCGCCGCACCGACCAGCCGATCGTGCCTTCGGTCGCGATATGGATGGCGTCGGGCGCAGCCGCCTCGATGCGACGAGCGATCTCGCTCGGTTTGGGGATCGCAAGGCGCAGGCCAGGATAGGTCGGCACGCCGAACGACGGAAAGCCTTCCGGCGTGAGGAAGGTGATGTCGGCGCCGAGACCGGCAGCCGCCCGCGACAGCGAAGTGAGCGTGCGCACCACGCCATTGACCTGCGGGTGCCAGGCGTCGGTAGCGATTAAGATTCGCATAAGGCGATCCGGAAAGTTGCAGCGATTCTGAACAGCCGCAAATTCCGACATTGTTATTTCAGGCGTGTGACGTCATCGAACTGTCGAAGGTGTTTTTGCCCGCCGGCGGCCGTTTTCCCCGCGATTTGTGGCGCCGTCGCGCGGGCGCTGTCGTGAAACCGTCATGAAACAAACGGTTAAGCCGACGAAACCGTTTTGGCTGCACCGCGCAAACGCACCGAAACTTTTCTCCCTTATGAGTTGCAGCATCAGGCGCTCGTCCAATGCGCCAATAACAATGATGACAGGCAGCTGATTTTCACCGGTGCCGATCGGACTGACGACGGCACGGCGTCAAATAATCAAACAGGGGACGTCCATGCTCACCTCAGGCAAAGTCCGTTCATCCTCCCATTTTCTGCTTGGTGCGCTGGTCGCAGGCGCCATGATGGCTGCGACTCCGACACGCGCCGCCCCGCCTGCGCCGCTTCCCTTCCCGTTCCTGCTGCCGCCGCCGGTCGCGACCTATGAGCCGCCTGCGGCCGCGCCGCAGATCATCAATCCGCGCGAGGACGAGGCAACGGCCTATGAGTTGCCGGCACGTCTGCGTCGCCAGGTCGTGAGCTACGCGACCCGCGAGGCGCCCGGGACAATCGTGATCGATACGCCTAACAAGTATCTGTACTACATCACCGGCAACGGCCAAGCGATGCGCTACGGCATCGGCGTCGGTCGCGACGGCTTCACCTGGTCGGGCGTGCAGTCGGTCACCAAGAAGGCGGAGTGGCCGGATTGGACGCCGCCGCCGGAGATGATTGCGCGTCAGCCTTATCTGCCGCGCCACATGGCCGGCGGCCCGGGCAATCCGCTCGGCGCCCGCGCGATGTATCTCGGCGGCACCGTCTATCGTATCCACGGCACCAACGCGCCCGAGACGATCGGCACCCATGTGTCATCGGGATGCATTCGCCTGACCAACCAGGACGTCATCGACCTCTATTCCCGCGTCAATGTCGGCGCCAAGGTGATCGTGCTGCCGATGGAGCGCCGCGCCGATCTCGGCCGCGTGACGCGCTGAGCCCCTCTTTTTTCTGATCCTCCCTGACTGGACCGCCGTGGCCCATAAGCCCCGGCGGTCACTTCTTTGCGTGCCCTGCCCCGTTCACCATCACGGCTGATTGATGGCTACCTGCTTCGTTCGCTGCCCTGGCGCGCCTCCGTCCGGCCCTGTAAGCTCGGCAATCTTGTATTAACCGCGTTTTCGCCCGCGCCCGGCAGCAGCCGGCACGTGGGCGGCTGGAGTCCGTGGAATCCGACATGAACCTTCCGACGCCCCGACCGGATTGGCAGGGCAAGCCTCACCCGCTCGCCCCGAGAACGCAGCCCCCGCCGCGGCGCTCGCCGCCACGGCTGCGGCTGATCCTGATCGGCGCCGCCGGCCTCGCCGCCCTCGTGCTGATCGGCATCATCGCGTGGGAGGTCTTTCTGTTCTCGGGCAGCACGCCGGCGCCGCAGCTCACTCAGCTGCCGCCGCTGCCGCCGGCCACGCGCAATTCGATCATGATGGCGCCGGTCTCGATCTCGCTCGGTGCCATCCGGGACGCCGCCGAGAAGGCGACCCCGCGCAATTTCTCCGGCAAGGCCGATAATCCCGTCAGCCAGATCCTGCAGAACGCCGATATCGGCTGGACGGTCAACCGCGGCGCTATCGCCGCGACCGGCACCCAGGATACGCTGTCGTTGGCGACACCGCTGTCGGGCCGGCTGAACGTCACGGGCTCGCTGTCGTCCAAAGCCACCGGCGCGATCGGCGACGCCCTCGGCGGCCTGCTCGGCTCCGACGCCGCCAAGCAGATCGGCGGTATCAACATCAAGAATTTGAACGCCACCGCCGACATCAAGGGCAATGTCCTGATCGCGATGCGGCCGCGGCTGGCGACCTCCTGGTATGTCGAGCCGAACTTCTCCGCCCAGGTCAATCTCGGCGACACCGCGCTCACGGTGGCCGGCGCCCGGGTCAACGTACCGGCGCAGATGAAGCCGGTGATCGACAAGACCGTGAATGATCAGCTCGCCGTGCTCAGCGACCGGCTGCGCAAGGACCCGACGATGAAGCGCAACGCGCAGGCGCAATGGGCCCGCGCCTGCCGCTCGGTGCCGCTGCAGGGCACCGCCCCCGGCCTCCCCGCCGTCTGGCTCGAGATCAAGCCGACGCGGGCGCTCGCGGCCCAGCCCGTCATCGACTCCAACATCGCCAGCATCACGATCGGCATCGAGGCGGAAACGAAGGTGACGGCGGCGGAGACCAAGCCGGTGTGTCCCTTCCCCGAAAAGCTCACGATCATTCCGCCGACGGCCGGCGGCATCAACGTCGCGGTTCCGATCGACGTGCCCTTCACTGAACTCAACAAGCTGGTCGATTCGCAACTCGCAGGGAGGACCTTCCCCGAGGACGGCTCCGGTCCCGTCGCGGTAACCGTCAAGCATGCCACCGTCGTGCCCTCCGGCAACCGCCTGCTCATTTCGCTCCAGGTCAAGGGCAAGGAGAAAGAGAGCTTCTTCGGCCTCGGCGCCGACGCGACGGTGCATATCTGGGGCCGCCCGATGATCGACCAGGCGCAGCAGATCCTGCGTCTCTCCGACCTGCAGCTCGCCGTCGAATCGGATGCCGCTTTCGGCCTGCTCGGCGCCGCCGCCCGCGCCGCCGTGCCCCATCTGCAACGCGCCTTGATGGAGCGTTCCGTGATCGACCTGAAGCCGTTCGCCGACAATGTCCGCGAGAAGATCGCCACCGCGATCGCCGAGCTGCAGAAGAACGAGAACGGCATCCGCGTCGATACCGACGTCAACAACCTGGCCCTGACCGACATCGCCTTCGACACGACGACGCTGCGCGTGATCGCCACGGCCGAGGGCACCATGACGGTGCGGGTGAATTCGCTGCCGGCGCTCTAAAGCATGATCCGGAAGAGTGCGCAGCGGTTCTCCGAAAAGATCATGCGCAAACAACAACCTAAAGCACGATGACGGTTCGTCCTGATCTCCTCGCGCTCTCGTCCGAAACCTTTCGCAACCGTCCCATGCGCCGACTTGCTTTGCAGGGCGCAGCAAGGCAGCTAGAACTCTCCCACTAACAACAACAATCTCGGGAGAAACATATGAGACCCTTGGCACAAACCGCCGCTGCAGCCATCGCGCTGGCAGCCCTCTGCGGAACCGCATCTGCCCAGACGATCTCGGACGATATCGTCAAGATCGGCGTGCTCACGGACATGTCGAGCCTTTATGCGGACGCCACCGGCAAGGGCTCGCTTGCGGCCGTGCAGATGGCGGTCGAGGATTACGGCGGCAAGGTCAAGGGCAAGAAGGTCGAGGTGGTCTCCGCCGACCACCAGAACAAGCCTGACGTCGGCGTCAACATCGCCCGCAACTGGTATGACAATGAGAAGGTCGATGCCATCTTCGACGTGCCGACCTCCTCGGTGGCGCTGCCGATCTCGGCGCTGACGCGCGAGAAGAACAAGATCCACATCAATTCCGGCGGCGGTTCGTCCGACATCACCGGCACGCAATGCTCGCCGAATACCGTGCACTGGACCTACGACACCTATGCGCTGTCGAACGTCGCCGGCAAGGCGATGGTCAAGCGCGGCGAGGACACCTGGTTCTTCATCACCGCGGACTACGCATTCGGCCAGGCGCTGGAACGCGATGCCGCCAACGTCGTCAAGGAGGCCGGCGGCAAGGTGCTCGGCGATGTCCGGCATCCCTTGAACTCGTCGGACTTCTCGTCCTTCGTGCTGCAGGCACAGGCCTCCAAGGCCAAGGTCGTGGGCCTGGCGAATGCCGGCGGCGACACCCAGAACGCGCTGAAGCAGGCTGCCGAATTCGGCCTGGCGCAGAGCGGCCAGAAGATGATCGCGCTGCTGATGGAGATCACTGACGTGCATTCGCTGGGGATCAAGTCGACATCAGGCCTGATCGTCACCGATGCATTCTACTGGGACATGAACGACGAGACCCGCGCCTTCTCGAAGCGCTTCAACGAGAAGGTCGGACACATGCCGACCATGATCCAGGCCGGCCTCTACTCCGCGACCATGCATTACCTCAAAGCCATCGAGGCGATCGGAACCGACGAGGCGCCGAAGGTGATGGAGCAGATGCGCGCGATGCCGGTGAACGACTTCTTCGCCAAGAACGGCAAGATCCGCATCGACGGCCGCATGGTCCACGACATGTACCTGTTCGAGGTCAAGAAGCCCGAGGAATCGAAGAGCGACTGGGATCTCTACAAGCTGATCGCGACCGTCCCGGGCGACGAAGCCTTCCGCCCGCTCGACAAGGGCGGCTGCCCCCTGGTCAAGTAGGAAGAGCTCCTTGTCGCCGCAGCGAGACTGCGCAATACAGTGCCCTCTCCCCTTGTGGGAGAGGGCATCGCCGGCTCATCCAATTGCTCGGTTGGGTGAGAGGTCTCTCTCAACGAGCACACACGTGGAGAGAGACCCCTCACCCAACCGAATCTGCTCCACCTTCCTACATGCCCTCTCCCACAAGGGGAGAGGGCGCAATAACAACCATTGCATGGTTCTACATTCCGCCGGGCACTCCCAGGTAGCCCGATGCAGCCGCCTCCCACCACAGCACCTCTGCCCTCCGTATCGCGCTTGACGTCCCCACATCAAAGCCGCAACACGGGGTGTAGACGGTGTCCACGCCTTGCCGGACGTTGCCGCTCAGGAAACATTCCGTAACAAAAAACTTCGCAAAAGGCCGCGATTCTAGGTCAATTGAAATCATGGCCCAGACACAACCCCACATCCTGGTCGTCGAGGACGACCGCGAGACGCGGACGCTGATCGCGAAATATCTGCGTAATAATGCCTGCAACGTGACGACCGCGACCGACGGCCGCGAGATGACCCGGATCATGGGTGATCACCGCATCGACCTGCTGATCCTCGACGTGATGCTGCCCGGCGAGGACGGCCTCACCCTTTGCCGCAAGCTGCGCGCGGAATCGCAGGTGCCGATCATCATGCTCACCGCGCGCGGCGAGGACGTCGATCGCATTCTCGGCCTCGAGATGGGCGCCGACGACTATCTCCCGAAGCCGTTCAATCCGCGCGAGCTGCTCGCCCGCATCAATGCCGTGCTGCGCCGGCAGGCGGCGGCGATGACCGCGAGCGCCACCGAAGGCGCGACCGCGCTGTGCTTCCTCGGCTGGAGGATCGATTTCCGCCTGCGCGAGCTGCGCAATCCCGAAGGGGCCCGCGTGGCCATGACCAGCGCCGAGTTCGATCTGCTGCGCACCTTCTGCGAGCGGCCGGGCCGCGTGCTGTCGCGTGACAGTCTGCTCGACCTGACGCAAGGCCGCAGCGCCGGCTCGTTCGAACGCTCGATCGACGTTCTCGTCAGCCGCATCCGCCGCAAGATCGAGCCGGATCCGCAGGAGGCCACGATGATCAAGACCGTGCGGTCCGGCGGCTACATGTTCACGCCTGTCGTCGAGGTGGTGACGGCGCCGCAGAGCCATTGATCGGCCGAATTGGGACAGGCTCGTGATGACGTCGATCGGCTTTCTCAACCTGAAGGGAATCCGCGGCCAGATCACGGCGCTGGTGGCCATCTCGATCGTGGCGCTGCACGCCATCATCACGGCGACGTTCCTGATCTATCGCGCCGAACAGCCCGAGCAGGAGAACGAGGCCGGGCCGTTCCAGCTCACGACCGCCGTCCGCATTCTCGGACGGGCTCCGACCGACGAACGGCCGCGGCTGATCGCCGATATCGCGCGTGCCTATCCGGAATTTCAGCTCGCCCCCTATGCGGGTCCAGTGCCGGCCGATGCCGGCCGCTTGCGTGAGCCGCCCGGCGCCGACGCTCGCCCCGTCCCACCGGACATCGCCGAGGGGCGGCCGCACGGTCCAGGCGGCTTTCGTGGCCTTGGCCCGGGCTTTCGCGTCTTCATGCCGCCACCGGGCTCGCCGGTGCGCCACGTCATCTTCGCGCTGCCGGACGGCGAGATGGTCTCGGCCCGGATGACCGACCGGCCGCACCGGCCGCCATTCTGGGGCGCTCCCTGGCTGACCACGATCATGTTCGCGCTGATCAGCACCACCCTGCTCGGCCTGTGGGCGGCACGCGCGCTGACATCGCCGCTGTCGAGCTTCGCCAAGGCGGCCGAGAATTTCAGCCTCGATGGCGACGCCCCCGCTCTGCCCGAGCGCGGTCCGGAGGAGATCCGCTCGCTGGCGCGCGCGCTGAACCGGATGCGCCAGCGCATCACCGCGCTGATGAACGACCGCACCAAGATGCTGGCGGCGATCAGCCATGACCTGCGCACGCCGCTGACGCGCATGCGGCTACGCTGCGAATTCGTCGACGATGAGCTGCAGCGCAGCCGCATGCTCGCCGACCTCGATCAGATGCATGCGATGCTCGGCTCGGTGCTGTCCTTCCTGCGCAACGGCCGCAAGCTGGAGCCGATGACGCTGGTGGACATTGCGAGCATCCTTCAGCTGGTCGCCGACCAGTTCGCGGATGTCGGACACAATGTCGGCTATGTCGGTCCGGCGCATGCCATGGCCACCGTCCGGCCGGACGACATGATGCGCTCGGTAACCAACCTGGTGGAGAATGCCGTCAAATACGGCACCGAGACCATCATCCGCCTGACTATCCAGGGCCAGGGGCTCGTCATCGACGTCGAGGACAATGGGCCCGGCATCAGCGATGCGCGCAAGCCCGATATGCTGGAGCCGTTCGTGCGCGGCGATGATGCCCGCAACATGGACGAAGCCACCGGCTTCGGCCTCGGCCTGTCGATCGCGAAGGCGATCGTCCAGGCTCATGGCGGCGAGTTGTCGCTGCATGACCGCAAGCCGAACGGACTGATTGCGCGCATCGAGCTGCCGCTCAGCAAGTCGCATCTTCGACCGGCGGCATGACGCGCGAACGCGCCCGGACGAATCCGGGCGCGCCGCATCCAGATAGGTATCGACTGGCCGTGAGGCCGAGGCCGATTACTCCGAGTACTTGAACTCGGGCATCGACTTCAGCTGATCCTTGGTGGCGTTGATCATCGCATGGTCGGGATACCAGCGGCTCTTCGAGGAGCTCATCGAGGACGACGACGAAGTGCCGGTGGCCGCGCCGGTCGTGGTGGTGGAGGCCGGCGGGTTGGTCGACGACGTCGTGCCCGAGGCCGGGGCGTTGGACGCGGTGTTCGACTGCACCGGCTGATCCGAGAACTTCACCTGGTCGAACGAGACGGCGACGAGGTGCTCGCCCATGCCGAGGAAGCCGCCGACGCCGATCACGACGCCCTTGACGTTGCCGCTCTTGTCGACCAGCAGGTCGTCGATCGAGCCGACATTCTCATTGTTGTTGTTGTAGACCTTCACGCCGACCAGCTTCGAGCTGCGCCAGTCACCCTGGTAGGACGCCGCGGTGGTGTCGCTCTTGATCGTGGTGCTGGTCGTGGTCGAGGTGCTCTCGGCAGCGAAAGCCGCGGTTGCGAGCAGCAGGGAACCGGCAAGGCCGGCCGCAACAGTCTTCATCACCATGTGGTGTCTCCTCTCAGTGAATGGTGACGAGAGAACTGCACCGGCCATTCCGCGTTCCGCCGGAACCACGATTTCTCATGCTGCGCGACAAGCGGTCTCAGTGCAGCGCGGCAGTGTTACTTTGTGACGGTTCGGGGTGTTGACGGGAAGGCAATCTGCTAACTGCGAGGACGGTCCGCTCCCTCTCCCCGTTCTTACGGGGAGAGGGTTGGGGTGAGGGGCAGCCGCACGGGAGGTGTTTGTAAGGCACACGCACCCCGACGCGCCCCAGTCCTGGCTAATAGCGTGGAGATCTCACCGACACCAAGTCCCGCCTGAGAAGCCGCCAGCGGCGGGCGTCTCGCCTAACAGGGTAGCGGCCGTGCCGTTGCAAGCGACATGTGATGCTACTTCATACTTGCGGTCGGTACCGGATCTATTCTGGGGCAGTCGCGTCCAGCGAGCAACCTATGCTTCTGCTTAGCAAGCACTTCCCGTGCGGTTGCCCCTCACCCCAGCCCTCTCCCCGTGAAGAACGGGGAGAGGGAGCCGACCGTCAGAGCGGCGAAGAGCTCGCGATCAACCTACGCAGCCAGCGCGCCGCCCTCGTCGACCGCTTCCGCGTAGAACGCGATCGTCTCATAGCGGTAGTCGCAGAGCCGGCAGTGCCAGAGATAGGCCGTGCGGCGGCCGTCCTTCTCGACCCAAGAGGGCAGCGCGATCGGCTCGCCGCATTGGGCGCAGGGATTGTTACGTGGCAGGTCCAGCACGCGCACGCCGGGCAATGTGCCGTCGAGCCCGCGGAAGTGAATGTCGGCTGCCTTGATGTCCGTTGCCTTCACGGCCATGACGCGCTCCCTCTCTGTTCAGGCTTCTGATGAGCCAGATTGAATCAGTCAGGCTTGCTGTCGAACTGACGAGATCGATGATAGCCGCGCGCCAACTGATTTGCACGCGCCCGGATGCCGCGCGACATCCAACCTCACGCAGTTGAGATCGGATCGGTTTGAGCCGATTGCCGCTGATATCGAGCGTCTGCGCCGCCGCGTGCCCTGTGCCCGCGTTGCGCGCTCGTGAAGGCTGGCGATGCCGTCGGCAAGGAAGCTTCGGCAGCAATCAATGGGGAGAGAGCAGCCCCTTCAGATCCCATCATCCGGGACCGACCGGAGCATTCTGCCCGATTTTCGCCACATTATCGCCCGGCGTTCGTACCAATTACGGTGTGCAAAGTGTCAACGCGTGTTTGGGGGGCTGCTCGGCACGCGCACGGTTCCCGGGGGATCCTGACACATGAAACGTCTCGTGCTGACGGCCTGCCTGGCAGGCTTTGCGATGGCTGGCCACCTGCCGTCCGCTCTGGCGGCCGAAGATGCAAACGCTGCGTCGGACAGCGCCAAGTCGGACGGCACCAAGTCGCGGTCCGGCAAGGTCAAGCTGGCCCACGTCCGCGCCGACAGCATCAAGGAGCTGGCCGCGCGCGGCGCCGTCACCAGGACCGCGCGCGAGGTCGAGGCGATCGAGGCCGTCAGCAGCGCCGATACCGGCCAGCCGATGGATGCCAATGCCGCCGCGCCGGCCGACGACGCAATGCCGGCCGACGCCCCCGCCGCCGAGCCGCGCGAGGGCGACCGCAAGGCCGCCGATGCCAAGCCCAAGCACATGAACACCGGCCATCCGCATATCGATGCGTTGGTCGCCGTGCACGCCGCCGCCAACAACATTCCGGAAGCGCTGATCCACCGCGTGATCGTGCGCGAGAGCAAGTATCAGCCGGACCTGGTCGGCCGTTGCGGCTGCATCGGCCTCATGCAGATCAAGCTCGGCACCGCCCGCGGCCTCGGCTACAGCGGCGATGCGGCCGGCCTGCACGATCCCAACACCAATCTCACCTATGGCGTGCGCTACCTCGCCGGCGCCTACCGCGCCGCCCGCGGCGATCACGACCGCGCGGTGGCCTATTTCGCCAAGGGTTATTACGAGGAGGCCAAGCGGCAGCGCGTCGCGGATGCCCGTCCGGCCGGCCGGCCGGACCGCGTGAGCGCCCCGCTCGACATCACGCCGAAGATCGCCACCTCGCGCCACGCCCGCGCGCATTGAGGCGGGTTGGTTCCTAAAGCCGTCCCACTGTCTTTCCGTGACACTCCGTTGACACCGGGGCGTATCGGTCTATTTTAAGCGCGTTCCGAGGGGAGCTCCGAGGGGGAGCTGAGATACCGCAGCGTGAATGCGGTGACCCTTTGAACCTGATCCGGGTCATGCCGGCGAAGGGACAGGGATGCAGCAGACAACGACCCGCGGGGATCGTCCCGTATCCATCATCGGCGCCGGTATTGCGGGCGCCTGGCAGGCCTTACTGTTCGCGCGCGCCGGCCATGACGTGACGCTGCATGAGCGCAGCGACGCCGCGCTGATGCTCTCCACCAGCCATTGGGCCGGCGGCATGCTGGCGCCCTATTGCGAGAGCGAGATCTCCGAGCCCGTCATCAGCCGCCTCGGCCTCGCTTCGCTCGATATCTGGCGCCGGGAGATGCCGGAGACGCCGTTTAACGGCTCGCTGGTCATCGCGCATGCCCGCGACCGCGCCGATTACGACCGCTTCGCGCGCCGCACCTCCGGCTATCAGCGTCTCGATGCGGCAGCTCTCGCGGAGCTGGAGCCGTCGCTGGAGGGGCGCTTCCGCGAGGGCCTGTTCTACCCGACCGAGGGCCATGTCGAGCCGCGCCGCGTGCTGCCGAAGCTGCACCAGCGCATCGTCGAGGCCGGCGGCCGCGTGCTGTTCAACAGCAACGTCAAGGCGGATGATCTCGACGGGCTCGTGATCGACTGCCGCGGCCTGGAGGCGCGCGATGCCGAGCCCGAGCTGCGCGGCGTCAAGGGCGAGATGATCCTGATCGAGACATCCGAGGTGCAGCTCGCGCGTCCGGTGCGGCTGATGCATCCACGCTTCCCGCTCTATCTCATTCCGCGCGAGGACAATCTGTTCATGCTCGGCGCCACCTCGCTGGAAGCCGAGGACACCGGCGTCAGCTTGCGCTCGGCGCTGGAGCTGCTGGGCGCCGCCTACTCGGTACATCCGGCGTTTGGCGAAGCACGCATCCTCGAATTCGGCTCCGGCCTGCGGCCGGCCTATCCCGACAATCTGCCGCGCATCACGGTCAAAAGCGAGCGCGAGATCCGCGTCAACGGCCTCTATCGCCACGGCTTCCTGATCGCACCCAGCCTGGCGCAGGCGACGCTCAACTACGTCGCGCATGGCCAGATCGACAACGAGGTGATGCGATGCGCGTGACGGTCAATGGCGAAGCGCGCGACATCAGCGCGACCGACGTGGCCGCGCTGCTGTCGGAACTCGACTACGAAGGCACCCATTTCGCGATCGCGCTGAACTACGACGTCGTGCCGAAGAGCCGCTGGGCCGAGACGGCACTGAAGGCTGGCGACGAGATCGAGATCATCACGCCGCGGCAGGGAGGGTGATGGCGATGGAGCGCTCGCTCGCGCCTTACACTCCGCTGTCATCCCGGCGAACGCCGGGACCCGTAGCCACCGTCGGCCGTGATAGCGCTCGATCTCTCCTCGCGTGCCCCAAGCCACACCACGCGGTATGGGTCCCGGCGTTCGCCGGGACGACAGCTGTATTCGCGGCGACCACCGTCCGACATGACGGAGACAATCGATGCTGAAATTCTACGACAAGACCGTCACCTCCCGCCTCCTGATCGGCACCGCGCTGTATCCCTCGCCTGCGATCATGCAGGACGCGATCCGCGCCTCCGGGGCCGAAATCGTGACGGTGTCACTGCGGCGCGAGGCCGCCGGCGGCAAGACCGGCGATGCGTTCTGGAAGCTGATCAACGCGCTCAATGTCACGGTGTTGCCGAACACCGCTGGCTGCCGCAGCGTGCGCGAGGCCGTGACGACCGCCAAGCTCGCGCGCGAATTGTTCGGCACGTCCTGGATCAAGCTCGAAGTGATCGGCGACAACGACACGCTGCAGCCTGACGTCGTCGGCTTGGTCGAGGCCGCGACCATCCTGATCAAGGATGGCTTCGAGGTCTTCCCCTACTGCACCGAGGATCTGACCATCGCCACGCGCCTGGTCGATGCCGGCTGCAAGGTGGTGATGCCCTGGGCCGCGCCGATCGGCAGCGCCAAAGGCATCATCAATCGCGACGCCTTGAAGCTGCTGCGTGATCGCCTGCCCGACATCACCCTCGTCGTCGATGCCGGCCTGGGCGCGCCGTCGCATGCGGCCGAAGCGCTGGAGCTCGGCTACGACGCCGTGCTGCTCAACACCGCGATCGCCAAGGCCGCCGATCCGGTCGCGATGGCGCGCGCCTTCAGGCTCGGCGTCGAGTCCGGCCGCACCGCCTACGAGGCCGGGCTGATGGACGCCCGCGATTTCGCCTCGCCCTCCACCCCTGTCGTTGGGACCCCGTTCTGGCATGCCGTATCCTGATCGCTTCTATCCCGTCGTCGACAGCCTCGCCTGGGTCGAGCGCCTGACCAGGCTCGGCGTCGGCACCGTGCAGTTGCGCGCGAAAAATCTCGACGACGGCCAGGCGCTGCAGATCGTCACCGACGCGCTTGCCATCACCAAGGGCACGGCGACCAAGCTGATCGTCAACGACTACTGGCGCGCGGCCATCGTCGCCGGCGCCGAGCATGTCCATCTCGGCCAGGAGGATCTTGCGGAAGCTGACGTGAAGGCGATCAAGGACGCCGGCCTGACGCTCGGCCTCTCCACGCATGACGACGCCGAGCTGGAAACCGCACTGGCCGCCGAGCCGGACTACGTCGCGCTCGGCCCGATCTTTCCAACCACCCTGAAGGCGATGCGCTTCGCGCCGCAGGGCATCCCGAAGATCAGCGTCTGGAAGCAGCGCATAGGCCAAATTCCGCTGGTCGCCATCGGCGGCATCAAGCTGGAGCAGGCCGCCGAGATCTTCGCCGCCGGCGCGGATTCGATCGCCGTCGTTAGTGACGTCACGCAGAATGCCGATCCCGACGCGCGTGTTCGCGCGTGGCTCGATGCGGCGAAGGAGCCGGCGTAATGCGCGCAGCTTCTGCGAATGCGTCTGACAGCGATTGGGTCCAACCGCAGCCCCGATCTCCGTCGTTCCCTCCCCCCTTGTGGGTCGCGACGAGCTGCGCTCGCGCTGAGAGGGCCAGGGAGGGGGGTAACTCCGGGGTCGGTGGGTGTGGCTCACCCCTTTCCCCAACCCTCCCCCACAAGGGGGGAGGGAGCCTGAACAATCTGCGCCCCTCACGGCACCAAATCTTCTCGGCTGATCATCAGCAACGAGCTAATGCGAGCCGCAACTCTCTCCACCGTCATTGCGAGCGAAGCGAAGCAATCCAGGGCCACACGCGTGCCGCCCTGGATTGCTTCGTCGCTGTCGCTCCTCGCAATGACGTCCCTCATTCACTCCGACAATAAATCGACCAGGAGGATCCCATGAACATCCGCTCCAATCCCGACACCACCCTGCCCGCCGTCACCACCGGACCGCTGCCGTCCTCGCGCAAGATCTACGCTGTGCCTGACACCGCGCCCGATTTGCGCGTGCCGCTGCGCGAGATCATCCTGTCGGAGGCGGCCAGTGAGCCGAACCTGCCGGTCTACGACACCTCCGGTCCCTACACCGATCCCTCCGTGACGATCGACGTCAACGCCGGCCTCCCTCGCAACCGCACCGCCTGGGTCAAGGAGCGCGGCGGTGTCGAGGAGTATGTCGGCCGCGACATCAAGCCGGAGGACAACGGCAATGTCGGCGCCGACAAGGCGGCGAAGGCGTTCACCGCGCACCACAAGCCGCTGCGCGGCCTCGACGGCCACAAGATCACCCAGCTCGAATTCGCCCGCGCCGGCATCGTCACCAAGGAGATGATCTACGTCGCCGAGCGCGAGAATCTCGGCCGCAAGCAGCAGCTCGAACGCGCCGAGGCCGCGCTCGCCGATGGCGAGAGCTTTGGCGCCGCCGTCCCCGCCTTCATCACACCGGAGTTCGTGCGCGACGAGATCGCGCGCGGCCGCGCCATCATCCCCTGCAACATCAACCACGCCGAACTCGAGCCGATGATCATCGGCCGCAACTTCCTCACCAAGATCAACGCCAATATCGGCAACTCGGCGGTGACGTCGTCGGTGGAAGAGGAAGTTGACAAGATGGTGTGGGCGATCCGCTGGGGCGCCGACACCGTGATGGACCTCTCCACCGGCCGCAACATCCACACGACGCGGGAATGGATTTTGCGCAACTCGCCGGTGCCGATCGGTACCGTGCCGATCTACCAGGCGCTGGAGAAGTGCAACGGCGATCCGGTCGCGCTGACCTGGGAGCTCTACAAGGACACCTTGATCGAGCAGTGCGAGCAGGGCGTCGACTACTTCACCATCCATGCCGGCGTGCGGCTGCAATACATCCACCTCACCGCGTCGCGCGTCACCGGCATCGTCTCGCGCGGCGGCTCGATCATGGCCAAGTGGTGCCTCGCGCATCACAAGGAGAGCTTCCTCTACACGCATTTCGACGAGATCTGCGACATCATGCGCAAGTATGACGTGTCGTTCTCCCTCGGCGACGGCCTGCGCCCCGGCTCGATCGCGGACGCCAACGACCGCGCTCAGTTCGCCGAGTTGGAAACGCTTGGCGAGCTCACCAAGATCGCCTGGGACAAGGGCTGCCAGGTCATGATCGAGGGCCCCGGCCACGTGCCGATGCACAAGATCAAGATCAACATGGACAAGCAGCTCAAGGAATGCGGTGAGGCGCCGTTCTATACGCTCGGGCCGCTGACCACCGACATCGCGCCGGGCTATGACCACATCACCTCCGGCATCGGTGCGGCCATGATCGGCTGGTTCGGCTGCGCCATGCTGTGCTACGTGACGCCGAAGGAGCATCTCGGCCTGCCCGATCGCAACGACGTCAAGACCGGCGTCATCACCTACAAGATCGCCGCCCACGCCGCCGACCTCGCCAAGGGCCACCCGGCCGCCCAACTGCGTGACGACGCCCTGTCGCGCGCCCGCTTCGAGTTCCGCTGGACCGACCAGTTCAACCTCGGCCTCGACCCGGACACCGCCAAGAGCTTCCACGACGAGACCCTGCCGAAGGAAGCCCACAAGGTCGCGCATTTCTGCTCGATGTGCGGTCCGAAGTTCTGCTCGATGAAGATCACCCAGGACGTCCGCGACTACGCCGCAACGCTCAATGATCCGGCGACGGTCGGCATGACCATGTCAGGCACCATCGAGGACGGCATGGCCCAGATGAGCGCCAAGTTCAAGGAAATGGGCGGGAGTGTGTATCTGGACGCGGAGAAGGTGAAGGAGAGCAACAAGGCGTTGTCCTGACGCCTTGCCCTGCTCTCTCCACCGTCATGGCCGGGCGCAGACCCGGCCATCCATCAAGCCGGGCGAAAGCCCGGCTTTTTGTTTAGTAGTTCGGCAAAAAGCTACAGAACTTCGCTTTGATAGCAGAGCCCTGCCCAATCGAGGGACGTCAACAAAGGAGATCCACATGCCCATCCACCACATCCCCGCCCCACCCCACATCAAAGCCCCACCACTCTCATTCGGCACCCGCGTCGGCGATCTCCTCTTCATCTCTGGCATTCCCGGCTTCGATGCCGACGGCAACCTGCCCGATGAGTTCGAGGCGCAGTTCGCCAATGTCGTGACCAACTTCACGCGCGTGCTGACCGAGGGCGGCGCTGGCATCAGCGATCTCGTCAAGGTCAACGTGCTGCTGACGCGCGCGGCCGATGTGGCTGTCATGAACCGGCTCTATGCCGCGGCGTTCGGGCCGGCGCCCTTTCCGGCGCGGACGACGTGCGTGGTGGTGGCGTTGCCGGATCCGAAGATGCTGATTGAGATCGAGGGGGTTGCTGCGGTGGTGACCAAGGCGTAGCGGTTTGGCGAGGCGGCAAGGGCGCTCTAGCTACTTGCGCGGGTGCGCGTGAACGTGCCCTCTCCCCTTGTGGGAGAGGGCATGTAGGGAGGTGCGGCGGGCTCGGTTGGGTGAGGGGTATGCTTCCGCGAGTCGAGCTCTCGGAGAGAGACCCCTCACGCAACCGAGGGCGTTGAGAGGCTGTACATGCCCTCTCCCACAAGGGGAGAGGGCGCTGTATCGCGCAGCGTCGTGCTCGGCGACAGCACCCATGAGGAAACGGTGAAGACGGCGGGCTGCCGCCGGCGCCCGATGCTGCACGCATTAAAGGCCGATCAGCATCGAACGGAGCTCAGATCACCAAGACCCGTCCACACCCACCCACTCCCTCCGCAACCCAGCGTGGTCCCGCCGCGCGCGCCACTATTTCTCCTCTTGCGCCACATTTAATTTTTAAATATTATAAAATGATCCGAAACATTATATCCGAAAATCTCCCGATTAATGTTTTATATCTGGCCGATCCATGCCCTGCCCGGCCTCCTGCGCGATGCCGCATTGGCGCTGCGCGACGGCATCCACGACGCGGTGCGGGCGCAGGTCTATCCGCTCGGCTATGTGCCCTCGCATGACGGCATGCGCGGGCTGATGACGTTGGGCGTGGTGACGGCGCATGTGTCGCATACGCTTGTGCCGGGGGCGGTGCTCTATATCGACCTGTTCTTCGTCGCCAGCGCCTATTACATCACCGGTCTCTTGCTGCGGGACCTCGACAAGCACGGCCACATCCGCTTCCGCGAGTTCTATGCGCGGCGCTTCGCACGGATCGTGCCGCCGCTGCTGCTGATGCTCGCCGCCTATCTGTTGTTCACCTGGCTGCTGCGGCCGCCGTTCGGGCCTGCGCTGGAGCGCGCGGCGATCGCGCTCTGCTACGTCGCCAACTACTGGTACGTGTTCGATCCCAAGACGATCGAGGACATCGGTCACACCTGGACCTTGTCGACCGAGGAGCAGTTCTACCTGCTGTGGCCGCTGACCTTCGCGCTGCTGGTGAAGCGCTTCGGCGTGAGCTGGCGGCTGGTCGGGGCGATCTGCGCCATCGCCGCGGCGATCTGGGCCTGGCGAGTGGCGCTGGTGCTGGATGGCGCGGAGTGGCGGCGGCTCTACACCGCGTTCGACACCCGCGCCGATGCGCTGATGGCGGGCTGCGCGATGGCGGTCGTGCTGCGGCTGGTGCCACACGGCGCTTCCCCTAGGCTCGACCGGCTCTGGCCGAAGCTGGCCTGGCCGCTGCTGCTCTACTGGGGCACGGTCACCTTCCTGTTCTGGCCGGCGGACGGGCCGAGCATGAACTACTATTTGTTCGGCAGCATGGTGTGCGGCGTGCTGCCCGGCATCCTCGTGCTGACCATGCTGGCGCGCAGCAGTGGCACCATTCTCCACCGCGTCTTCGAGTGGCCGGTCGCGATCCTGCTCGGCCGGATCTTCTACGGCATCTATCTCTGGCATCTGCCGATCCTGAACTTCCTCGACAGCTACGGCGTCTGGTGGCCGCTGCGGCTCGCGATCGGCCTGCCGCTGTCGATCATCGCCGCGACCCTGTCCTACGCGCTGCTGGAGCGGCACTTCCTGCGCCGGCGCTCGCCGGCCGTGCCGCCGCAAGCCGCGCAGCCGAACAGCCACGCCGCGCAGGTCCCGATGCCCGCGTCGCGGTTCAGGCCCGAGCCGGCCGCCAAGCCGGACCTCGGCTTCGCCTCGCGCCAGGCGGCGCCGCTCGATGCCGTCAACGGGCCTGCACGTCAGCGCTCCATGATCGGCCGCTGAGCGATCGACCCGCGGGCTGACCGCACCCATCGCGACACCCCCGATCGTCGATCGACACGATCTCCATTGCGCCGCTCGTCGCGCGGATTTGACGCATGATGCGGCCATCACTGCCTTCAAAACGAACGACGCCGCCGCGACAAGGCGCCCGCTGGCTGGGGCCTGTTTGTTGCCGGAGTTTTCCTGATGTCTCGTTTCACCACAATCGGTCTTGCGGGCGCCTGCGCTATCGCTGCGCTCGTCGCCGCCGCCCCGGCGCAGGCCGGCTATTACATCCTGCGCTGGGAGAACACCGGCATCTGCCAGGTCTGGAGCGAGGCGCTCACCTTCAGGCCGCTGCAATGGCCCTCGCGCTACCAGGTGATCAGCCGCCCCGTCCCGACCTTCAACGACGCCGTCACCCTGCAGGTCAGGCTGCGCCGCCAGGGCCGCTGCACGCTATGACCGCCGAGGGGCACTGCGCCGCGTCGGCGCGTGCGAGACACTCTCTGAACTCACTGACATCGTTGTGAACGACCGACGTCAGCGCCTTGCCTTGCGGGCGCTTTTGTCGCACCACTCCGGCCCGGCACCCGCGCGTCCATCGCGCGCGCCGCCGCAGGTGATTTGGTTGGTTCGTTTCAGGAGATTGACGATGCGCCGCTTGACCTCTCTCGCCGCTGCCGCCGCGCTTGCGGCCACTTCGATCGCTGCACCCGCCTTCGCCGCACCGGCGGCCAAGACATCTGCGCTGAAGAGCGGCTACTACGTGATCCGCTGGGACAACACCGGCATCTGCCAGATCTGGAACACCGATCTGCAGTCCAAGCCGGTGGAATGGCCGTCGACCTACAAGGTCGTCTCCAAGCCGGTGCCGACCTTCGTCGAAGCCACCAACATCCAGCTCAAACTGCGCGACGAGCGCCGCTGCTTCCTGTAAGTCGCACGCGCTCGGGACAGCCCACGCCGAAGACGATCAGGCCTCGTGGTTCGAGACGCGCCGCAAGCGGCGCTCCTCACCATGAGGTCTTGGCACCCAAGGCGGTCCTGCACATCAACCATGAGCACGCAAGAGGCGTGTTCATGGAGAGGGTCAAGCGCTGTGGGCGACGCGGCACGTCGCCCGTGAGCCGGTCGTTATGAAGAGTGGGACGAACATCGGCGCGCCGATGTCGGTACACTCCCTCTCCCCGTTCTTTACGGGGAGAGGGTTGGGGTGAGGGGCAGCCACGACCACCGACCGTGCGGACAGCCCCCCTCACCCGGATTGCATCTTCGATGCCATCCGGCCTCTCCCCGCACGCGGGGCGAGGCTGGAAGCAAGTGCTCGGGCGTGCGTCTCGAAGGACGGCGACAGACGGCGCGCGGCCCCGGCGATCATTCCCCTGGGATCGCGCTCTCGACGACGGAGCTCGCCTGCATCGGCACGAAGCCGGGCAGCGCGGCGATCCGGGCCAGCCACGCGATGACGTTGGGACAAGGTGCGAGCGACACGCCGCCTTCCGGCGCGTGCGCGGTGTAGCTGTACAGCGCGATGTCGGCGATCGTCGGCGTTTCGCCGGCGAGGAACGGCCGGGTGCCGAGCTCGCGCTCCATCACCGTGAACAGATTGTTGGCGATCTGGTGCGCCTTGGCCATGTCGAGCGGGCCGCCGAACAGGGTCGCGATCCGCGCCGCTGCAGGGCCGAAGGCCAGCGGACCGGCCGCCGCCGACAGCCAGCGCTGCACCTGCGCCTGGCCTACGGGATCGCGCGGCCACCAGCGGCCGGAGCTGTCATAGCGGCCGGCGAGATAGACCAGGATCGCATTGGAGTCGGGGATCACGGTGTCGCCGTCGACCAGCACCGGCACCTGGCCGAACGGATTGAGCGCGAGGAAATTTGGCTGCTTGTGCGCGCCGCCCTTGAGGTCGACGTCGACGAGCTCGCACGGCAGGCCGAGCAGGCTCAGCATCAGCCGCGCGCGGTGCGCGTGGCCCGACAAGGCGAAATGATAGAGGCGGCGTTGCGACATCGGGTGCTCCCATGGCTGTACCGCATGGTCTATGCCGAGGCCACCCGATCAACAACGCCGCCCGGCATCAATGGCTTGTTGCTGTCATTGCAATAATGCGACAAGCGCGCCATGGACCGCCTGCCCGATCAGCTCCAGCCCGGCCTGCATCTCGTCTTCGTCGGCACCGCCGCCAGCGAGCGCTCGGCCGCGACCGGGCACTATTACGCGCATCCCGGCAACCGCTTCTGGCGCACGCTGCACGAGGTCGGCCTGACGCCGCGGCTGTATCTGCCGGCGGAGTTTCCTGCGCTGCTGTCGCTCGGCATCGGCTTCACCGACCTGTGCAAGCTCGGCGCGGGGATGGATCATGTCGCGCTGAAAGCAGGTGTCGACGTCGCGAGTTTCGTTAAGAAGATCCGGCAGCACCGGCCAGCGACGGTGGCCTTCACCAGCAAGAAGGCCGCGAGCCTGTTCTACGGCCGGCCGACTAGCACGATCGCACTCGGACGACAGCCCGAGCAGAATGATTTTCCGATCACGTTTGTGCTGGCGTCGCCCTCCGGCGCGGCATCGGGCGCGTGGACGTTGCAGCCGTGGCGTGAGCTCGCAGAGCATGTGGGGAGGAAGGCCTGATACGCGGTGCTCATGACGATCGGTAGGGTGGGCAAAGCAGCCGCCCGCAGGGCGGTCGCGTGCCCACCATGCATCCCCGCACTCAGAAGCAAGATGGTGGGCACGGCGCGCGATACAGCGCGGCAAGCCACGCGCACGCGGGCGCGCCTTTGCCCACCCTACGGTCCTGACGCTCGCAACTGATGAGTAGCCAGCATCATGATCATGACGAAAGGCGATGATCTGAATATGATGCGAGCAATGCCAGTTATTGCGCCCTCTCCCCTTGCGGGAGAGGGCATGTATGACAGAGCAGCAAACTCGCTTGGGTGAGGGGTATGCCTCGACAAGCACAACTCACGGAAAGATACCCCTCACCCTAGCGAGTAAGTTGATAGGCCGGCGATGCCCTCTCCCGCCCTGGCGAAGCTTTGCTTCGCCTTGGGGGAGAGGGCGCTGTATCGGACAGCGCGATGCGCGGCGGCAGTTGCTCTCGCATATCATGCAACGTCGAATGCGGACCGGGCCCAACTATCAACATCGGCCGGCCCGCCCCACCCGACGGGCACTCCCCGCATATCCCCCATGCGCCAACTGCCCGTCGTGTTGGTTTGTCGCGGCTCTCACCCCTTGCCATGTCGGGCAAATCAGCACGATGCTCTCGCTCAACCCGCCTCATGCAGAGGGACGTACGCGTCGTCACGATACGTGGAGGTGGGCCGCGGTGGACGTGATCGCTGCGCTGGACGAGCGCAAAGCGGTTGCGTACGGCGAAGTCGTGATGTCCTGATACCCCGAAGCTGGTATCACGCGCGCGGGTGCGAATTGCCTCCCGTGCGTCATGGTGGCCAAAACGCCGGCGCACCAGGGAGACCACGTATAAGCCGTCAGACCATCCGCGCAGGGAAGGCCGGGATGTCCCAGCCGAGCCTGTGGTTCTGCCGCGTGCTTTTCTTGTTGCACGCGGACCATGGGAGCGGCGAGCTCCCGGTCTTCCCTGCCCCTCTCGGGATTTCGATGGGGCCAAGCTGACGCATCCCTCGCGCACGATCTGCGGCGAGAACGTGGGGTCGTGCCTGCGTGAGGCCGGCGCCGACCTCCTCCTCCGTGTCGTCCGGACAAGCGCGCCGCGCGCGCCGATCCGGGACCCATAACCCCAGGGAGACGTTCGTGGCACAGATCGTTGACCTGCCCCTCCGAGCCACATCCGCGGCGTATGTGTCCCGGCTCGAGGTCGGGACGATACCGCTGTTAGTTAGGAAACACCGATCATCGATGAGCCAACTACCTGATCGTGATCGCCAGGCCCGACAGATCGACATTGGCCAGCAGCCCGATCTGCTCGCCCGAAAGCTCGAGCACGGCACCCTTCTGGTTGGTCAGCACGATGCCGCGCACGCCGCGGCCGACGGCGAGACCGGCGCCGGCGGCGCCGTAGACGCCCTCGACATCCGACGGACGCCAGATGTTGCTGACGCGGCCGCGCAGCACGGTGCGCGAGCCGCCGAACACGAGACCCCAATCGAGACCGCCGGTCGACAGCGGATAGGCGCGGCCATGGAAGTTCAGCACGCCGCTGCCGCCGGAGCCGCCGATGATCCATCCGGCCTTGTAGATGGTCAGCGTGATGAAGCCGCCATCCGCGCGCGCGGCGCCGGGCAGGACGGCGAAGGCTGCGGCCGTCAGCGCCACCGCGAGACCACGGACGAAGGATGCAATTCTCATGGATGAAGTCTCCAGCGAAGTGAACTTGAGGTAATTCGATGGCCACGTGTGACGATCGCGGCCCATCAAGCGAATCGATCCGGCCGAATTTAGCCCTTCGCGCGGCAGCGCGCATGCCGCGCCGCGACTGTGTTCGAAATGCCGCCCTCGCCGGACAGCGCCCATCGCCAGCCAGCGTCCCTCCCGGTCGCGCCCGCCTCGCGCCGCGGAGTGCGTGGCAAAAGGACGGCGAGGCCGGCGAAATGGGCCGAGACCCCAGCGAAACCAAGGCCATTTCGGGGTATTCGGCGCTCCCAAGGCGGCCGGAGGCGGATGTTAAGGCGCCGTTAACCTTGTCCGACCACGGTGATTTACGGGCTGGATGTTCAGTTGGTCTCGATGTTTTCGCGTCGTTTTCGGTTTCGGCGCGGGCGTTGATCGGGAGGAGTTATGTCACAAGAGTTGTCAGCCGATGCCGCAAGTCCCTCACTCGTACCCCTTGTCATGCCGCCGTCGCCATCTGCGGCGGAGGTCCTGCCGCTGTTGATCGGCACGCCGCTGTCCGAGATCGAGCGCGAGCTCATCGTTCAGACATTGGTCCGCTGCAACGGCAATCGCACCCACGCTGCACGGCTGCTCGGCATGCCCGTGCGCACCTTGCGGAACAAGATCCGCAGCTACACGGCCGACGGCATCGCGGTGCCGGCCTATTCGGCCTGAGACGACGGCGGCCGCGCGGTCTTCCATCGCGTGGAACTCATCAGGATGCGACGCCGATTGATGTTGATCAGTCGGCCTCGCAGCCCGCCTGCAATTGCTGCGATCATCACGGCTCTGTTAGGCTTTGCCGCGAATCAGGGATGTGGTGTGGAGTTGCGGTAGTGGCAAAGAACCCGGCCGGACGCGGCCTGCAGGGCCCGGTGGGTCCACGTGGCCCGCAGGGGCAGCCCGGACGGCGCGGGCCGGATGGCCAGCGCGGCAAGCCCGGTCCCGACGGCAAGGCGGGTCCGCAAGGCAAGCCAGGTCCACAAGGCAAGCCCGGTCCGCAGGGGCCGCGCGGTGAGCAAGGCCCGCCCGGCAAGCCGGGCCCCGAGGGACCGCAGGGCCCGCGTGGCGAACAGGGACCGCCCGGCACGCTGCCGACCATCGATCAGCTGATGCCCTGGCTGGAGCAGATCTTCGCCGCCTATGACGACTACAAGCGCAACCGGGATCGCGAGGCGCATGAGCGTGACGCGCAGCTAATCGCGGTGCGCGACATCTTCGCCGCCACCGAGCATGACGAGGCGCTCGAAGAGGCCTTCGAGGACGACGATCCGCACGAGATCGACATCCCCAGGAAGAAGAAAAAGAAGAAGCACAAGAAAAAGAAGAAGCACGGCAAGCACGCCGCCGAAGACCGTGGCGAAGACCACGGCGACGACGACGGGTTTTGAGCGCCTGCGCGCTGCGGAGCCGCGGCGGCCTCAGCGCTTGCCGAACCTGATCGCCGAGCGCTCGCGCGCCTTGGCCGCCTCGATCTCGCGGTCGCGCGGCGGCGCCTGGGTGTGCAGCGAAGTCAGCAGCCGGCGCGCGGCGTCGGCGACCTCCTCGACCGCATGTGCGAAGGCGGCCTCGTTGGCCTGTGACGGCGTGTTGAAGCCGGAGAGCTTGCGCACGAACTGCAGCGCGGAGGCCTGAATCTCGGCCTCGGTCGCCGGTGGCTCGAAATTGAACAGCGTCTTGATGTTGCGGCACATGACGGGATCAATCCGGTGCTGAACCAAGTCGGGGATCGTGCTATCATGCTCCCGACGCGGCCGCAAAGAGCCGCGCTCTTGTAGGGGGGATCCGATGCTTCGACCGTTTGCCGCCGTCTTCGCCGCCGTCGTTATTCTTTGCACTGGCCATGGCGCACCCGCCGCAGCCGCCGACTACCCCGCCCCCAAGCAGGGCGATGTGATCCTCAAGGACTTCAAGTTTCACACCGGCGAGACGCTGCCCGAGCTGAAGCTGCACTACACCACGGTCGGCGAGCCGACCGGACAGCCCGTGCTCGTGCTGCACGGCACCGGCGGCTCCGGCGCCAGCATGCTGGTGCCGACCTTCGCCGGCGAATTGTTCGGCAAGGACCAGCCGCTCGACGCGACCAAGTACTACATCATCATCCCCGACAGCATCGGGCACGGCAAATCCTCAAAACCGTCCGACGGGCTGAAGACGAAGTTTCCGGCTTACGACTATGCCGACATGGTCGATGCGCAGCACCGGCTGCTGACCGAGGGGCTCGGCATCAAGCATGTCAGGCTGATCATCGGCAATTCGATGGGCGGCATGCACAGCTGGGTCTGGGCGACGCGCTATCCGGAATTCATGGACATCGCCGTGCCGATGGCCTCGCAGCCGACCGAGATGGCCGCCCGCAACTGGATGCTGCGCCGGATCATGCTGGAGACCATCCGCAACGACCCCGACTACAATGGCGGCAACTACACGTCTCAGCCGCGGATGATGAAATATGCCGTCACCGCCTATGGCACGGCGACCGCCGGCGGCACCCTCGCCTATCAGCTCGCGGCCCCGACGGCCGCCAAGGCCGACAAGATGGTCGAGGAGCGGCTCGCCCAATCGGTCCCGACCGATGCGAACGACTTCATCTATCAGTGGGAGTCCTCCCATGACTACAATCCCTCCGCCGACCTCGAGAAGATCAAGGCCACGGTGATGCTGATCAACTCGGCCGATGACGAGCGCAATCCGCCGGAGACGGGCATCACCACTGACGCGATGAAGCGCCTCGCGAACGGAAAGGTGCTGCTGATCCCGGCCTCCGCCGAGACGCGCGGCCACCTGACCACGGGCAATGCGAAATTCTATGTCGAGCCGCTGCGCGAGCTGCTCGCCACGGCGCCGCAGCGGGGGATGTAGTCCGGGATGGAGCGTAGCATCCGCGCAATGATCCTGGCCGCTCTGACGCTAGGCTCGCTGGCCTGCGCGCGCCTCGCGCTGGCGGTCGACAACGGCCAGTTCGACAACGTTGCGCCCGACGTGCGTGCCTGGTTCAAGAGCGTGATCGCCCCCAACGGCGTGCCCTGCTGCGACATCTCCGACGGCCACCGCACCACCTACGACGTGCGCGACGGCACCTATTGGGTGCCGATCGAGGGCCGCTGGATGGCGGTGCCGGAGCGCGCCATCATCCGCGACCGCGGCAACCCGATCGGCGAGGCCGTGGTCTGGTATGTCCATCATCGCGGCGACATCGTCATCAGCTGTTTCGTTCCCGCCGATGCCGTCTGACCCGTACGCGAGCTCGCCCCCCGCCCCACAAGACGACCGGACGCGCATGATCATGCGCTGGGTGATGGCGGCGTTCTACATGGCGGCCGGCATCGCGCATCTCGCGATCCCCGAGCCGTTCCTGCGCATCACGCCCTCGATCGTTCCGTTTGCTCCTGAGGTCATCATGATCACCGGGCTGTGCGAGATCGCCGGCGCAGTGGCGCTGGTCACGAGGCCGATGCGACGCTGGGCCGGGATCGGGCTCGCCGCGTATGCCATTTGCGTCTGGCCCGCGAATTTCAAGCATGCGCTGGATGGCATCGACCTGCCTGTTCTCGGCAGCAGCTGGCTCTATCATGGTCCGCGCCTGGCCTTTCAGCCGGTGCTGGTGTGGTGGGCGCTGTACAGCGCAGCAGTGATCGATTGGCCTTGGCGTCACAAGGCCGAGCAGCGATAGGATGCGAACAGGAGCACCGCCGTGAGCAACCCAGCCAATGCCGATCTCGGCGCGATCTATCCGAAGCCGCAGGAGCGCGTGATCGCCAAGGTGCGTCCGGCACTGGACGCGCACAGCCGGAAGTTCATTTCGCTCTCGCCATTCTGCGTGATGGCGACGTCGGGCAAGGACGGCAGCGTCGACGCCTCGCCGCGCGGTGGCCATCCGGGGTTCGTCCACATCGACGGCGACCATCGGCTGCTGCTGCCCGATCGCCCCGGCAACAACAGGCTCGACAGCCTGAGGAACGTCTCCGAGGGCTCGGGCCAGGTGCAACTCATCTTCTTCGTGCCGGGACTCATCGAGACGCTTCGCGTCGGCGGCACGGCCTCGGTGTCCGCCGATCCCGACCTGCTCGGCAAGCTGGAGGAGTTCGGCAAGCCGCCGCGGAGTGTCGTCAGCATCGCTGTGCAGGAGGTGTACTTCCATTGCGGCAAGGCGATCATGCGCTCCAAGCTGTGGGCGCAGGACGCCCAGGTGCCGCGCTCGACGATGCCGAGCATCAGCGAGATCATCCACGACCAGACCAGCCTCGGCGCGCCGGAGCCCCAGGAGGTCACCGACGCGCGGTGGCGCGAGCAGCTTTGAGAATGCCATCCATTCGCAAACGCACGTCAGCGTCGCGTCATCTTTCCTAGTCCATCAGTGGCGCGCTCGCAGTCGCGAGCCCACATGTTGATGCAGCTCAGCAGCCGCCGACGCAGGCCGAGCTAGTTCATGACGTGTCGTTTGAAAGCTGGAAACGAGCTCAGTCGATGCCCGCCCCCCGTGCTGCCCATCTTGCGCGAGCTTGCCGTCTGGCAGGTGCGCTGCTCCTGATTGCCTCATGCGCGACACCCTCGGCGGTGTCGGCCGAGGATGTGAAGCTCACGCCGGCGCAAGCGCAGAACCTCGGGATCCGCGTCACGCATCCGATTTCGAGCCGGAGCGACAAGACGCTGCCCTACCCGGCGCAGATCGTGATACCGACCCCGCAATTATGGGTCGTCAGCGCTCCAGTCTCCGGCATGGTCACCAATCTGGCGGTCGCGCGCGGCGATCGCGTCAGTGTCGGACAGCCGCTGCTGACGCTCGAGAGCCCGAGCTTCGTCTCGCTGCAGCGCGAGTATCTGCATGCTCTCGCGCAGGAGGTCCTCGCCGTTCAGCAGTTGAAGCGCAACGCTGATCTGTTCGAGGGCAAGGCAGTCCCGCAGCGTGTGCTGGAATCCAGCCAGACTGAAGCCCGCCAGGCGAGCATCGTGGTTGCCGAGCGACGGCAGATGCTCCACCTCAGCGGCTTGTCGGACGAGGCCATCGCGCGCCTGACTAACGAGGCCGCCATCAGCGCAACGCTGACCGTCAACGCGCCGCAGGCTGCGTCCGTGGTCGACATCGTGGTCTCGCCTGGCCAGCGGATGGAGCAGGCCGCGCCGCTGGTGAAGCTCGCGCGGCTGTCGCCGCTCTGGGCGGAGATCGCCATCCCCGCCACCAATATCAGCGCGATCAAGACCGGCGCGCGCGTCGACATCGACGGCTACGCGACGCCGGGTCGGGTCATCCTGGTCTCCGAGACCACCGACGCCGCAACGCAGACCATCCTCGTTCGCGCTGAGATTCCCAACAACGGTGAGCTGCATTCCGGCCAGACCGCCGCCGCACGGATCGGATTCATCTCGGCGGGCGAAAGTGCCTGGGAGATTCCCTATAGCGGCCTCGTCCGGCGCGGCGAGCAGGCCTCCATCTTCGTTGCCACCGAAGGCGGCTTCCGCCAGGTTGCCGTCACTCTGCTCGCGGAGGATCAGGACCACGTCGTCGTGTCCGGACCGATCACCGACAAGGACGAGGTCGCCGTCGGCGGCATCTCGGCCCTGCGCGGCATTCTCTCGCGACTGGGACAATGATGCTGCAGCGACTGGTCGCCTTCGCACTGTCGCAGCGGCTGTTCGTTATGCTGAGCGTGCTGCTGCTGCTCGGCGCGGCCGCCGTGTTCCTACCGACCCTGCCGATCGATGCGTTTCCGGACGTCTCGCCGGTTCAGGTCAAGGTCATCATGAAGGCGCCGGGCCTCACGCCCGAGGAGGTCGAGCAGCGCATCACCGTGCCGATCGAGCTCGAGCTGCTCGGCCTGCCCAACAAGAAGATCCTGCGCTCCACGACCAAATACGCGCTCGCCGACATCACCGTCGATTTCGAGGACGGCACCGATATCTATTGGGCGCGCAATCAGGTGTCGGAGCGGCTGTCGAACATCTCCCGTGATTTTCCCGAGGGCGTCAGCGGCGGGCTTGCGCCGATTACGTCTCCGCTCGGCGAGATGTTCATGTTCACGATCGAGAGCCCGGAGCTGTCGCTCGCCGAGCGGCGCAGCCTGCTCGACTGGGTGATCCGCCCTGCGCTGCGCACGGTGCCTGGTGTCGCCGACGTCAACGCGCTCGGCGGTTACGTCCGCGCCTATGAGATCGTGCCGCGCAACGACGCGCTGGCGGCGCGCGGCATCTCCTCCGAACTGTTCCGCAAGGCCATCGAGGCCAACAGCCGCAACGACGGCGCCGGCCGCGTCAACCAGGGCGAGGACAGCGCGCTGGTGCGGATCGAGGGCAGCATCCGCGGCATCGACGACATCAGAGCCATCGTCGTCGACACCCGCGACGGCGTCCCGATCCGGGTCAGCGATGTCGCCCGCGTCAAGATCGGCGCGCTCACCCGCTATGGCGCGGTGACCACCGACGGCAAGGGCGAAACGGTCGAGGGCCTCGTGCTCGGGCTGCGGGGCGCCAATGCCGGCCAGCTGGTGCGCGACGTGCGCGCGCGGCTGGAGGAGTTGAAGCCGTCCCTGCCCGCCAGCGTCAGCATCAACGTGTTCTATGACCGCAGCAGGCTGGTCAACCGCGCCGTCGGAACGGTGGTGCGGGCGCTCGGCGAGGCCACCGTGCTCGTCGTCGTGCTGCTGCTGCTCTTCCTCGGCAACTGGCGCGCTTCGCTGGTGATCGCGCTCAGCCTTCCCTTGGCGATCGTCATCGCGCTGCTGGTGATGCGCGCGGTCGGCATGTCCGCCAACCTGATGAGTCTCGGCGGCCTCGCGATCGCGATCGGCATGCTGATCGATGCGCTCGTTGTCGTCGTCGAGAACATCGTCGGCAATCTCGGCAAACACGACCCCGGCCGAACGACGCCGCTGATCCACATCGTGTTCCGCTCGGTGTGCGAAGTGCTGCAGCCGGTCGCCTCGGGCGTGCTGATCATCATCATCGTGTTCGTGCCGCTGCTGACCTTGCAGGGCCTGGAGGGCAAGCTCTTCATCCCGGTCGCGCTCGCCATCATCTTCGCGCTGGCCGCCTCGCTGCTGCTTGCGCTGACGGTGATCCCGGTGGCGACCTCGTTCGCCCTCAAATCGGCTTCCCATGAAGATCCGCTGCTGATCCGCGCCGCCCAGCGCGTCTATACGCCTGCGCTCGCCTGGGCGCTGGACAATGAGCGCAAGGTCATCATTGCAGCCGTGCTCAGTCTGGTCGCGGCCGGCTTCGGCTACAGCCAGCTCGGCAAGACTTTCATGCCGACGATGGATGAAGGCGACATCATCGTCAGCGTGGAAACTCTCCCTTCGGTCAATCTCGATGAATCCTTGGCTATCAACGCCCGGCTGCAGACAGCTTTGATGAAGGTGCCTGACATCGCAGGGATCATCGCGCGCACCGGCTCGGACGAACTCGGTCTCGATCCGATGGGCCTCAATCAGACCGACACGTTCCTCGTGCTCAAGCCTGCCGACCAGCGGCAGAACGACAACCGCGAAGCGCTGCTGCAAAAGCTCCGCGACGTGCTGGCCGACTTTCCCGGCATCTCGCTGAGCTTCACGCAGCCGATCGACATGCGCGTGCAGGAGATGATCAGCGGCGTGCGCGGCGACGTCGCCGTGAAGATCTTCGGCCCGGATATCGCGAAGCTCAACGAGATCGCGGCGAAGCTGTCGTCGATCCTGTCGAGCGTGGATGGCGCGGAGGACGTCTACACCACGCTGAACGAGGGCGCGCAGTACTACACCGTGACCGTCAACCGGCTGGAAGCCGGCCGTCTTGGCCTGTCGGTCGATTCGATCGCCAACTCATTGCGGACCCAGATCGAGGGGCGCACGATCGGCACCGCGCTCGAAAACGGACGGCGGACGCCGATCCTGGTCCGCGGCAGCGAGACCACGCGGGAAGCGCCGACGCTGCTGGCGATGCTGCCGCTGACCTTGGCGGCCGGGCAACACGTGGCCCTGTCGCAGGTCGCGCGCATTCAGCGCGTCGACGGCCCGGTCAAGATCGACCGCGAGGACGGCAACCGCATGAGTGTGGTGCGCAGCAATGTCCGCGGCCGCGACATGGTCGGCTTCGTTCAGGCCGCACAGCAGAAGGTAGCGGCCGAGCTGCCGCTTCCAGCCGGATATCGGCTGACCTGGGGCGGGCAATTCGAGAACCAGCAGCGGGCTGCCGCGCGGCTCTCCGTCGTGGTGCCCGTCGCTATCGGCCTGATCTTCGTGCTGCTGTTCACGACGTTCGGCTCGGTGCGCCAGGCCCTGCTGGTGCTGGTGAACATTCCCTTCGCGCTGATCGGCGGCGTGTTCGCGCTGGTGTCGACCGGGGAATATCTCTCCGTCCCCGCCTCCGTCGGCTTCATCGCCCTGCTCGGAATCGCCGTGCTGAACGGCGTCGTGCTGGTGTCGTATTTCAACCAGCTCCGTGCCCACGGACTGTCCGAGCAGCGCATCGTCGTCGAAGGCGCCAGGCGCCGGCTGCGCCCGGTGCTGATGACCGCCAGCATCACCGCGCTCGGGCTGATCCCGCTGCTGTTTGCCACCGGGCCGGGATCGGAGGTGCAGCGCCCGCTGGCGATCGTCGTGATCGGCGGATTGTTGTCGTCGACCTTGCTGACCTTGATCCTGCTGCCGATCCTGTATCGCCGCTATGGCGCGGCGAAGAAGGAGGCGACGTGACGAGCCAAGCCTTGTGCCTGACGCTGATCGCGCCGCGCGAGCTGCGCGACGAGCTGTTCGATTTCCTCAGTGAGCAGACCGATCTGGTTTCCGGCTTCACGGCCTCCGATGCAGCCGGCCACGGTGCCCGCGTCCGGCTGCGCACGACTGCGGAGCGCGTCAAAGGCCATGCCGACGAGGTCGTGGTGAGAATCGTGCTGCAGGAAGCAGACAGCGAGCGGCTGCTGGAGCGGCTCAGGAGTACGTTCGCAGGCACCCAGCTGGTCTATTGGGCGATGCCCGTGACGTCCTTCGGGGTCATCGACTGACCCCGTGCGATCCAGCCGATTGTCTCGCCCGGTCGATTCAAGGCCTGAAAGCTTCGCCTTGAACCGACCTGTTGCAGAGAGGAATGCCGCAAGGCGCGAGCATCAATGCTCGCTCTCGAGTCCGCCGACGTGCTTCTGGGTGTAGAGTTCGAGGCCGATGCGGCCGATCAGGTCGAGCTGAGTCTCGAGGAAGTCGATGTGATGCTCCTCGTCCTTCATCAGCTGCTCGAACAGGTCGCGCGACACGTAGTCCTTGACGCCGTGGCAATAGGTTGCGGCTTCCTGATAGAGCGTCCGCGCGCCGATCTCGGCCGCGAGATCGCACTCGATGATCTCCTTGACGTTCTGCCCGATGCGCAAGGGATCGAGCACCTGCATGTTCGGGAAGCCGTCGAGGAACAGGATGCGATCGGTGAACTTGTCGGCGTGCTCCATCTCCTCGATGGATTCCTTGCGCCAGACCTTGGCCATCTCCAGAAGGCCCCAGTTGTTGAGCAGGCGGTAATGCAGCCAATACTGGTTGATGGCAGTCAGCTCGCTGCGCAATCCCTTGTTGAGATATTCGATGACCTTGGGGTCGCCCTGCATAGATAAGCTCCGAAAAAGTTAGAGGCCGCAGGCGCTCCATAACAGGTTCGAAGTTCGGAGACGACCCCCGTTCATGTGCATTTTTACGGCGAAAGGGACGAGATTGCAGGCAAAAGCACGTCAGCAGGCAGCCAGCGCGAACCGGCTCTGAATGTCATCCTCGGCCACCGCGGGCGCGTGGCCATGTGCATGGGCGTGCTTGCAACCCGATTGGCAGGCGCGCGCGCAAGGCCCCAGCGCTTCGTCGATGATGGTCTTGATCGTGCGCGCGCAACGGCCGCACTCCGCACTGCAACCAAGGCAGCCATAGACCTGCTTGGGGCTCCGCGGCAATTCGTCCGCGGATGTCACCACCTTGCGGATGTCGTGATCGCTGATGACGTTGCAGGAACAAACAATCATGAGAACCGGCCACTCGTCTTTGGTCAGCTATCGATAGTCATCCGCATCTCCCCGCGCAAAGGGAAACCGGCGCTTTTGAAGCTATTCCAATCTCGTAGTTGACCTAGAACGGATCTAAGAATGCGACCTTGTCGCAGATCAAACTGACCGCAACCGAGGCCTCAATCGCCCCCGCCACCGTCGCCTCCACCCCCGTCGCTACCGCTATCCGATCCGCCGCCGTCGACGGGATTTCCCATGACGTCCGTCGCGGTATTGCCGAACCAGCCGGAGGAGGTTCCGGACTCCCACGGCCAGGAACCGCCGGAGTCTGCCCCTGTCGTGTCGACGCCGCGCCGTCGCCGTTTCCAATCCACCACGACCAGCAGCACATAGCAGGCACCCGCGGCAAGGCAGACGGCGACCGCGATGATCAGGGCGCTGGGCATTCATGCTCTCGATTGCTGCATTTTGTGCGTCGCAGCATTGAACGCATCCTCCGGATGGGTCGTCCAATGGGGCGAGCCCGTTCATTGATCATTCAAGCGGGATATGGGAACGTGTGGCTTGGCCTGATGCGCCATCTGCCGACCTGGAGTGAGAGAGGTTAAGGTCATGAAGAAGACTCTTGCGGTCCTGGCCGCCGTCGCGACCCTGTCGAGCGCCGCGCTGGCTCCTGCCCCGGCCGAAGCGCGCAACGGGCGCGTTGCTGCGGGCGTCGCGGCTGGGCTGATCGGCGGCGCGCTCATTGGTGGCGCCATCGCCGCCGGCAGCAATCCCTATTATTACGGTCCCGGATACTCCTACTCGCCGGGTTATTCCTACGGACCGGGCTACTCGTACTATGGCGGCCCGGCCTACGTGTCCGACCCCGGCTATGCCTGCTACTGGCAGCGCCAGCGCTTCTGGGACGGCTATGGCTGGCGGATCCGCCGCGTGCGCGTGTGCGAGTGAGCGTTCACCTTCATTAATTCCATGACCTTGCACCGGAATTTCGAATGCTCCTGGCCGGCATGGCCAGAAAAAACCGTTTTTCGGTCGCATCAGGTCAGAGAGAGTTTACGGAGGGTTGACGGATTATCGTGTTTTCTCACGATGCTGACCGCCCTTCGCGCGTGAATCACCAACCCGGCGCCTCCAGGGGCGCTCCTCCAGGAGATCTCGGAAGATGAAGAAGATCCTGACCGCCGTGCTTGCGGTTGCGACAATCGCCGGTTCGCTGAGCGTGACTGCACCGGCTGCCAAGGCTGGCGACGTCGGTGCCGGCGTGGCCGCGGGCCTGATCGGCGGCGCCCTGATCGGCGGCGCGATCGCCTCCAGCCGTCCGGCCTATGGCGGCCCGGTCTATGTCGAAGCCCCCCCGCCGGCCCCGCCGCCGTGCGTGTGGCGCCGTGAGCGCTATTGGGACGGCTATGGCTGGGTGTCCCGCCCGGTTCGCGTCTGCTACTGATCGAAACCACGCATTTCGATGCGGCACGAGCCCGGCCCTGCGGCCGGGCTTTTTGCTGTCTGGCTCCCGGGCCTACCCGACCCCGTCAGCGCGTGGCGTTGATCGCCTGGAGCACCGATTCGCTCGGCCAGCAATCCACCTTCAGGCCGGCCCGTTTCTGGAACGTGCCGAGCGCAGCACGGGTCTGCATGCCCGCCTTGCCGTCCAGCTTGTCCCCATAGAGCCCGAGACGCGTGAGCCCCTTCTGCATCGCTTCGACGTCCTTGCTCCGCAATTGCTTGGACGCCGACCACGGCGTCGCGAATCCGGCAGGACTGGTCATGCGGTCAGCGAGATGGCCGACGAACAGAACGTAGAGGTCGGAGAAATTGTATTCCTTGATGACGAAGTAGTTCGCTGTCGTCAGGAAGGCCGGACCGTAGATGCCCTCGGGCTGCAGCAGGGAGGCCGGCTGCTGCTGCTCCGCGGCGTTCAACCGCTGGCCCCGTACCGGCACGAAGCCCGCCCGCAGCCATTCCGCGATCGGCTTCTTCACCTCCGGCACGCCCATCGTGCAATCGACATTAGCCGGCGGCTTGACCTCATAGGCCCAGCGCACGCCGCTCTGCCAACCCTTGTTGGCGAGCTGTTTGGCCGCCGAGCCCAGCGCATCCGGCACCGAGTGCCAGAGATCGACCTTGCCGTCGCCGTCGAGATCGACGCCGTGCTTGTAGTACTCCGACGGCAGGAACTGCGTCAGGCCGACGGCGCCGCCCCAAGACGCCCTGAGATCGCGGCGCGTCACCACGCCGTCGCTCAGCATCTTCAGCGCCATGATGAACTCGGTGCGGTACTGGTCCTTGCGCCGGCCGACATAAGCCTGGGTCGCCAGCACACGTAGCGCATCATAGGGCAGCGCATAGCGGCCGAAATCGGTCTCGCGGCCCCAGATCGCGAGCACGATCGGCCCGGGCACGCCAAAGCGGCGCTCGATCTCGGCCAGCGCCGGACGGTATTGCTGGATCAGCGTCTGGCCATGCGCGGCCAGTCGCGCAATCGAAGCTTCCTTGATGTAATCGGCCGGCACCTGCACGAACTCGGCCTGCGCCGGCGCACCGGTCGCGGGACGGCCGGGCAGCAGCAGATCGGGCAGCTTGTAGTCCGGTTCGAGGCCGCGGGTCTCGGCATCGAATGCCGCCCGCGACACGCCCTGCTCCTTAGCTTCCGGCCAGAGCGAGGCGACGAACTGCGTAAAGGCGGAGTCGGCGGCACGCGCTGAGCCGGGACCGCATAGAACGACCAGGAGGCAAGCCAGAAGACAACGACGGACCAGGAGCGGCACCGTGTCAGGCGTCCTGAAGCCCAAGTCGCCGTTCAATATGCTCGATCCTCAGATCCATCCGGTCCAGCCGATTGGACATGCTGGCATATTGGTTTTCGAGGTTCCCGATCCGCTGCTTCAGTTCGCGGATATCCTCGCGCACATGGTCGAGAGCGCCGCGAATGTGGCGCAGATGCTCCAGCACGAGGTTCTCGACATCGGTCATACCCGATCATACCACAAGGCAGCGAGCCTGTGAACGCCGCCTTGGCTGTGCCCGGCGATCAATGCCCCGCCGCCTGCTTCGCCTCCTCGATCGCGGCGTTCGACAGCTTGTCGACCACGGCGATGCCGATCGCCGAGAGGATGAACACCGTGTGGATGATGGTCTGCCACATCACGCCGGTCTCGGTGTAGGTCGACTTGCCCGACGACAGCGCGCCGGCTTCGATGAAGGTGCGCAACAGATGGATCGAGGAGATGCCGATGATCGCCATCGCGAGCTTGATCTTCAGCACGCTGGCATTGACGTGGCTGAGCCATTCCGGCTCGTCCGGATGCCCCTGCAGATTGAGCCGCGACACGAAGGTCTCGTAGCCGCCGACGATCACCATCACCAGCAGGTTCGAGATCATCACGACGTCGATCAGGCCGAGCACCGCGAGCATGATCTGCTGCTCGGAGAAGTCGAAGGCATGCGCGAACAGGTGCCAGAGCTCCTTGAGGAAGAGCACGACGTAGACGCCCTGCGCGATGATCAGTCCGACATAAAGCGGTAATTGCAGCCAGCGCGAGCCGAAGATCAGCATGGGAATGGGGCGCAGCGCACCGCCCTTCGAGGACAGGGTCGCGTCGGAAGAAGACATGATGTGGAATCTCGCGGCTGGGATGGGATTGCGGAACGTCTATCTACGCAATCGCACAGCGCGCGGAAGCGACAACGGGTCGCAGCAAGGGCGCGACGCTTTGTCCCGGAGCAGAGACAGCGTCGCGCCTCGCGATGGAGGTCAGCGGGTCAGCTTCTTGTACTTGACCCGGTGCGGGATCACGCTGTCCTGGCCAAGCCGACGCATCTTGTCCTTCTCGTAGTCCTGGAAATTGCCTTCGAACCATTCGACATGGCTGTCGCCCTCGAAGGCCAGCATATGGGTCGCGATGCGGTCGAGGAACCAGCGATCGTGGCTGATGATGACGGCGCAGCCCGCGAAATCCTCCAGCGCCTCCTCGAGCGCGCGCAGGGTGTCGACGTCGAGATCGTTGGTCGGCTCGTCGAGCAGCAGCACGTTGGAGCCGGACTTCAGCATCTTGGCGAGATGCACGCGGTTGCGCTCACCGCCGGAGAGCGCGCCGACCTTCTTCTGCTGGTCCGCGCCCTTGAAGTTGAACGCCGAGCAGTAGCCGCGCGAGTTCACTTCCTTCTTGCCGAGCAGGATCAGCTCGTTGCCACCGGAAATCTCCTCCCATACCGTCTTGTTGCCGTCGAGCGCGTCGCGCGACTGGTCGACATAGCCGAGATGCACGGTCTCGCCGACGGTGATGGTGCCGGCGTCCGGCTTCTCCTGCCCGGTGATCATGCGGAACAGCGTGGTCTTGCCGGCGCCGTTCGGGCCGATCACGCCGACGATGCCGCCCGGCGGCAGCTTGAAGGTGAGATTGTCGATCAGCAGGCGGTCGCCGAAGCTCTTCGACAGGCCCTCGAAATCGACGACGTTGTTGCCGAGGCGCTCGGCGACCGGGATGATGATCTGCGCGGTCTGAGTCTGCTTCTCGCTGGCCTTCTTGAGCAGCTCCTCATAGCGCTGGTAGCGCGCCTTGGACTTGGCCTGCCGGGCCTTCGGCGAGGCCGCGATCCACTCCTGTTCGCGCGCCAGCGTGCGCTGATGGGCGGCGTCCTCGCGGCCCTCCTGCTCCAGGCGCTTCTGCTTCTGCTGCAGCCAGGAGGAGTAGTTGCCCTCGTAGGGAATGCCGCGGCCGCGATCGAGCTCTAGGATCCAGCTGGTGACGTTGTCGAGGAAGTAGCGGTCGTGGGTGACGATCAGGATCGCGCCGGGATAGTTGCGCAGATGGCCTTCGAGCCAGGACACGGATTCGGCATCGAGATGGTTGGTCGGTTCGTCCAGCAGCAGCAGCTCGGGCTGGTCGAGCAGCAGCCGACACAGCGCGACGCGGCGGCGCTCACCGCCGGAGAGCTTGCTCACATCGGAATCGTCGGGCGGACAGCGCAGCGCATCCATCGCCTGGTCGACCTTGCTGTCGAGATCCCACAGGCCCTGGGCCTCGATCTCGTCCTGCAGCTTAGTCATCTCGTCGGCGGTCTCTTCCGAGTAGTTCATCGCCAGCTCGTTGTAGCGATCGAGGATCGCCTTCTGCTTGCCGACGCCGAGCATGACGTTCTCGCGCACGGTGAGCTTGGGATCGAGCTGCGGCTCCTGCTCGAGATAGCCGACGCGGGCGCCTTCGGCGACCCAGGCCTCGCCGGTGTAGTCCTTGTCGAGGCCTGCCATGATCTTGAGCAGGGTCGACTTACCCGAGCCGTTGACACCGAGCACGCCGATCTTGGCGTCGGGATAGAAGGACAGATGGATGTTATCGAGCACCTTGCGGGTCGGATAGGTCTTGGACAGACCCTGCATGAAGTAGACGAACTGGCGCGCCATCGCGTGTCCCTCGAAACCTGCCGGAATTTTAAGGAAAATGGTTGCCGCTGATGTAACCGCGCGGTCCCCAAAGGGCAACCGGCGAGCCTCTTCAGCGCGGAACAATTGACGGGACAATCCCGGGTCGTATCCGCCCGGCGCAGACCTGCCGCTCACGGACGACTACGGTTTCGTCACCATGTGTGCGGTCGATCACGACAATTGCAACCATCTTTTAATTAATTCGGCGGGACACTCGGTCTCGGCCCGCAAGAACCGCGCGCCCAAGCGGCACAAGCCCGAGACGACAACAGCGAGAGCCCGTCATGGCCACCCTTTCGTCAGCCTCCCTGTCCGCTGTGGCGGCCGAACGCCCGAGCCGATCCGGCCTCCTCGACGACGTCAGGACCTTCTGGCGCGAATTCGTCGCGCGTGCCTTCAACCCGTACCGGCCGGAACTGCATTACATGCGCGGTCCGGGCCCCGCCTGGCGCGCCAAATATGGCGATGACGCCGCGTTCCGCCTCAAGGCCAATCTCGACTGAGCGTCTGGCAGGCTACCGCTTCCAAGGCGCCGCCTTGCGCCTTTGCCACTTTGCGCGCAAGCATCATTCCATTCCCGACGGCGTCCATCGATGACGCCCTCTTCCGACGAATGGACTCTGCCGATGACGCGGCTGCGCTGTGCAATCCTCGATGACTATTACGATACGGCCCTGTCGCTGGCCGATTGGCCGCGGCTGGCCGACAAGGTGGATGTCACCGCCTTCACCCACCCCTTCGCCACTGAAGACGCGGCGGCCGCCGCCCTGGCTGACATCGACGTCGTCTGCGCCATGCGCGAGCGGACGCCGTTCCCGGCCACCCTGATCGAACGCCTGCCGAAGCTGAAGCTCCTGATCACCTCGGGCATGCGCAATGCCGCGATCGACATGGAAGCCGCCAAGACCCGCGGCATCGTGGTCTGCGGCACGCAATATGGCCGCGATCCCACGGCGCCGCTGACCATGGGCCTGATCCTGGAACTCACCCGCAAGATCGGCCAAGAGAACGCACGCATGCATGCCGGTCTGCCTTGGCAGGCGCTCGGCGGCGTCGAGATCGAGGGCAAGACGCTGGGGATCATCGGGCTCGGCAAGCTCGGCAGCAAGGTCGCAGGGCTCGCCAAGGCGTTCGGCATGAACGTGATCGCCTGGAGCCCCAATCTGACGCCCGAGCGCTGCCAGGAGGCCGGTGTCGGCTATGCGGCCAAGGACGAGCTGTTCGCGACCGCCGACATCATCACCATCCACGTCGTGCTCAGCGACCGCTCGCGCGGGCTGGTCGGCGCCGCCGACATCGCGCGCATGAAGCCCTCGGCCTATCTCGTCAACACCTCGCGCGCGCCGATCGTGGATGAAGTCGCGCTGTTGCGGGCCTTACGCGAGAAGCGCATCGCGGGAGCAGGATTGGATGTGTTCTCGGTCGAGCCCCTACCGGTTGAGCATCCGCTGCGCGGGCTCGACAACGTCGTGCTGACGCCGCATCTCGGCTACGTCACCGAGGAGAGCTTTCGCGCGCATTATGGCCAGATGGTCGAGTGCATCGGCGCCTGGCTCGGCGGCGCCGAGCCGCCGCGCCGGCTCGCCTGAAAGCGGCTTTAAAACGAAACACCCTCCGCGAGGACGGTGTTTGGCAATCTCATCGATCTCGGCTGCGTCAGCGGATGGTTACCGGCGGCGGCAGCGGCTGCATCGTCGCTGGCTGGGCCGCCGGCACGTTCGCCTGGGCCTGAACCGGAGCCTGCTGGGCCGGGGGAGCGAGGCCGTTGGCGGCTGCGGCCATGTTCTTGGCCGAACCGGCCGGCGCACCGCCGGGCATGACGACGACGCGGGTGCCGACCTTGACGCGGTCGAACAGGTCCGAGACGTCCTCGTTCAGCATGCCGATGCAGCCGGAGGACACGAACTTGCCGATCGTCGAGGGCTGGTTGGTGCCGTGAATGCGGTACACGGTCGAGCCGAGATACATCGCGCGAGCGCCCAGCGGATTGCCGGGGCCACCGGCCATGAAGCGCGGCAGGTAGGGCTGGCGCTCGATCATCTCGCTCGGCGGATACCAATCCGGCCACTCGGTCTTCTTGGTGATCTTCTGGACACCCGTCCAGGTGAAGCCCTCGCGGCCGACGCGGACGCCGTAACGCATCGCACGGCCATTGCCGAGCACGAGATAGAGATAGGTGTTGGGCGTATCGACGACGATCGTTCCCGGCGGCTCCTTGGTGACGAAGTCGACCTCCTGGCGGCGCAGGTTCGGCGGCAGCGGCGCGGGCGCGGCATCCGGCTGCTCTTCCGGCGGCAGCGCAGCCACCGTCATCGGGCGGTCACCGGCCGACGGCTGCACGGCTCCGGTGACAGCCGGAGCACCACCCACGACGCCCGGCGGGCGCGGCGCGCCGGCATCGCCACCAGGCGCGCCATTGCCATAGGCACCACCATAGGCCTGCTGGCTGGGGGCCGGACGATCGCCATAGATCACCGGCGGCGGACCGGCCGGACGGCCATAGCGCGGATCATCCGGAGACATCACCGGGCCATTGGCGGCGGAGCCATAGGCCGGCGCCGCGGCCGGACGTCCGTAGCGAGGATCGTCGGGCGACATCACCGGACCCGTCGGCGCGCCACCATAGACCGGACCATTGGCCGGACGGCGATAACGCGGATCATCCGGCGACAGCACCGGGCCGGGCGGCGGAAGAGCGGCCGAGTTGCCCGGGGTGTCCTCGTCGTCGAGCGCGTCGAAATCCGGACCCTGGCCGCGCGCATCGGTCGGATAAGGTGTCGGCGCGGGTGAATACGCACCGGGCGCCGTCTGATAGACTTGCTGTGCCTCAGCAAACGAAGCTGCCGCCGCGCTCGCTGCCGCGACCGCGCAAACCGTCAGGATTTGTCTGATCATCATTGCCCTTGCAGTATCCCCAAGCCGCCGATTGGGACCTTTGCTCCGCCAAATGGCCGAAGATAGCGGCGCATTCAAGACAATTCCGGCCAAGGCGGTCCCATTTCGGCAATTTGTGATCATGTCTCCGTCGTTGCACGGAAGTCTCACGGCGCTGAAAAAGTGCAATGCAGCCGTGGCGAGCCGCATCAGCGCCGCGATTTGCCGAGCGGGCGGGAACACTTTCGGTATTCTGACTTCAGCCTGATTCGCGATGCTCGGCAGAAGCCGGCCCCGTCGCGAACGCGGCCATTCCCTGTGATCACCGCGTTCCCTACTGGCTCGAATGTCTCGGCAGTCCCGCTGCCGTGGCGGAGAGTTCCCGTCAATGCTTCCCGGCTTTCGTTTCCTCGTCGCCGCGATCGTCTGCTCCATCTCTCTCACCGTCTTCGGCATGGGCGCTGCTGCCCTGCTGCGCGCCGCCCATGAGCAGTTCGCCAGCAATTCGTCCTGGCGCTCGACGCAGGCGTCCGGCTTCACGACATTCCTGCCGCCGGCCGAGCCGGCGCCGGTTCTGGCCGTGCTGCGGGTCGAGCCGACCCCGCCGGTGACGCCGCCGGTCGTCACCGTCGAGGTCCCCGTCACGACTACCGCAACTGCCCCCGCCGATCAGCCGAGCGCGCCGCCGGCTGTCGTCGCGGTGCCTGAGAAGGTCGATGTGGCGACCGTCACGGAAGCCGCTGCCTTGCCGACGCCGTCGCTGCCGGCAGAAACGGTCGACACCACCAAGACCATCATCCTGCCGAGTAAGGTCGCTGCGCTCGACGATCGCCTCGACTCCGCCAAGCCCGATGCGGCGATCGCGGCAACGCCGATCGCCGTCGTTGAGAAGGCGACTGACAAGCCGCGGCTGGACACGACGTCCGAGCCCGCAGCCCAGCCCGCGCCGGCCCCGAGCGAAGTTGCACCTGCACCGACCGCGATCCCAGTGTCGCCGCCAGCGCCGCAGGTCCTGGCCAGCGCCGATCCGACGATGACTGCAGTGGCGCCGTCAGCCGTCACGCCTGCACCAGCCGTGGCAGTGCTCGATCCCATCGCCGCCAAGCTTGCGGCGCTGGCCGAACAGCCGGTGCGTCAGGAGCGCCCGGCTGCCGCCGAGCATCGTGCCTCGGTGAAGGTTGCGAGCGTCCAATTGCGCCGGAGCATCTTGAAAAAGCGCAAGGAGCGCGAGAAGCAGCTGGCCGCCCGGCGGGCCAAGCAGCGGCGCGTCGCCCAGCGGGTCAGGGCCGCGCGGCAGGCCGAGGCCCAGCAACAACAGCAGCAGCAGGCGTTCCCCGATCCGTTCGGACAACCCTTCTCGCAGCCGCAAGCCATCGGCCAGCAGGCGGCTGCACCGCGCACGCGATAGAGGCGTCGATCAGGCCGGCCCCGTCGCGACCGGCGGGCCGTTCTCGACGCCCCATTCCGACCAAGAGCCGTCATAGAGCGCGGTATCGCGGATGCCGAGCCGATAAAGCGCCAACGTCAGCACCGCGGCCGAGACGCCGGAGCCGCAGGAGGTGACGATCGGCCTGGCGAGATCCACGCCGGCCGCGCCGAACGCCTTGCGCAGCTCATCGAGCGGCTTCATCACGCCGGTCGCGGCGTCGAACAGCTCCGCGTAAGGCAGATTGCGGCTGCCGGGAATGTGACCGGAGCGCAGGCCGGCCCGGGGCTCGGCGACCTCGCCGGCGAAGCGCGGCGCCTGACGCGCGTCGATCACCTGCTCGGCATTGCCGGCGAGATTCGCGACCATCTGCTCGATCTTGCGCACCCGCGCGGCGTCGAAGCTCGCACTGTAGCTTCCCGCAACCGGTGTCACCTGGCCGCTATCGACCGGCCGCCCTTCGGCGATCCACTTCTTCAGGCCGCCATCGAGCACGCGCACGTCCGTGTGGCCGAACGACAGGAACATCCACCAGGCGCGCGGCGCGGCGACCCAGCCGCCGGCATCGTAGACGACCACCGTGTCGCCATTGCTGACGCCAAGTCGGGCGGCGTCGCGACCGAATTGCTCCGCGCTGGGATACATGTGCGGCAGCGGATTGGAATGGTCGGAGACCTCATCGACATCGAAGAACACGGCGCCGGGAATGTGCGCCTTCAGATAATCGTCCTTCGGCAATGGCAACACGCCGGGCATCTTGAAGGTGGCGTCGAGCACCTTGACCTTGGGATCGCCGAGATGCGCCGCGAGCCATTCGGTGGTGACGAGCGGGTCGTTGGGGGTGGTCATCTGCAAGCACTCCAGGCGTCACATTGGGTCGTCATCGCCGGACCTGATCCGGCGAGCCATCTTCTTCAAGCGATGGACACGCGGGTCAAGCCCGCGTGTGACGCGTTCGTTCAATCCTTCTTCTTCGGCGCCCATGCCTCGACCGGCCCCCCGGCCTCGCGCCATGCGGCAAAGCCGCCGCCGATATGGGCGACGGGCTTTAGTCCCATGTCCTTCGCAGTCTTGGCCGCGAGCGCCGAACGCAGGCCGCCGGCGCAGTGGAAGATGAACGTCTTGTCCTCTTGGAAGATCGGCTTGGCATAAGGGCTCTGCGGATCAATCCAGAACTCGAGCATGCCGCGGGTGCAGGAGAACGCGCCGGGAATCCTGCCCTCGCGCTCGATCTCACGCGGATCGCGGATGTCGACGATCACGACGTCGTCGCGCTTGGCCGCCTCGATGGCCTCGGCGGCCGAGAGCGTTTCGATCTCGGCATTGGCCTCGTCGAGCAGCGCCTTGATGCCGCGGGTGATGGTCTGGGGCATTCTCGAACCTCCCTGCTCCGTCGTTGCGGAGCGTCGTCTTGCCTGGCGCCATTCCGGGGCTGTTCTACCGCACCAGCTCCTTCATCGCATTCTCCAGCCCTTCGATCGTGATCGGATACATGCGCTCGGAGAAGATGCGGCGGATGATGGTGGTCGACTCGGAATAGTCCCAGTGCTTTTGCGCCACCGGATTGAGCCACACCGTGTGCGGATAGGTGCGGATGACACGATCGAGCCACACCGAGCCCGGCTCCTCGTTGACGTGCTCGACCGAGCCGCCGGGCACCATGATCTCGTAAGGCGACATCGAGGCGTCGCCGACGAACACGACCTTGTAGTCGTGCGGATACTTGTGCAGCACGTCCCAGGTGGGCGTACGGTCGGTGAAGCGCCGCTTGTTCTGCTTCCACACGCCTTCATACAGGCAGTTGTGGAAGTAGAAATATTCCATGTGCTTGAATTCGGTCTTGGCGGCCGAGAACAGTTCCTCGACCTGCGCGACGTGGGAATCCATCGACCCGCCGATGTCGAAGAACACCAGCACCTTGACCGCATTGCGCCGCTCGGGCCGCATGTGCACGTCGAGATAGCCGTGATTGGCGGTCTCGCGGATCGTGGTGTCCAGATCGAGCTCGTCGGGCGCGCCGGTGCGGGCGAACTTGCGCAGCCGGCGCAGCGCGACCTTGATGTTGCGGATGCCGAGCTCGACATTGCCGTCGAGATCCTTGAACTCGCGGCGGTCCCACACCTTCACGGCACGGTTGTTGCGGTTCTTCTCCTGGCCGATCCGCACGCCTTCGGGATTGTAGCCGTAGGCGCCGAACGGCGAGGTGCCGGCCGTGCCGATCCACTTGTTGCCGCCCTGGTGCCGGCCCTTCTGCTCTTCCAGCCGCTTCTTCAAGGTCTCCATGAGCTTGTCCCAGCCCAAGGCCTCGATCTCTTTCTTCTCTTCCTCGGTGAGGTACTTCTCGGCCAGCTTCTTCAGCCACTCCTCGGGAATTTCGGCCTTCTCCATCGCGTCCAGGAGATTTTCCAACCCCTTGAACACGGTGCCGAACACGCGGTCGAACTTGTCGAGATTGCGCTCGTCCTTCACCAGCGCCGTGCGCGACAGATAGTAGAAGTTCTCGACCGAATGCTCGGCGAGATCGGCGTCGATCGCCTCCATCAGCGTGAGATATTCACGCAAGGAGACCGGGACCTGCGCGTCGCGCAGTGCTGTGAAGAATTGCAGGAACATGCCCATTAGATCGCGCGGCCAAGAGGGCACGTCAAGGGCCGGGGCTCGTCAAGGGCCGCTCCTGGCGCGACGGCTGGACCGGCCGGCTTTTTGCTCTACAATCCCAGGAACCACGGATGGAATGGGGGTTTTCATGGGTATCATTGCAGCGCTGATCATCGGCGCCATCGCGGGCTGGCTCGCCGGACTGATCGTGCGCGGCGCCGGTTTCGGCCTGATCGGCAACATGGTGATCGGCATTGTCGGCGCCCTGGTCGCGAGCTACGTGCTGCCGGCGCTGCATATCGCGCTCGCCAGCGGCACCTTGGGTGCGATCCTGGACGCTACGATCGGCGCCGTCATCGTGCTCGTGATCCTCTCGCTGATCCGGCGCGCTTGATTATTTCTGCTTCCAATGGCAGCCATCATTTCAAAGCCGCTGCCGCGGCGTAGCCACTCAACACAAGTTCGACCGACAAGCGAGGCGCGATGAAATTTACCGGGACCCAGGACTACGTCGCCACCGACGACCTCAAAGTGGCCGTCAACGCGGCGATCGTGCTCGAACGGCCGCTGCTGGTGAAGGGCGAGCCGGGGACCGGCAAGACCGTGCTGGCCGAGGAAGTCGCCAAGGCCGTCAACGCGCCGCTGCTCACCTGGCACATCAAGTCGACCACCAAGGCGCAGCAGGGCCTTTACGAATACGACGCGGTGTCGCGCCTGCGCGACAGCCAGCTCGGCGACTCCAGAGTCTCCGACATCAAGAACTACATCAAGCGCGGCAAGCTATGGGAGGCGTTCACCGCCGAGCAGCGCCCGGTGCTGCTGATCGACGAGATCGACAAGGCCGACATCGAATTCCCGAACGATCTGCTGCTCGAGCTCGACCGGATGGAATTTCACGTCTACGAGACCAACGAGACCATCAAGGCCAAGCTGCGCCCGATCGTCATCATCACCTCCAACAACGAGAAGGAGCTGCCCGACGCGTTCCTGCGCCGCTGCTTCTTCCACTACATCAAGTTCCCCGACGCCGACACGATGGGGCGCATCGTCGACGTGCACTTCCCTGACATCAAGAAGCGTATGGTCGAGGAAGCCTTGCGCATCTTCTTCGAGGTGCGCGATGTGCCCGGCCTGAAGAAGAAGCCGTCGACCTCCGAGCTGCTCGACTGGCTCAAGCTGCTGCTCAACGAGGACATCGGCCCCGAGCAGCTGCGCGAGCGCGACCCGCGCAAGCTGATCCCGCCGCTGCATGGCGCGCTGCTGAAGAACGAGCAGGATGTGCATCTGTTCGAGCGGCTCGCCTTCCTCAGCCGCCGCGAGGTCTGAGACCTCGCTCCTGGAGCGACGGGGCGAAGCATCCGCTTCCCCCGTTCAAGGTCCGACCATGCGCCCGAGCGCACGGATGATACCGTCGACCGCGATCGGTTTCTCGCAGCGGAGAATGTTCGAGAACCGGTCCGGGATGATCGACTCGTCATAGCCGGTCGTGAACACGAACGGCACGCCGCGTTCCACCAGCAGATCGGCCACCGGGAACGCCATCTCGCCGCGCAGATTGACGTCGAGCACGGCGCCTTCGATGCGCTGCTCTCGCTTGATCAGATCGAGCGCATCGGGGACAGTTCCGACCGGCCCCAGGACGGTGCCGCCGGCGTCGCCAAACGCGCAGCGTAGTTCGTCCGCCAGCATGTATTCGTCCTCGACGATGAGGATATGTCGATCGTGAAGCGAGCGTTCAGGCATGCTCCTCGAGCTCCAATGTGGTGAGCGAAACGGGGATCGATATCGTGCAACGGACGCCATCGGGGGCGAATGTGTAGGACGTCCTGGCGCTGAGCTGATAGGGCAAGGCCTGCTCGATCAGCTCGCGCCCCTGCCCGGTGCCGCCGGGCACGACGCCGGGAGGCGGCATGTCGACGCCGCTCTCGCGCCAGTCGATGTGCAGCCAGGGCCTTTCGTCCGCGCCATGGCGTTCGAGCGACCAGAGCACCGCGAGATGGCCTGACGGCTGCGCAAGCGCGCCATATTTGACCGCGTTGGTGGCAAGCTCATGCAGCGCCATGGCGAGCGTCTGCACGGTCGAGGACCGCAGCCGCACCCCGGATGGGCCTGCGAGCTCGACCCGCTCGGAGCCGCCTGCCACCGCCGACAACTCGCTGCGGATCAGGTCGTCGAAGGTGACGCGGTCGTGCTCATTCAGGCGCGATAGCAGCCCCTGAACGCGCGAGAGCGTCTCGAGCCTATCACGATAACGGGCGCGGAAATCGGCCAGATCCGTGCTGGCGCGCGCCGTCTTGTCGGCCATCGCGCGCACGACGGCCAGCAGGTTGCGGGTGCGATGCTGCAGCTCGGCCACCAGCACCTTCTGCCGCTCCTCCCATTCGCGCCGCTCGGTCACGTCGAGCATCGCCCCGGTCATGCGGATCGCTTGCCCGGCGTCGTCATAGAAGAAGCGCCCGCGGCCATAGAGATAGCGGATCGCGCCGTTCGGGTGCACGACGCGAAACTCGCGGACATATTCCTCGCGCGCCTCCATCGCCCGGCGCAGCGCCGCCTCGGTCCCCCCACGATCCTCGGGATGAAGCCGCACCGTCCAAGCCTCGTAGCTCGGCGTCACTTCACCCACACCATAACCTTCCATGCGGAAGTGCTCGTCCGACCAGTAGACCTCGCCGGTCGCGACATTCCAATCCCATAGGCCGAGCCGCCCGACCTCGACCGCGCTGCGCAGACGCTCCTCACTCTTGCGCAGCTCGTACTCGGCCTGCTTCTGCTCGGTAATCTCCCGCGCGGCACCGAACCATTCGACGATCTCGCCATTGCTGCCGAGCACAGGAATCGCACGCGAATGCGCCCAGCCCAGCGTGCCGTCGATGCGGATGACACGGTGCTCCAGCTCGAAGACGCTCTTGGTGTCGATCGCCCCGGTGATGGCCGCCACGAACTCCGGCTGATCGTCCGGATGAATGTACTTGGCAAGCCAGCGCTGGCTCGGCGTCATCGTATCGGCAATGAAATCCTTGCCCTGGAGATAGCGCATCTCCGTCCAGTCGGGGCTCATGCGATAGACGATATCGGAGCTCGCGGTGACGAAGGCGCGAAAGCGCTCTTCACTGGCGCGCAGACGCTCGGTTGCTTCGGCGCGCAGGCGCGCCATCTTGAGATGGGCTTCGACCCGCGCCAGCAGCTCGCGCGCGCTGAAAGGCTTGATCAGATAGTCATCCGCGCCCGCCTGCATGCCCTCGACACGGCTCTCCTCACCCGCACGCGCCGACAGCAGGATGACGGGAATGGTGCTGACCTGCGCATCGGCACGCACGCGTGCGAGCAGCTGAATGCCATCGAGCCGCGGCATCATCACATCCGATAGGACAAGATCAGGCTTGGCCCTGGCGATGGCCGCGAGCGCCGCCTCGCCATCGCCGACCGCCTCGACATCGTAATGTGTCGCGAGCAATCGGCGGACATAGTCGCGCATGTCGGCGTTGTCGTCGGCCAGAAGGATCCGGGTGCGCGATACGGTCCGCTGGCCGGAGGAGGCCGCGCCGTCGATGTCGGAAACGGACGGCTCGACGAATGGAGGCGCGTCCGGTAGCCAGTGCAGGGCCTCCTCGATGAAGGCACGCGCACCGGGCACGATCGGCTCCTGCGCTGCGGGCACGTCGATCTGCCCGGGCGGCAGGTGGCTCCGGCCCTGCGGAACATGAACCGTGAAGACGCTGCCTCGTCCGAGTGCGCTGGCGACGCCGACCGATCCGCCGTGCAACTTCGCGAGTTCCTGGACCAGCGCAAGTCCGATTCCCGAGCCTTCATGGGTTCGTCCATCCGCCCCCGCCACGCGATGGAAGCGCTCGAACAACTTTGGCAGTTCGTGCTGCGGAATGCCCGTTCCGGTGTCGCGAACAGTGAGCTCGATCGTGTCGTCGACCGCGCGCAGCTTGGCCTCGATCTCGCCGGCGAAGGTGAACTTGAACGCATTCGAGAGCAGATTCAGGACGATCTTCTCCCACATCTCGCGATCGACATAAGCGGGCTCTTGGAGAGGCGGGCAATCCACGATCAGCCTCAGGCCTGCAGCCTCGATCGCAGAGCGGAACACGCTGGCGATCTCCTCCGTCAATCTCGCCAGATCGGTCGGCACGAAGGCGGCCTGCATCCGACCAGCCTCGATACGCGAGAACTCCAGCAGCGAATTGACCAGCTTGAGCAGCCGCAAGGCGTTGCGCTGTGCGATCTCCAGGCTGCCGCGGTCCGCGGGCGATGGTCCCTGCGGCCGCGACAGCACGTCTTCCAGCGGCCCGAGCATCAGTGTGAGCGGCGTGCGGAATTCATGGCTGACATTGGCAAAGAACGCGGTCTTCGCCCGGTCGAGCTCGGCCAACGTCTCGGCGCGCCGCCGCTCGTCTTCATAGGCGAGCGTCTCGGCGAACGAGCTGCCGAGCTGGGTTGCCATCAGTTCGAAGAAGCCCTGGTGCTCGCCATCCAGCGCACGGCGCGGGTTGGCGCCGCAGATCAGGACCGCCGTGGGCCGTTCGCGTCCTGTCGTGACCGGCAGCACCAGCGCCAGCCGTGGCGGGTCCGGCCAGGCGCCTCTCGGTACATCGGCAAAGCTCACACCGTCGAGAGCGACGCGAATCGGCGCCACCGTATGCGCCGCTGCCGGGATCGGCCAAAGCGTGGCCCCCTCATCATCGAGAGCGATATGCACTGGTGCGATGGCGCCGCCCGGCTGCACGCCAGCCGCGCCAAGCAGGTCCGCCGACCGCCCGTCCCCACTGAGCTGGTAGATCAGCGCGAACGGCACGTCATGTGGATTCTCGGCGAGAACATCGGCCACGCCGCGACAGGCATGTTGCAAGCTCTCGGCGCGACCACGCGCAGCCAGATCGCGCAATGTCCGCATGCGCCGCTCGCCGACGACTTTGGCGGTGGTCTCGATGACCGGCGTGAACACGCCGCCGACGCCACCGGTCTCGTCGCGAATCGGCGAATAGGAGAACGAGAAGTAGGTTTCTTCGAGATAGCCGTGACGATCCATGAACAGCGGCAGGTCGCGGGATCGCGTCGCTTCGCCGCGCGCAATCACCTGCTCGAGCATCGGGCCGATGACGTCCCAGATCTCCGGCCACACGTCGCGCCCGGGCGCCCCAAGTGCTGCGGGATGTTTTTGCGATCCCAGCAGCGAACGGTACTCGTCGTTGTAAAGCATGACGAGCTCGGGTCCCCACCAGATCAGGATGGGAAATGCGCAGTCGAGGCAGGTGCTGACCGACGTGCGCAACGATTGCTGCCAGCACTCCGGCGCGCCCAGGGGCGATCGCGACCAATCATGGGCGCGCATCAGCGCTCCCATTTGTCCTCCGCCCTGCAGGAAATCGGCCCCGCGCGCCAGGACCTGAAACGTCCCACGGCCGGCGTCCGAGTGCTCGTTCACGCGTTGCCCCTTTTTCGCCGCACGATACCGTGAAACGCGCGAACTCGCCAAGCTTGAGGTCCCCAGGCCCGAGCGTGGAACCGGCCATGAGGCTGTGGGTTCCATATTTCGCGACGCAATCCACAACCGTTCTTGAACACGGGACAAGCTGCCGGGAATGCTCGACGTCCGCGTCCCGACTTGATATCCGCCACCCTCTGCGAGACGCGGGTTTGAGTCGGGGCACATGACGGTTGCGATCGAGATGGGGCAGACCGCGGCGGGATCGCCTGCGGCTCTCGACCTCGAAGAACTCCTTGCGACCCGCCTCCTGGTCCAGGGCAATTCCGGCTCCGGGAAATCGCATCTGCTGCGTCGGCTGCTGGAGCAGAGCGCGCCCTGGGTGCAGCAGACGATCATCGATCCTGAAGGCGACTTCGTCACCCTCGCCGAGCGATTCGGCCACCTGGTCATCGAGGCCGAGGACCACACCGAGCGCGCGCTCCAAGTCGCGGGCGAGCGGGCACGCATCCACCGCGTCTCGACCGTACTCAACCTCGAGGGCCTCGACGCGGAAAACCAGATGCGGCGCGCGGCCGCCTTTCTCAACGGCCTGTTCGAAATCTCGCGCGACCATTGGTACCCGATGCTCGTCGTCGTCGACGAAGCCCAGCTGTTCGCACCGGCCGTGGCCGGCGAAGTGTCGGACGAAGCGCGCAAGGCCTCGCTCGGCGCGATGACCAATTTGATGTGCCGCGGCCGCAAGCGCGGGCTGGCCGGGGTGATCGCGACGCAGAGGTTGGCGAAGCTTGCGAAGAACGTCGCAGCCGAGGCCTCGAACTTTCTCATGGGCCGCACCTTCCTCGACATCGACATGGCCCGCGCCGCCGACCTGCTCGGCATGGAGCGGCGCCAGGCGGAAGCGTTCCGCGACCTCGAGCGCGGCCAGTTCATGGCGCTCGGCCCCGCGCTGTCGCGACGGCCGCTGGGCCTGCGCATCGGTCCGACCGACACCAAGCCGCGCAACGCGACGCCCCGGCTGATGCCGCTGCCGGAGGCCTCGCTCGAGGACGCCCGCGCCGTCATCCTCGCAGCGCCACCGCCGGAGACGAATGCGCGGCCGCAGCGCAAGCCGCAGCCGGAGCTGCTCGACCAGCTGATGGCGGCGAAATCCGCCGCGCTGGAGTTTCGTCCCGAGCCGCCACCGCCTGAAGTCAGCGAGGAGGAGCTCGCCGAGCGCCGTGCCCGCGTCGAGCGCGTGCTGCGCGCTGTCCTGGCCGAGCCCGACGCCGGCTTCCGCGCCGTCGGCGTGCTCTATCAGGAGTTCGTCGTCCGCTGCCGCATCGAGGGGCTTGGCACGGCGGTGCCTGACCTCAACGAATTCCGCCGCATGCTGACCCGCGCCCGCGCCGGGCTCGGAGGCGACGAGACCTCGGACGATGCCGGCTGGCAGGACGTCACCTTGCGCGCCTCGCTGCTGCCCGAGGACATGCAGGGCGTCTTCATGATGCTCGCCCGCGCCGCCAAGGACGGCCGTCCCTGCCCGAGCGATGCCGCGATCGCGCGCGCCTACGGCTCGCATTCGCTGCGCCGGGCGCAGCGGCTGCTCACTTACATCGAGGACCAGGGCCTGATCGTCTGCCAGCTCGACGGCGCCGGCCGCCGCATCGTCACCCTGGTCGAGCTCGCCTGGGCCACCGCGCCCGGTGATCCCAACGCCGACGACGCCGATCAATCGCTCGTCACCTCTTCGTCGTGACGATGCGCCCGGATCGCTCCGGGCGCATCGCGTTGTTGTCCGCGATCAGGTCGCGGCGATCTTGCCCATCGCCGGATCGCTGATGCTGGGACGGCCGTTCTCGACGTGACCGGCGAGCTGCCAGTTGAAATTGGCGTCGCTGTCGGTCGTGACCGTCAGGTCGTACCAGCCGTGGGTATGCTCCAGCCGCACCTGCGTCTCCAGCCGCTGGCCGCGCTGCAGGCGATGCCGCTCGCTGCGCCCCGTGTAGTTGTCGACGAGCGTGACCACGCAGCTCGCGCCCTTGTTGGTCAGCGCGATCGCGAGGCTGCGCGTGTCGTCGTCATCGCCCCAATTGCAGAGATGAACGGTTTCGACATCGACCCGCGCCGCCGTCGAAACGACGCCGCCCTTGAAGTGGCGATAGAAGCCGTTCGGGCCGTACACCGACAGGTCATACTGGCCGGCGCTGGCCGCGAGATCCCACACCCCGTTGAGCGACTTGCCGGCCTCGACCGTGTAGCTCCACGGACCGGTCGCGGTGTTGCCGGAGCGGACATGGAAGCAGACGCCCGCCTGCCCCGGATTGACGAAGCGAATGCCGAACTTCTTGTTGTTAGCATCCGCATCGCCGTCGACGCGGAGGTCATAGGGCAGCGCGCGCGCCGGACGGATGCCGGGCTCCTGCTGCGGCAGCACCTGCTTAACCGGCGGCACCGGATGATAGTCGTCGAAGCGCGCGCCCGAGGTGATGTCGGAGGCCGGCGGCTTGAAGCCGGCCGTGCTCGGCAGCGGCGCGAGACCTTCGTTCGGCGAGGTGAAGTTGAACGCCGAGGTGAGATCGCCGCACACCGCGCGGCGCCAGGCCGGGATGTTGGTCTCGAACAGGTCCTTCGCATGACGATGGAATCTGCGCTCGATGAAGCGGATCACCGAGGTGTGGTCGAACACCTCCGAGCACACGAAGCCGCCGCGCGACCAGGGCGACACCACCATCATCGGCACACGCACGCCGAGGCCGTAGGGACCGGCGAGATGATTGGCGTCGCCGGCAAACAGGTCCGTGCTGACATCGACGGTGGACTGGCCATAGGCCTGCGACATCGCCGGATAGGGACCGACGACGTGATCGAAGAAGCCGCCGCCTTCATCATAGTTGATGAGCAGTACGGTCTTGCTCCACAGCTCCGGATTCGAGGTGAGGATGTCCAGCACCTTGGAGATGTACCAGGCGCCCGGCCCCGGCAGCCAGTTCGGATGCTCGCTGAAGGCTTCGGGGGCCGCGATCCACGACACCTGCGGCAGCGTGCCGTTGCGGACGTCGTTGCGCAGACCGTCGAACAGGTTCTCGAACGTGCCGCCATTGGCGATGTTGCTGCCGCGCAGCGCCTTCTCGTAGAGCGGGCTGCCCGGCTGCGAATTCTGGTACTGGTGGAAGTACAACAGCGAGTTGTCGCCGTAATTGCCGATCCAGGGATTCTGCGTCCAGCCCCAGGAGCCGGCCGCGTTCAGGCCGGTGCCGATGTCCTGATAGACCTTCCAGGAGATGCCGGCCTTCTCCAGCCGCTCCGGGAACGTCGTCCAGTCATAGCCGGCTTCGGCATTGGTGATGACCGGGCCGCCATTCTTGCCGTCATTGCCGTCCCAGCCGGTCCACAGGTAATAGCGATTCGGATCGGTCGGTCCCATCACCGAGCAGAAATACTGGTCGCAGATCGTGAAGGCGTCGGCGAGCGCGTAGTGCCAGGGCAGATCCTGCCGGTTCATGCAGGTCATCGTCGTGGTGCCCTTGTTGGCGATCCACTTGTCGTAGTTGCCGTTGTTCCAGGACTTCTGGCCGTCGTTCCAGCCATGCGCGACGTCCTCGACATAGACCTGGCCGGCATTGTCAACGCGGAACGGCATCACCGAGCCAGCGCCGTTCGGCTGCTGCCAGACCGGATTGCCGTTCGGCAGCTTCACCGCGCGCGGGTCGTTGAAGCCACGCACGCCGCGCATCGCGCCGAAATAATGATCGAAGGCGCGGTTCTCCTGCATCAGCACCACGATGTGCTTGACGTCCTCGATGCTGCCATGGCGGTTGAACGCCGGAATGGCGTGCGCGCGCTCGATGCTCTGGCTGAGCGCCGCTGTCGCCGCCGAAGCGCCAAGCAGGCGCAGGAACTCGCGACGGTTGTGCGCGATCGTGTTCGACATCTCGTTCAATCCCCTGGTGATGACGGTGTCGAGCGGCTTAGGTGTCGGCTTTAACAGCCGCGTGACCGAGCGGTTAAGGATGTGTTGCACGGATTTGACAGCCGCCACCTGTGCTGCGCATGCCATGGCGCGCTGTGGAGCCGGTGCATCGCCCTGCCGGCCGTGGCCATGGCCCTTGCGCCACAGCCGAAAAGCTGAATGATCCGTTCGGTTTGAGCGGCGACAGGGCGAAGCCCGATCCCGGACCGGGCGCGTTGCGTTGTTGAGGATGGTTTGCATATGCCGACGTTGACGGTGCAAGCGGCGGGACTGCAGGGTGCGCCGGCGTGGGTATGGTTGCAGGTTGCCGCCAACCTCCTCGTCGCCAGCGCGTTCTTCACCATCGCCTACGTGGTCGGCACCTTCCTGCGGCGGCGCTGGCGCGACGTCATGTTCCGTGGCGTGGTCGGCGCGCTCGCGACCTTCGTGGCGGTGGTCGGCCTGACGCGCCTGCTCGCGATCGCCGACCTCTGGGTTCCCACCTCGACCGTCGAGGGCCTCATCAACATCCTGCTCGGGGTGATGTCGATCGGCATCATCGCCGTCATGATCAAGATGCTGCCGCAGCTCCTGGTGCTGCCGACGCGCATCACCTTGCAGAAGGCCTATGCGCAGCTGGAGGAAGAGATCAGGCAGCGCCGTGCCGCCGAGGCCATGGTGAAGCGCTTCCAGGAGATCGAGGCCAACGAGGCCCAGGTGCGCCAGGCGCAGAAGATGGAGGCGATCGGCCAGCTCACCGGCGGTGTCGCGCACGACTTCAACAACATCCTGACCGTCATCACCGGCACGATCGAGATCCTCGCCGACGCAGTGAAGGACAAGCCGCAGCTCGCCGGGATCGCCAACATGATCAGCGCCGCCGCCGAGCGCGGCGCTGATCTCACGCGGCATCTGCTCGCCTTCTCCCGCCGCCAGCCGCTGCAGCCGCGCGCCACCGACGTCAACGCGCTGGTCGTCGACTCGGCCCGCCTGCTGCGCCCGACGCTCGGCGAGCAGATCGAGATCGAATCGATGCTGGCGCATGACAGCGCCCCGGCGCTGATCGATCCGAGCCAGCTCTCGACCGCGATCCTCAACCTCGCGCTCAATGCGCGCGATGCGATGCCGGATGGCGGCAAGCTCACGCTCGAGACCAAGAACGTCATGCTGGACGAGCACTATGCCCAGCTCAATCGCGACGCCAAGCCGGGCAGCTACGTCATGATCGCGGTCAGCGACACCGGCGAGGGAATCCCAGGCTCGCTGCTCGACAAGGTGTTCGAGCCGTTCTTCACCACCAAGGACGTCGGCAAGGGCTCCGGCCTCGGGCTCAGCATGGTCTATGGCTTCGTCAAGCAGTCCAACGGGCACGTCAAGATCTACAGCGAGCAAGGTCACGGCACGACGGTGAAGCTGTATCTGCCGCGCGCCGCCAGCGCGCCGGAGCTGCCGGCCACCGAGACAGGCCGACCGGCGGTCGCACGCGGCGACGAGACCATCCTGATCGTCGAGGACGACGCGCTGGTGCGCGACTACGTCGTCGCGCAGGTCCGCCGGCTCGGCTATCGCACGCTGTCGGCCAGCAACGCCGCCGAGGGTCTGTCGATCATCGACAGCGCCGAGCGGATCGATCTGTTGTTCACCGACGTCATCATCCCCGGCGGCAAGAACGGCCGCCAGCTCGCGATCGAGGCGGAGAAGCGACGGCCCGGGCTGAAGGTGCTGTACACGTCCGGCTATACCGAGAACGCGATCGTGCATCATGGGCGGCTCGATGCCGACGTGCTGCTGCTCGCCAAACCCTATGTCAGCGCCGATCTCGCGCGCATGATCCGGACCGCGCTGGAGGCGTGAGGCGGCTTGCGCCGGACCTCGCTTCATCTCGTCTGCCACAGACCGCGCACCAAACTCGGTGTCGTCCCGGCCTCGAGCCGGGACCCATACGCCGCGGCGGTTGGGGCCGGGCGAGATGGATCGGCGATCGTGCCTCAAACGTCTCCCTGGGGTTATGGGTCCCGGCTCAAGGCCGGGACGACAGCGGAGGTCTTGGCCGGCGCCTTTCACCACATCGCTGGCTTGAAGACAGATCATCGCCTTCTCGCGGCACGTGGTGCCCGAGTGATGCATCGCTCATGCCCCTCTTGAAAGACGAGAGGGCGCGGAGAAGGCCGGGAGCCTGCCGCCCCCATGGCCCGCCTGCAGAAGAAAAATGCAGGCGGCAGTCACCACAGGTTTGGCCAGAACATCCCGGCCTTCCCCGCGCGATTGGTTTTAACGGTGTCCTTCGTGCTCTCCCTGGGGATCGGCGTTCTTGCCCCCATTTGCGACAACGCGCCGTTGGCGCGTTGCGCAGACCTCAGCGTCGAGAGGCCAGGACCACACGACTTCGCCGTCCGTGCCGGCCCGCGCTCGTCGGGCGCAGCCGTCACGTCCATCGCAGCCCACCTCTACGTATCGTGACGACGCGTACGTCCCTCTGCATGAGGCGGGATGCAGGGATGAAACCATGAATTCCGAAAAATAGCAAGCTATTTTTGCTTAGGAGAACAGCACGATCGACCGTCGGCCGGTCTGGGCTGGCCGGCCCTGTCCTTCAGGATCTCGCGCGCCGCGGCCGCGATGCGCTGACACAGAGACAGCGCGGTCTCCCTGTCCCGGACATGGAAGATCTCGTCGCTGATCAGGCGGTCGTCGAGCCAGGCGCGGAACGCCTGCTCGCTCTCCGGCGTAAACGTCCGCTCCTCGTAGAGGAAGCCGCTCAGCGGGCCTTCGATCACGTAGTCGGTATCGGCGGCCAATTGCGAGGAACGCGCGCATTGCGCCCAGATGCGGCCGTCGGCGTCGACGAACGCCAGGACTCCGTCGTCACGCTCTTCGACTCGCATCTGCAACTCCCCACGCGAATATCAAAGTAGCTCTCTCCGCGTCATTGCGAGCGCAGCGAAGCAATCCAGAGTCCCGCCCACCAATCTGGATTGCTTCGCTGCGCTCGCAATGACGGAGGAGACAGGTTGCCCTGGCCTGGGACCGATGGAGGCGCACGATAACGACAGGCCTGGGCTACTACTAGCCCTGCCCCGGACAGCGGATCTCCTTATAAACCGCATCCGCGAACGCCTTGATGCCGGTGTTGATGCGCAAGGGCGAGGTCAGCGTCTGATAGGTGACGATGCCGCGGGTGATCGACAGCACCTTGTAGCTCTCGGCGATCTTCGTCTTGTAGCACTTGCCGACCTGGATGGCGTCCTCGGTCAGTGGCATGGTCTCCCCTCCACTCTCGACTCTCTCATCTCACGTCACGACTCACACCAGTGGCGCGGCGGCGCGACGCGCGCCCGGGATGGGCGGCTCGCGATCGACGGCCTTGAGCGCGTCGAGGGCTGCAAGCAGCGCCAATCGTCCGTCGGCGATCGCCTGCTGCGCGGTCTCGCCGATGCCGATCACCCCGGGAATGTCGGGGAAGGTGACGAGACAGCCGCCGCCATCTTCGGCGCCCAGCGCCGTCAACTCATAGGAATAGGCGTCGGCACCGGTCATCGCGCGGCCTCATCCATGCCGTCGATCATCGCCACGAACGCCCTTATATGCGGCGGCCTGATCGGAGCCTTCAGCGGAATGGTCACGCAATGCGGGACGGACGGATGCAGGAAGACCTCGTGCGTACCGGTGATCTTGCGGAACTTCATCGCATATTGCGAGGCGATGATCTCGAGGTGGACGGGCTTCCAGTCGCCATGGGGATCAGCGCGCAACGCTTCGACACGCTTGTTGTGCGTCCCGCCCTGTCGGCTTTGCAACACTGGGGTGGAGGGAGACGCACCATTGTCCGCTGCGGCTTGGGCCTGATTTGGACACACCAGACCGAGAAACGCCACGATGAAGTCGCCCACCGTGTCGTTGCGATGCGTCAGCCGCCAGTTCTGCGACAACACCAGCTTCGCGCCGCTCTGCGCATGGTGGAGCGCGACGAGCTCGTCCATCATCGTCAGAACCCTGACGGCGCTGAGATTATAAGGCTCCTGCGTGAACTTGCGCTTGAGGTCGATGCGCTCCTTGCGCAGGCTGGCATGCTTGACCAGCCAGTCGACGATGGTTTCGACCCAGAACGCCTCGGTGTTGACAGCCTCAGACATGACCGTTCTCCGGACCACGCGCCGTCGGCGCGCAGCCGCTGCCCGGAGATCGATACAAGACCCATGCCACTAGGGCGCAACTGCCGGCGGAGGGGCGCCGGCCCGGCCTATCAATCCGTCTGCGCGAAGGCTCGCGCAGACGGCTTCGCGTGCTCGGTCAGCTGGAGCTCACCACCAGGGGCCGCCCCACGGTCCACCACCCCAGCCGCCATAGTAACGGCGCGCGTAATAGGGACGGCCGTAATACGGCGCGTAGCCGACGCCGACATAGCCGTAGGGCCCGCCGCCGTAATAATAGGGATCATCGTCGTAGTAATAGGGCGTCGCCGCCGCGGCAATGCCAGCGCCGAGCAAGGCTCCGGCTGCGAGACCGCCGAAGCCCCAGCCGCCACCGCGCCATCCGCCGCCGCGCCAGCCGCCACCATGCCAGCCGCCGCCGAATCCACGGCCGCCATAGCGCACCTGCGTGGTGGTGAGCGGCGCGGCGTCGGGCTTGGCGGCGGCCGACAGCGCCGTTATCGGAGCAGACATCGCCGGCGCATTCGCACCGGCCAGCAGCGCACCCGACAGGGCCAGCGCCGCCACGTAGTTCAAGCTTCGCATCACTTAGGACTCCTCGACAGAGATCATCACGCATGACGGCGCCATCTGAACGGGGCGCCGTCGTCCGCCGCGACAAGCGACGGCTTGGAGCACGTGAATTGCTCGAAAGCTATGAACGGCCGGTCGGCCCGCCTGTTCCAGGCCAACGCGGCGGCGGTTGCCCGAACACGGGCGTTTGATTTGGAATCCTGCCCGCACGTTGATGGGACCTCGCCACACGGCCGGTGCGCTCCCCTCCCCCTTGCGGGGAGGGGAGCTCACCGTCCGGGCGGCGAGAGTTCGAATCCCAACTTCGCTGAGAGCAGATCCGCGAGACGGGAACATAACGCATCAGCCTTCAGTGCCGGCCAAGATTGCTCGAGCTTCCGGAGTTGTCGTCGCCGGTGCTCGGGCTGTTATTGTTGAGCGAGCCGGTCGTATCATTCGGTGCGGAGGGCGTGCGGCCCGATCCGTTGCCTGGCGCAGCGGCGTTGGTCGAACTGCCCTGCCCCGTGCCGGTCGTGCCCGTGCTGCTCGGCGCCGTGCCGGGGGCTGCCGTGGGCGCGTTGTGCGACGGTCCTGCGCTGCTGCCGCCGGTGCCACTGCTCTGGGCCGCTGCAAACGAGGTCGACAGCGCGAGCACCGCGGCGGAGGCGATGAGTCCATGTTTCATGAGGACGTCCTTGTTGGAGAAGGACGACAAGGTCGGCCTCGACAGGACGTTCCTCAGTCCGTCAGCCGCGCCGCTTGCGCGCCTGCCCCGCCGCGGCCTGCTTGCGCAGGCTCTCGGCGGCGCCGCCGACGATCTCGGAAATCTGCATCAGCTGCTTGGCAAGCGGGCTGGTCTTGCGCCAGACCATGCCGATGCTGCGCTGGGGCTGCGGCTCGGCGAAGCGCGCCAGCGACACCGAGGCCGAGCGCGTCTCGACACCGACGGCCATCTCCGGGATCAAGGTCACGCCCATGCCGGCGCCGACCATCTGCACCAATGTCGACAACGAGGAGGCATCGAGCATCTCGCGCGGCGCCTGCATGTTGCAGAACGACAGCGCCTGATCGCGGAAGCAGTGTCCCTCCTCCAGCAGCAACAGCCGCATCTCGCGCAGGCTCTCACTGCTCGGCACCGCAGCGCCTTCATATTCGGGCGGGCGCACCAGCAGGAAATTCTCGGCGAACAGCGCGACCTCGGTCAGCGACGGTTCCGACACCGGCAGCGCGACGATCGCGGCATCGAGCCGGCCCTCGACCAGCTCCTCGATCAGCTTCGGCGTCTTGGATTCGCGGACATGGATGTCGATCTCGGGATGCTTGCGGGTGAGATCGCCGATCACCTTCGGGAGAAGATAGGGCGCGACCGTCGGGATCATGCCGAGCCGCAGCCGTCCCGTGAGCTTGTCGCGCGAGGCGCGGGCGAAATCGCCGAGCTCGTCCACGGAGCGCAGGATCTCGCGGACTCGCTCCGCGAGCTGCTCGCCGAACCGCGTCAGCACCACCTGGCGCGCGTTGCGTTCAAGAAGGACGCCGCCGAGCGCGTCCTCCATCTCCTTGATCTGCATCGACAGCGCCGGCTGCGAGATCGCGCAGGCCTCGGCGGCGCGGCCGAAATGGCCGAGACGCGCCAGCGCGTCGAAATAGCGAAGCTGCCGCATCGTCAGATGGATCATCAGATTATCTTATCGTTCGTCGACCTGAAGTCAATTTCGCCAAACCGCAATCTCAGGATGTATCGATAACCCACATGCCGCTCAGCGTTTGGGCGACGTCACACCATGTTCATCAGATAATCTTATCGTTGCAATCACCAAACTCAATTTCCCCTGATCGAAGGAGCCGCGTAGGGTCCCGGCACCCACCCCAGGGGGGAACAATGCCGTTCAGGTCAGGAGGCAAACATGGATGACGTCAGCAAGTGCCCATTTTCGGGCGGCTTGAAGGGATTCAAGAACAAGGACTGGTGGCCGAACCAGCTCGATCTGTCGGTGCTGCATCAGCATTCGAACCTCTCCGATCCGCTCGGCGAAGCGTTCGACTATTCCAAGGAATTCAAGAGCCTCGATCTCGACGCTGTCATCAAGGACCTGACCGCGTTGATGACGGATTCGCAGGAGTGGTGGCCGGCTGATTTCGGTCACTATGGCCCGTTCTTCATCCGCATGGCCTGGCATGCCGCCGGCACCTACCGCATCGGCGACGGCCGCGGCGGCGCGGGCACCGGTCAGCAGCGTTTCGCGCCGCTGAACAGCTGGCCAGATAACGCCAACCTCGACAAGGCCCGCCGCCTGCTGTGGCCGATCAAGCAGAAGTACGGCCAGAAGCTCTCCTGGGCCGACCTGTTCGTACTCACCGGCAACGTCGCGCTGGAATCGATGGGCTTCAAGACCTTCGGCTTCGGCGGCGGCCGCGCCGACACCTGGGAGCCGGAGCAGGACATCTATTGGGGTCCGGAAGGCAAGTGGCTTGCCGACGAGCGCTACAGCGGCGATCGCGAACTCGCAGGCTCGCTCGGCGCCGTCCAGATGGGCCTGATCTACGTCAACCCGGAAGGCCCGAACGGCAACCCCGACCCGGTCGCTGCCGCGCGCGACATCCGCGAAACGTTCGGCCGCATGGCGATGAACGACGAGGAGACGGTCGCGCTGATCGCCGGCGGTCACACCTTCGGCAAGACCCACGGCGCCGGCGATGCATCGCTGGTCGGTCCGGAGCCGGAAGGTGCCGACATCGCGCAGATGGGTCTCGGCTGGGCCAGCAAGTACGGCTCGGGCAAGGCCGGTGACACCATCACCTCCGGTCTCGAGGTGATCTGGACCTCGTCGCCGACCAAGTGGAGCAACAACTTCTTCTGGAACCTGTTCGGCTACGAATGGGAGCTGACCAAGAGCCCGGCCGGTGCGCACCAGTGGACGCCGAAGGGCGGCGCTGGCGCCAACACCGTGCCGGACGCGCACGACAAGTCGAAGCGCCACGCGCCGTCGATGCTGACCACCGACCTCGCGCTGCGCTTCGATCCGGAATACGAAAAGATCTCGCGCCGCTTCCTGGAGAACCCGGATCAGTTCGCCGACGCCTTCGCCCGCGCCTGGTTCAAGCTGACCCATCGCGACATGGGCCCAAAGGTGCGCTACCTCGGCCCGCTGGTGCCGAAGGAGGACCTGATCTGGCAGGATCCGATCCCGGCGCTGGATCACCCCGTCGTCGACGACAAGGACGTCGCCGATCTCAAGGCGAAGATCCTCGCGTCGGGCCTCTCGGTGTCGGAGCTGGTCTCGACCGCCTGGGCCTCGGCCTCGACCTTCCGCGGCTCGGACAAGCGCGGCGGCGCCAATGGCGCGCGCATTCGCCTCGCTCCGCAGAAGGACTGGGCGGTCAACAACCCGGCTGAACTATCGAAGGTGCTCGCCAAGCTCGAGGGCATCCAGAAGGAGTTCAACGGCGCGGCCAGCGGCGGCAAGAAGGTTTCTCTCGCCGATCTGATCGTGCTGGCCGGCAATGCCGGCGTCGAGGCGGCGGCCAAGAAGGCCGGCGTCGAGGTGACGGTGCCGTTCGCACCGGGCCGCACCGACGCCTCGCAGGAGCAGACCGACGTCGAGTCGTTCTCCGTGCTCGAGCCGACCCATGACGGCTTCCGCAACTATCTCAGCGGCAAGCAGTGGCTGTCGGCCGAGGAGCTGCTGGTCGACAAGGCCCAGCTGCTGACCCTGACCGCGCCGGAGATGACCGTGCTGGTCGGCGGCCTGCGCGTGCTCGGCGCCAATGCCAATGGCGCCAAGCACGGCGTGTTCACGGCGCAGACGGACGTGCTCTCGAACGACTTCTTCGTCAACCTGCTCGACATGGGCGTCGCCTGGAGCCCGGTCGATCAGGGCGAGCACACGTTCGAGGGCCGCGACCGCAAGTCCGGCGCCGTGAAGTGGACCGCAACCCGCGCCGACCTGATCTTCGGCTCGCACTCGCAGCTGCGCGCGCTCGCCGAGGTCTATGCCAGCTCGGACGCCAAGCAGAAGTTCGTCAAGGACTTCGTCGCCGCCTGGACCAAGGTGATGAACCTCGACCGGTTCGAGCTGAAGGCTTAAGCGGCAAGCTGACCGACTAACAAAAAGCGGCGCTTCAGTGATGAAGCGCCGCTTTTCTGTCGACACAGGGGCCTCATGGTTCGAGACGCGCCGCCAGCGGCGCTCCTCACCATGAGGAATTAGCACTTCGCCGCGAACTCAACCCTCGTCCTGAGGAGCCCGCCAAAGGCGGGCGTCTCGAAGGACCGTGAACGGCGCGCTGCCGACGACGAGCTTCGCTGCAAATCAGCGCCTCAGCGCTCCGCGGCGGAGCCGCCGCCGTCGATCTGGCGGCCCATCAGGGCGATGGCCTTCTGATAGACGCCGGCGGCGTTCCAGGCTTCGATGGCGGCGAAGTTCGGCTCGCCCGGCTGATAGCCGGCGCCGGCCTTCCAGCCATTGGCGCGCAGGAAGTTCGCGGTCGAGGCCAGCGCGTTCGCGGCGACGTCGAGATTGCCGACGCCGTAGGCCAGGATGTTCTTCGGCATGAACTGGGTTTGCCCGACCTCGCCATGCATCGAGCCGCGCTGGTTGCCCGACAGCACGCCGCGATCGATCAGTTTCAGTGCGGCATAGAGCTGCTCGGTGAAGAACTCCGGACGGCGGCAGTCATAGGCCAAGGTCGCGATCGACGATAGCATGTGCTGGTTGCCGCGCTGGCTGCCGAACGCGCTCTCCATGCCCCAGATAGCGATCAGCGGTCCCGGCGGCACGCCGTAGCGCTGCTCGATCGAGGCGAACATCGCTGCCTGCGACTGCTTCAGCTGCCGGCCGCGCGCGACGATCGCCGGCGCGCCGCGCTTGGCGAGGAATTGATCGAGCGAGAGCTGGAAGCTGCGCTGGCCGCGATCGGCCGCGATGGTGGCCGAGGCGTAGTTGGTCTGCATCAGCGCCGATATCGCGGTGCCGCCGATGCCCTTGGCCCTGGCCTCTTCGCTGAACTCGCGCTTCCATGCCTCGAAGCCGGCCGGCGACGAGCCGCACTGCGCCGCATGCGCACCGCCACCGAAGGAGGCGAGCAGCGTGGCGACCGCGAAGGGAATCGTGAGAATAGCTCGGCGCTTGATCATCGATGCTCCTGTGGTGGCGTCCGGTCACGCGGGGCTCTGATGACACCGCAGGACATCGCAAGACGCTGCCGCGGCAATATCGGCCGCTGGGTTGAAACCGCGACAACCTATCGGAAATCGAAAAAAATCATAGCCGGTCACGACGGCCGCCGCGCGAGGGTCTGCATCTCGACTGCGTGACAAACACTTGCCCCGCAGGTTCCCGTCCTCCGCTCCCGCAATCGTGATCAGCTCGCAACGGCGCGGCCGCCGCGGCCTTGATCAATTGGCAATAACAATACTATACGGTTCTGTTTACAATGGTAGGAGTCATGGGGTGCGATCGCGTTCGGTAGTTGCGGCCGGTGGGCTGGTCGGATTGTGCAGTCTGCTTCTGCTGCTCGGGGGCTGTGCGTCGGTGGAGCAGCGCGCGGCCTATTCGGCCGATGATGCAAAGCGCGCCAGGATCGAGGGCTTCCAGGCGATCCGGATGTGGGCGGATGCCCCGGCCGAGAGCTTCGACAGTTCGTCGTTCAAGCCGCAACCGCAGCCCGGCAAGCCCTTCGCCTATCTCGCACTGTCCGGCGGCGGCGGCGATGGCGCGTTTGGCGCCGGCATTCTCAACGGCTGGAGCGAGAGCGGCGCACGTCCGGAGTTCACCGTCGTCTCCGGCGTCAGCACCGGCGCATTGATTGCTCCTTTTGCCTTCCTCGGACCCGCCTACGATCCGACGTTGAAGGAGATGTACACCAGCGGCCTCGCCAGCTCCTTCGCCGCCTCGCCCAATGCGCTCGGCGCGCTGTTCGGCTCGTCCGTCTTCGACGGACAGCCGCTCCGTGACGCCATCGCGCACTACACGACACCGGAACTCCTGGAGGCGATCGCGAGGGAGCACGCGAGGGGACGCCGGTTGTTCGTCGTCACCACCGATCTCGACGCCGCGCGGCCGGTGCTGTGGAATATGGGCGAGATCGCGTCCGCACGGACGCCGCGGTCGTTGCAGCTGTTTCGGCAGGTACTGACTGCATCCGCCAGCGTTCCCGTTGCGTTTCCGCCGGCGCTGATTGCCGCCTCCTCCGATGGCAAGCCGATCGAGGAGATGCATGTCGACGGCGGCGTCTCGACCCAGGTGTTCACCTTTCCGGATCGGCTGCTGATGCAAACCGGATCGTCGCAGCGCTTGGCCGCGAAACCGGCCATCTACATCATCATGAACGGGCGAACGTCGCCTGATTTCCAGCCGGTCGAGAACAGCACCAAGGCGATTGCGATCCGCTCGCTGGACATGAAGAGCAAGCGCGAGATCCAGAGTTACCTCTCGGCCACCTACCAGTTTGCCAGGCGCAACGGGATGGCGTTCAACATGACCGCGATCGATCAGTCCGTCCCCGAGAGCCAGGGCATAGGCTTCGATACCGACTACATGCGCACGCTCTACGCGCTCGGCTACGACAGCGCACGGTCCGGCCGGTTCTGGACGCAGACGCCGCCGGTGCCCTGACCTTGACAGCTCCCGGCCTTGGAATTACAAAACTACACAGTTTCGTTTTCTCACAACCGTTTCCCTGGGGATTGCTCTACAAGCACCGACCGAGATCGGAGACAGCAGGCCGCCATGAGACGATTCGCTCTGTTAACCTTGATCCTGCTGTCCTGGACGCCGCTGGCGCATGCGGCCGTCGGTGCCGCAGGTACGGATCCCCAGGCCAGGGATCCGCAAGCCTCCACCGACCCCGCCCTGACCCAGGAGGCGATCGACCGCGAACTCGACAAGTTCCGCAAGACGGAGGTGTCGCTGCACCAGGCATTGCGGATCGCCGAGAAGATTCATCCAGGCTCCAGGACCGCGGACATCAGCTTCGAAGGCGGGCTCGACATCCCCGTCTACAAGGTTCGCACCTTGCAGAGCGGGCAGATCTGGGAATCCGACATCGATGGCGCGACCGCCAAGGTGCTCAACACCGCCCTGTTCTCGACCGTGCAGGGCCTCAACGAGAGCGACCGCACCAGCCTTGCCGCGCTCGACACGATCAGCCTCAAGATGTCCGACGCCATCAAGATCGCGGAGCGCTCCGCCGCGGGCAAGGCCATCAGCGGCGGCCTGACGACCAAAGACGGCAAGGTCGCCTTCATCATCGTCGTGGTCAGCGGCAAGAACCTGAAGCAGGTCACGCTCGAACCGACACGGCGCCGACGCTAACTCATTCGGGGCTTTGCGCGGCCCCGGGACGCACGCCGCCCCAGAGCTGCGACATCATGACTTGGTATGAAGCGCGAGGAAGATCTTGACTCGTTCGCGGACGAAGCCAGGCATCTCCTTGCGGATGGTCTTCTCCTTCACGCCCATCAGCGCACGCATCAACAGCGGCAGCACGATGAGGTCGATGAAGATCTCGGCGGACGCCTCCGATGTCTTGGACGTTGCCCGCTTGGCGCCCGCGGACACGCCGATCGTCTCGGCGAGCAGCACCGCGACCGGCTGAGTCGCCCGCTTGCGCGAGACCTCGTGAAACTGGCTGCTGAGATCCGGAAAGCGGTAGGCCTCGCCGATCGTGACCCGCAACAGTCCAAGCGACTGCTTCAGCACGCGGTCCACGATCGCGATCGCAACCCCAACCAGCTTCTCCTGCACCGTTCCCGGCGGAGGCGTGTAGGACGGGCCGAGGTTCATCACCTCCCCGATCGAACGCTCGACGATCGCGGCAAACAAGGCCGGCTTGCCGGCATAGCGCGCATAGATGGTCGGCTTGCTGGCCGGGGCCCGCTCGGCGATTTCGTCGATGCTGGTGCCGTCGAATCCACGCTCGAGGAAGACCTCGCGCGCGGCGTCGAGAATCCGCTCCTCGATATTGCCGGCCAGGGCTTTTGGCGGCCGGCCTACCCGGCCGCGCGTCGGCACCGCGCGCGCGACGTCACTTCGTTTAACCTTGGCCTGGGTACGGGCCATACTCAACGACCTCGACTCGACATGTCCAACATGCCCAGCAAGGGATTACACGTTCTCTGCTGAACGGCAATAGAACGCGTGTATCGGAGCAGCTATGCGCCTTCTGTCATACATAATAAGACATGCTTGCATGCCTTACGATCAGGCACATCAAACAAAGAGTTCGCCGAGGTCCTGCAACACACCGAGCGCGCCATCGAACGTATCGTCATGGAAATACAGGCTGCGCGTGATCAGCACGGGAACGCCAGCGCGGGTGGCCGCCAATAACCCGTTACCGGAGTCCTCGATCGCAATGCAGCTTGCCGCGGGCAGATCGAGCTGTGACAGCACCTCCAGATAGACATCGGGCGCCGGCTTCTTGCGCGCGACGTCATCGGCTGCGACGACCGCGGCGAATCTGGTTTCCCACTCGTTGCCCAGCACGGGGGCGAGCAACGCGTCGATATTGACGCGCGTGGTGGTCGTGGCGATGGCCACGCGCTGCTCGCGCGCCCACGCGTCCTCGAGCAGCGCCTTGACGCCGGGACGCAAGGCGCATCCCTTATCGGCCATCAGGGCGGCAAATCTGTCCGTCTTGATGCGGTGAAGCCTGGCGATCACGGCATCGCTCAAGGGCGGGCCCGAGCGCCGCATCTGGTCGAAGGCGCGAATGCGTTCCTTGCCGCCGGCGACACGCAGCAGCTCCTTGTAGACCCGCCTCCCCCAATGCCAGTCGATGCCGATGGCCACGAACGCCTCGTTGAACGCCTCGCGATGGATCTCCTCGGTCTCCGCCATCGTGCCGTCGACGTCGAGGATCAAGGCGCCGGCATCGGCAATTCTTTGCCGCAGAACGTCGAATGGTGAATTCTTAACCAGCGCGAGACTCATGACTGGGCCTCCCCCTTTGTCTCGGCCTTGCCCTCGGCCTTGGCGAACACCCGGCTCGCCAGCACGTCGCTGGCTTCGATCGACATCACGTCGTCGGAGGTCAGCACACGGTCGAGCCGCGAGACCAGCCGATTGGCCTGGCGCAGGCGAATCCGATCCAGCGCATTCCGGATCGAGCGCGCGTTGGAGAACAAGGGCTGGGTGCGGCGGACCACGATGTATTTTTCGAACGCCGCCCGCGCCTCGGGCGTGAAGCGATAATTCTGCCCCTCCAGCATCATCTCGGAAATCGTCAGCAGTTCGGCTTCGGAATAGTCCGGGAAGTCGATGTGATGGGCGATGCGCGAGCGAAATCCGGGATTGCTCTGGAAGAACTTCTCCATGCGGTCGGCATAGCCGGCAAGAATGACCACGAGGTCCTCGCGCTGCGATTCCATGATCTGCAGCAGGATCTCGATCGATTCCTGGCCGTAGTCGCGCTCGTTTTCGGGACGGTACAGGTAATAAGCCTCGTCGATGAACAGCACGCCGCCCATCGCCTTCTTCAGCACCTCCTTGGTCTTCGGCGCGGTGTGGCCGATATATTGGCCGACGAGATCGTCGCGCGTGACGCTGATGACGTGACCACGGCGAACGAAGCCGAGCCGGTGCAGAATGCCGGCCATGCGCAGGGCGACCGTGGTCTTGCCGGTGCCGGGATTCCCCGTGAACGACATGTGCAGGGTGGGAAACGTCGTCGCCAGGCCCATCTTGCGACGGATCCGCTCCATCATCAGCAGCGAGGCGATCTCGCGGATCCGCGTCTTGACCGGGGCGAGGCCGACCAGCTCACGGTCGAGCTGCTCGAGCACGGGCGCGATCTCGACGCTCTCGAACTCGCGGCGCAGATCGATCGTATCGACCGGCGTCGCCTCCTTGGCGTCCGCCTGCGTAGCCTGCATCATGGACTGGTGCTCCGCTTTGGCCGAAGTTCGCAGACGCTGGCGGCAGCTCCTCCCGCGAACTCCGGCAAGCGGGGACGCCGTCAAATCGGTCTCAATCAGTGCGGCAGAGCCGGTGCTGAAGTCCCCGCCTCGATCGGCAAGGACTTCAGCGCGGCCGTGTTATGAGTAGCGCTCGCCTTCGGGCCGCTCGGCCGCGTAGGACCGCGTCGAGTAACGCTGATTGCGCCCGACGGTTTCCTGACGATCGAGCCGGAAGCCTGGCTCGTTCTTCGGCCGGTTGACGATGAAGGACAGCCGGATCGACTCCCAGCCATGAGACGAGTCGAACGCCGAGATCCGGATGTAGCGGTCGCCATAGATCTTCCGGCACTCGGCAAGCTCCCGCATGATGCCGGCGGCATCGCGCAGGTCGAACATCGGCAGGCCCCACATCTCCCAATAGGTGTTGCGGGGATGCGGGTCGTCGGTGAACTCGATATTCACCGCCCATCCCTTCTCGAGGCAGTACTGGATCTGGGCGGTGATCTGGTCGTCCGTCAGATCGGGCAGGAAGGAAAAGCAGCCTTGGGTCACGCGCATGGTGTTATCTCCTGATGTTAGGATGCCGGGCGAGCCGGTGTCCGGCCCGCAGCGCGGCGATGCATCGTTTAGGCTTTAAGCGGCGGGCGTCACGGTCGGCACGAAGTCCGGCGTATCCGTCGATTCATAGTTGAAAGTGACGTCCTTCCAGATCTCCAGCGCCTCGCGCAGCGGGGTGCAGGTCTGCGCCGCCTTGGCGAGGATTTCCGGACCTTCATGCACGTAGTCGCGGCCCTCGTTACGGGCGAGGATCATGGCTTCCAGCGCCACACGGTTGGCGGTCGCGCCAGCGGCGATGCCGCGAGGATGGCCGATGGTGCCGCCGCCGAACTGCAGCACGACGTCCTCGCCGAGCAGGTCGAGCAGCTGGTGCATCTGGCCGGCATGGATGCCGCCCGAGGCCACCGGCATCAGCTTGTTCAAGCTCGCCCAGTTCTGGTCGAAGAACACGCCGTGCTCCAGTCGCATCGGATTGAAGTCCTCGCGGCAGATGTCGTAATAGCCGCGCGTGGTGTTCGGGTCGCCCTCGAGCTTGCCGACGACGGTGCCCGCATGGATGTGGTCGACGCCGGCGAGCCGCATCCACTTGGCGATGACGCGGAACGACACGCCATGCGAGCGCTGCCGCGTGTAGGTCGAGTGTCCGGCGCGATGCAGATGCAGGATCATGTCGTTGCGGCGAGCCCATTTCGCCATCGACTGGATCGCGGTGTAGCCGATCACGAGGTCGATCATGACGATATTGGAGCCGAGCTCCTTGGCGAATTCGGCGCGCTCATACATGTCTTCCATCGTCGCCGCGGTGACATTGAGATAGGTGCCTTTGATCTCACCGGTCGCGGCCTGCGCCTTGTTGACCGCCTCCATGCAGTACAGGAAGCGCTCCCGCCAATGCATGAAGGGCTGCGAGTTGATGTTCTCGTCGTCCTTGGTGAAGTCGAGCCCGCCCTTCAGCGCCTCGTAGACGACGCGGCCGTAGTTGCGCCCGGACAGGCCGAGCTTCGGCTTGACGGTGGCGCCCAGCAGCGGACGGCCGAACTTGTCGAGCCGCTCGCGCTCGACGACGATCCCGGTTGCGGGGCCCTGGAACGTCTTCACATAGGCCACCGGCAGCCGCATGTCCTCGAGCCGCAGCGCCTTCAGCGGCTTGAAGCCGAACACGTTGCCGATGATCGAGGCCGTCAGGTTGGAAATCGAGCCCGGCTCGAACAGGTCGAGATCATAGGCGATGTAAGCGAAGTGGCTGCCGGGCGATCCCGGCACCGGCTCGACGCGGTAGCACTTGGCGCGATACTTTTCCGCGGCGGTGAGACGATCGGTCCACACCACGGTCCAGGTCGCGGTCGAGGATTCGCCGGCCACCGCAGCGCAGGCCTCGGTCGGGTCGACGCCGTCCTGCGGGGTGACACGGAACAGCGCGATGACGTCGGTGTCCTTGGGCTGGTAGGACGGCTCCCAATAGCCCATCTTCTTGTATTCCATCACGCCGGACTTGTAGCGATCCTTGCCGCGCACCGTGATCGATTGGTCGTTCATGTGTTCCTCCTGGCTGTCTCGTTGTGGCTGTTGACGTCACGCAGCTTCAGTCATTCCCCCAATTCGCGGATCGAGCGCGCCGGAGCGATAGCGCTTGGCCATCTCCGACAGCGGCAGCACCTTGATCCTGGACGCGTTGCCGGCGGCGCCGAACTGCTCGAAGCGCTCGCGGCAGAGCTCGCGCATCGAATCCATCGCCGGCTTCAGGAATTTGCGCGGGTCGAACTCGCTCTTTGACGACGCGCCGACCTTGCGGAAGATCGCGGTCATCGCCAGCCGGCAATCGGTATCGATGTTGACCTTGCGGACACCGTGGCGGATGCCGCGCACGATCTCCTCGACCGGCACGCCCCAGGTCTGCGGCATCTCGCCGCCGAACTGGTTGAACATGTCCTGCAGGGATTGCGGCACCGAGGACGAGCCGTGCATCACCAGATGCGTGTTGGGCAGCCGGCGATGGATCTCCTCGATCACGTTCATGGCGAGGATCTCGCCATCCGGCTGGCGCGAGAATTTGTAGGCGCCGTGCGAGGTGCCCATCGCGATAGCCAGCGCATCGACCTTGGTGACGCGCACGAAGTCGACCGCCTGGTCCGGATCGGTCAGCAGCTGGTCGCGGCTGACCTTGCCTTCGAGGCCGTGGCCGTCCTCCTGCTCGCCGCCGCCATGCTCCAGCGAGCCGAGCACGCCGAGCTCACCCTCGACGGAGGCGCCGACCCAATGCGCCATGTCGGTGACGCGGCGGGTGATATCGACGTTGTACTCATAGTCCGCCGCGGTCTTGGCGTCGGCCTTGAGCGAGCCGTCCATCATCACCGAGGTGAAGCCGTATTTGATGGCGGTCGCGCAGGTCGCCTCGTCGTTGCCGTGGTCCTGATGCAGGCAGAGCGGGATCTGCGGATACATCTCCTCCAGCGCGTCGATCATCTTCGACAGCATGATGTCGCCGGCATAGGAGCGCGCGCCGCGCGAGGCCTGGATGATCACGGGGGCATCGACCGCAGCCGCCGCCTCCATGATCGCCAGCCCCTGCTCCATGTTGTTGATGTTGAAAGCCGGCACGCCGTAGCCGCGCTCAGCGGCATGGTCCAGCAATTGTCTGAGCGTGATCCGCGCCATGGTTGGTCTCCGTCCCCTGTGTGGTCTGTTCTGTGGATGCCGGGCGTCAGGACGCCCGCGCCCGGATGATGTTGCGCATGGCCGCGTCAGCGACGGCCGCCGGCGTGATGCCGAATTCGCGGTACAGCACATCGGCCGGCGCCGAGGCGCCGAACCCGTGCATGCCGACGAACTCGCCGGCGTCGCCAAGCCAGCGCGCCCACTCGCCTTCGATGGCGGCCTCGACGCCGATGCGCGGCGCATTGCCGAGCACCTCGGCGCGATATTCCGCGGACTGCTTGCGGAACAATTCGAAGCAGGGCGCCGACACCACCGCCGCCTGCACGCCTTCCGCTGCCAGTAGCTTCGCGGCCTCCAGCGCGATCGCCACCTCCGAGCCCGTCGCGATCAGCGTGACGTCGCGGCCGGCTTCCGGCTCGATCACCACGTAGGCGCCAAGCGCCACCTTGTTATGATCGGACGCCTCGGTCCGGAACGCCGGCAGCGCCTGCCGCGACAGGCACAGCACCGACGGCGAGGTCTCCGCGCGCAGCGCGCAATCCCAGGCTTCAGCCGTCTCGACCGCGTCGGCCGGACGGAACACCAGGAGATTGGGAATGGCGCGCAGGCTCGGCACATGCTCGACCGGCTGATGGGTCGGGCCGTCTTCGCCGAGGCCGATGGAGTCGTGGGTCATCACGTGAATGACGCGGATCCCCATCAGCGCGGCCAAGCGGATCGCTGGCCGGTTGTAGTCGGCAAACGCCAGGAAGGTGCCGCCATAGGGAATGAAGCCGCCATGCAGCGCAACGCCGTTCATGGCCGCGGCCATCGCGTGCTCGCGGACGCCGTAATGGACGTAGTTGCCGTCCATGGTCGACGGCGTCACCGATTTGTGCGTCTTCGCCTTGGTCAGATTGGAATGCGTCAGATCGGCGGAGCCGCCGAGCAGGTTCGGCAGCACCGTCGCGATCACGTCGATGACGTTCTGCGACGCCTGGCGGGTTGCGATCTTCGGCTTCTCGGCCGTGAGCTGCGCGATGAACTGCGCCATCCGCTCAGTGTAGGCGGCCGGTAGCTTCTTGTTCAGCGCATCGTGACAGGGCGAGCGGTCCGACGTGCCGAGCTTGCGTGCACGCTCCTTCCACGCTTGGCGCACGCTGCGGCCGCGCGCGCCGATCTCGCGCCAGCTCACCAGCACGTCGGCCGGAACCTCGAACGGCCGGTGCGGCCAATGCAGCGCGGCGCGGGTCTTCTCGACTTCCTCCGGCCCAAGCGGCGCGCCATGCGCCTTCTCCGATCCCTGGCGACCCGGCGAGCCGAAGCCGATTGTGGTGCGGCAGGCGATCATGCTGGGCCGGTCGCTCTGCCGCGCGGCGGCGATGGCGGCTTCGATCGCCTGGGGATCATGGCCGTCGATGCGGCTGGTCGCCCAGCCTGAGGCTGCGAAGCGCGCGAGCTGATCGTCGGAACAGGCAAGCCCGGTCGAGCCGTCGATCGAGATGCCGTTGTCGTCGAACAGCACGATCAAACGATTGAGCCTGAGATGACCTGCGAGCGAGATCGCCTCGTGGCTGATGCCTTCCATCAGGCAGCCGTCGCCGGCGATCACATAGGTGTAGTGGTCGACCAGGTCGTCGCCATAGCGCGCATTCATCAGCCGCTCGGCGAGCGCCATGCCGACGGCGGTGGCGATGCCCTGCCCCAGCGGTCCGGTCGTGGTCTCCACTCCCGGCGTGTGGCCATATTCCGGATGCCCCGGCGTCTTGGCACCCCATTGCCGGAACGCCTTGATCTCGTCGATCGTCACCGCCTCGTAGCCGGTGAGATGCAGCAGCGCATAGAGCAGCATCGAGCCGTGGCCGGCCGACAGCACGAAGCGGTCGCGATCTGGCCAAGTGGGATCGGCGGGATCAAACTTCATGAAGCGCTGAAACAGCACGGTGGCGACGTCGGCCATGCCCATGGGCATACCCGGGTGACCGGACTTCGCCTTCTCCACGGCGTCAATCGCGAGGAAGCGGATGGCGTTCGCCATCTCGGCATGCGCAGGATCAGCTTTGAGATCGGATTTGGCGGCAGCCTTTTGCAGGGCGGTGGCGGTCATAGCGTGCGCCTCTTTCGGTCCATCAGTTGCATGATCATCGGGGTGAGAATGAGCTGCATGGCGAGATCGAGCTTCGAGCCATGGATTACGATCGAATTGGCGCGCGACATGAAGCTGCCCTGGATCATCGACAGCAGATAAGGGAAGTCGATGCCGCGCGGGTTCTTGAGACGGATCACCACCATCGATTCATCGGGCGTCGGGATCCAGCGCGCGATGAACGGATTGGAGGTGTCGACCGTCGGCACACGCTGGAAGTTGATGTCGGTCTCCGAGAACTGCGGGATGATGTAGTTCACGTAGTCCGGCATGCGCCGCAGGATGGTATCGGTGACCGCCTCGGTGGTGTAGCCGCGCGAGGCGCGGTCGCGGTGCAGCTTCTGGATCCATTCGAGGTTCATCACCGGCACGACGCCGATCTTCAGGTCGGCATGCTGGGCGATGTTGACCTTCTCGGTGACGACGGCGCCGTGCAGGCCTTCGTAGAACAGCAGGTCGGACTCCGCCGGCAGCTGCGTCCACTCGGTGAAGGTGCCGGGGCGGGCGTCGTAGAGCCGCGCCTCCTCCTCGTCATGCACGTAGTGGCGCGTCGTGCCGGTGCCTGTTTCCGAATAGTCGCGGAACGTCTTCTCGAGCTCCTCGAACAGATTGGTGTCGGGGCTGAAATGGCTGAAGTGCTTGTTGCCGCGCTCCGCCTCCTCGATCATCTTGCGGCGCATCTCCTCGCGATTGTAGCGATGAAAGGCGTCGCCCTCGATGTACGCGGCCTTGACGTTCTCGCGGCGGAAGATGTTCTCGAAGGTCTTCTTGACCGACGTGGTGCCCGCACCGGACGAGCCCGTGATCGAGATGATGGGATGACGACGTGACATGAATTCTCTCCGGAAGACTCGCCGAGCCAGGGATAATCAGCAGGGGTGCTCAGCAGCGCACGCTCAGCGGAACAGGCCTCGGCGGGCGAACAGGGGCGCATCGCTCGTCTCGAACAGCGGCTCGACACCTTCATGCAGCTGGTCGACATCGCGCACGAGGCGGACGTCGCCCATGATCAGCGGCGCCCGTTGGTGCGGCGAGCGCGCCGACAATTCGAGGATGCGCGCGCGGCCGCTCGAGGCCGAGCCGCCGGCCCATTCCATGATCAGCGCCATCGGATGCGCTTCGTACACCAGCCGCAGCCGGCCCTCGCGATAGCCCGGGCGGGAATCGGCGGGATAGAGGAACACGCCGCCACGCATCAGGATGCGGTAGGCCTCCGCCACCAGCGAGGCGATCCAGCGCATGTTGAAGTCGCGGCCGCGCGGGCCCGCAGCGCCCGACAGGCACTCATCGACATAGTTGCGGACGGTGCCGCTCCAGTGCCGACGGTTCGAGGCGTTGATCGCGAATTCCGGGGTATCCTGCGGGATGCGGATGCCCGACTTGGCGAGGATGAACTCGTGCAAGGTCGGATGCAGCACGTAGAGGTCGACGCGGCGGTCGATCGCGAGCACGAGGCAGGTCTGCGGTCCGTAGACGAAGAAGCCGGCGGCGAGCTGGGCGGTGCCGGGCTCGAAGAAGCTGGACAGCACGTCGCGGCCGCGCGGCCGGATCGAGAAGATGGTTCCGACCGAGATGTTGTTCTGCAGGTTCGAGGAGCCGTCGAGCGGATCGATCGCCACGCAAAGTGGGGCAGCCTCGTTGACCGTTTCCGGCCGGTCGCCCTCTTCCGACAGAATGCCGGCGACCGGCGCCCGGCGCAGTGCGTCGCGCATCAGATTGTCGGCGACGATGTCGAGCGCCTTCTGGATGTCGCCGTCGGTGTTGACGGTGGCGGCGCCTTCGTCGACGCCGGACAGCGGCGCGATGGCAATCTGCCGCGCCAGCTCGCGGGCGGCGTCGGCGAGGGCCTCGATGACAGCGGCGCAATCAGCATCCGCCCCGTGCGACGCGAGATGGGCCTGCAATGTCTGATGATGATTTAGCTCGTGATCCATGGGCCACTCCCTCGCCATCAGCTCCTCTGCCGGGAACTTGATGAAGCCGCACGAAAGCGTCGTGCCGCGCTGCTATCAAGACTACGATTTGCCTGATTAGGGAAATTTCAATATCTTTGGATCGACCAAAGTTTTCCTTATGCGATCGATATCACGAAGGTTCCATGAGCCGCCACTTCTCCCGCGACCTCACCATCCGCCAGCTTCGCGCGCTGGTTGCCGTACAGAACTCCGGATCGGTCACGTCAGCGGCCGGGCGTTTGAACCTGACACAGCCGGCTGTGACGCTGCAGATTCGCAATCTCCAGGAGCTCGCCGGGCTGCCGCTGATCCAGCGCACCACCGACGGCATGATCCTGACCGAGGCCGGGCGCAGCGTGCTCGCGCTCGCCGAGCGCGTCGAGGCCGCGCTGCAGGATTGCGAGCAGGCGCTCGACATTCTCGCCGGCCGCAGCGGCGGCCGGGTGGCGATCGGCGCCGTCAGCACCGCGAAATATTTCGTGCCTTTTGCGATTGCGGAGTTTTCGCGGCGCTTTCCCAAGATCGACGTGACGTTGCGGATCGGCAATCGCGACAGCCTGCGCGAGGCGTTGCGCGGCTATGATCTCGACATCGCCATCATGGGACGACCGCCGGCCGACATTCCCGTTGACATGCGCCCGTTCGGCAAGCATCCGCATGTCATCATCGCGCCGGCCGGCCATCGTCTCGCCCGCCGCAAACGCATCGCGGCCGATGACCTCGCCGGCGAAGTGTTCATCACCCGCGAGCCGGGCTCGGGGACCCGGCTGCTGATGGAGACCTACTTCGCCAAGCATGGCCTGCAGCCCAAGACCAGCATGGAGATGGACAGCAACGAGACCATCAAGCAGGCGGTCATCGCCGGCCTCGGCATCGCCTTCATCTCGCAGCACACCGTGGCCCATGAGCTCGGCGAAGGACGGTTGGTGACGCTGAAGGTGGTGGGCCTGCCGATCATCCGGCAATGGCACGCCGTGCGGCGCGCGGACAAGCTGCTGCTGCCCCCCGCGCAGGCCATGCTCGATTTCTTCGGCAAGGAGGGCGCGCGGTTTCTGCCCCGCTGAGCGCGACACCCGAAGCCGTGGCGGTGTCACGTCTCGCATGGCCTGACCTCACCAGTCGATCACGAAGCGGCAGGCGGATGCGCCGATGGCCTCGCAACTGATCTCGCGCGCGCGGGCGTTCCGATGCACCAGCCGGGCAAACAGCGTCTCGAAGGTTGCGGCGTAGAAATCGCAGATCGGATGGTCGGCCCCCTGCCCGCGGCACAGCGGGCAATGGCGGATCTCGTAAGTGGTCGGCCGCCCCGGACGCGCGGTGAAGAGGCCGGTGCCGGCGAAGGTCCAGGCATGCGCCGAGATCGCGCGCGACAGCGCATGACTGGCGAGGCGCGCCGGCAGCACGCGGAGCACGCGCTGGGCGGGTTGGGGAATGCGGTTTGCGAGCAGATAGAGCGCAGTCAACTGCCCCGCCTTTGCGCTGACCACACGGGCTGCATCGTCGTCCAAGGTGGCCCTGAGGGCGCGATGCAGCCGGATGACCTCCGCCTCGTCGACCATGTCGGCTGGCGGGGTCGCGAGATATGGCTCCAGCCTGGCGGCCGCGAACACGCGGCGCGCGTCCCACTCGCCGCGTAGCAGCCGCAAGGCCTCCGCGGTCTGGATGATCGCGTTGGGGCCGATGCGGCCTGTCTCTGACTGATGGTTGAAGCTGGCCGTGTGCCTGCCACCGTCCTTCGAGACGCCCGCCTCCGGCGGGCTCCTCAGGACGAGGTCTGAATGTGAGGTGCGGTCCACAACGCTCATGGTACTGCTCCCCTCATGGTGAGGAGCGCCGCTTGCGGCGCGTCTCGAACCATGAGGCCCCGAATGGTGCGGCGTTCATGAACGCTTTCAGCGGCGCGATCCGGGGCGGCGGCAGCGCGCGGCAGCTGAAGATGCTGGGCGCGCGCGCCGTGCATCTCAGTGCACCCTGGTCTCGGCCTCTTCGCTCATCTGCTCGGTGCCGCCGCCGCAGGCCATCACCTGCGCCTGCTGCGGTCCGGTCAGCTTGCGATTATGGCTCGTCTTCCATTCGACCTTGCCGAGCTCGGCGCGCTTGCGCGAGGTGTCGAAGCCGAAATCGACCTTGCCCTTGGATTGCGGCCCCCAATAGTTGACCCGGCCGAGATCGTAGAACTTGCGCTCGAAGCCCGACTTCAGGAACGCCTTGAGGCAGCCGAGCAGATACCGCCTGCGCTCTCCGGAGCCGGCCCAGGGATACGAGAACAGCGCCTTGTGCATGTAGAAGCGCCGGTAGTTGTTCATGACGCCGTCGAGCAATTCGCCGCGGTCCATCGCGTCGGGCTTCATGATCGGCGTGACGAAATTGTACTTCTCGTAGTCGAAGATCTCGACCTTGTCGCCGAGGTCGCGGAACAGGTCGGAGAACGGCCACGGCGTGTACATCGCCCAGTTGGCGAGATCAGGCTTCCAGTCGCGCGCCATCTGGTAGGTCTCTTCCAGCGTCTCGCGGGTCTCGTTCTCCAGGCCGACGATGAACTGCGCCTCGACGACGATGCCGGCATCGCGCAACAGCTGGATCGCCTTCTTGTTCTGCGCGACCGTGGTCTCCTTGTTAAAGCGATCGAGCTTCATCTGCGCCGCGGCTTCGGTGCCGAGCGAGACGTGGATCAGGCCAGCCTTGCGGTACAGCGGCAGCAGCGCCTCGTCGCGCAGGATGTCGGTGACGCGGGTGTTGACGCCCCAGAGGATCTTGAGATCGCGGCGGATCAACTCCTCGCAGAAGGCTATGAACTTCTTTTTGTTGATGGTCGGCTCCTCGTCGGCGAGGATGAAGAAGCCGACGTCGTGCTCGCGCATCAGGGTCTCGATCTCGTCGACCACCTTCTTCGGGTCACGGATGCGATAGTCGCGCCAGAACTTCCACTGCGAGCAGAAGCTGCAGGTGAACGGACAACCGCGCGCCATGTTGGGGATGGCGACGCGCTTGTTCATGGGGATGTAGATGTACTTGCTCCATTCGAGCACGCTCCAGTCGGGCGTGATCGCATCGAGATTCTTCACCGTCGGCGCCGCCACGGTGGCGACCACCTCGGTGCCGTCGCGATAGGCGATGCCCTTGATGCTGCGGCGATCGTTCTGCCAGCGGCCGTCTTCGTGGGCGCGCATCAAATCGACGATAATCTCCTCGCCCTCGCCGCGCACGATAGCGTCGATCCATGGCGCTTCCGTCAGCACCTGCTGGTACATGAAGGTGGCGTGGATGCCGCCGAGCACCGTCAGCGCATCGGGATGCTCCTCCTTCGCGATTTCCAGCAGCCGCTCGGCCTTGTAGATCGAGGGCGTGATCGCGGTGCAGCCGATCACATCCGGCTTCTCAGTTCGCAGGATGGCGCGGACCTGCTCCTCGGAGAGATCGTTGGTCATCGCATCGATGAAGCGGAGATCGGCGAAGCCGGCGGCCTTCAGCGCGCCGGAGATGTAGGCCGCCCAGGCCGGCGGCCAGTTACCGGCGATCTCGGCGCCGCCGGAGTGATAGTTGGGATGCAGCAACAAGATCCGCACGGCGTTCTCCCCGGTTATCAATTTGTCATCACACCCTAACGTCAATCTGGATTGACAAATTGATCTGGCGCAAACGCCGCGCGGATCGCACGCAAATCATGCCGCCAGGGCGAGGCCCATCTCGGCCCAGATCTCCGACAGCGCCGACACCAGATGCTCGATGTCCTCGTCGGAGTGATAGGGCGACGGCGTGATGCGCAGCCGCTCGGTGCCGCGCGGCACCGTCGGATAGTTGATCGGCTGCACATAGATGCCGTAGCGGTCGAGCAGGATGTCGCTGATGCGCTTGCACAGCACGGGATCGCGCACCATCACCGGCACGATGTGGCTGGGATTATCGAGATGACTGACGCCGGCTTCATCGAGCCGGCGGCGCAGCCGCGCGACGCGGTCCTGGTGGCGCGCACGCTCGGCATTGCTGGCCTTGAGATGCCGGATGCTGGTCAGCGCGCCGGCCGCAACCGCCGGCGGTAGCGAGCTGGAGAAGATGAAGCCGGAGGCGAAGCTGCGGACGAAGTCGCAGACCGTGTTCGAGGCGGTGATGTAGCCGCCGATCACGCCGAACGCCTTGGCGAGCGTCCCCTCGATCACCGTGAGGCGATCGGCGACGCCGTCGCGCTCGGAGATGCCGCCGCCGCGCGGGCCGTACAGGCCGACGGCATGAACCTCGTCGAGATAGGTCATCGCGTTGAACTCATCGGCGACGTCGCAAATGTCGGAGATCGGCGAGATGTCGCCGTCCATCGAGTACACGCTCTCGAACGCGATCAGCTTCGGCGCCTTCGGGTCGAGGTCCGACAGCTTGTCGCGGAGATCGGCAACATCATTGTGGCGCCAGATCCTTGTCTCGCAGCGGCTGTGGCGGATGCCCTCGATCATCGAGGCGTGATTGAGTTCGTCGGACAGGATCACGCATCCGGGCATGCGCGCCGCCAGGGTCGACAGCGACGTCCAGTTCGAGACGTAGCCGGAGTTGAACAAGAGCGCCGCCTGCTTGCCGTGGAGATCGGCAAGCTCCTCCTCCAGCAGGATATGATAATGATTGGTGCCGCTGATGTTGCGGGTGCCGCCGGCGCCTGCGCCGCAGCGGTCGAGCGCCTCATGCATGACTTCCAGCACCTTGGGATGCTGGCCCATGCCGAGATAATCGTTGGAGCACCAGACCGAAACCTCGCGCTCGCCATGCGGGCCGCGGTAGGTCGCACGCGGGAAGGCGCCGGCCTTGCGCTCCAGATCGGCGAAGACGCGGTAGCGTCCTTCGCGCCGGAGACCGTCGAGTTGCCGGCGGAAATAGTCTTCGTAGTTCATGGTACTCCCCCCTGTGCTGTCGTGTTCGGATCGACCACCGTTGTGATGGATGAGGTCAAGCCGGTGATGGTTTGCGCCTGCGCGTCGGCGCGGGACTGGCGATAGGCCTGGCGGAACTGCTCCTCGAGCCGCTGCCGCGCCAAGGCGGCGGCAGTCTTCTGCGCCGACATCGATGGCTTCGGCGCAGGCGTCGGGCGCTCCGCCTCGTGCGCCGCCGTCATCACGGACAGCACCGGCCGCACCATCGGCGTCACTGGTATCGCCGCCGGTGCGGCAGCGACGGCCGCCATCACCGGCTCGACCGGCGCGCTCCAGCGCCAGAGATTGATGACCGGCATCGGCAGCGCCATGAATCCATGTTCGAGGAGCCCCAGCGCGATCAACGATGCGAGCAGCGACAGCGCGACTCCGTCGAACGAAGATTTGGCGCCGAGTGCGGCGGCGGCGACCAGCACGGTCGCGGTGGTCGCCGCAGCAATCGAGAACGGAAACAGCAGGTTGGTGGACTTCTTGGCGAAATAGCTGCGCATGAAGCGGACCTGCTGCGGAAGCAGCTCGTCGTTCAGGGTGCGCACGCCGAGGAACAAGTTGATCTTGGCGCTCTGCCGCAGCACCAACAGCGCCGCGAAGGTCCACCAGCTCAGACGGTTGGGCGCGCCCGATGTCACCGCGAACACGAGTCCCGCGGTCGCGATCAGCGCCAGCTCGTGATAGGCGATCGCCTGCAATGCGAAGCCGACACGCGAGGCCGGCGTGCAATCACGCGGGCATGGCTCGGGACGCGGGCCGGTGATCCAGCCGGCGAGCAGCGACATCTCGACCGTGCCCCACAACAGAATGGCGCAGGTGAAGGCGCAATAGGCGTTGGCATCCTCGGCGACCTGGCTCGACACCGCGACGCCGGACAAGGCCGCAACGAATGCCGCGGCCGTGCCCCATTTGAATGCGGCCGGATAGCGGGCGGCGAGCCCGACCAGCGCCAGCACGGCGCCGGTCGAGAACCACCAGACGAACACGACATAGGGTATGGCAATCGCGGTCGCGCCCATGGCCGGCTCCTTGTCACCAGGCGGGTTGCAGCCTGATCTCCCGTGGCAGCTCGTTGCTCTTGGCCGGCAGCATGTACAGCCGGCCGAAGGTCAGCGCCGCCTTGAGCGGCAGCACCGCGCGCTTGATCGCGCCCATCACGCCACCTTGCGCCTTCGCATCGGCAATCGCTTCCGAGATCTGGCGCAACTGCTTCAAGCCATCCCAGAACCGCGGATTGTCGATGTCGAGCATCACCGGGAAGACCTGGCGCGAGATCTCCGAGGTGATCCGGAACACGCGCATGTCGTACTCGTCCACCGGCATGCCCAGCGCTTCATAGAAGGCCGGCCGCATGTGGTCGCGGACATGCATGGTGGCGAACACCGCGAGCAGGAAGAACTTGATCCAGAGCTTGTTGTAGCCGCTGAGCAGCTTCGGATCGGCGCGCATCAGAAGCGCGAACGCCTCGCCATGGCGGAACTCGTCGTTGCACCACTTCTCGAACCACTTGAAGATCGGGTGGAATTGGCGCTCCGGGTTGCGCTCCATCTGGCGATAGATCGTGATATAGCGGGCGTAGCCAATCTTCTCCGACAGATAGGTCGCGTAGAAGATGAACTTCGGTTTGAAGTAGGTGTATTTCTTCGTCTTGGTCAGGAAGCTGAGATCGACGCCGATGCCGTGATCCTTGAGGATCTCGTTGATGAAGCCGGCATGCCGGGCCTCGTCACGGCTCATGAACTGGAACAGCTCGCGGATATCGGGATTGCTGATCCGCTTCTTGATCTCGGCATAGAGCACGCAGCCGGAGAACTCGGCGGTCAAGGACGACACCAGGAAGTCCTTGAACTCGGCGCGAAGCGCCTCCGGCAGATCGTTGAGATCCTTGTCGAACTCCGGCGTGCGCACGAAGTGCTTGCGGTTGTGGTCGGCGCGCAGCTCGGCCATCACGGCATCCCATTCGCGGCGCACCAGGTCGACATTGAGCCGGTCCATCGCCGCGAAATCGGTGGTGTAGAAGCGCGGGGTGAGGATCGTGTCCTCGAGCGCCATTTTGGTGGAGATGTTTCCCGATCCGCCTTCCATTGCGATCATCTGACCCTCCCGTCCGAAAAGCTGACGTCGTACAATTCCGTGAGTTCGAGATAGCCCGCGACATGCATCAGCATGCGCTTCACCGGGCCGGCACGGACCACAGTGGCGGTGCGCCGCAGGTTGAGCTGCTCGCCGAACTTGACCGTGATCGGATCCCCATGGATGACCACCTCGTCGCCGGGACGGATGTTGACGTCGCGGTCGAGCGTGACATGGGCGTGCAGTGTCTCGGAGGTCTGCTCGACCTCGATGCTGCAGCCGATGTCGAAGCGGCGGGGCTCATTGGCCCATAAGGCTCTCATCGCGTTTCTCCCATGCTCATCAGCTCCGTGAACCGGCGCTTGTTGTTGTCACCGAACGGCCCGAGATCGACGCGCCGGCCGGTGGCCGGATCGTCCAGGCTCATGCGGCCATCGGACCAGCGGTTGATCGTGAAGGACGGCCCCGAGCCGATCGCGTGACGCTGGCGATCGTAGGCCATGCTGCGCAGCACCGTGCGCAGGAAGCCGTCGCCGCCGGCCTCGACGATTCCGACGACCTTGCCGCTATTAGGCGACACCACGGAGATGCCGCCATCGGGACGATCCTCGAACCGCAGCGCCACGGTCTGCACGGCGGCCGCGTGATCGGTGTGGACGGTGCCTACACCGGTCCAGCGGCCGACGCCGGCCGCAACCAGGGAGAAGATGACCAGGGCGAAGGCCGCGCGCAGCGCGCCCTTCGGAATGACGATCTCGGGTTCGGCGTGATGCTCGACGTAATGATCGACGTAATGTTCGACATGGCCCTCGGCTTGGCTCATGACACCCTCCATCACGCCGCGCTGGCCACCGCGCCGGCAGCCGACGCGCCTTGCGGCTGATCGTTGCCTGCGGCGAGAGGCTGCGCCGTAACAGCGCCGTCCGAGGCCGCGACTAGCGCCTTGGCGAGGATCTCGGCCACCTCACGGGCATCAGCCACGCCGCGCAGCATCGGCTCGACTTCGTTCAACCGCCAGGGACGCGCATGCGGCCACAGCAGGAGATACGACAGCCGCTGCTGCGCGGTGACGCCGAGCGGCAGATCGCCGGAGCCGTCCGAGAACAGCTTCACATCGGCGCGCGAGACCTGCTTGAACGGCACGTTCAAGGTCATCGGCAGCACGGCACCAAACTGCAGCAGCACGCGCCTGGAGGTGATGGTGTAGCGCGTGGTGCGGCTGTAGAGCACCGCGAGCCCGGTGAGCAGCACGGTCGCGATCACCACGGGAATGGCCAGCGATGACGCACTGCCCAGCGACGCGGCGAGCGGCTGGTGGTCCAGCGTGCCCGTCACCACGCGCGCGCCGAACAGCGCCGCGAAGTAGGCGAGCACCAGGCGCAGGTGGAAGACGCGCAGCAGCAGCGCCTTCACCGTGGGCTGTCCCTGCCACAGCAGGCGCTCGCCTGCCGGCAGCATCAGCTGATCCTGGTCCCGACGCGTGTTCACAGCAGCGGCTCCTGGCGCGCAGCGGTCGCATAGAGATGACCGCCGCCATAGTAGCCGACGATCTTGTCCTCCTCGAGCTTGGTGATCTGGTCGGGACTCTTGAGGCCCGGCACGTTGGCGAATTGCGAGCCGAGAATGGCATCGACCAGCACCGCCTTGCGCGACTTGTCGACCACGCACATGGTCATCGGCAGCAGCACGTGGCGGCCGACGGTGCCGTCGACCTCGACTTCGAGATAGCGGATCAGCATCTCGGCGCGATCGACCCACACTTCACGAACCTTGCCGCCGCGCTTGCCATCGCAGCCGAACACCGGCATGCCGCGCGGGTCCGGATCCTCCGTGGCGATGAAGATGCTGCCATCGACGCGCAGCGGCACGATCGCCGGGATGTTGTCCATGGTCAGTTCCGGCTCGTCCTTGCGCGCGGCGTAGGAGCCCGGGCCGACGCCGTCGAGCATCGGATTTCCGGTTGGCAGATAGGGCGTGCCCGGCCAGGCATACATCGGCGTCACCGGCGCATCGGCGCGGTCGTTGTCCCAGTTCGGCAGCGATGCGGTGCGGCCGCCATGCATGTGATAGGTCTTGCGGCTCGGTGGCGTCGGGAAGCCGTTGCCGCTCGAAGGGACCTGCCGGCCGATCCGGCCCTCGAACTGCAACGGATAACCTTCGCGCTTGTCCTCGGTGCGCAGGTAGAAGATCAGGCCTGCGAAGAAGATCCAGAACCCATAAAGGACCACCTGCGCGACATCGATGTAGCTCGTGAAAGACGTCATGACTTCCTCCCCGACTGGGCTAACCTGGAAACTCAGCGATTCCGAATTGTAGTTGCTGTGGCTCGGCCGCGCGCCGCCGCACCAGCGGCCCGATCACCGCAAGCGTGACGAACAAGAGCCCGATCTCGATGTGGTAGACGATGCTGTAGCCGGTCGCGGGACCCGCAAGCGCGACGCCGAGCCGGCCATCCATCGCCAGCTGCGACATCACATCGCGAATGGCGCCGCCTCCCGCGATGGCAATGCCGGCCGCGGTTGCCTGCACCGCGCCCCAGGCGCCGAGCGCAAGCCCGCTTTCACCATTCTGCACCAACGCCATCGCCGCGGTCAGCGTGCCCACCGCGAACAGGCCACCGCCGAAGCCGATCAGGGTGGTGCCGATCCGGAACACCAGGGGCGAGGCCAACGGTGCCGAAAAGATCACCGCCGAGAACGCGACCAGTCCGACCAGTCCGCCGAGCGCCGCGACCCGATAGGGATCGGAGCCCTTGCCGAGGCGGCGCGCGGACAGGCCGAAGCCGGCCAGCGTGCCCGCCGCGAACAACGCCGTCAGCGCGGTCGTCTCGCCGACGGTGAGGTGAAGGATCTCCGCGCCATACGGTTCGAGCAGGATGTCCTGCATCGTGAAGCCGGCGGTGCCGAGTCCGACCGCGACCAGCACGCGCATCGAGCCGCCGGCCTCGCGGAACTGCCGCCAGGAATCGCCGAAGCGCGGCCGCTCGCGTGAAGCCGAGGTACGCGACGGATCACGCGCCTCCTGCTTCCACAGCGCGATGACGTTGAGCACCATCTCGGTCAGCGCGGCGCCCTGGATCACCTGGATCAGGCGCATCTCGCTGAAATCCGCGAGCAGCCCGCCGAATGTCAGCGCGCTGGCCATCATGCCGAACATCAGCATGACGTAGAGGAAGGCGACGACGCGCGGGCGCGAACGCTCGGGCGCGATATCCGTGGCGAGCGACAGGCCCGCGGTCTGCGTCGTGTGCAGCCCGGCGCCGACCAGCAGGAACGCCAATGCGGCGCCCATGCGGCCGGCGATGACCTGGCCCGGCGCATCGCCCGCGGACAGCAACAGCAGCGCGAACGGCATGATGGCGAGGCCGCCGAACTGCAACAACGTGCCCATCCAGATGTAGGGCACGCGGCGCCAGCCAAGCACCGAGCGATGATGGTCGGACTTGAAGCCGATCAGCACCCGCAGCGGCGCGAACACCAGCGGCAGCGCCACCATCGTCGCGACCAGCCATGAGGGCACGCCGAGCTCGACGATCATGACGCGGTTGAGCGTGCCGTTGAGCAGCACCACCGAAATGCCGATCGAGACCTGGAACAGCGACAGCCGCATCAGGCGCGACAGCGGCAATTCGGTCGAGGCGGCATCCGCAAACGGCAGATAGCGCGACGACAGCCGCGTCCACAGTTGCAGGACCGATGGTGCGCGCGCGCTCATGACGGGCGGAGCTCCAGCGCTTGCGAGATGTAGAAGCCGTTGGCGATGCGGCTGCTGCGTGCGCAGCGCCAGTCGGCGAGATCCGGCTGGTCGGCGATCAGGCGCGACAGCCTCTGCTCCGCGACCGGCTCGATCGACGGCGCACGATTGCCGCGCGGGAACAGGCCGCCGACCGCGTGCATGACGGCCAGCAGCGGCGTGCGCGGCGCGTAGGTCATCAGGATCGATTCGGAGGTTCGATTGGCGAGGCCGGCGACGATCCGCACCGCATCCTCGGCCCGGTAGTGAATGAACGAGTCCATCGCCACGACGAAGTTGAACCCGCCATGGCGGGGATCGAGCATGTCGCCGGCGACGAAGCGGATGGCATCGCGGCTGATGTCATCGGGCAGCCGGCGCTGCGCGATCTCGATCAGGGTCGGCGAGATGTCGACGGCGACCACGTCGGCGCCACGGCGCGCGGCTTCGATGGAGAAGCTGCCGGTGCCGCAACCGGCATCGAGAATGCGCGCGCCGCGCAGGTCGAGCGGCAGCCACGACAGCAGCGTCCGGCGCATCTCGTCGCGGCCGGCGCGCACGGTGGCGCGGATGCGGCCGACCGGCGCATCCGAGGTCAGCCGCGTCCAGGCGGCGACCGCGGTGCGGTCAAAATAGGTCTCCACTTCACTGCGGCGGGCGAGATATTCCGCTGTCGTCATGTGCCAGCCTCACTCAATCGAAGCCCAGGAGGTCGAAGATGTCGCGGTCCTTGAGCGCCATCGCGTGGATCGGCTCGACGCCGGCGAGCAGCGAGGCCGCGAGACGCAGATATTCGTTCTGGGCGCGCTCGACGTCGGGCGACGGCTCCATCTCGAACAAGGTGCACTTCTTCAGCCGGCTCTTGCGGATGACGTCGAGATCCGGGAAGTGCGCCAGCGTTGTCATACCGATGCGCTCGTTGAACTTGTCGATCTGGTCGGTCGCGGCGCTGCGGTTCGCGATGACGCCGCCGAGCCGCACCGGATAGTTGCGCGACTTGGCCTGGATCGCCGCGACGATGCGGTTCATCGCGAAGATCGAGTCGAAGTCGTTGGCGGCGACGATCAGCGCGCGATCGGCATGCTGGAGCGGCGAGGCGAAACCGCCGCAGACGACGTCGCCGAGCACATCGAAGATCACCACGTCAGTGTCCTCGAGCAGATGATGCTCCTTGAGCAGCTTCACGGTCTGGCCGACGACATAGCCGCCGCAGCCGGTGCCGGCCGGCGGCCCGCCCGCCTCGACGCACATCACGCCGTTATAGCCCTGGTAGACGAAGTCGTCGGGGCGCAGCTCCTCGGAGTGGAAGTTCACCTGCTCCAGGATGTCGATGACCGTCGGCACCAGCCGCTTGGTGAGCGTGAAGGTCGAGTCATGCTTGGGATCGCAGCCGATCTGCAGCACGCGCTTGCCGAGCTTCGACAGCGCGACCGAGAGGTTCGACGACGTCGTGCTCTTGCCGATGCCGCCCTTGCCATAGACCGAGAACACCCGCGCGTTGCCGATCACGAGGTTCGGATCCATCTGCACCTGGACGCTCCCGGCCCCATCGGGGCGGCGCGGAGCCGTCGTCAGCGGCGGTCTCAAGGTCACGTTCATGCGGCTACTCCCACGCCTTCGAGGCGATCTTCGAGCTCTTCCCCGGCCTTGCGCAGGACGTCGAGCATCTCGGCATCCGGGGTCCAGTAATTGCGCTCATGCGCCTCGATCAGACGATTGGCGATCTTCGCGGACGCAGCCGGATTGAGCGAGGCGAGCCGCTCGCGCATCGCGGGGTCGAGCACGAAGGTCGTCGTGATCTGCTGATAGACCCAGGGCGCCACCTGCCCTGTCGTCGCCGACCAGCCGACCGTGTTGGTCACATGCGACTCGATCTGGCGCACGCCCTCATAGCCATGGGCGAGCAGCGCCTCGTACCATTTCGGATTGAGCGTGCGGGTGCGGGTCTCCAGCGCGACCTGTTCCGACAGCGTTCGCACGGTGCCTTCGCCGCGGGTCTGGTCACCGATATAGACCGGCGCGGCCTCGCCCCTGGCGCGCTTCACCGCGCGGCTGATGCCGCCCAGCGTATCGAAATAATGATCGATGGTGGTGACGCCGAGCTCGACCGAGTCGACGTTCTGATAGGCGGCGTCGACACCGGCGAGCACATGGCCGAGCAGCGCATCGCGGCGGACAGGACGGCCGTCAGTGCCGTAGGCAAAACCCTTGCGGCGGGTGTACACGTCGGCGAGCTCGTCCTCGTCGGTCCAGGCGCCGCAATCGATCAGATGGTTGACGTTGGCGCCATAGGCGCCCTCGGCATTGCCGAACACGCGCAGCGCGGCGTCCGCGATCTCGCCGCCATGCGCGGCCTGGAAGGCGAGCGCGTGCTTGCGCACGTAGTTGAACTCGGCCGATTCATCCGCAGATGCCGCGAGCAGCGCGGCTTCGGCCAGCAGCTTGGTCTGCAACGGCATGAGGTCGCGGAAGATGCCGGACAGCGTGATCACGACGTCGATGCGCGGACGTCCCAGTTGCTCCAGCGGGATCAGCTTGGCGCCGCAGAGGCGGCCGTAGCTGTCGTGGCGCGGCGCGGCGCCCATGAGCCACAGCGCCTGCGCGATCGGACCGCCCTCGGTTTTGAGATTGTCGGTGCCCCACAAAACCAGCGCGATCGTCTCCGGCAGCGTGTGGCCCTCGCCGGCATGGCGGGCGAGCAGCCGGGCGACCTGGCGCTCGGCATCCTTGAGCGCGAAGGCGCTGGGGATGCGGAACGGATCGAAACCGTGCAGGTTGCGGCCGGTCGGCAGCACGTCGGTGTTGCGCAGCAGATCGCCGCCGGGGACGGGACGAATGTAGCCGCCGTCGAGTGCGTGCAGGATCGCGGGCGTCTCACTGTCGGTCGCAAGCAATGTGTCGAGCTCGGCGCGCTTGGCAGCGTCGGTGATGCCGGCAAGGTCGAGCAGTTCAGCGCGCTGCTCCTGCAGCGGCGGCGCGCCGACGACGTGCAGGCCGTGCGGGATCAGCGAATATTCCAGCTCCAGCACGCTGGCCGAGAGCGCAGCGATCTTGTCGTCGCGCTCATCGCCCCACAGCGGGTCGGCGACAGAGAGATCGACCGCTGCCGCCTGCGCCTGGATCAGCGCGGCGCTGTCTGCCCTGACCTGCTCGGTTGCATCCGGCGACAGGTTGCGCCAGGCGTCGAGCGAGGACTTCAGGTCGGCGAGCCCCTTGTAAAGGCCGGCGCTAGTGATCGAGGGTGTGAGATAGCTGATCAAGGTGGCGCCGCCGCGGCGCTTGGCGAGCGCGCCCTCCGACGGATTGTTGGAGGCATAGATGTAGAAGTTCGGCAGGTCGCCGATCAGCCGTTCCGGCCAGCACTCGGCGGAGAGGCCGGCCTGCTTGCCCGGCATGAATTCGAGCGCGCCATGGGTGCCGAAATGCAGCACGGCATGGGCGCGATACTCCTCGCGCAGCCAGCGATAGAACGCAGCGAAGGCATGGGTTGGGGCGAAGCTGTGCTCGAACAACAGCCGCATCGGATCGCCCTCGTAGCCGAAGGCGGGCTGCAGGCCGACGAACAAATTGCCGAACTGCTCGCCCAGCACCATCAGGCTGGCCCCGTCGGTCTGGTGACGGCCGGGCGCCGGGCCCCATTGCTTCTCGATCTCGGCGAGATGCCGCTCGCGGCGGACATGCTGGTCGACGGGAATGCGAACCGCGACATTGGCAACAGTGCCGAAGCGTGCGGCGTTGCCCTTCAGCACGCGCGCACGCAGCTCATCGACCGTGGCCGGGACGTCGATCGTGTAGCCCGCCGCGCGCAGCGAGGTCATCACGTTGTGCAGCGACTCGAACACCGAGAGATAGGCCGCCGTGCCGGCGCTGCCGCCGTTCGGCGGGAAGTTGAACAGCACGGCCGCGATCTTGCGCTCAGCGCGCGCCGAGCGGCGCAGCTCGACGATCCGGGCGACGCGCGATGCGAGCTGCGCGGCGCGCTCCGGCAGCGAGGCCATGTCACGCCCTGCATCAGCCATCGCCGATCGGCCGCCGAACACGGTCGGGCCGACCGCGCCGTCAAGCTCGGGGATCGCGACCATCATCGTCGCTTCGACCGGCGTCAGCCCGCGCGCGTCGTCGTGCCACTGCTCGACGGTCTGGAATTCCAACGGATGCGCCGCGATCAGGGGCACGTCGAGCCCGGCCATCACCTCTTCGGCTGCGCGTGCGTCGTTGTAGGCGGGGCCGCCAACCAGCGAGAAGCCGGTGAGCGAGACCACCGCGTCGACCGTGGAAATGCCGTCCTTCTGGAAATAGCGCTCGATCGCGGGACGCGAGTCGAGACCGCAGGCAAACACGGGAACGACCGCGAGACCGCGCGCCTCGAGCGCCGCGATCACGCCATCATAATGCGCGGTGTTGGCGGCCAGGAGATAAGAGCGCATCAGGATGATTCCGACGCGGCCGGCCGGCTTCGGCAGCGCCGGAAGCTCGTCGATCCGCTCGGCGATGCGCTGCTTCAGCAGCGGATGATAGAGGCCGACATCCGGATAGGTTACGGGCTCGGCGGCCTTGAGCTTGCCGCGCAACGCCGCGCGCGGACCGTCGGCGTAGCGGCCGACCAGGAAGCGCACCATGTTCGCAAAGTTCTGCTCGGAGCCGGCGAGCCAGTATTGCAAGGTCAGGAAATAGGCGCGCAGATCCTGCGCCGTGCCGGGGATGTAGCGCAGGAGCCGCGGCATCCGCTGCAGCATCTTCATCTGGCCCTGGCCGCTGGCATTGCCAGAGCGGTTGCTGCCGCGCAGCCGCTTCAACAGGCCGAGCACGCCGGTGGCCGAGCCAGACATCGTCAGCTTGCCGAGGCGCGTCAGGCGCACGACCTCGCCGGCCGAGAGACAGCCGATCATCGCGTCGCAATGATCGCGGCGCGCCTGCAAGGCCGGCAGCACCGGCTGGATGTGGTCCTCCATGAACAGCATGGTCGCGACGACGATGTCGCCGGTCGCGATGTCGGCGAGACAATGCTCGAGTGCGGTGGGGTTGCAGCCCCATTCGTCGGCCGCGTGCACCTTGAGATCGAGGCCGGGCAGCTCCGCCTGCAGGGTCGTGCGCGCGCGCACGGCAGCCGAGGCGAGATGGCTGTCCATCGTCACGATCACCACCCGGATGGGTGTGACGTCAGCGACCGAAATGCGCTTTGGCATCGTACAAGGTCTCGAGCGTGATCAGGTTGACGTTGCGCTCGCGCGCGAAGCGTTCGGTGTTGCGGCGCGCCTTGCCGCGCACGAAGAAGGGGATCTTGGTCAGCTCGCGCTCGGCGTCGGACGCCCAGGCGAGCTCGGTGGATGTTGTGGTCTCGACGACGCGCAGTTGCGGCTGCTGTGGCGGCGCGGCCGGTGCGGCGCCGAGATGCGACGGGGCGTGATCGGCGAATTCGTGGTCCTCGCGGAACATGCCGAGCAGATGCTCCTCCAGGCCCATCATCAGCGGATGCACCCAGGTGTCGAACAGCACGTTGGCGCCTTCGAACCCCATCTGCGGCGAATAGCGCGCCGGGAAATCCTGAACGTGGGTCGGCGACGAGATCACGGCGCAGGGAATGCCCAGGCGCTTGGCGATGTGGCGCTCCATCTGCGTACCAAGCACAAGCTCAGGACGGAGCTCGCTGACGCGGGCCTCGACTTCCAGATAATCGTCGGTGATGACAGGCTCGACGCCGTAGATCGCGGCGGCCTCGCGGATCTCGCGGGCGAATTCGCGGGCATAGGTGCCGAGGCCGACCACCTCGAAGCCGAGCTCCTGCGTCGCGACCCGCGCGGCCGCGACGGCGTGAGTCGCATCGCCGAAGATGAAGACGCGCTTGCCGGTGAGATAGGTCGAGTCGACCGAGCGCGAATACCAGGGCAGCCGGCTCTCGGCGCGCGACAGAACGGGCTCTGCATCGACGCCGGCAAGGCTCGCGACCTCCTTGAGGAAGTCGCGCGTCGCGCCGACGCCGATCGGGATCGTCTTCGTGTAGGGCTGGCCGAACTGGCGGTGCAGCCATTGCGCTGATGTCAGCGCGATCTCCGGATAGAGCACGATGTTGAAATCGGCCTGCGGCAGGCGGGCGAGATCAGCCGGCGTCGCATTCCATGGCGCGATGACGTTGATCTCGATGCCGAGCTCCACAACCTGCCTGGTCACTTCCGCGAGGTCGTCGCGGTGACGGAAGCCGAGCGCCGTCGGACCAAGCAGGTTGCAGACTGGACGAGCGCCCGCCTTCCGTTCATGGCGGGGGGAGCCATCAGCGGAAGACGCAGCCAACGCCCGTACAATCCGGTAGAATGTTTCCGAGGCGCCCCAATTCTCCTTGCGCTGATAGGCTGGCAGCTCGAGCGGGATCACCGGAATCGGAAGCCGGAGCGCCTGCGCGAGTCCGCCGGGATCGTCCTGGATCAGCTCGGCGGTGCACGACGCGCCGACCAGCATCGCCTGCGGCTGGAAGCGCTCATAGGCCGCGCGCGCCGCGCTCTGCAAAAGGTCCGCGGTGTCGCCGCCGAGATCGCGCGCCTGGAAGGTGGTGTAGGTGACCGGCGGCCTTCGGTCGCGGCGCTCGATCATCGTAAACAGGAGATCGGCGTAGGTGTCGCCCTGCGGCGCGTGCAGCACGTAGTGCACGTCGCGCATCGCGGTCGCGATGCGCATCGCGCCGATATGCGGGGGGCCTTCATATGTCCAGACCGACAGCTGCATCTCACACCGCCAGTCGCGTTTGCCGCAGCAAGGGCCGCGCGAACAGCTCGGCGAGGTCGCCGGCCTGCTCGAAGCCTTGAATGGGCGTGAAGATCAGCTCGATCGACCATTTCGTCGTGAGACCCTCGGCCTCCAGCGGATTGGCGAGACCGAGGCCACAAACGACGAGATCGGGACGTGCGTCACGACAGCGATCAAGCTGGCGCTCGACGTCCTGGCCTTCGCTGAGCTGCGTGCCCACGGGCAGCATCGTGAGCTCGGCCGCGAGATGATCGCGATGCAGATAGGGCGTGCCGACCTCGACCAGCTCCATGCCGATCTCGCGCGCGAGGAAGCGCGCCAGCGGAATTTCAATCTGCGAATCCGGAAACAGGAAGACGCGCTTGCCGGCGAGCTGCGCGCGATAGCGCGTCAGTGCCTTCTCCGCCCGCGCCTTCAACGGCGCGAGGGTACGCTCCACATGGCTGCGCGAGACGCCGAAGGCATCGGCCGCGGCCGCCAGCCATAGCGCGGTGCCCTCGCCGCCGAGCGGGAATGGCGCCGCGATCCGGCGGGAGCCGCGCTCTTCCAATGCGCGCGCGGTGTCGCCAAGGAACGGCTGCGCCAGCAGCACGCGCGTCTCCGGCCCGATCGCCGGCAGCTCCGACGAGCGCCGTGGCGGCAGGAAAGCGACGTTGTCGATGCCGAGCGCGGCGAAGGTGCGCTTGAACTGGTCCTCGACGACATCGGCGAGCGCGCCGACGACGAGCAGCGACGGCCGTGCGCTGCGGTCGGCTTGCGGCAGCACCGGCACCAGCGCGGCGAGGCAGGCGTCCTCGCCTTGCGTAAACGTGGTCTCGATGCCGCTGCCGGAATAATTGAGTACGCGCACGCCGGGCGAGAAGCGCTGCGACAGCCGCAACGCCGCGCGCGACAGATCGAGCTTGATCACCTCCGACGGGCAGGAGCCGACCAGGAACAAGAGCTTGATATCGGGCCGCCGCGCCAAGAGCTGCGCGACGATGCGGTCGAGCTCGTCATTGGCGTCGACGAGCCCGGCGAGATCGCGCTCCTCCATGATGGCGGTGGCGAAGCGCGGCTCGGCGAAGATCATCACGCCGGCGGCCGACTGGATGAGATGGGCACACGTGCGCGAGCCGACCACGAGGAAGAACGCATCCTGGATTTTCCTGTGGAGCCAGACGATACCGGTGAGGCCGCAGAACACCTCACGCTGGCCACGCTCGCGCAGCACGCCGTCTGAGGACGGGGGGGTAACGGCACAGGCTTGCGCATGAGCATTCATGACGCGCGCTCCGCACCGGCTTGCGCCATCGCCTGCTCCTGCAGACGCGCGGCGCGCAGCTTGAGCAGGAATTGCGTCGCGTTGATCGCGTAGGCCGCATAAGCCGCGAGTACCAGCAGCATCTGCTGCTGCGCCGAGCCGATATGCCCGATGATCGCGGCGAGATAGGCGGTATGCAGCGCGATCACCAGCATCGAGAACACGTCCTCCCAGAAGAAGGCCGGGGCGAACAGATAGCGCCCGAACACGATCCGCTCCCAGATCGAGCCGGTGATCATGATGGCGTAGAGCAACGTCGTCTTCAGAACGACCGAGGCGGTGGCAAGCCAGAGGCCCTCGCCGGTCGCGAGATAGCGCGCCACCAATCCGAGGCTGATCAGGAAGACGAGAAATTGCAGCGGCGCCAGAATGCCCTGCACCAGGGTCCAGGGCGTCTCGTCCCGTCGGCGCTTTTCCTCAGGCGTGTAAAGCGCTTGCCGCTTTGCACGCGGCGCCGCCTCAGGCGTGAAGCAGAGCTGGCTCCACAGCGAGGGATCAGCGGCGGACGTGAATTGCGCGTCACACGATGTGTAAAGATGATTTGACAACATCGGTGCCCAGTGGTGCGATGACGACAACCACAGGGACATTTGTGGTGCACCGCACTCGGCCTGATCAACGTAATGTTGTGCAGTTTGCAGGTGGCGCATCGCAAATCCCCGGAGTGCGGGCCCGATGGGGGAAACGCTAGACCCGGGCCGGAAGAGTGTCAATCAAAATTGACGTCAAAGAATATTGACGCAACGAGTGACGTGCGCTCATATGGAGGGGAGGCGCTGATGACCGAACTCAATGAGACAGCCCGATTTCCACGAGCACGCTTTCGGACGAAGCGTGGACAACCCGGCTTTCATCCGCCGGCGGCAGCAGCGCGCGTCAACGTCCCCTTACACAGCACCCGTCATCCCCAACTGAACGGAGCGATCGAGGCCGAGATCATTCCGCGGCTGGTGATGGCGCACGCCTCCGCCCTCGAACGCGTGCCGGCCATCATCACCGCCTCGGCGCAGGAAGCCGCCAGCTTTGCCGAGCTGGTGCTCGATGCGGACGACGACGGTGCTGTCGCCTGCATCCAGGCGCATCGCGATCACGGCGAGACGCTGGAGCGGATCTATCTCGATCTCCTGGTGCCGACTGCGAACCATCTGCGTCATCTCTGGGCCGATGACGAGCGCGACTTCGCGGACGTGACGCTGGCGCTGTGGCGGCTGCAGCAGTTGCTGCGCCATTTCAGCCCGGCCTTCTGCGCCGAACTCGCGGTCGCGCCGACGAGTTTGCGCGTCCTGCTGACGACGTCGCCTGGCGATCGCCGCGAAATCGGCCACATGATGTTCGGGGTCGTGCTCGCCAGCGAATTCTTTCGCCGCGATGGCTGGGACACCTGGATCGAGCCTGATACGGCGGATCGCGGCTTCATCGACACGCTCCGCACGCAATGGTTCAACGTCGTCGAGTTCTTCGCAACCAGCGACAAGAAGCTTGACGATCTCGCCTCAAACATAAGGATGGTCCGGCGCGAGTCCTCCAACCAGGACATCGGCGTGCTGGTCTGCGGTCCTGCGTTTATTGAACGGCCTGAACTCGTTCTTCTGGTCGGCGGCGACGGTGTCGTCTCCGACATGAGCAGAGAGGCTTCGCAAGCCCGGCACGTCGTCAGTCTTCTGACCGAACGGCGTTAGCCTTGAGGGTGCTGTGAAGATGAATGCTGGAATGAGACTTGCCGCGCGAAGGCTCCTTGATTGGGAGGACAACGGCGTTGGTGAGGGCGTTCAGAGCTCCGAAAGAGTCGCTTGGCGATCTCAATGCGGATGTTGCGGCCATGCTGGTGGCCGCAGCGTCCGACATTGCGCTCGCGCTCGACGCCGACGGCAACATCCAGGACTTGGCCTTTCAGCAGGCCGGTCTCCCGCTTGAATTGAGAAACACAGACGAGTGGATCGGCCGATCCTGGCAAGCAACAGTGTCCGAGGAAAGCCAGACCAAGCCAGAGCTGATGCTGACCGAAGCCTCGGAGCGCAAGGTGTCGCGCTGGCGCGAGGTGCGCTACCCGGCTGCGCGCGGGCCTGACATCCCGATCCTGTTCGCTGTCGTGGCGATCAAGGGCGCGGCCCGCTACATCGCGGTCGGCCGCGACGTGCGCGCCACGGCCGCGCTCCAGCAGAAGCTGATCGAGGCGCAGGTTGCGATCGAGCGCGACTATTCGCGCATGCGCAATGCCGAATCGCGCTATCGGATCCTGTTCCAGATCACCGCCGAGCCGGTCCTGATCATCGACGCGACCAGCCACCGCATCGTCGAGGCGAATCCGGCCGCCGCCGACCTGCTTGATCACGGCGCCGCCAATCTGATCGGCAAGCTGTTTCCCGACGCGCTGCTGATCGACGACCTCGCGATGTCGCAATCGCTGTCGCTGGCGATCCGCTCGCAGGGCAAGATCGAGCGCGCCAAGATCACGCTCGACGGCGGCCGCGAGTATCTGCTCGACGGCACCTTCTTCCGCCAGGATATGTCGTCGTTCTTCCTGCTGCGCTTCTCGCCGCAATATGGCCAGCCGGCGCTGCCGAAATCGTCTGATGTCAACACCCAGCTGGTGCAGTTCGTCGAATCGGCACCCGACGGCTTCGTCATCACCGACATGGACGGCCGGCTGCTGCACGCCAATGCCACGTTCCTGCAGCTGGCTCAGATCGAGAACATGCACCAGATCATCGGCGAGACGATCGATCGCTGGATCGGCAAGTCGGCGGTCGACGTCTCGGTGATGCTGAGCAATCTGCGCCAGCACGGCACCTTGAAGCTGTTCTCCAGCGTCGTCCGCGGCGAGCATGGCTCTCCGGTCGACGTCGAGATCTCCGCCACGACGGTCGGCGCACCCGGCCAGGCCAGACTCGGCTTCACTATCCGCAATGTCGGCCCACGCATCTCCGGCGACGGCGCCGACCACGCCTTCATCCCGCGCTCGCGCGAGCAACTCGCCGAGCTGATCGGCCGCGTGCCGCTCAAGGAGCTGGTGCGCGAGACCACCGACGTGATCGAGCGGATGTGCATCGAGACCGCGCTCAAGCTGACGGGCGACAACCGCGCCACCGCCGCCGAGATGCTGGGCCTCAGCCGCCAGAGCCTCTACGTCAAGCTCAGGCGCTACGGCCTCGCCGAGCCGAGCGAGGAAGACAGTCAGTTGGAATAGTGGGAAGAGTTCTGCAATGACCGAGATCGCGCCCGTCCAGCTTTCGCCGAGGATTCCGTCAAGGCTTCAGCCCTCGGCCGTTCTCGAGTTGTTGAAGCCGATCACATGGTTTCCACCGATCTGGGCGTTCGGCTGCGGCGTGGTCTCATCGGGGGCGCCGCTGGCGCCGCGCTGGCCGATCGTGATCGCGGGCTTGGTGCTCGCCGGACCGATGGTGTGCGCCACCAGCCAGGCGGTCAACGACTGGTTCGACCGCCATGTCGATGCGATCAACGAGCCTGACCGGCCGATTCCCTCTGGCCGCATTCCCGGCCGCTGGGGCCTCTATATCGCACTGATCTGGACGGTGCTGTCGCTCGGCGTCGCCACCCTGCTCGGCACCTGGGGGTTTGCCGCAGCAGCGCTAGGCCTCGCGCTCGCCTGGGCCTACAGCGCGCCACCGATCCGGCTGAAGCAGAACGGCTGGTGGGGCAACAGCGCCGTCGGGCTCTGCTATGAGGGTCTGCCGTGGATCACCGCCGCTGCGATCATGAGCGGAACGGCGCCGTCGGGGCCGGTGCTCGCGATCGCGCTGCTCTACAGCGCGGGCGCGCACGGCATCATGACCCTGAATGACTTCAAGTCGATCGGCGGCGATCGCGTCAGCGGCGTCAACTCGCTGACGGTACTGCTCGGCCCGGAGCGCGCCGCACGGCTTGCCTGCATCACGATGGCGATCGCGCAGGTCGCCGTGCTCGCGCTGCTCGTCATCTGGAGCCGTCCAGCGCATGCGATGATCGTGGCCGCGCTGGTCGCGGCCCAGCTGGTGCTGATGCGGCGGCTGATGACAAACCCGCGCGAGCTCGCGCCCTGGTACAACGGGACCGGCGTGCTGCTCTACGTGCTCGGCATGCTGGTGACAGCCTTTGCGCTGGCGGGAATGTCGGCATGACGACGGCGCCCGCTCCGCTCTCCTGGTTCGGCATCATCAGGCTCGGCCTCGTGCAGACCGCGCTCGGCGCCGTCGTGGTGCTGACGACCTCCACCCTGAACCGCGTGATGGTGATCGAGCTGGCGCTGCCGGCGATGATCCCCGGCCTGCTGGTGGCGATCCACTATGCGATGCAGGTGCTCAGGCCCTGGCTCGGTCACGGCTCCGATATCGGCGGCCGTCGCTTCGCCTGGATCGTCGGCGGCATGGCGGTGCTCGCGGCCGGGGGCCTGCTCGCGGCTGTCGCCACCGCGCTGATGGCGACCCAGCTGGTGCTCGGCCTCGTCGTTGCGGTGATCGCCTTCATCATGATCGGCATCGGCGTCGGCGCCGCCGGCACCTCGCTGCTGGTGCTGCTTGCCAAGCGCACCGCGCCGGCGCGGCGCAGCGCCGCCGCCTCGATCGCCTGGATCATGATGATCGCAGGCTTCATCGTCACGACTGCGGTCGCCGGCAAGGCGCTCGATCCGTTCTCCGGCGAACGGCTGATGCTGGTGTCGGGCACCGTGTCGGCGATCGCGATGGTGCTGACCCTGCTCGGCGTCTGGGGCATCGAGCAGCCTCAGATCGCAACCGAAGGGGCGTCAGCAAACGCCGAGCGTGGCGGCTTCATGGAGGATTTCCGCGAGATCTGCCGGGAGCCGCAGGCGCGGCGCTTCGCGATCTTCATCTTCGTCTCGATGCTGGCCTACAGCGCCCAGGATCTGATCCTGGAGCCGTTCGCCGGCAGCGTGTTCGGCATGACGCCGGGCCAGACCACGCAGCTCTCCTCGGTGCAGCACATGGGTGCGCTGATCGGCATGATCCTGATGCCGGCGATGGCGAGCTTGCATGCCGACTGGCGCACCCGGCCGCAGCCCTGGATCATCGGCGGCTGCCTCGCCTCGGCGCTGGCGCTGCTCAGCCTCGTCGCTGCCGCGACTGTCGGCCCGGCTTGGCCGCTGCGCGCTTCGGTGCTGCTGCTCGGAATCACCAATGGCGTCTACGCCATCGCTGCAATCGGCGCGATGATGAACATGGTCAGCGAAGGCCGCGACAATCGCGAGGGCACGCGGATGGGCCTGTGGGGCGCCTCGCAGGCGATCTCGTTCGGCATCGGCGGCTTCGTCGGCACGGCGGCGGCTGACGCCGCGCGGGCCTTCATGCCCTCGACGGCCTCGGCCTATGCGGCGGTGTTCGCCGCCGAGGCCGCTCTGTTCGTCCTTTCCGCCTGGCTCGCAATCTGGATCAAGCGTCCGCGCGAGCAGACATCGGCGCTTGCGGCACAGCCGGCCAATCAGGGAGCCTAGCGATGAGCACCTCGTCCGAGACGTTCGACGTCGTGGTGGTCGGCGGCGGCCCCGCCGGGGCGACCGCTGCCAATGATCTGGCGCGTCAGGGCCACAGCGTGCTGCTGCTCGACAAGGCTGGCCGCATCAAGCCGTGCGGCGGCGCCATTCCGCCGCGGCTCATCAACGAGTTCGAGATTCCCGACCATCTGCTGGTGGCGCGGATCTCGTCCGCGCGCATGGTGTCGCCGAGCAACCGCGGCGTCGACATGCCGATCGACGGCGGTTTCGTCGGCATGGTCGATCGCGAGCATTATGACGAATGGCTGCGCAATCGCGCCGCCGAGGGCGGCGCGATCCGACGCACCGGCACCTACAGTCATATCGCCCACGATGATGACGGCACAGCCGTCGTGCACTACGAGCGTCGCATGGATGACGGCAGCCTGCGCGAGGACTGCGTGCGGGCTCGCGCCGTCATCGGCGCCGACGGCGCTCTGTCGGCGGTGGCGCGCCAGTGCATCCCGGAAGTCAGCGAGATGCGCTACGTCTTTGCCTATCACGAAATCATCCGCTCGCCCGATCGCAGCCACCCGCTGTTCGATGCCACCCGCTGCGACGTCGTCTATCGCGGCCAGTTGTCGCCCGACTTCTACAGCTGGGTGTTCCCCCATGGCCCGACCACCAGCATCGGCACCGGCAGCGCGCATAAGGGCTTCTCGCTCCGCGGCTCGGTCGCCGCGTTCCGCAAAGCGGCCGCGTTCGACGATCTCGAGACCATCCGCCGCGAAGGCGCGCCGATCCCGCTGAAGCCGCTGTCGCGCTGGGACAATGGCCGCGACGTCGTGCTCGCGGGCGACGCGTCCGGCGTGGTGGCGCCCGCCTCAGGCGAAGGCATCTACTACGCGATGGCCGGCGGCCGCGCCGCGGCCGATGCCGTCGCCCTGTTCCTGAAGACCGGCGACGCCAAGGCGCTCGCCACCGCCCGCAAGACCTTCATGCGCAAGCATGGCGCTGTGTTCTTCATCCTCGGCATGATGCAGCGCTACTGGTACACGAACGACGCCCGCCGCGAGCGCTTCGTCGCGATCTGCCGCGACAAGGACGTCCAGCAGCTGACCTGGGACGCCTACATGAACAAGGAGCTGGTGAAGGCGAAGCCGCTGTCGCACGTCCGCATCTTCTTCAAGAACATCGCCCACCTCACCGGGCTCGCGAAAGCGGCTTGAGCTGCTCACGTCATGGATGAGCTGTTTCGCAGCCCTGAGGTGGTCGACCTGATCCTGGCGGTGGTGGCGGTGGAGCTGATCGCCGTCACGCTGGTCTGGCGGCGCTATCGCCGCGGCGTTAGCCCGCGGGCGTTGCTGCCCAACCTCCTGGCCGGCGTGTTCCTGCTGCTCGCGCTGCGCTGTGCGCTGACCGGTGCGCCATGGTTCTGGCTGGCGGGATGTCTGGCCGCCTCCGGCGTCGCCAATGTTGCCGATCTCAGACAGCGGTGGCGATAAGGGCGAGATCGCCGAATGACCTGGATCGGCAGCTCGGCGGCTGCAGTTGCATAGGCCCTGCCACCAACGGCACCCGCAGCTGTCATCCCGGCGTTCGCCGGGACGACATTGGTGTGTGCGGAGAGCGCGAGGCAACCGCTGAGAGGATGAACGCCCTACCCTCAGCTCACTTCTTGTCCGAGAACGTCTTCAGATAGGCGATGACGTCCTTGCGCTGCTGCTCGTTGGCGAGCTTGAACACCATCTTGGTCGAGCCGGTGGCCTGGTCCGCCTTGCCCTTTTCGGTCAGATATTTCTTGAGGAACGCGCTGGGGTCGACCAGGTACTCGAAGATGTTGTCGTCGGTCCAGACCAGCCCGGCTTCCCCGGCATGCTTGTTCAGCTCGGAATAGGCGAAGCCCGGATAGGTCCCGGTCGGGCGGCCGATCACGCCCGTGAGCACCGGGCCGACGGCATTCTTGGCGTCCGGTCCGATGCGGTGGCAGGTCATGCATTGCTTGAAGACCTGCTCGCCCTTCGCAGCGTCACCGCCTTCCAGCGCCGACGCGGCGCCTGCCGACATTGCCATCGCGACCGCTGCAACCAAACCCGCCTTGAGCATGCGTATCCTCCTGATGTGCCGTTTCGTTAGTGTATGTAATTTTGCATTACATCTATCAATGTCATGAACGCTTGTCATGCTCACATGAAAAGAAAGTGAGCGAATAAGTCGCAGTTCGACCATGCAATAGGCGCAGGAATACCAACGAAAGTTGGATGCTTGGAAATAAGCCTTGACACTGAAGGCGCTGCGTGGACTAACGACATTCTCAAGACTCTCAATACGTTAGCGGGATGCGGCGCAACACCTTCAAAATGCGCGCCAATTGAGCTGGCCGCGTTCCCGTGAGCGTCTTTCGAGGGTGCCAAGATAACGGGTGCCAAGACCATGGCCGAGTTTCACGGTCCACGACCCGACGTGACATTGCTGCTCGACATGGACGGCGTGATCCGGGAGGCGACGCTGTCTCCCAACATGTCGGCGGAGAATGTTGACGTATGGCTCGGCCGTCCGTGGTCCGAGATCGTCGACGATGCGAGCGAGAAGATCGAGCGCATCATGCAGGATACCAGGCGGACCGGTATTTCCGCCTTTCGCCAGATCACGCAGCGGTTCCCGAGCGGCCTCGAGCTGCCGATGGAATTCACCACCGTGCTGCTCGGTGGTCGGGCCGGCATGCTGGCGATCGGCAAGAACCTCCAGGCCGTCGCCGAGCTGCAGGCGCGCCTGATCTCGGCCCAGCAGACCATCGAGCGCGACTATTGGAAGCTGCGCGAGATCGAGACCCGCTACCGGCTGGTGATCGAGGATTCCAACGAGGCCGTGCTGCTGACGAAGGTCTCGGACCTGCGCATCATTGAAGCCAACCGGACCGCCGCCGCGGCGCTCGGCGCCTCCGGGCGGCGCCGGGACAATCTGGTCGGCCGCGAATTCCTGCATGAAATCCCGCAGAAGGAGCGCGAGCCCGTCGAGCTGATGCTGAGGCGGGTGCGCGATCAGGGCAAGGCGCCGGGCATCGTGATCCATCTCGGCGAGGACGCTGCGCCCTGGATGCTCCGGGGATCGCTGATGACCAGCGATACCGCGCCGATGTACCTGCTGCAGATGGCGCCGATCGGCAAGTCCGCGCAGCCAGGGCCGGTCTCCGACGATCCGGAAGGGCTGATCGATAATCTTCCCGACGCGGTCATCAGCATCGACGGCACCGGCACCATCAAGCGCGCCAATCGGGCGTTCCTGGAGCTCGTGGAGATCGGCTCGAAGGAGGCGCTCATCGGCGAGAAGCTGAGCCGCTGGTTGACCCGCCCCGGCGCCGACCTCTCGGTACTGATCTCCAATGTCGAGCGCCATGGCACCGTTCGGCTGCTGTCGACCACCATCCAAGGCGAGCTCGGGAGCGAGACCGAGGTCGAGATCTCCGCTGCGGCCCATGGGCTGGACGGGCAGCGCCGGATCGGCCTGATCATGCGCAACATCGCACGGCGCTTGTCGCCTGCGGCAGAGCACGACAATCTGCGGGCGGCGCTTGCCGGGCTGAACGAATCGGTTGGCAAGACGCCGCTGCGCGATCTCGTGAGGAGCACGGTCGAGGTCGTCGAGCAGCATTACGTCCGCGCCGCCCTGGAATTGGCCAACGGGAACCGGACATCGGCCGCCGAAATTCTCGGCCTGAGCCGCCAGAGCCTTTACGCCAAGCTCGATCGGTATAATCTGAGCCAACTCGAAGAAAGCGACGAGGAAACCGAAAAGGGGAGCTGATTGCCCGTTCCGCTGACAACGCCGGCCTTCGGCCACGCGACTCTTGCGGATTGCGAGCGCGAACAGATTCACCTCGCCGGCTCGATCCAGCCGCATGGCATTCTGCTGGCGGTCAAGGAGCCGGACAACGTCGTCATCCAGGCCAGCACCAACGCGGCCGCCTTCCTCGGCGCCGCCTCCGTCGTGGGCCGTCCGCTGCGCGATCTCGGCGGCGATCTGGCGCTGCAGATTCTGCCGCATCTGAGCGGCCCGCTGCACCTTGCGCCGATGACCCTGCGCTGCAACGCCGGGACGCCGCCGCGCCGGGTGGACTGCACGATTCATCGGCCTTCCAATGGCGGACTGATCGTCGAGCTGGAGCCGGCAACCAAGATCACCAACATCGCGCCGGCGCTGGACGGCGCCTTCCATCGCATCACCTCGGCCTCCTCGCTGATCGGCCTGTGCGACGAGACCGCGACCATCTTCCGCGAGATCACCGGCTACGACCGCGTGATGGTCTATCGTTTCGACGAAGAGGGCCATGGCGAGGTGCTGTCGGAACGGCGGCGGCCGGATCTGGAGGCGTTTCTCGGCAACCGCTATCCGGCCTCGGACATTCCGCAGATCGCGCGGCGGCTCTATGAGCGCAACCGCGTGCGCCTGCTGGTCGACGTCAACTACATGCCGGTGCCGCTGCAGCCCCGCATCTCGCCGCTCAACGGACGCGACCTCGACATGTCCTTGAGCTGCCTGCGCAGCATGTCCCCGATCCACCAGAAATATCTGCAGAACATGGGCGTCGGCGCCACCCTCGTGTGCTCGCTGATGGTGAGCGGCCGTCTCTGGGGGCTGATCGCCTGCCATCATTACGAGCCGCGCTTCGTGCCGTTCGACATCCGCGCCGCCGGCGAGGCTCTGTCGGAGACCTGCGCAATCCGGATCGCCGCGCTGGAGAGTTTTGCGCAGAGTCAGTCTGAGCTCGTCGTGCGCCGGCTGGAGCAGCGGCTGGTCGAGGCGGTGTCGCGCGACGGGGACTGGCAGACCGCTCTGTTCGACGGTTCGCAATCGCTGCTGCAGCCGCTCGGCGCGCGCGGCGCTGCGCTGTTGTTCGAAGGCCAGGTGATGACCGCGGGCGACGTGCCGTCGACGCAGCGCATCCGCGACCTCGCCGCCTGGCTCGATCGCAAGCGCAAGGCTCCGGACGCGCCGGCGCAAGGGCTGACGGTGACCGCGTCGCTGACGCTTGACGAGCCATCCTTTGCCGACGTCCGATCGGTCGCCAGCGGCTTGATTGCCGCGCCGCTGTCGGCGAGCGAGGGCGAGTATCTGTTGTGGTTCAGGCCGGAGCAGGTCAGGACCGTGACCTGGGGCGGCGATCCGCTCAAGGCTGTCATCATCGGCGACGATCCTTCGGATCTGTCGCCGCGCCGCTCCTTCGCACAGTGGCATCAGCTGGTCGAAGGCAAGTCCGAACCCTGGTCGGCAGCCGAGCTCGCCTCGGCCCGGGTGATCAGCGAGACCGTCGCCGACGTGGCGCTGCAGCTGCGCTCGGTGCGCATGGTGATCGCGCAGGACCAGCTCGCCACGATCAGCGCCCAGGTGCTGCGCTCGGAGCAGCCGGTGATCATCGCCGACGTCGAGGGCCGCATCCTGCTGATGAACGAAGCGTTCGAGCAGCAACTGCGGGCGTCACATCCGCATATTCCGCATCTGCGCGATCTCGGCGCGTATTGCACGGCGCCGGCGGAGTTCCGCGCCAATCTCGACGACCTCATGCGCAACAAGCGCAGCTGGCGCGGCGAGCTGACGCTCGCCGGCGGCGCCTCGCCGCAACGGCCCTTGATGGTGCGCGCCGATCCGGTGATCGCGCCGTACGACCGCGTGCTCGGCTTCGTGCTGATCTTCTCGGACCTGACCGAGCGCAAGACCGCCGAAGAGGCGCGCGCGCGCTTCCAGGAGGAGATCGACAGCGCGCGCCGGCCGAGCCTGCGGCTCGATCAGAGCGCCAGCCTGATCTACAAGGAGCTGGCCGCGTCAACAGTCGAGAACGCGCAACTCGCCGCGCTCGAAGTCACGCACGGCGCGGAGGCCGGCAGCATGCCGGACATGCTGGAGAGCATCCGCAACTCGACCGCGCGGACGCTGGGCATTCTTGAGCACCTGGTGTGGTATCGCTCGCAGAGCGAGGAGTGAGACGGAGCGCGGGCTGAGCTTGGCTTCATCGGCCATGCAGGTCATAGTCGTTGGCCAAGCTCACACGCACTTTGACGATGTGATCCGAGATGGCACTGCGATCGGAGTGCACTCCCTTCCCCCTTGCGGGAAGGGGCCGGAGGTGGGGGTCCGCTGGTCCCGTGCTCTCAGGAGCGAAGAACTCGTGCAACGACAACGCTCCCACGTCGACGCTTCGGCACGCTCGTGTCTTAAGAACAACGCCCAGTCGAAACCATTACACGCGCTCCAAGATAGTCCCTGCGCTCCGGAGACCCCCACCCCCAACCCCTCCCCGCAAGGGGGAGGGGAGCTGACCGTCCCCTCGGAAACATCTTGTCTCCAAACGATTGGAGCGTTCAATCGCGTCGTCGAAGCAGGCGCTCGGTGTAAACCCTACCCGTCGAGCCCCACAGCCGCCTGCAGCGCCTGCGACAAGGTGATGTTCAGCTGGAACGCAGTCGCCGCCTCCTCGACGACAGAGTCATGCTCCGTCATCGCGCCACCCGCCTGCTCCAGCGCCTCGCGGTATTCGTTCTTAAAGCTTGGGATATCCGCGATCTCCGGAAACTCGTAGAACGACAGCGCCTCGTGCGGCAGCGAAAGCGAACGCGCGAGAATCTTCTTGATGATCTGACCGCCGCTGAGATCGCCGAGATAGCGCGTGTAGGCATGGGCCAGCAGCGGATGGCCGGAGCCCGATCCCGCCTCCCGGATGGCGCTGACGTAAGTGATGGCTTCGGGCAGAAGCGGCAGATCGCGGGCATCGAGCTGCGCAAGGTCGGCTGCGATCGCAGCACTGCGATGCAGCTCGGGCCGCACGATGAGGCCAGTCACGGGAGAGGCCGCATGACGTAGCAGCTCCGCTTCCATCGCCTCATAGACCGGCAAGAGATTCCGCAGCAACACCGCATAGGCCGCTCGCGTGCCGCGCCCGCGCAGCAGCTCGGCGACGATACCGGTCCGCTCAGCGGTGACGTGCAGCACCTTGGTGCGCTCGCGCATGGCTTCCAAAAGACTGGCCGGACGCGTGCTGCGCCCGGCCATGTCGATCTGTTCAACTCTGTCCAACATCTCAGACCTGCAGGACTTCAGCGCGACGGCGCCAGCCCGTGTTTCACGCCCCAGTCGAACCAATTATCGACGACGGTGCCTGACAGTAGGATACCGATGCCGCCGGTCAAGGTACAAAGCACGGCGAACCACCAGGCCCAGCGATGGATCGATTCGGCCGTCGCGTTGAAGCCCATCGTCCAACGCCAGAACAGCGCACCACGTTCGAAGGCCGTGCCGCGGTCCACGATCTGCTCCAGCTCACGCTCGCCGCCGTAGCGGCTGATCGCCAGCACCGTTGCGCCATGCATCGCGAACAGCAGCGCCGATCCATAGAGGAAGGCGATCGAGAGCATGTGGAACGGGTTGTAGAACAGGTTGCCGTGGGTGATGGAGAAGTTGTTGGTCCAGTCGAGGTGCGGGAAGATGCCGAACGGCACCGCCTCGCTCCAGCTGCCCATGAAGATCGGCCGGATGAAGCCGAGCACGAGATAGAGCCAGATTGCGGACGCGAACGCCCACGACACATGCGTGCCGAGACCGAGCGCCCGGGCGCGGCGATAGGTGCGTGCCCACCACAACAGGATCGACGTCGTCAGGAAGAAGCCGGCCATCAGCCACCAGCCGCCCTCCTGCAGCGGCGGGAAGATCTGCAGACCGTATTCCGGCGCCGGCGGCTGCAAGGACAGCCAGAAGAACTGGCGGATGAACTCGAGCGGACTCCAGTTCACAGAGGCCAGCATGTTGAGACCGATGATCTCGATCGCAACGAAGCCGGACATCAGCGAGGCGAGGCCAAGGAAGCCGAGATAGACCGGGCCGACCTGGGCGTCGCCGAGCTTGCCGAACCAGTAGTTGAAGCTGCCCTTGCCGAGCCGCTCCCAAACCCCGGGCTCGATCGGGATACCCGGGTAGATTTTGCTACGAACTTGGATCTGCGTGAAGATGTTCTGGTATTGGGCCATGACGACCTCTCCTTGAACTCATTGCGGCGGCGACCAGATCGGGACCCTGCGCCACCAATCCCACCAATCCGACCAGGCATTGCCTTCCGGCATGAGCCAGGCGGGACCGGAGATGACGATGCAGACGGCGCTGAAGAAAACCGCCGACAGCGCCAGGAACAGGCCGAGCCGGTGGATGCCGAGCGTGCCGATGGAGTAGCCGAGGAGATCGCGGAACATGGTGTTCTCATGCTCCGGCGACTTCATCTCCTGGCCTTTGCCCGGATTGGCCGCCGACAGGATCAGCGAGCCGTGCAGCGCGAGCGCGAGACACGTCGTGAAGAAGAACGTGATCGCGATCATGTGCGCGGGATTGTAGTGGAAGTTGCCGAACTGATAGCCGGTGTTCGATACCCAATCGAGATGGGTGATGATGCCGTAGGGGAACGCGTAGCTCCACGAACCCATCAGCACCGGACGGATCACCTCCAGCGTGAAATAGGCGAAGATCGCAAAGCCGAAGGCGACCGGGACGTGGTAGCCGATCGCAAGCTTTCGGCAGATCTCGACCTCGCGCAGCGCCCATGAGACGAACGCGCCGTGCGCGCACACGGTGATGAGCTGCCAGAAGCCGCCCTCCGTGAGTGGCGCGAACGACAGCCCGTATTTGGCGTCGGGCGGATTGATGCTGATCTGCCAGAGATTCCACGTCGGTCCGAGCGCCGTGGCATAGAGGATCAGCGCCACGCCGACGAAGGTGAAGAAGATCGTCGTCACGCCGAAGAAGCCGACGTAGAACGGTCCGACCCAGAAATCGAAGAGATCGCCGCCGATCAACGTGCCGCCGCGGACGCGGTATTTTCGTTCAAAGCTGAGCATTGCCATCGGTCCTGCCTCCGCTGCCCGTCGCTCGATATGTGACGTGTCGTATCGCGAGGTCGTGAACTCCGTAGAGCCCCAGATGATTTGGAGCTCTCGAGATTAGAAAGCGTGGAGATTTGGGAAGCGGGCGAACACGGTCTGCCGCCGAGCCTGCGCCCGCTTCCCATTGTTGGAGCCGAAGCTCTAGGTGAGCTTCACCGGCGTGACCGGAGCGGAGATCGACGACGTCTTGGCCGCGCGAGGTCCTTCCAGCCAGTTGAAGCGGTTCGTGCTGAGCAGGATGAAGTGAATCACCAATGCCAGACCGAACAGGAAAACCCCGAGAGCCACGAGAACTCTGCGCGGATCGAACAGCAACCACAAGCGCCACATAGTTTTCTCCTTTCGATCAGGTCAGGTAGGAGATCGCGAGAGTGGCGTAGTGGGTTGCCCCTTCCAGCGCCGCCTTGTAGCCAGTCGGTCCGGGCAGCCAGGGACGCCACATCCAGGCGAGAATGTGGGCGACGATCGCAACCGCCGTGAAGACCACAAAGCTCGTCATGAAGATGCTATGGAATTCCCTAGCCTCCGATTCGGTCAGCCCCGACAGAGAGCCTCCCTTGTTTGGTTCCACCATAGTAGTACCTCCTGGTGTTGGCCTTACGGCCGGATGCCGCCCACCGAGGTGAGCGGCGTCGAAGCGCCATCCCGTTGCCGGGATGACATCCGTGCGGCGAGCCGCACGAATTCCTTGCAAGACTTGCGGGGCCCGAACTCATGACCCCGACGCTCGAAACTTTTCGGGACCTCACATCCCCATGAACGAGGAGGTCGCGCAGTTCGCGGCCTTGAGCCGCGCCTCGCCGAAGATCGCGCCGAGCGGCGCCGGACGATGGCCCGTGATGACAGAGCCGACTCGCCGCAGCACGCCCTCGACCATCAGCACGGCGAAGCACACCGCGTAGACGAGGAGATATTCGATCCGCTCGCGCGATTTCGGCGCGACGTCACGATCCATGCGTTCGTATAACGACATCGTCCTCTCCCTCTCCGCCTCATCCCCATCGCACTACGCGGCCTGGCCCGTTGCGAGCCGTGACCGCGCCTGCGCGAGAACGTCCTCCGTCACCGTGTCGAGTCCGGCCTGGCGCGCACCGCGTTCGGCCGCGTCGCGCAGCCGCTTGGCCGCAGAGATCCGCACCAGCACCGGCTGCGTCTCGATGATCTGATCGAGCGCGAGCTTGGCGCCGTCGTCCCATGGCAGCTCGCGCTCGAGCCGCGCAGGCGTCGCGGCGATCTGATCCAATTGCGTGGCGAGCGGCAGGATGTTGAACAGCGCATCGAACAGCGCGTTGCAGACCTCCTGCACGACGTAGGTCGCGCCGGCATAGCCCATGAACGGCGTGCCGGTGTGGCGGCGGATCACCGTGCCCGGGAACGAGGCCGGGATGTAGATCGCCCGGTTGCCGGCTTCCGCCGCATACATGCGCTCATTGTAGCTGCCGAACAGCACCAGCGGCGGCCGCTCGTGGATCAGCTTGCGGATCGCGTCATTGTCTGTCTTGGCGCCGGCGCAGCGGGAGATCGCGAAGTGGCAGGGCAGCCCGAGCTCGGTTTCCAGGAAGTTGCGTAAGCCCCGCGCGTAGGTCTCGGAGGCGACGATGCCGAAGCTCGCGGTCCCGAAGAAGTCCTGCGTGACCGAGCGCCAGAGATCCCACACCGGCTTGATCGTGGTGTGCTTCTCACTGATGATGAACGGCTCCGGATCGAGCCCGGTCAGTTCGCCGAGCGAGCGCAGGAATTTGGTCGTCGAATGCAGCCCGATCGGCGCCTGCAAATACGGCCGCTCCAAGGTCTCGCACAGCAGACGGCCGAACTCGCGATACATGCAGATGTTGACGTCGGCATTGACCAGCTTCGGCACGTCAGCGACGTGGCTGCCGAGCGGGAACACCATATTGATCTCGGCGCCGATGCCCTCGACCAGGCGGCGGATCTCGGCGAGATCCGACGGCATGTTGAAGGTGCCGTAGATCGGTCCGATGATGTTCACGCGAGGCTTTTCGCCCTCGGCGCGCGGCTTGCGCTCGGGGATCTTGCGCAGGCCGTATTCGCTCCACAGCCAGCTCAAGGCGCGGTTGGCGCTCTGCCACTGATCTTCGTCGATCGTGCGCGGCAGGAAGCGCTTGATGTTGGAGCCTTCCGGCGTCACGCCGCCGCCGATCATCTCGGCGATCGAACCGGTGACGACCACCGCCGGCAGGTCCGGATCGAGCGCGGCGCGGGCGCGCTTCATCGCCTGCTCGGTGCCCTTCTGGCCGAGCTCGTCCTCGCCCAATCCGGTGACGACGATCGGCAATTCGTGCGGCGGCAGGCCGTCGGTGTAGTGCAGCACCGAGGTGACAGGCAGGTTCTCGCAGCCGACCGGGCCGTCGATGATGACCTGCAGGCCCTTGATCGCGGTGAACGCGTAGACCGAGCCCCAATAGCCGCCGGCGCGATCGTGGTCGAGGATCAGCATTACACCATCTCCTCGGACTTGCGTTTCTTGGCCTGCGCCGCGACCGCCTTGCGATACTTGTCGCGGAAATCAGGACGCGCGACAGGAGTGCCCTGCCACACGCCCGCGGTGTCGCCCTCGCCGACACCTTCGAAGAACTCACGCATCTCGTCGAAGCGTGCCTTGCCGGCGATCGCTGCATTGACGACCTGCGCCAGCGAGCCGGCCCCGGAGACGCCGAACAGCGGCCGCGCCGAGATGAGGTTGGTAAAGTAGAGTGAGGGAATCGCGCGCGCCTTGGCCTTCTGGACCACCGGCGTGGTGCCGATGACAAGATCGGGCGCGAACTCATCGACCGCCGCGAGATCCTGCTCCAGCGAGGCGCGGTACTGCACGCGTACGCCGCGCGCCTCCAACCAGGCGCAATCGGCTTCCGACCAGCGCGTACGCGGGCACGCCGTGCCGACATAGCGCAGGTCGGCGCCGCTCTCGACCAGCAGGCGCCCGACCAATAGCTCAGAGCCTTCGTAGCCCGATAGGGTGATGCGGCCGCGGATCGGCGCCGCCGCGAGCGCGCCGCGGATCGCCGGCAACACCGCATTCTTCGCCGCATCGATCTGCGCACGACCAGCGCCGCAGACAGTGCCGACCGCTTCGAGCCAGTCCGCGGTGCCGTCGCAGCCGACCGGTGCGGAACCAATGATCGGACGGCCAGCCGCCTCGAACTCGCGGATCGAGGCCGTGTAGAACGGATGGATCGCCGCGACCGCCGCGCAATCCAACGCGCCATACAGTTCGCGCCATTCGCGCGTCGGCACGGTCGGTCCTGCGGCAAGGCCGAGCGGCGCCAGCAGCATGCCGATCCCAACGGGATCGGCCGGGAACATCTCGCCGAGCAAGGTGATCGTCGGCTTGTCAGTACGCGGCGCGCGGGGCGCCTGCACGGGCCCCTGCTCCGCCTCGCGCCGCGCATAGTTCAGCATCGCGCCGGCGAGCACGTCCTTGGCCTCAGCATGGGTGGGCACGCCAAAGCCGGGAACGTCGATGCCGATCACGCGGACGCCGTTGATCTCCTTCGGCAGGATCTGCAACGGCACGCCGGAAGCCGTGGGAACGCAGAGATTGATGATGACGACGCAGTCGTAGTCAGCGGGATCGGCGAGCTTGAACACGGCGTCGCGGATGTCCTCGAACAGTTTTCCGGTGACCAAGGTCTCCGAGTTGAACGGGACATAGCCGACGCTGCGCCGCGCGCCATAAAAATGCGAGGTGAAGGTCAGGCCATAGACGCAACAGGCCGAGCCCGACAGCACTGTCGCGGTGCGCCGCATGCGCAGGCCGACGCGCAGCGAGCCGAACGCCGGGCACATGCTCTGCGGCTGGTCATGCGGCCCGGCCGGATAGTCAGCCGCGTAGCGCGCCAGGACTTCGCTCTTGCCGGCGGCGTTGGCCGCGCGCTTGAGCTCGGCCTTGCCGGCGTGACAGCCGAGCGCCTCGGGCTGCGCCGGCATCTCTGCCGCGCCGCTCTGCGCGCTCACCGCCTGATGGACCACCGCATCGCTCATTGCACTAGCTTCCACTGCTCAGTACGCACCGATCACACATTGTCGTAGATCACTTCGAGCGACGGCTTAGCGACAGCCGTGCTGCCGCACATGTCCTCGAGCGTCGCCTGCTCCAGCACCACGTCGCGGCCGACCTCCGAGGCCTTGAAAAGGCCGAGCAGGCCGTCCTGCGTCAGGGGATGCGGATGCTGCGGCGGCGCCTCGGCGACGTTGGTGGCGAGCTGCTCGAACAGCGGCGCCCAGGCTGTGCCGGGCTTGCCGATGATCTGATAGCTCGCGCTCTTGCGGCGGATGTCGTCGTCGGCCGGGATCGAGGCCAGCACCGGGATGCCGACGGCGTCCGCAAACGCCTGCGCCTCGCCGGTGCTGTCGTCCTTGTTGATGACGATCCCGGCGACGCCGACATTGCCGCCGAGCTTGCGGAAATACTCCACCGCCGAGCAGACATTGTTGGCGACGTAGAGCGATTGCAGATCGTTGGAGCCGACGATGATCACCTTCTGGCACATGTCGCGCGCGATCGGCAGGCCGAAGCCGCCGCAGACGACGTCGCCTAAGAAGTCGAGCAGCACGTAGTCGAAACCCCAATCATGGAAGCCGAGCTTCTCGATCAGCTCGAAGCCGTGGATGATGCCGCGCCCGCCGCAGCCGCGGCCGACCTCGGGCCCGCCGAGCTCCATCGCGAACACGCCGTCGCGCTTGAAGCAGACGTCGCCGATCTTGACCTCCTCGCCGGCCAGCTTCTTCTTCGACGAGGTCTCGAGAATCGTCGGGCAGGCGCGACCGCCGAACAGGAGCGAGGTCGTGTCGCTCTTCGGATCGCAGCCGATCAAGAGCACCTTTTTGCCTTGCTGCGCCATCATGTAGGACAAATTGGCGAGCGTGAAACTCTTGCCGATGCCGCCCTTGCCGTAGATCGCGATGATCTGCGTGGCCTTCTTCGGCGCAGCCGTCACCGGTGCGTCCGGCTCGATCGCGGCCTCCGCGCGCAGGGCATCTGTGATCGCAGTGATCTTGGTGGGCGCGTTCATGCGGCTGCTCTCCAGTCCAGGACCATCTTGAGACATGACGGATCGTCGAACGCGGTCCGGTAGGCGCTCTCGGCCGATGCGGCCGCGGCGTGATGCGTGATCAGTCCGTCCAGCGACAGCCGGCCGGTATCGATGAGGTTGCGCACCGCAAGCAGATCCTCATGCTTCCATTCGGCGGCGACGCGGATCGCCGCCTCGCGCATGAAGGCCGGCGGATAGGAGAAGGTCAGCGGCGCGCTGTAGAAGCCGGCGAGAATGATCTCGCCGCGCGGCGCCAGGCGCGCAATCAGGCTGTCGAGCAGCCCGGCATCGCCGCTGGCATCGAAGATCAGTCGATAGTCGCGCTTCTCGTCGTGAGCGGGATCGATGACGCGATAACCGGCTGCGCCCGCGGCGCGATCGGGATTGCTCTCCCACACCACGGGCGGATCGCCGCCCATCGCAACGATCAGCCGGGCCAGCAGACGGCCGAGCACACCGTGGCCGACCACGCATTCGGCCTGGCCGTCACCGCCGATCGACAAGGCATGATAGGCGGTCGCCGCCAGCGCGAGCAGCACGCCGCGCTCGCCGGTCGACTCATCGATCGCGACTAGGCGCTGCGGAGGAACCGTGAGACGCGAGGCCGCGGCGCCGAACAGGCTGCGTACCTCGCCGAAGCAGCGCGCCGCGCCCGGCACGAACACCCGCTCGCCTTTCCGAAAACCGGAATGCGGTGCAGCCTGTGCGACGCGGCCCACCGCCTCGTAGCCCGGCACGAGCGGATAGCCCATGCCCGGAAACTGCGGCATGCGGCCTTCGTACAGCAACCGCTCGGTGCCGGTGCTGATCGCGCTCCATTCGATGTCGACGGTCAGGCAGTCCGGGGCGTCTGCGAGCACCAGGTGCTGCAGCGATAATTGCCTCGGCCTCCCCAGTACGACGGCGATCGCGTCCATTGCCCAACTCCCCGGCGACGCCCGCTCAGTTACGGGTGTCAGGTTAGTCGGACCACGCAGAGTGTCAATATAAATTTACATTCAGAGTGTCAGCTTTTCGCGACAATCACGCTCGCGATCAAAGGGATGCGTGTGCGAAGCACTCGCACCTGCGAAAAGCCTGCCATCTTCAGCAGCTCGCGCAGACGGCTTGCGCAGCGCGGCCGGCCCTGTCCCATCGCGCGGAGATAGATCTCAAAATAAGCGCTGACGCCTTGGCTCCCCCCCGCCGCGTCGCGCATGGGCTCGGCGAGCAGCAATACGCCGTCCTGCGGCAACGCCGCGCGGGCCTTGGCAAGCAGGTGCGCCACCGCGTCGTCATCGTGATCATGCACCACGCGAATCAGCGAGATGACATCGGCGCCGGATGGCAGCGGATCGTCGTAGAAGCTGCCCGCCGTGATCGTCGTGCGATCGGCCAGCCCGGCCTTTGTGAGGCGCTCCCCGGCAATCGCGGCGACCCCGGGCAGATCGAACAGCTGCAGTCGCAGCTGCGGCGCCGCCCGCGCGGCGGCGACGAGGAAACTGCCGTCGCCGCCGCCGACATCGAGCAGGCAGCGATGGCCGGTCAAAGGATAGGCTGACAGCACCACGTCCGCGATCATCGGTTGCGACGCCGCCATCAACGCCGTGTAGGGCGCGACATCGTCGCGCGTGAGCGAGGCGCCGCCATGGTCGAGCGCATAGGGCCAGTAATGCGCGAGGCGACGCTCGCGATCGTGGCCACGCAGCAGCGCCAGGGGATCGCCGAGATCGGCGTAGAGCGCGGCGTGATGCCGGACCATCGCGGCAATGCCGGGATTGCCGAGCAGCGCCGCGCCGAGCGGACCAAGCCCATAGCGGGCCGCGCCACGACGCTCGAGCAGTTTCAGGGCGCACGCCGCCTCGCACAGGCTCTCCATCGAAGCGACAGGAATCGCTCCGCGCGCGGCCAGCGCCGCGAGGTCCCGCGGTCCTGCGCGCAGCGTCTCGAACAGATCGAGCTGCACGCAGGCGGAAAGCGTCTGCGAGTAGACGAAGCCGGCGCACAGATCGAACAGCTCCGCCGCCCGCCGGCGCGCGATCGGCCGCGTCAACGGAAACGCCGCCGCCCAGCGCTGAAACGCAGCACTCGCGAGCAGCGCATCGCGCCAGCCGCGCCAGCGATCGCCGAAGCTGATCGGGGGCGACGTGTCGTGGCGGACGACAGTCGACACGGATCAGCGCTCCAGCCCGCGAGCAATGGCGCATCGACGCGCACGGCTGCCCACCCTCCCCTGGAGGGGGAGGGTCACCGCGCGCAAGGCGCGCGGTGGGGTGGGGTGAGCCCGGAAACAGGTGCCAATGGGTCCAGACGAAATGAGGTTTGCCGGCAGCGGCACCTGAAAAGCCCCCAACACCGCGCGCGCGGATGGTCTGTCACCCCACCCCGCCGCGCATGCCGCTGCGCGCATGCGCGGCGACCCTCCCCCTCCAGGGGAGGGTGGGCACTGCGAGCGCCGCGCGAGCGTGGCCATTAAGAGCAAGCTCATGCCGCCGACGCCGCCAGGCGGCGCGGCACCAGGCGCTTGGCTTCCTGCTCCATCAGCATGCGCAGCTCGTGCGCGTGAGCGCAGGGCGGCATGGTGCGGATGCCGTCGGCGACGAGATCGTGCAGGTAGCTGACGGCGCCGGTGAGCCCATACAGCAGCACGGCATTGGGCCGCCCGAGCGCAGCATCCTGCCCGACCGGCTTGCCCGCCTCCTCCTCGTCGCTGGCTGCATCGCGAATGTCGTCGGCGACCTGATAAGCCTCGCCGATGGTCTCACCCAGCGTGCGCCACGCCTCCGGATCGTCATGCCCCGCCGCGGCAGCACCGGACACGGTGGCGGCCGCAAACAATGCGCCGGTCTTCGACCGGTGATAGCGCGACAGGTCGATCTCCGGCTCGCACTCCCACGCCTGGCCCGCGGAGATGCCATGCGGCACGCCGACGGAATCGCCAATAGTCGCGATCAGCCGCGCCAGCCGATCCGGCGAGCAGCGCGACTTGGCGAGCGTCTGGAAGGCGAGCACGATCAGCGCGTCGCCGGCGAGCACCGCGAGCGGCTCGCCGAACGCGGCATGCACCGATGGCCGGCCGCGCCGCAGCTTGGCATTGTCGAAGCACGGCAGATCGTCATGAACCAGCGAAGCGCAGTGCAACAACTCGATCGCCGATCCCGCAGCATCCGTCGCCGACGGTTCGTCGTCGCCGCAGGCCGCGGCCACTGCATGACAGAGCCGGGGCCGCACCCGCGCGCCTCTCGGGAACACCGCCGCCTGCATCGCGGCCGAAAGCCGTGGCGGACATCCGGGCCGGTCGGCCAACGCGACTGCTGCGACGAGGGATTTTTCGATCCGGGCCATCACGTCCATGCCAGCCTCCCCTGCCGCGAGGCCATTCGGGTCCTCGCTATGTAAATTTCAGCTTACACCCATACTGTAAATCATGCTAGACATTTCCCGCGTCAGGTCCGGCGGACAGGAGTGCGAGCAATGGCCGATCACCGTGTGATCGTGGTTGGCGCCGGGATGGCAGGGCTCAGCGCCGCACTCACCCTCGCCGCGCGCGGAGCCGAGGTGACGGTGCTGGAGCGGGCGACCGCGCCCGGCGGCAAGATGCGGCAGGTCGCGATCGGACCCGCGCGCATCGACTCGGGTCCCACCGTGTTCACGATGCGCTGGGTGTTCGACGAATTGTTCGACGAGATCGGCACCTCGATCGACGACCATCTCACGCTGACCCCGCTCGACGTTCTCGCGCGCCACGCCTGGACCGATCGCCGGACGCTCGATCTGTTCGTCGACGAGGACCGCTCGACGGACGCGATCGGCCATTTCGCCGGCCGCAGCGAGGCCGAGGGCTATCGCGTCTTCTGCCGCGATGCGCGCCGCATCTTCGAGACGCTGAGGGATCCCTTCATCCGCACGCCGGCGCCGAGCATGACGCATCTCCTACGCAACGCCGGCTTCCGCGATCTCACGGCAATCCGTCCGTTCCAGACCTTGTGGAAGGCGCTCGGCGGCTATTTTCGTGATCCCCGCCTGCAGCAGCTGTTCGGCCGCTACGCCACCTATTGCGGCTCATCGCCCTTCCACGCGCCGGCGACCCTGATGCTGGTCGCCCATGTCGAGCAGTCCGGCGTCTGGTCGATCGACGGCGGCATGCACGAGCTCGCCGCGTGTCTCGCGGCGCTGGCGCGGCGCCACGGCGTCAGCATCCGCTATGATAGCGAGGTCGCCGGCATCGTCACGCAGAGCGGCCGCGCGACAGGGGTCCGGCTCGCCGATGGCGAGCAGATCGCGGCCGATGCCGTGATCGCAACCGCCGATGTCGCCGCACTGGCGCAGGGCCTGTTCGGCACGGACGTGGCGCGAGCCTTGCCCCCGCTTCCAGAGTCGGCGCGCTCGCTCTCGGCGATGACCTGGAGCTGCCTGGCGCGCGCCGACGGCTTTCCGCTCGCCCGGCACAATGTGTTCTTCTCGCGCGACTACCGCGCCGAGTTCGATCAGCTGGTCGATCGCCTGATGATGCCGGCCGAGCCCACCGTCTATGTCTGCGCGCAGGACCGGGAAAACCAGCCGCGCGAGCCCGGCACGAACGAGCCGCTGTTCGTGCTGATCAACGCGCCGGCCACCGGCGACCATCATCGCTTCGCTCCTTCGGAGATCAGCCAATGTGCCCGCCAGACGTTCGACCTGCTGCAGCGCTGCGGCCTGAGCATCGCAACGACGCCGGAATTGACCCGCGTGACGACGCCGGCGGATTTCAACCGGATGTTTCCGGGCACAGGGGGCGCGCTGTACGGCCGCAGCTCGCACGGCTGGATGGCCTCATTCCAACGGCCGGGCGCGCTGACCAGGCTGCCGGGCCTCTACGTGGCGGGAGGCAGCGCACATCCGGGACCGGGCGTCCCGATGGCAGCGCTGTCGGGCCGGATGGCAGCCAACAGGGCGATTGCGGACCTCGCTTCGACCGCCCCGTCCCGCCGGACGGCTATGCGTGGTGGTATGTCGACGCGCTGAGCGACGACGGCCGCTTCGGCCTCACCATCATTGCCTTCGTCGGCAGCGTGTTCTCGCCGTACTACGCGTGGGCGCGGCAGCGCGGTCCGGCGGATCCGGAAAATCATTGTGCGCTCAATGTCGCCCTCTATGGCGAGCGCGCGCGGCGCTGGGCGATGACCGAGCGCGGCCGGGGCGCGATCCGACGCGATGAGTCCAGCTTTGACATCGGGCCGAGCAGCTTGAGCTGGAACGGCCGCGAGCTCTCGATCGAGATCAGCGAGGTCAGCGTGCCCTGGCCACTGCCCCTGCGCGGCAAGGTGCGCGTGGTGCCAACGGCGCTGAACGAGGTTGCGTTCACGCTCGATTCCGAAGGGCGTCATCGCTGGCAGCCCATCGCTCCGTGCTGCCGCGTGGCGGTGGACTTCGATCATCCCGATCTGCACTGGCGCGGCGACGGCTATTTCGACATCAACCATGGCGACGCGCCGCTGGAGCGTGACTTTCAGAGCTGGCAATGGTCGCGCGCCGCGACGCGCACCGGCACGGTGATCTCCTACGACACGGTCGCACGCGCCGGCGCTGACAAGTCCATCGCGCTGCACGTCGATCCCGATGCGAAGCTTGAGCGCATCGCGCCGCTGGTCGATACTCCTCTGCGCAAGACGTTGTGGCGCGTCGACCGCAGCGCCCGCGCCGACGCTGAGACATCGGTGCGCGTGGTGAGCACGCTGGAGGATGCCCCGTTCTACGCTCGCTCCCACCTCGCCGCGCGCATCCATGGCGAGGACGTCGCCATGATGCATGAAAGCCTTTCGCTCGACCGCTTCCAGATGCCGATCGTCCAGGCCATGCTGCCGTTCAGGATGCCGCGGCGCGAGGGCTGGAGAGGACGAGGTTGATCGACTCGCGCAAACGCACCCGACAAGCTTCGCTTGCGCGACAAACATTGCATCGTGCGACAAACACTCGCGCGCAACAAGCGCTCATCCGCGCAACAAACGAAGGTGTCGTCCCGGACAAGCCGTGATGCGCACAGCGCGTCACGGCGCCGATCCGGAACCCATACGCCGCGGCCGTCGTAACGGGCAAAAGGCCAATCGCCGGCGTGCCTCAAACCACTCCCTGGGGGTATGGGTCCCGGCTCAAGGCCGGGACGACAGCGGTGAGTGCGGATGCATCGAGGGCAACTTCTGTCACTCCAGAGCTAAGCTGTCGTAGGGTGGGCAAAGGCGCGACGCGGCGAAGCTGCGCCGTGACGTGCCCACCATCGGCATCAAACGCTGAGCACGTGGGCACGGCGCGGGCGCCGATCTTTGCTGACGGCAATAGGCGAGGCGCGCCTTTGCCCACTCTACGACGAATTCTCGTCGGCGTCACGCTCCCTCGCCTCGCGCTCGGCGCGCTGGCGGTCGAGGCGGCGGCCTTGCCATTCGAGCACCAGCCAGCCGAGAACGCAGAGCGCGACGACGACGAATTCGAGCAGGCCGCCCATCTCGCTCATGATGTCCCACTCATGAAGCACATCTCGAGCGCGCTGTTGAGTCGCCAGACCCTCACGACGTCCGCGCCGAGCGCGACAGCTGTTCACGCCGCTCCAGCCGCTCGAACAGGTCGATGACCCACAGCGCTCGATCGTGCATCGTTCGTCGTGGCGGGGCGAGCGCATGTGGCCGCTGCGCATCGGCAGCCAACACAGCGTCGATCAGCACCCGCGCCTCCGGTCGCGCCGGCGCCAGCGAAGGCTGCGCCTGCAGCAACGACACCGCCGCGGCCTTGCCGAGCAGCTGCAGCTTGCGCGGAATCGAAACGATGGCGCGCTGCGACATCGAATCGAACTCGGCGCGCGCCACTTCGCGGCCGATGTCGGCATAGATCAGCCGCGCGGCGTGAATGCCGGGCCGGCAGGTCCATGGCAGATCCGCAATGCCGGCCGCAGCGCGCGCATAGAACACGTCGGCGACCGCGAGCAGCCGCGCGGTGACACGGCCAATTCGGTCATCGAAGAACGGTGCCGCGCGCCAGGTCTCGACGTCGAGACCGGCCTCGCGCAGCCATTGCTGCGGCAGATAGAGCCGGCCATTGCGCGCATCCTCGCCGACGTCGCGCGCGATGTTGGTGAGCTGCATCGCAATGCCGAGATCGCAGGCGCGCCCGATCGTCTCGGACTCCCGCCGGTTCATCAGCAGCGACATCATGACACCGACGGTGCCGGCGACGCGCACGGCATAAGCGAGTACGTCGCTCAACGTCTCGTAGCGGCGGCCCTGCGCATCCCAGGCGAGGCCTTCGAGCAGTGCCTCGGGCAGCCCGCGCGGAATGACGAAATGCGCAACAACGCCGGCGAGCGCCCGATCGACCGGATTGTCGTCCGGTGCGCCGTCATAGACCCGGTCGAGCCGCTCGTGCAGAACCTCGACGGCATCGACACAGCGAGCGGGACCGTCGATCGCATCATCGGCCTCGCGGCAGAACGCGTAGAGCGCGATGGCGGGATCGCCGACCGAACGAGGCAACACTTTCGACGCGGCGAAGAAGGTCTTCGATCCGCCCCGCAACATCCGCCGACAGATCGCGATGTCTTCGCTCCAGCTCATCGCCGCTCCAGCTCATGCGACGCCGGTACGAGCTCATCGAGCACGCGCGCCGAGGACAACACGCCGGGAAGGCCGGCGCCGGGATGAGTGCCGGCCCCGACCAGATAGAGTCGCTCGACCTCTTCGCTCTTGTTGTGCGGCCGGAACCAAGCGCTCTGCATCAGCACAGGCTCGAGCCCGAAGGCGGCCCCGCGATAGGACGACAGGCGATGCTCGAAATCATCGGGCGTGAGCAAACGCGAGGTGACGATCTGCCCGGCGAGATCGGGCAGCAACGACTCGCTCAGCGCAGTCTCGATCCGCCTTCGGAACGGCTCGGCGGCGACCGTCCAGTCGATGCCGCTCTCCTGATGCGGCACCGGCGAGAGCACGTAAAACGCGTCGCAGCCGGCGGGCGCCAGCGACGGATCGGTCGCGGTTGGCCGGTGCAGATAGAGGCTGAAATCATCCGCCAGCACCTTGCGGCGGAAGATGTCGTCGAGCAGCTCGCGGTAGCGCGGGCCGAGCAGGATGGTGTGATGCTCGACGTCGTCGTAGCGGCGCTTCGTGCCGAAATACCAGACGAACAGGCTCATCGAGTAGCGCGCGCGATCGATGCGCGCATCGGTCCACCGCCGCCGCGGCACTGATGGCAGCAGATGCTTGTAGGTCCAGGCGGCGCAGCCATTGGACACGACGACATCGGCCGCGATCGTTTCGCCGGATGTCAGGCGCACGCCGGTGGCAACGCCGTTCTTCGTGGTGATCTCGGCCACGGGCGCCGAGCACCTCACCTGGCCGCCCTGCCCTTCGATGAGACTGACGAGACCGGTCACCAGCGCCCCGGTGCCGCCCATCGCGAAGTGCACGCCCCAGCGGCGCTCGAGATAGGCGATCAGGCAATAGATCGACGTGGTCGTGAACGGATTGCCGCCGATCAGCAGCGGATGAAAGCTCAGGATGATGCGCAGCCGCTCGTCGCGCACATGCTGGGACACGAGGCCGTAGACCGAGCGGAAACTCTGCAGCTTGATCATCGCCGGCGCGATCTTGGCCATGTCGAGCAGCGACAGGAACGGCACGTCGCCGAGCTCCTCAAAGCCCTTCTTGAAGATCGCCTCGCTCGCCTTCATGAAGCGCTCGTAGCCATCGACATCGCCTGGCGAGATCCGTGCCACCCCGGCGCGCATCGCCGCCGGGTCGGCCGAGCAATCGAAGATCGTGCCGTCGTCGAAGCGGATGCGATAAAACGGTGAGATCGGCTTGAGCGTAACGTCATCCGACATTCGCCGTCCGCACAGCTGCCACAATTCCTCGAACAGGAACGGCGCGGTGACGATGGTAGGTCCCGCATCGAAGGTGAAGCCGTCCTGGTGATGCACAGAGGCGCGGCCGCCGGGCGCATCGAGCTGCTCGAACAAGGTGACGCGATAGCCGCGCGCGCCGAGCCGGACCGCCGCCGCAAGCCCGCCGAAGCCGGAGCCGATCACGACCGCATGCGGCCGGTCTCCGAGCGCAGCCGGGACAGCGGCCTTGATGGTGGAGACATCGAGCATGACCGAAAGCGTAAATTGAAATTGACGCTTTCGCCAGCCAAAAATGTCAATCTAATTTGACATTTCCTGTTGCACTGCAAGCAAGCCGGCGCGCTCGGAGGCGGCGAGGATCAGCGCCGCGATCCGCGCCGGCTGCTCCTCATGCGCCAAATGGCCAAGTCCATCAATGAGTTCGAGCTGCGCCTGCGGCACCAATTGGCGCACGCGGCGGGCCACGTCGGGGGTGATGGCGTGGTCGTGCGTGGCGGCGATCAGCAGCAGCGCCGTCTTCAATTGCGGCAGGTCGCGCACCAGGGGATTGAGATCCCAGTTCGCCATCATCTCCAGCGCGGCACCCACGTGACCGGGGCTGCCGACGAGGCGGCGATACAGCCGCTCGCCATTGGCATCGAGCGTCGAGCCGGTCGCCTTGAGCAGCCGGTGCACCGCCGCCGGATCGCGGCCGCGCCAGGCGAACAGCCGCGGCACCAGCGGGTTCAGCGCCATCATCTTGGCGAGTGGCGAGAGGAACTGCGCGGCGAGGCCGCCGAACGGCAGATAGGCGCCGTTCAGGCTGACGATCAGCTTGGGCGCGATCAGGCCATCGAGCGTCATCCGCGTGAGGATTGCCGCGCCCGCGGAATGGCCGATCGCGATCTCCGGCGTGATCGCGAGCTGCTCGCACAAGGTGGCGAGATCGCGCGACATGCCCGGGAGCGACAGCCGCTGCCAGTTCGGCGTCGAGGTGAAGCCATGGCCGGAGAGATCGGGTGCAATGATCGTGAAGTGCTTCGCCAGCAGCGGGCCGAGGTCGCGCCAGGAATGCGTCGCTGCGCCCGTGCCGTGCGCCAACAGTGCGACTGGGCCTTGGCCCATGATCTGCACATGCCAGCGAATGCCGCCGGCGTCGACGAAGCGGCTCGCGTCGCGGTTCGGCCAGGTACGGCCGTCGATGCTCCAACTCGGCTTGTCGCTCATGCCGACGACCTGTTCGGACGGCGCGCCCCCGCGCCGCTGCGGTTCACGCGCCGGCGGCGCGCGTCAGGAAATCATCGTAGCCCGCGACGACTTTATCAAGCTGTTCGAAATGCGGCATCGCCCCGGTCTGCATCACCTGGATGGTCCAGTTCGGCAGCCCCTCGACGGCGTGCTTGCCATGGTAGTCGACGAAATCGCCGCGCACGCCATGCACCATCCACACCGGCATCGCCAGCGTCTGGTAGAGCTTGAGGGCCTGGGCGCTGAACAGATAGCCGGAGACGAAGGAGTACGGCGCATTCTCCGCACCGGGTTGATGCGTGGTGATGTAGTCGTACTCCAGAAGGCCCTCGTCGATGTCCTTCCGGCCGAAGGTCTTCTGCAGGAAGAAGCGGATGCTCGCCCGCGACGTCAGCAGGGTGAAGAAGCCGTGCTTCCACAGCGGCACGGTGAGGATGTTGCGGACCCAGGGCATGGCCTGCGTCGTATCCTTATTGCCCGCCTTTTTGGCTGCGGCTTCAGCGCGACGGTCGAAGCCGGTCGGGCTGAGCAACGCCTGCGTGCGAAACAGGTTCGGCGCCTCGGTGCCGGCGCGCGCGGCAAACTCGCAGCTGAGCGACAGTGCGACCGCATCGATCGCGATATCCCCATGACGGCGGCGGATCTCGTTGGCGGCGAGGAGGATCGCATCGGTCATGATGCGCGGCGTGTAGATGCGGTCGACGCGGTCCGACAGGCCGAAGCCGGGCAGATCGAGCGCATAGACCGGGCGCGTTGCGCGATAATGCTCGAACAGCGGCCTCATCTCGTAAGCAGTGGCTGCGGCGTTGACGCTGTGGATCAAGAGCAGCGGGCGCTCGGGGGAGCCGGTGGGACCATCGGCATAGCAGGTGATCCGGCCGGTGCGCGCATCGGTAAGCTCGAAAAGCGGCGCATCGAGCGGCGGGGGCATGCTCGGGGCACGCGTGTCAGCCGCATGATCACTCTGGGTGGTCGAGGCGACCTGCATGGCGTGCTCCTGTGTGACGATGTCGTGTCGAAGGCCGCGATCATGCCGCCGAGAGACCGGGCGAGCATAACGATGACCGGACCGCTTGTCAGTCACCGTTGGGAACGCCGCTTGACGGCGCGTGTTCCACCGCTCAGCCGCGAGCGGCCTGCGCCGTCACCGCCTGTGACAGCCGCGTGGCGTCGGCATGGGGCAGCGCGATGTAACGTGCCTGCATCGCGCCGGCGAGCTGCGCCGCTTTGTCCTGCGGGCGCGGCGAGGAATCGACCAGCACGACGGGGATGCCGGTGAGCGCGAGCTGTTTGGCGGCGACCAGTGCCTCCGCCTCGGCCTCGCTGCGGCCACCGCCGTCGCGTGCGACATTGGCGCGGCCGTCGGTCATCAGCACGATGGTCGGCGCCTGGCCCTTCGCTTTCACGGCGAGCGCCAACTCGGTCGCGGCGAAGATCGCCGCCGACAGCGGGGTGCCACCGCCGCCGGGCAGGCCCGCGAGGCTGCGCTTGGCCCGCGTCAGCGACCGCGTCGGCGGCAGCAGCAGTTCGGCAGACTTACCGCGAAACGCGATCAGCGCCACCTCGTCGCGGCGGATGTAGCATTCGGCAAGCAGCAGCTCGACCGCGCCCTTCACTTCGGCCAGCCGCTGCAAGGCGGATGAGCCGGAGGCATCGACGACGAAGATCGTCGTCGTGCCCGAGCGCTGCTTGAAGCGGGTGATGCGGATGTCGTCCTTGTGCACCATCAGCCGGCCGGTCTTGCCCGCACGTTGCGCCCGCCGCCGCAACGGCTGCCACGGCGCCGCCGCGCGCAACGTTTCGAGCACGTTGAGCCGCGCGCCGGCGCGCCACTCGCCGCGCCGCGCGCCGATGGGACGGCCGCGCTTCGGCGCCTTCTGCGCATTGCCCTGCCGGCCCGCGCTGCCCGATCGCGCCCGCATCGTGCGCTCGTCCTGCAGGCGCTTCAACAGATCGGCGGGAATGGCGGCCTGCGCCGCTTCGAGCACGCGATCTTCGAGGCGACCGTCATTGCTGCGATCGTCCTCCGCGCTGTCGGGTTGATCGTTCTGCGGCTCCGGTGCCTCGTTGCTTTCGGTGTTGTCGTCCGTCGCCGGCAGCCGGGTGGCGCGGGGCGCCAGCACCAACCGCGCGGCGCAGGCGATGTGCGCTTCAGCAACGGCAAGCTCACCGTCGAGGGCCGCGGCGATGCGGGCCACACGACAGGCCAGCAACGGCGCGCGCAGCGAGTCGATGCCGAGCGCCACCGCCGTCGTCGTCAGCGCGGCGATGGCGTCGTCGGACACACGGACCTTCGGCAGCAGCGCGCGCGCTGCGACGATATCCGACGATTTGAACAGACATTCGCCCAGGTCGGCGCGCGCGACGGTGCCGAGATCGAGATGGCAGGCCAAGCGAGCCGCCAAGGCCGGCGGCACGCGCTCATCACCGATGCCCTCATCGAGCGCGATCAGGCCGAATCGAGCCGGCGCGCGCAGCGACAGGCCATCGCGCTCGATGCTGACAGCTCCGGTGTCGAGCGCACCACAGAGATGGGCGACTGCAGAGGGCGCCATGCGCTCGGCCATCACGGCGATCAGCACGCCGCCATCGGCTTCGGCGAGCAGGCCGCGCTGCATCACCGGACGTCCCGCCTGCAAGGTGGCCGCGAGATCGAGCCCGCCGAGCAGGCGATCGTCCGAGATCGACGGCGGCAGCTTGCGCAGCTGCACCGACGCTGGCATCAGCTCGCGCAACAGCTCCAGCCATTGCTCTCGCACCGGACCTGCTCCGGCGCGCAACAGTACCGACGCGGTTGGATCAATCGCGGCGAGCGCGGCCGCGATGACAGCATCGGCCCAGATCGCGGCGCCGTCGCTCACGATGCGAACAGCTCGGCGAGCGCGCGCTCGACCCGCACCGAGGAGCCGGAATCGTCGAGCGGATTGCGCCGGAGTCTGTGCCGCAACGCCATCGGCGCGACCGTCTTGAGATGGCCGTCATCAACCGTCCTGGCGCCATCGAGCGCCGCGGCTGCGCGCGCCGCGCGCATCAAAGTGAGCTCGCCGCGCAGGCCATCAGTGCCGAGCGCCATGCACAGCCGCGCCGCGTTCTCCATCTCGCGATCGGCGACCTTGACCGAGCCGATGTGCTCGCGCGCCGCGAGGATGCGCTTACGCTGCTTGGCTTCCTCCTTCTCCCAATGCGCGACGAAGGCCGCCGAATCCGTCTCGAAGGCGTCGCGCCGCTTAATCACCTCGATCCGCGTCGGCAGATCGCCAGGCGTCTTCACCTCGACCGAGAGCCCGAAACGATCCAACAGTTGCGGCCGCAACTCACCCTCCTCCGGATTGCCGGTGCCGACCAGCACGAGGCGCGCGGGATGGCGGATGCTGAGGCCGTCGCGCTCGACCACGTTCTCGCCGGATGCGGCGACGTCGAGCAGCAGATCGACGAGATGATCCTCCAACAGGTTGACCTCGTCGATGTAGAGGAAGCCGCGGTTGGCACGCGCTAGCAGACCGGGCTCGAACGATTTCTCGCCATGGGCCAGCGCGCGCTCGAGATCCAGCGCGCCGACGACGCGGTCCTCGGTGGCGCCGAGCGGGAGGTCGATCACCGGCACGGGCACCTCATGCGCTTTTAGCGCGGCCGGCTTCTTGCCCTTGCCGCTCGGCTTCGAGCGCGCGCGGCATTCGGCGCATTGCCCGGCGGCATCGGCCGGGTCGCATTGATAGGGACAACCGACCACGGCGCTCATCGGCGGCAGCAGCGCGGCGAGCGCGCGCACCGCCGTGGACTTGCCGGCGCCGCGGTCGCCGAAGGCGAGCACGCCGCCGACCTTGGGATCGACGGCGGCGATCATCAGCGCCAGCTTCATCTCGTCCTGGCCGACGATGGCCGAGAACGGAAAGGCTATTCCCATGAGCGTCCCCTGCATCGCGGCATCTCGGCCGCGTTGGCAGCATGAGACCACAATCAGGGGCCGCTCTTCAACCCGTCAACGGTTAACGGCTGAGGCTCGGCAGATCGAGCCCGCTGGCCTCGGCACAGGCGATAGCGTCGTCGTAGCCGGCGTCGGCATGGCGCATCACGCCGGTCGCCGGATCATTCCAAAGCACGCGCTCCAGCCGCCGCGCCGCATCGTCCGTGCCGTCGGCGACGATCACCATGCCCGCATGCTGCGAATAGCCGATGCCGACGCCGCCGCCATGATGCAGCGACACCCAGGTCGCGCCGCTGGCGCAATTGAGCAGCGCGTTCAAGAGCGGCCAGTCCGACACCGCGTCCGAGCCGTCCTTCATCGCCTCGGTCTCGCGGTTCGGGCTCGCGACCGAGCCGGAATCGAGATGATCGCGGCCGATCACGATGGGCGCCTTCAGCTCGCCGCGCGCCACCATCTCGTTGAAGGCGAGGCCGAGGCGATGCCGGTCGCCGAGCCCGACCCAGCAGATCCGCGCCGGCAGGCCCTGGAACTTGATGCGCTGCCTGGCCATGTCGAGCCAGTTGTGAAGGTGCTTGTTGTCGGGCAGCAACTCCTTCACCTTGGCGTCGGTCTTGTAGATGTCCTCGGGATCGCCCGACAAAGCCGCCCAGCGGAACGGGCCGATGCCGCGGCAGAACAGCGGTCGGATATAAGCCGGCACGAAGCCCGGGAAATCGAACGCGTTGGCGAGGCCCATGTCCTGCGCCATCTGGCGGATGTTGTTGCCGTAGTCGAGCGTCGGAATGCCCATGGCGTGGAAATCCAGCATCGCCTGCACGTGGCCGACCATCGAGGTCTTCGACGCCTGCTCGACGGCTTTTGGATCAGAGGCGCGCTTGGCTTCCCATTCGGCGAGCGTCCAGCCCTTCGGCAGATAGCCGTTGATCGGATCGTGCGCGCTGGTCTGGTCGGTGACGATGTCCGGACGGACGCCACGGCGCACGAGTTCGGGGAAGATCTCCGCGGCGTTGCCGAGCAGGCCGACGGACACCGCCTTCTTGGTCTTGGCTGCTTCCGCCATCAGGGCCAGCGCTTCGTCGAGCGAGGACGCCTGGCGATCGAGATAACCGGTGCGCAGCCGCATCTCGATGCGGCTCGGCTGGCATTCGACCGCCAGCATCGAGGCGCCGGCCATCGTCGCGGCCAGCGGCTGCGCGCCGCCCATGCCGCCGAGGCCCGCGGTGAGAATCCACTTGCCGGCGAGATCGCCATTGTAGTGGCGGCGGCCGACCTCCACGAACGTCTCGTAGGTGCCCTGCACGATGCCCTGGCTGCCGATGTAGATCCAGGAGCCAGCCGTCATCTGGCCGTACATCATCAGGCCCATTTTATCGAGCGCGTTGAAGTGATCGAGCGTCGCCCAATGCGGCACGATGTTGGAGTTGGCGATCAGCACGCGCGGCGCGTCCGGATGCGTGCGGAAGATGCCGACCGGCTTGCCGGACTGCACGACCAGGGTCTGATCCGCTTCCAGCTTGCGCAAGCTGGCGACGATGCGATCAAAGCTGTCCCAGTCGCGCGCGGCGCGGCCGATGCCGCCATAGACGATCAGCTCGCTCGGCTTCTCGGCCACGTCGGGATCGAGATTGTTCATCAGCATGCGCAACGGCGCTTCGGTGAGCCAGCTCTTGGCGCTGATGTCGCTGCCACGGGGGGCGCGGATCACCCGTTCATTGTCGAGACGTCGGTTCATGGGTCCCTCTCATCCAAGCCTGGGAAACGGATCGCGTTCGAGTGAATCGGCGGCAGCGCGAGCCAGGGCGCCGGCCGCGACGAGCGCGGCGGCCTTCGCGAGATCGTCGGCCATGTAGCGGTCATTCTCCAGCGCCGGCACATGCACGCGCAGCGCACCGATGACAGCCGAAAGCGCGGCGCTGGTGCCATGCGGCACGCGCAGCTCGATGCCCTGCGCGGCGACCAGCAGCTCGATGCCGATGATATGCGCGAGATTGTCCGCCATCTCGTGCAGCCGCCGCGCAGCGTGCGCGGCCATCGAGACGTGGTCTTCCTGATTGGCGCTGGTCGGCGTGGAGTCGATCGAGCATGGCAGCGCGGGCTGCTTGTTCTCGGCGAACAGCGCCGCCGCGGTCACCTCGGCGATCATGAAGCCGGAGTTCAGGCCGGGCTCCGGCGTAAGGAACGGCGGCAGGCCGAAATTCAGCGCGGGATCGACCAGGGTGGCGATGCGGCGCTCGCTGATGGCGCCGAGCTCGGACAGCGCCAGCGCGATCTGGTCGGCGGCGAACGCGACCGGCTCGGCGTGGAAATTGCCGCCGGAGATGATCTCGCCGGTCTCCACCAGCACCAGCGGATTGTCGGTGACGGCATTGGCTTCAGCAGTGAGCGTGCGCGCCGCCTGCGTCAGCAGATCGAGCGCGGCGCCGGCGACCTGCGGCTGGCAGCGCAGGCAATACGGATCCTGCACGCGCTCGTCGCCTTCGAGATGCGACAGGCGGATGGCGCTGCCGTCGAGCAATTCGGTGAGCACGCGACCGGCTGCAATCTGGCCGGGATGCCCGCGCAGCGCCTGGATCTCCGGCCGAAACGGCGCGGTCGACGCCATCGCCGCATCGACCGACAGCGCGCCGGTCACGAGCGCGGCATTGAGCAGGTCATGCGCGCGAAACAGGCCGCCGAGTGCATAGGCCGTCGAGAACTGCGTGCCGTTGATCAGCGCGAGCCCTTCCTTTGGTCCGAGCGTCACCGGCTGAAGTCCGGCTTGCGCGAGCGCGTCGCGCCCGGCGACGAGGCGACCATCGACGAAGGCCTGTCCCTCGCCGATCATGACGGCGGTCATATGCGCGAGCGGAGCAAGGTCACCGGACGCGCCGACCGAGCCCTGCTGCGGGACGAACGGGCATATGCCGTGCGCGAGCATCGCTTGCAGCTGCGCGATGATCTCGCGCCGCACGCCGGACGCGCCGCGGCCGAGCGAGATGATCTTCAGCGCCATCATCAGGCGGACGACCGGCTCAGGCGTCGCAGGACCGACGCCGCAGCAATGCGAGAGAATCAGGTTGCGCTGGAGCTGCGCGGTCTGGTCCGGCGGTATGCGCTTGGAGGCGAGCTTACCGAAGCCGGTGTTGATGCCATAGACGGGATCGGCGCCCTGCGCCGCCTTCGCCACGATCGCCGCCGCAGCTTCGACGCGCGGCCAATAGGCGGGATCGAGCGCGAGCGTTGCACCTGTGTAGATGCGCGCGAGATCATCGAGACTGACGTGGCCCGGCGCCGCAACGATCGCGCTCATTGGCCCCTCCAGACGCGCTGATGCAAGGGATTGAAGCCCATGCGATAGACCAGCTCCGCGGTGCGGCCGATGTCCCAGATCGCAAGATCGCACCATTTGCCGGTATCGAGCGTTCCGGTCTCAGCTAACAAGCCCAAGGCGCGCGCGCCTTCGCGCGTGACGCCAGCGATGCATTCGTCGACGGTCATCCGAAACAGCGTCGCGGCCATGTTCATGGTCAGGAGCAGCGAGGTCAGAGGCGATGAGCCGGGATTGCAGTCGGTCGCCAGCGCGAGCTTGACGCCGTGCTTGCGGAACAGCTCGACGGGAGGCTTCTGCGTCTCGCGGATGAAGTAGTATGCCCCCGGGAGCAAGACTGCGACGGTGCCGGCCTTCGCCATTGCCGCGGCGCCGGCGTCGTCGGTATGCTCCAGATGATCGGCCGACAGCGCGCCGAACTCAGCCGCAAGCGCGGCGCCGCCGAGGTTGGAGAGCTGGTCGGCATGCAGTTTCACCCGAAGGCCGAGCGCCTTGGCTGCGGCAAAGACGCGCAAGGTCTGCTCCGCTGAGAAGGCGATGTTCTCCATGAACGCGTCGACGGCATCGGCGAGGCCTGACTTGGCGACGGCCGGCAACATCTCGTTGCAGACGAGATCGATGTAGCGATCCTTGTCGCCCTGGGCCTCGACAGGCAGCGCATGCGCGCCGAGAAAGCTGGTGCGCACGCTGACCGGCCGCCTGCCGCCGAGCGCGCGGGCGGCGGACAGCTGCCGCAGCTCGGTCGCGGTCTCCAGCCCGTAGCCGGACTTGACCTCGATCGTGGTGACGCCCTCCGCGAGCAGCGCATCGAGCCGCGGCAACGCGCTGGCGATCAACTGCTCCTCGCTCGCAGCGCGCGTGGCCGCCACGGTGGAGACGATGCCGCCGCCGGCGCGCGCGATCTCCTCGTAGCTCGCGCCGGCCAGGCGCAGTTCGAACTCATGGGCGCGATCGCCGCCATAGACGAGATGGGTGTGGCAATCGACGAGGCCCGGCGTGATCCAGCGTCCCTCGCAGTCGATGCGCTCAAGCGCATCGGCGCCGGCGGCAAAATCCGATTGCGGGCCAGCGAAGACAATACGGCCATCGCGCGCAGCGATCACCCCATTTTCTACGACGCCAAGGCCCGGATGTCCCTCGCGCAAGGTTGCGAGCCGCGCATTGTGCCAGATCCGGTCGAAACGCTGGGCCATGCTGCCTCCCACCTTCACGAAAGCTTGACGGGCGATATGTCTATACATAAACTCGCTTCCGCCGTCCTGTCCAGCGGGTCTCACGATCATGGCGTCACTGCACTTCGCATCAGCGCTTCTGCCCACAGGCTGGGCCGAGGACGTGCAGGTCGTCGTCAGCAACGGCGAGATCACTGGGATCTCCGCGGGCGTCCCGCCGACCCTCGACGACGAACAGCATGAGGTTGCGATCCCCGGAATCGCGAGCCTGCACAGCCACGCATTCCAGCGCGGCATGGGCGGGCTCGCCGAGATCAGCGGCCACGCGACGGACACGTTCTGGACGTGGCGCGAGACGATGTACCGTTTCGCCCTCTCGATGCGCCCCGAGGATGTCGAGGCGGTCGCGACCTTGCTCTATGTCGAGATGCTGGAGCGCGGCTTCACGCGTGTCGGTGAATTCCATTATCTGCACCACGATCGCGACGGCACGCCTTACGCTGATATCGCCGAGATGGCGGGCCGCATCGCCGCGGCGGCCCAGACCTCCGGCATCGGCCTGACCCTGCTGCCGAGCTTCTACGCGCATGGCGGCTTCGGCGGCGCGGCGCCGCATGAGGGACAGCGGCGGTTCATCTGCGATGTCGATCAGTTCGAGAAGCTGCTGACTGCCTCGCGCAAGGCGATCAACTCGCTTCGCGGCGCCAATCTCGGCATCGCGCCGCACAGCCTGCGCGCGGTCGCACCGAATGAATTGAGCGCGTTGCTACCGCTCGCAGACGGCGGCCCGGTCCACATCCACGCCGCCGAGCAGGTCAAGGAGGTCGAGGACTGCCTCGCCTGGTCCGGCCAGCGCCCGGTGCAATGGCTGCTCGATCATCACGACGTCAATGATCGCTGGTGCCTGATCCACGCGACGCATATGACCGCGGAGGAAACGGCAGCGCTCGCGCGGAGCGGCGCGACGGCCGGTCTGTGTCCCGTCACCGAAGCCAGTCTCGGCGACGGCATCTTCCCGGCACGCGACTATTTGCGCGCAAGCGGACGGATCGGCATCGGCACCGACTCCAACGTGCTGGTCGGCGTCAGCGACGAGTTGCGTCAGCTCGAATATGGCCAGCGGCTGACTCATCGCGAGCGCAACGTGCTCACATCGGGCCCGGATGCGTCAACGGGCCGCACGCTGTTCGATGCCGCTCTTGCCGGCGGCGCGCAGGCGCTGGCGCAACCGATCGCTGGACTGCAAGTCGGCGCGCGTGCCGATATCGTTACGCTCGATCTGTCGCATCCGTCGCTCGCAGGGCGGAGGCAGGATGCGCTGCTCGACGGCTGGATCTTCGCGACGTCACACGACGCCGTCGACTGTGTCTGGGCGAGCGGCACCAAGGTCGTGCAGGGCGGCCATCATCGGTCGCGCGAGGCAGCCCGGCGCGGCTTCAATACGGCGGTGCGGAGGCTGCTCGCATGAGCCTCGCCGAGGATCGGACCAAGCCGGGCGCCGGCACGCTCTACAAGACGATCCGGCAGGACATCGAGCGCCGTATCCTCACCGGCGAATGGCCGCCGGGCCACCGCATCCCGTTCGAACACGAGTTCATGGAGCACTATGGCTGCTCACGCATGACCGTGAACAAGGCGCTGTCCGAGCTCGCGCAGGCCGACCTGATCGAGCGGCGACGCCGTGCCGGCACCTTCGTGCGGCGGCCGCAATTCCTGTCGGCGGTGTTGAAGATCCCGGACATTCGTGCCGAGATCGGCGCGCTCGGGCGCACCTATGGTTATGAGCTCATCTCATCGGCACGCCGCAGCGCGAATGCGGCCGATCGCGAGCGGCTCGGCGTGAAGACGCCGTGCAAGGTCATCGCGATCCGCTGCCGCCATAGCGCCGACAACCTGCCGTTCGCGCTTGAAGATCGTCTGATCGATCTCGACGCCGTGCCCGACGCAGCAAAAGCGAACTTCAAAGTCGACCCGCCAGGCTCATGGCTGCTGCATCACGTGCCCTGGACCGAGGCGGAGCATGCGATCAGCGCGATCGTTGCGGACGATGCAATTGCCGAAGGCCTTGGCATCGCCGAAGGTGCGCCCTGCCTCGTCATCGAGCGCCACACCTGGCGGCAGGGGCGCCCCCTCACCGCTGTCAGGCTGGTCTATCCCGGTGAACAACACCGCTTGGTGGCGCGGTTCAGAGGCAGCGAATGAGAGATGCGTGGTCTGAGCACGAGATTTGCAAGAGCGGCAACGAACACGCCGGAACATTTGCGGTCCTCGGGGACCACACCGACACCTCGTTTCAACAGCAAAGGATGATGACGATGCGCAAACTTGGACTGCTCGCTCTGACGGCTGCACTGCTGGCCTCGACCACGGCTTTCGCTGATGACGTCAAGGTCGGCATCGGCATTTCCGGCTGGACCGGCTTTGCGCCGCTGACGCTGGCGAAGGAAGCCGGCATCTTCAAGAAGAACGGACTCGACGTCACCATCAAGAAGATCCCGCAGAAGGATCGCCACCTCGCGATCGCCGCAGGCGACGTGCAGTGCGCCGCGACCACCGTGGAGACCTGGATCTCCTGGAACGCCAACGGCGTCGCCACCAAGCAGATCTTCCAGCTCGACAAGAGCTACGGCGCGGACGGCATGGTCGTCCGGAACGACATCGCCGCGATCAAGGACCTGAAGGGCAAGACGGTCGCCGCGTCCGCGCCGGGCACCTCGCCCTATTTCGGGCTGGCCTGGATGCTGAAGAAGAACGGGCTGACGGTGAAGGACGTCACCGTCGTCAACATGGAGCCTGGCCCGGCAGCGCAGGCGTTCGTCGCCGGCCAGAACGATGCGGCGATGACCTATGAGCCGTATCTGTCGACGGTGCGTGCCGCGCCGGACAAGGGCAAGATCATCGCCACCACGCTGGATTATCCGATGGTGATGGACACGTTCGGCTGCACGCCGAAGTTTCTCACGGAGAACCCGAAGGCCGCCAAGGCGCTCGCCGACAGCTACTACGAGGCGCTCGACATGATCGCCAAGGACCAGGCCAAGGCCTATGAGATCATGGGCGCCGACGTGAAGCAGAGCGGCGAGCAGTTCGGCAACTCCGCCAAGTACCTCCGCTGGCAGGACAAGGCCGCGAGCCAGAAGTTCTTCGAGACCGAGTTCAAGACCTTCAACAAGGATGCGGCCGAGCTGCTGCTCGAAGTCGGCATCATCAAGCAGATTCCGAATGTCGAGGATCTGTATGATGCGAGCTTCATCAAGTAGACGCGAAGTTCGCTCGTTGTAGAGTCGTCATTGCGAGCGAAGCGAAGCAATCCAGGGGCCCAGGGTGCGACCCTGGATTGCTTCGTCGCTTCGCTCCTCGCAATGACGATGTGGATGCAGACTGCCCCAAACGAGTCCGCCCACTCTGGATCCAGTCTCCTCGAACGACCTGCACCAGCCCACGAAAGCCCTCTCCGTGATCCGACCTCTCGACCCCGTCAGCGCCAGATCCCGAACAGCGCTCGGCCTCGCCTCCTTCGTGCTTTTCGTCGCCGCGTGGTCGCTGGCGACGTTCGGCGGCTACGTGTCGAAGACCTTCCTCGCCGATCCGCTGACGATGGTGCGCGAGGGCTGGGACCTTCTGGTCAAGTTCGGCTTCCTCTACGACATCGGCATGACGGTCTGGCGCGTCGTCGGCGGCTTCGTGCTCGCGGCTGCGATCGCCGTGCCGCTCGGCCTGCTGATGGGTGCCTACAAGCCGATCGAGGCGTTCCTCGAGCCGTTCGTCTCGTTCGCGCGCTACCTGCCCGCCTCCGCCTTCATTCCGCTCCTGATCCTGTGGGCCGGCATCGGCGAGTTGCAGAAGCTCTTGATCATCTTCATCGGCTCGGTGTTCCAGATCATCCTGATGATCACCGTGACGGTTGGCAACACGCGGCGCGATCTCGTCGAAGCCGCCTATACGCTCGGCGCCAGCGATCGCGGCATCATCGCCCGCGTGCTGCTGCCGTCGGCTGCGCCTGATATCGCCGAGGTCCTGCGCCTCGTGCTCGGCTGGGCCTGGACCTACGTCATTGTCGCCGAGCTGATCGGCTCGTCCTCCGGCATCGGCCACATGATCACCGACAGCCAGGCGCTGCTCAACACCGGGCAGATCATCTTCGGCATCATCATCATCGGCCTGATCGGGCTGATCTCCGACTTCTTGTTCAAGGCGTTCAACGCCTGGCTGTTCCCGTGGAAGCTCGCATGACCACGCTCGTCATCGATCAGGTCACCCGCACCTTCCCGGCCCGCCAGGGCCACGCGCCGACGCGCGCGCTGGAGCCGGTCGAGCTCACCATCGGCAACAACGACTTCGTCACCATCCTCGGCCCCTCCGGCTGCGGCAAGTCGACCTTGCTGCGCATCGTCGCCGGGCTCGACCATCCGACCAGCGGCAAGGTGCTGCTCGACGGCCGCGAGGTCAAAGGCCCTGGCGCAGATCGCGGCATGGTGTTTCAGTCCTACACGCTGTTTCCCTGGCTCACCGTGCGCGAGAACATCGCCTTCGGCCTGCGCGAACGTGGTGTACCGGAGGACAAGCGCAACGCCGTCGCCGACCGCTTCATCCAGCAGATCGGCCTGAAGGGGTTCGAGAACCATTGGCCCAAGCAGCTGTCCGGCGGCATGCAGCAGCGCTGCGCGATCGTGCGCGCGCTCGCGAACGATCCCAAAATCCTGCTGCTCGACGAACCGTTCGGCGCGCTGGACAACCAGACCCGCGTGCTGATGCAGGAGATGCTGCTCGGCATCTGGGAGCGCGACCAGAAGACAGTGCTGTTCGTCACCCACGACATCGAGGAAGCAATCTTCCTCGGCAGCCGCGTCCTGGTGATGAGCGCCCGCCCCGGCCGCATCAAGGCGGATATCAAGATCGACCTGCCGCACCCGCGCTCCTACAAGATCAAGACCTCGCCGGAGTTCGTCGCACTGAAGGAGCGGCTGGTGGAGGAGATCCGGGCGGAGGCGCTGAAGGTGGCGGCGGAGGCGTGAGGCTGTTGGCCATACCTTGGCTTGGCTGCGTGCGATAGCGGGAGCTAGGCTCGCGGAGAGAAACCCCTCACCCAACCGAGTACGCCGCACTGCCCTACATGCCCTCTCCCACAAGGGGAGAGGGCGCAGTCACAAGCACCGCGCTGGCGTCAATCATGGGCTGCAGTTCAATAACACCGCAGAGGGACTGCGCGATACAGTGCCCTCGCCCCTTGTGGGAGAGGGCATCTCCGGCACTTCCGCGAACTCGCTTGGGTGAGGGGTCTCTCTCCGCGAACCAGACTGGTCGACAACTAACTGCCAGTCTGCCGTCATCGCTTCTCGTCTTCCTACGACCCTGGAACGCCCCGCCGCATCCGCCTCACCCACGGCGCCAGATGAAACACGCTCATCAGCAGATACATCACCGTCATGTCACCGAACGGTGCGCCCGCCGGCATGGCCGAGCAGATCACATCTGCCCGGCCGTCGCGGGCCATGGCGTTCAGCACGGCCATCAGCGCGAAAGTCGGCGCCGCGGCGAGACGCAGGGCGTCGGCGAGGTCCGGCATCAGGCGCCGCTTGGATTGGAAGAACGCCATGGCTTCGCTCCGTGCTCTCAGCGCGCCGCGTATTCGTCGCGGCGGCGCCACCACACGCCCTGCTCGTTGCGGCCCTTCGGCGCACGATCGAGCCACTGATAGGCGCCCCAGAGGCCGTCGAGGCCGCGGGCGTAGCTCGAATAGGTGTGATAGATGGCGCCGTCCTCGATGATGAACGCGCTCATGCCGGGACGATCGCGCATGAAGGTCGCGCCGTCGGTGCCGGCGGTGGCAGCGATCTCCGAGACCATCGGAGGGACATCACCGGCGCCCATCGGCGGGCTCGTACGGTAATTGTACTCGGTACCTCCCTCGCGCTGCTGCTCCTCGGTGATCGCGACGTTGAAGTCGAAATTGAAGTCGCTGCTGGCCGATGACGCCCACGGGAAGCTCCAGCCCATGCGCGCCTTGTAGGCCTTCAGCTTCGCCAGCGGCGCGCGCGACACCGCCCACAGCATCACGTCGTGGTTGGCGAGATGCACCTGGAAGCCGTTGAAGCCGTCGGCGATCATCGAGCAGGACGGGCAGCCGGCCTGGAAGTCGGGCCCGAACATGAAGTGATAAACGAGCAGCTGCGAGCGGCCCTTGAACAGATCGGGCAGCGTCGCCGGCCCCTCTTCCGTATCGAAGCGATAGCTCTTGTCGACGCGCACCCAGGGCAGTTCCTGGCGGCGTCGCGCCAGCTCGTCGCCGCGGCGGGTGAAGTCCTTCTCGGCCTGCAGCAGGTCGAGCCGTGCCTTGAGCCAGTCTTCGCGAGTTCCAGTCAGATGCATGGTCATGTCCGTCTCCTTTGCGTGTTGACCGCAACTGAGACTAGGATCGGCGCGGGAGGAGCCGGGAGTGACAAGTGTGGCGGGATTTGCATGGACTCGCTGATCTCGGCGGCAGCGCAGGCGCTCGCCGCCGGTGATCCGCTCGGCGCACTCAATCGCGTCGCGCTGCGCGACGATCCACCTGCGTTGGCGCTGCGCGGCATCGCGATGGCGCGGCTCGGCGATGTCATCAGAGCGAAGGCGCTGCTGCGGCAGGCCGCGCGCAGCTTCGGTCCCAAGGCAGCGATCGCGCGTGCGCGCTGCGCGGTCGCGGAGGCCGAGATCGCGCTCGCGGCGCGTGATCTGTCGTGGCCAACGAAGGCGCTCGCCGCCGCACGCCAAACGCTGGAGCAGCATGGTGACTTCACCAATGCCGCCTACGCGCGGAGCCTCGAAATCCGGCGCATGGTTCTGATCGGACATCTCGATCACGCCGAGCGTGGGCTCGCCGATCTCGATCCCACGCCGCTGCAGCCGGCGGCGCGCACCATCTATGAGCTGATCGTCGCCGGCCTGGCGTTGCGCCGGCTGCAGACCAAGGCGGCGCAGGCGGCGCTCGAACGAGCCGTGCGCACGGCGCGGCAGGCGCGCAGCCCGGAGCTGCATGCGGAGATCGAACGTCTCTTGGGAACGCTGTCCGCGCCGGCCGCGCGCCTGATCCAAGGAGGCGAGCAACGGCTGCTGCTGCTCGATGAGGTCGAGGCGCTGCTGCGATCGGACAGGCTGATCATCGATGCATGCCGGCTCGTGGTCAGACGCGGCGACCGCATCGTGCCATTGGCGCGGCGTCCCGTGTTGTTTGCGCTCGTCCGCCGGCTGGCGGAGGGAGCGCCGAATGATGTCGCGCGGGCGGAGCTGATCGCAGAAGCATTCCGGGGCAAGGACGCGGATGAATCGCATCGCGCCCGCTTGCGCGTTGAGATCGGACGCTTGCGTCATCTCTTGAAGGGAATTGCCGAGGTCAAGGCCACCCGCGATGGCTTTGTTTTGACTCCCAGTAGCGGCGACGGCGACGTCATCGTGCTGGCGCAGCCGATCGAGGACGAGAATGCCCCCGTGCTGGCCTGCCTCGCCGATGGCGAGGCGTGGTCGAGTTCCGGCCTTGCGCTGGCGCTCGGCTTAAGCCAGCGTACGGTGCAGCGCGCGCTCGATGCGCTGGCGGTGTCGGGCAAGGTCCAGTCGTTCGGCCGCGGCCGGGCCCAGCGCTGGACCTGTCCGGTCGTGCCGGCATTCGCGACCAGCTTGTTACTCCCGGCGTGGTCGTCGCTCGCTTAGCATGCGGCTCGGATATTTCGCCATCGTCGTCCCGGACAAGCCGTGACCCGCGAAGCGCGGCAGCGCCGATCCGGGACCCATACTCCGCGGCGGATGTGATGGGCGAAAAGCCAATGGCCAGCCTGCCCCAACACCCCTTTCTGGCGTATGGGTCCCGGCTCAAGGCCGGGACGACAACGAAGCGTGTCAGGAATGGAGCACGACATGAAACGCGCACCGGCAGAGATCCTTCGCGAATACGGCCCATTCGAGGGCGCCGATCGCGTCAATGGCGTCAGCTATGACGGCACGCAGGTTTGGATCGCGACCGGCCCTAGCATCAAGGCGATCGATCCCACCGACGGTACGGTGCGCAAATCACTCGACATGCCCTCGCATGCCGGCACCGCCTTCGACGGCCGGTACCTTTATCAGATCGCCGAGGACCGCATCCACAAGCTCGACCCCGACAGCGGCCGCGTGCTCGCGACGATCCCCGCGCCATCCGGCGGCGGAGATTCCGGGCTGGCCTGGGCGGAAGGATCGTTGTGGGTCGGCGCCTATCGCGACCGCAAGATCCACCAGATCGATCCGGCGACGGGGCAGATCCTGCGCAGCATCCCCTGCACGCGCTTCGTCACCGGCGTGACCTGGGTGGATGGTGAGCTGTGGCACGGCACCTGGGAGGACGATGTGAGCGACATCAGGCGGATCGATCCCGCGACCGGCGAGGTGCTCGACCAGCTCGACATGCCCGCAGGCACCGGCGTCTCCGGCATGGAGTCGGATGGTGGCGACACACTGTATTGCGGCGGCGGCGACAGCGGCAAGGTCCGCGCCGTCCGGCGGCCGAAACGCGCGCAAGGGTAAGGCGCCACTGGTGGGGATGACGCCGGAGCGAGCCTGCGCAGGCCTACTTCGCGATCGACGTGAACGCCGCCTTGCGGAAGTTGGCATTCGCCTCCTCGCGCGTCTGCAACTGCTGGCCACCGCCGCTGCCGACCGGCTTGGTCGGCGTGACGACCGAGAACAGCACGAAGCCGCCGGCCTTGCGCGGGAAGATGAAGTATTCGGCGATATCCGACTTCTCGCTGTCCTCACACGACGACATGCCGCGGAATACGACGGCACTGTCCACCAACTCGCTGTTGCGCGCGGAGATGAACTTGCCCTTGCAGTCCCTGGCGTCGTTGCCGATGATCGTAGCGGCGACCTCAAGCCCATCGACATTGCGCTGCGGCGGCACGATGCGAACGAAGCCGGTGGCGTTGTCCGACTTCCAGGCGACGCCGCCTGCCGTCAGCCACACCGGCCGCTCGCCGCTGCCGAGGATCGCCGGATGCGACAGCGCGGCCTTCAGAATGAAGTTGGAGGCGATCTGCATCGCTTCGAGCTGCAGCTCGGGCGAATCCTCCGCAGCACGTACCGGCTGAACACTCGCCGTCGCAGCTGGCGCGACTGCGGCAGGCGGCGCGGCCGGACGCTGCGCCGCGGCCGCATTGGGCTGCACCGTGAAGTTCGTCGCCGCGGCCATTCCGCCGGCATTGATCAGGCGCACGCAATTGGCAAGTGACGGCAGCAGCACCGAGGTCCCATTGAGATCGAACTGGAACAGGTTGCCTTGCGCGAAGGCCGACATGGTACGCGCGGCGCGAAAGGATTTGATGAGCGTCGAGTCGTTCGGCATCGGCACGACGACCATGTTCGCCGACCAGACGGAGCCCTCGACGTTGTAGGAGTTGCGGCCATCGAAGCTGAGCACGATGGGAAACTTCTGACCCTGCGTGAGCGACCAGGTCGGATGGATGAAGGCGAGCGCCCAATTGTAGGTCGGCAGCGCGAGCACGCCGAAATTGATGCCGCTCTTGTAGCTGGCGGACGCGATGCAGCTCGAGAACTTGCCGGTGTTGTCGTCGGTGTAGGCGCCGCCCGACCAGCCGGCGACGGAGATGGCGCCATACGGCCCCTTGGCATGCGCCGGCGCATTCAACGCAGCCATCGTGAGTGCCAGGAGCGAAAGCATCATCCCGCAGATCGCACGCCGTACCGTCATCCCAATTCCCCTTTTTCGCCGCATTGTTGCAATTCCCGCGGCTACGTCAAGTAGCACCGAAGGCCCATCGGCCACTCTAGGGATAGGACAACTCGCCGCCATCTTTTGCGGGGGGACACAACATGTCGCGGTCCTCGTCCACAGCCCTTCATGGGACCGTCATCGAACTCCGCTAGCGCTCACGAGGTCTGAAGCAAGGGATCTCGTCACATGTCCGACACGCTGCCCGTCCTCGGTGCCGCCCTCTCCGTCAAATCGATTCCGGCCCACACCGATTGGCTGCTGGAGCGCCAGCGCGATCTGGAGATCCAGGACTTCTTCCGCGCCGACCTGCTCGACAGCGACTGGCGCAGCACGGCCAAGGAAATCAAGTCGATGCTGTCGGGCCATACCGGCCGGCTCGGCATCCACGGCCCGTTCTGGGGCTTCACCATCGCCAGCCACGATCCGATGATCCGTCGCGCCGTCACCAAGCGGCTGCTGCAAGGCTTGGAGGTCGCGGAATTTCTCGGCGCGACGCAGATGGTGATCCACTCGCCCTACACCACCTGGGACTACAACAACATCGACATGCTGCCCGACAACCGCGAGGCGCTGATCGAGCGCGTGCGCGCGACGCTGTCGGATGTCATCGCCTCGGCCGAGCAGGCCAATTGCGAGCTGGTGATCGAGAACATCGAGGACAAGAACCCGCTGGATCGCGTCACGCTCGCCAAGGCGCTCGGCAGCAACAAGGTCCGGGTGTCGCTCGACACCGGCCATGCCAACTATGCACATCATTCCACCGGTGCGCCGCCGGTCGACTACTATGTCGATGCCGCGGGCGACATGCTGACGCATGTGCATCTGCAGGACACCGACGGCTATGCCGACCGGCACTGGGCGCCGGGCGAAGGCAACATCCGCTGGATCGCCGTATTCCGCGCGCTGGCGAAGCTCAATTCCAATCCGCGCCTGATCCTCGAATTGCGCAACCACGATCACGTCAAGCTTGGCGCGGCGCACCTCGCCTCGCTCGGCCTCGCCCAATAAGCAACGACCTCTTTTCCTGACAACCTCAAGAGAGATTGCCATGACCAAGCTCACCCGCCGCGGCCTGCTCGGCGCCGGCGCCGCGATCAGCGGCAGCTTCATCCTGCCGCGCGTGTCGATCGCGCAAGCCGACAACCGCCCCTCCGTCACCATCGCCGTGCAGAAGGTGACCAATTCGAACGTGCTCGACGTGCTTCGCGAGCAGTCCAACGTCGGCGAGCGCGTGTTCTACTCGTCGCTGTGGGAAAGCCTGATCTCGAAGAATTTCCGCGGCAATCTCGAAGCCGTTCCCGGCCTTGCCACCGAGTGGAAGCGCATCGACGACCAGACCGTCGAGCTGAAGCTGCGCCAGGGCGTCAAGTTCCACAATGGCGACGAGATGACGGCCGAGGACGTCGTGTTCTCGTTCAGCCGCGAGCGTATGTTCGGCGACAGCGAGGCCAAGAGCCGCACCACCATCAAGGCGTTCGAGAAGATCCCGACCCCGCGCCCCGGCAAGGAGCTGCCGCCGGACGTGATCGGCGTCGCCCGCCGGATGTGGCCGGATCTCGTCCGCGTCGATGCGGTCGACAAATACACCGTGCGTTTCGTCAACGCGACGCCGGACGTGACCATCGAAGGCCGCCTGATGCGCTACGGCTCCGACATCATGAGCCGGCGCGGCTGGGAAGAGGCGGCGAGCTATCTCGATTGGGCGCGCAAGCCGATCACCACCGGCCCCTACAAGATCGTCGAGTTCAAGCCGGACGTGTCGCTGACGCTCGAGGCCCATGACGAATATTGGGGCGGCCGCCCGCCGCTGAAGCGCATCCGCTTCGTCGAGGTGCCGGAGGTCGCGAGCCGCATCAATGGCCTTCTGTCCGGCGAATATCAGTTAGCCTGCGACATCCCGCCGGACCAGATCGCCGGCATCGAGAAGAACGCGGCGTTCGAGGTCCAGGGCGGCACGATCCTCAATCACCGCCTCACCGTGTTCGACAAGAACCATCCGCAGCTCGCCAATCCCCTGGTGCGCCGCGCCTTCACCCACGCGATCGACCGCCAGGCGATCGTCGACAGCCTGTGGGCCGGCCGCACCCGCGTGCCGAAGGGCCTGCAGTGGGAGTTCTACGGCGACATGTTCATCGCCGACTGGAGCGTGCCCGCGTTCGACCCGAAGCTGGCGCAGGACCTCTTGAAGCAGGCCGGCTACAAGGGCGACCCGATCCCCTATCGCCTGCTCAACAACTACTACACCAACCAGACCGCGACCGCGCAGGTGCTGGTCGAGATGTGGCAGGCGGTCGGCCTCAACGTGCAGATCGAGACCAAGGAGAACTGGTCGCAGATCCTGGAGCGCGCCCCGACCCGCGCGGTGCGCGACTGGTCGAACTCGGCCGCCTTCAACGATCCGGTGTCGTCGCTGGTCGCCCAGCACGGCCCGAACGGCCAGCAGCAGCAGGTCGGCGAGTGGACCAATGCCGAGCTGAACCAGCTGTCGGAGTTCCTGGAGACCTCCACCGATCGCGCCGCGCGCAAGAAGGCGTTCGGCCGCATGCTGGAGATCGCCGAGCGCGAGGACCCCGCCTACACCGTGCTGCATCAGAACGCGACCTTCACCGCCAAGCCGAAGTCGATCAAGTGGAAGGCCTCGCCCGCCTTCGCGATGGACTTCCGCACCGGCAACTACGGAGTCTGATGCCGTGGCGCCGCTGGTCAGCATCTCCGGCCTCAAGGTTGCCTTCGACGGCACACAAGTGCTGCATGGCATCGATCTCGACATCGACAAAGGCGAGGCCGTGGGCCTCGTCGGCGAGTCCGGATCCGGCAAGTCGGTGACCTGGCTCGCGGCGCTCGGCCTTCTGCCCGCGAAGGCGAAGGTTGCCGGATCCGCCACGCTCGACGGCCGTGAGCTGATCGGGGCCGAGGGCAAGGTGCTCGACCAAGTCCGCGGCCGGCGCATCGCGATGATCTTCCAGGATCCGGCCAGCGCGCTCAACCCGGTGCTGACGATCCGCCGCCAGCTATGTGAGAGTCTCGCCCTGCATCGCGGCCTGCGTGGCGAGGCAGCGCGGGTCGAGGCGCTCCGGCTGCTCGACCTCGTCGGCATTCCCGATGCGTCCAGGCGGCTGTCGGCCTATCCGCACGAATTCTCCGGCGGGCAGGTCCAGCGCATCATGATCGCGATGGCGCTCGCGGGCCAACCTGACCTGCTGATCGCGGACGAGCCGACCACCGCGCTCGACGCCACCATCCAGGCGCAGATCCTCGATCTCTTGGCGGCCGTTCGCCGCGAGTTCAACATGGCGATGGTGCTGATCAGCCATGATCTCGGCGTCGTCGCCGAGAATTGCGACCGCGTCTGCGTGATGTATGCCGGCCGCATCGTCGAGCGCGCCCCCGCCACGCGCCTGTTCGATGATCCCTGGCACCCTTACGCGCAGGGCCTGATCGGCGCGCTGCCGCCGCTCGATGGCGCGCGCCGACGGCTGCAGGCGATTCCCGGCACGGTACCCGATCCGCGCGCGCTGCCGAGCGGCTGCGCCTTCGCGCCGCGCTGCAGCTTCGCCGGCGATGGCTGTCATGCCGGCGTGCCGCCGCTCGCGCCGTTCGAGCAGGACCGCGCCGTGGCCTGCCTGCGGCCGCAGCGACTGCCGGTGGAGCTCGCCGCCGAATGACGACGCCGCTGGTCGAGGTCGACAGGATCTCGCGTACCTATCGCATGCGGTCCGGCGTTTTCGGACGTTTCACAGCTGTGCGGGCCGTCGACGGCCTGAGCTTCTCGATTGCCAAAGGCGAGACGCTCGGCATCGTCGGCGAGTCCGGCTCCGGAAAATCGACCACCGGACGCATGGTGCTCGGGCTCGAGCCGCCGGATGAAGGCACCGTGCGCTTCGACGACGCGCCGATTGCGGCACCGGGCACGGCGGCATGGCGCGCGCAGCGCGCGCGGATGCAGATGATCTTCCAGGATCCGCTCGGCGCGCTCGACCGCCGGCTTCCCGTCGCCGAGCAGATCCGCGAGCCGCTCGACATCCACGACATCGGCACCAAAGACGAACGCGACGCGCGTGTGCACGAGCTGCTCCACGCCGTCGATCTCAACGACAGCCATGGCCGCCGCTATCCCGGCGCGCTGTCCGGCGGCCAGCGCCAGCGCATCGTGCTGGCGCGCGCGCTCGCGACGAAGCCCGACTTCCTGGTCTGCGACGAGCCGGTCAGCGCGCTCGACGTCTCGATCCAGGCGCAGGTCGTCAACCTGCTAATCGACCTGCAGGCGCGGCTCGGCCTGACCATGCTCTTCATCAGTCACGATCTCCGCGTGATCAGGCAGATCAGCAGCAAGGTCGCGGTGATGTATCTCGGCCGCATTGTCGAATATGGCGATGCCGATGATCTGTTCGCGCGGCCACAGCATCCTTACACGCAGGCACTGGTGTCGGCCTCGCCGGCCCCCGGCCGCCGCAGCACCAACCGCATCGTGCTCACCGGCGATCCGCCCAATCCGGCCGCGCGCCGCTCCGGCTGCGCCTTTCATCCGCGCTGCCGTCATGCGACCGCGCGCTGCGCCGTCGAGGTGCCCCAGCTCACGGCGCTGGATCCGCAGCGCCAGGTGGCGTGCCATCTCGTGACCGGTGCACCGTCGCAAAATCAGGACGCCGCGTGATGCTCCGCTTCTTTGCGATCCGCGTCGCGCGCGCGCTGCTGACGATCGCGCTCGTCGTCACCTTCGCCTTCATCGTGCTGCGGCTGTCAGGCGATCCCGCGCTGATGATCATGGGTCCCGAGGCGCCGCCGGAGGTCATCGAAGCCTTCCGCAAGGCGTGGGGCCTCGATCATCCGATCTGGGTGCAGTATCTCGACTACTTCAAGGCGATCGGACAGGGCGAGCTCGGACGCTCGATGCGCGACGGCCGCCCGGCGATCCAGCTCGTGATCGAGCGCATCCCGGCCACTCTGGCGCTGACCATCCCGGCCTTCCTGGTGAAGGTGCTGCTCGGTATTCCCGCCGGCATCTACGCGGCGCTGCATCGGGGATCGGCGATCGACCGCGCCGTCATGATCACCGCGGTCGCAGGATTCACGGTCCCCAGCTTCGTGCTGGCGCTGCTGCTGGTGCTGATCTTCGCCGTGCAACTCGGCTGGCTGCCCTCGGGCGGACAAGACTCGTGGCGCCACGCCATCCTGCCGATCGTGACGCTCGGCTTCGGCGGCGCCGCCGTGCTGGCGCGCTTCACGCGCAGCGCGATGCTCGAAATCCTCGGCCAGCCCTACATCCGCACCGCCTCTGCCAAGGGCGTGCCATGGCGCCGCGTCATCACCGACCACGCCTTGCCGAACGCCGCGATCCCCACCGTCACCATTCTCGGCTTCATGGTCGGCAGTCTCATCGCCGGCGCGGTCGTGGTCGAGAGCGTGTTCTCCTGGCCGGGCGTCGGCCGGCTGCTGGTTGTGGCCGTCGCCAATCGCGACCTCGCCGTCGTGCAATGCATCCTGCTGCTGGTGGCGATGACGATGGTGACGTCGAACCTGGTCGTTGATTTCCTCTACGGCCTGCTCGACCCGCGGCTGCGCAGCAAGGGAGCGGAGGCATGACCGACGTCGCAATGAAGGCGCCGGCCGCGAAGCGGCTTCGCTGGCCGAACATCCCGGTCTCCGTCGCGATCGCGATCGGCTGGATCGCGGCGATGCTGATCATCGCGGTTTTCGCCGACCAGATCGCGCCCTACGGTTTCACCAAATTCGATCTGCGCAATCGCCTCTCCCTGCCGGGCAACCCCGCGCATTGGCTCGGCACCGACGAACTCGGCCGCGACGTTCTCTCGCGCCTGATCGTCTCGATCCGGATCTCGCTCTTGATCGCGTTCGGCGCCACCGCGATCTCGGCGATTGCCGGCACCACGCTCGGCTTTCTCGCCGCGCATTTCCGCGGCCTCGTCGAGCAATTCGTGCTGATGCTCGCCGACTTCCAGGCCAGCATGCCGTTCCTCATCCTGGCGCTCGCGGTGCTCGCCTTCTTCGGCAATTCGCTGCCGCTGCTGATCGGCCTGATGGGCCTGTTCGGCTGGGAGCGCTATGCGCGCATCGCAAGGGGGCTCGCCATCTCGGCCAATGCGCAAGGCTATGCCGCCGCCGTGCGCCAGCTCGGCGCGACGCCGGGCCGCGTGTATCTGAAGCACATCCTGCCGAACATCGCCTCGACGCTGATCGTCTCGATGACGCTGGTGTTTCCGGAGGTCATCCTGCTGGAGTCGGGACTGTCGTTCCTCGGCCTCGGTGTGCAGCCGCCGATGACCAGCCTCGGCAACATGGTCGGCTATGGCCGTGAATACCTGACGCGGGCGCCGTGGATCATGCTCGCGCCTGCGCTGACGATCGTGGTCACGACGCTCGCGGTGTCGGTGATCGGCGACTGGCTGCGCGACAAGCTTGATCCGACGCTGCAATGATCCCGCTCAGCGGCGGGCGTCAGGGCTCGCCGCAGCATGATCACAGACGATCAGCGCATGTCCCGCCTGCTCGCCGGCAAGCGCCATCCATTTCGACGCCTGCTGCAGCCAGAGCTCACGCCGGGCGGGATCACGCTCGGCTTCCTCACGACAGCTGGACGCAGCTGCCAAACATGCCGACTTCCTGTCCATGGGCCATGGTCCGACACGTCAACGGCAGCGGCACTTACATAGGATATCGCGATTTCAGGTTGTGATCAATTTCGCTCGCTGATCGATCTCACGGTTCCGCGTAGCGCATCGGCAGCGAATGATGGGCGTGGCATGCCGCGACTGCCGCATGACCAAACGCGACCGCGATCTGATGCAGGTCGGTGACGACGTCGCCGATGCCATACAGTCCTTCGACGCCGCAACGCTGCTTGGCATCAACTTCCAGAAAGCCGTCCGACGTATGCCGCGCGCCGAGCTTGATCGCGAGGTCGGACCGAACATCAGCGCCCATCGCCGGATACACGATCTCGAACCGTTCGCTGCTGCCGTCCGCGAACGTGGCCACGATCGCGCGCTCCTCACGATGTAGGGCCTTCAGCGTGGGCGTGATGCGGACACCCGCCGCCTGCAGCTCTCGGCGCTTGTCGTCGTTCTGCTCATCGCCGACGGGGATCAGCGTGACGTCGGAACTGTAGACGCGCATGAACAGCGCCTTGCCGGCGGCATGTCCGAGCGGACCGATGATCGCGATCTTGCCGCCGCGGGCCTCAAAGCCGTCGCAGACTGGACAGTAGCGCAAGTGGCCGTCGCGCACGGCCAATGTCCAGTCAGCCAACGGCGTCTGTTTGTCGACGATGCCCGTCGCCAGAATGGCACGCTGTGCCACGATCGGATCGCCCTCATGCGCGGCGATGATCGTTCCGTCCCGCTGCTCCAGGGCGGTCACCGTGCCGCTGATGATGGGAACGCGGAGCTCCTCGGTCTGCCGCTGCATTCGTGCGAGCAGCTCGGTGCCGGGAAGGCCGTTCGGAAAACCCGGCAGATTGTGGCTTCGTGGGATCAGCGCCGCTCGCGATGCCCCGCTATCGATGACGACGACACGACGGCGGAACCGGGCCAGATAGATTGCGGCCATCAGTCCCGCGGGACCGCCGCCGATAACCAGAACTTCGGTGCGCATCGCCGCCCTCGCATTGGATTGACGGAACCAAATGTCGAGCGACGGAACGGTTCCTGTCACACAGCGCGTCAATCAGCTCGGACACAAGGGAACACAAATGGAACTATTTGCGCCAGGGAACGTTAACCTATGTCGCTGCCGCGGCGGAAAAGCCGTGCAAACTTGGCAGCGAGGGGGAATTGTTGCGAGGGCGCGTGGATGAGATTTGTCAATTCGACCGATGAAAGCCTGATGGCGTACTACGAGAGTGTTCGCAAGCAGGTGGCCGCTGACAGCCGGATCGGGGGACCCTACCGGCTGATCGGCGAGCGGGCCAAGCAATATGCCCAGGAACTCCAGGCCGAGATGCGGCGGCGGCAATTGCGCTTCACGCCGATCGAATGGCCGAACTAGTTGATGAAGTAGCTCAAAGCGCAAGTGTTACTTATTGCGCCCTCTCCCCTTGTGGGAGAGGGCATGTAGGACAGAGCGGCAAACGCGGTTGGGTGAGGGGTCTCTTTCCACGAGCTCAACTCGCCGAGAGATACCCCTCACCCAACCGCGCGTGGGGATAGGCCGTCGATGCCCTCTCCCACAAGGGGAGAGGGCACTGCATTTCGCACCTTGCTGCGGGTACAGAAAGCGAGCGGTCCCGCTCACTCCCAGCTCCAGCTGGCAAAATCGTTCTCGAACTGCGGCACGTCCTTCCAGACGCCCTTCAGCTTCTTGTTGATCACCGTGATCCATTGCGGCTGGAACAGGAAGCCGGCGGCGGCGTCGGTGGCAAGCCAGCGCTGGGCGTCGCCGAGCAGCTTGGCGCGGTCGGCCTCGGCCGGCGTGTCGACGATCTTCTGATACAGCTTGTTGAACGCGTCGGACTGATAGCCGAAGTAATAGTTCGGCTCGGTGAACTTGACGAGGTCGAACGGCTCGACATGGGAGACGATCGTCAGATCGAAATCATGCGGACCGTTGAACACCTGCGACAGCCACGCCGCCCATTCGAGGTTCTCGATCTTGGCTGTGATGCCGACCTTGGCGAGTTGCGCCGCGAGCACCTCGCCGCCCTGCCGCGCATAGGCCGGCGGCGGCAGCCGCAGGCTCAGTTGCAGCGGCGTGGTGACGCCGGCTTCCGCCAGCAGCTTCTTGGCCTTCTCCGGGTCGTAGGGATTGATGTCGGTGGTGTCGACATAACCGAGCGAGCCCGGCGTGTAGAAGCTGCCGATCGGCGTGCCCAGCCCGTCGACGGCGCCCTCGATCATCGCCTTGCGCTCGATCGCGGCGAGAATGGCGCGGCGGACGCGGACGTCGTCGAGCGGCTTCTTCTTGTTGTTGATGGTGACGATCGTCTTCGCCTTGGAGCCGCCGATCAGCACGGTGAAGCGCGGGTCGGCCTTGAACTGCGCGATGGTGCGTGCCGAGGTGCCGCGCGGGAACGCATCGACGTCACCCGACAGCAGCGCCGCGACCTGCGCCGCCGGATCGGAGATGAAGCGGATCGTCACCTTGGACAGCTTGACGGAGGCCGCGTTGCGATAGTCAGGCCATTTGTTAAGCGTCAGCGACGAGCCCTTGGCCCAGGCGCCGAGCGTGTACGGTCCGGTGCCGACCGGCTGCGTCGCATCGGTCGGCGCGCTCTTCGGTTCGACGATCGACGCGGTCGCCTGCCCCAGCAGGAACGGCAAATTCGGTTCGGAATATTTCAGCTTGATCTCGATGGTCTCGGCGTCGGGCGCGTTGACCGCCTCCATCGCCTGGAACAGCGCCTTGTCCTTGTTGGTGCTGTTGGCGGCGCCGGCGCGGTCGAACGAGAACTTCACGGCGGCGGAATCGAACGCTTCGCCGTTCTGGAATTTGACGCCCTTGACGAGCTTGAACGTGTAGCTCTTCAGGTCGGACGACGCCTGCCAGCTCGTGGCCAGCAGCGGCGACACCGAGCCGTCCTCGTTGATCTTGGTCAGCGTCTCATAGACGTTGTAGAGCGTGACCTCGGCAATCGCTGCGGCCGCCGCGCTGGTCGGGTCGAGCCCCGGCGGCTCCAGGGTCATGCCGACGACGACGCTGTCCTTCTTGCTCTGCGCCGACGCAGGCACTACGGCCGCAACGAGCGCGGTCAATGCGATGATCGATAGTTTTTTCAACATTGTTTGTTTCTCCCGGACGGAACCGAATTATGCGTCAAAGCGGCTTGGAGACAAGAGGCGGATCTTCCCCGGCGGCCAGCGCCGGCAGCGCCATCACGCTTTCCGCGTGGTGGCAGGCAGCCGAATGTTGCGCGGTGAGCGGCCGCAGCGCCGGAGCAGTTTCGCGGCAATGGGAATCGGCAAGCGGACAGCGCGGCGCATAAGCGCAGCCGGCCGTGCCCAGGGACTGCGAGACGATCGCAACGTCGGCGCCCCTGCGCCTGACGGCGCCGGCCTGTGCGCGCGGCACCGCGTCCAGCAGCGCGCGCGTATAGGGATGCGCGCATTGGCCGAACAGATCCTCAGGCCGCCCGCGCTCGACGATACGGCCGAGATACATCACCGCGACCTCGTCGCAGAGATAGTCGACCACAGCGAGATCATGGCTGATCAGGACGTAGCTGAGGCCGAACTGCTCCTGCAGGTCCTGCATTAGATTGAGCACCTGCGCCTGTACGGAGACGTCGAGCGCGGAGACCGGCTCGTCGGCGACGATCAGCTTCGGCTGGGTGATCAGCGCGCGCGCGATCGCGATGCGCTGGCGCTGACCGCCGGAAAATTCGTGCGGATATTTGTCCATGTCGGCATCGCGCAAGCCGACTTGCCGCAGCACGCTCGCCACGCGCGTCCGCAAGCTGTCGCGATCGGGGCTCTCCAAAGCGGTCAACGGCTCGGCAACGATGCGCGCGATGGTCTGGCGGGGGTCGAGCGATCCATACGGGTCCTGAAACACCATCTGGAAGTCGCGCCGTGCGCGGCGCAGCTCATCACCCGGGAGACGGTTGAGATCGCGCCCGGACATCAGCACCGATCCCGACGACGGCACCTCCAGCGCCATGATGAGTCGCGCCAAGGTCGACTTGCCTGAGCCGGACTCGCCGACGATGCCGAGGCTCTTGCCCGGCATCAGCGACAGCGAGACGCCATTCAGCGCGAGCACCTGCCCCGGTGGCCGCAACAGGCTCTCGCGCGGCAACGTATAGCGCTGCACCAGATCGCGAACCTCGAGCAGCGGCGTCGCTTCATCTTGCCGTGCGGCGACGCTCACGCGACCACTCCCACGGGATCGCGCGCGAGCGCGGCATCCGTCCGGATGCAGCGCACATGGTGCCCTGCGCCAATCTCGATCGCGGGCGGCAGCGCCGCGCGGCAGGCGTCGATGACCAGATCGCAGCGGTCGGCGAACGGACAGCCGGCGGGGAGATCGGCGAGCTCGGGCACAGTGCCGGCGATGGTCGCCAGCCGCGCGCCCTTGCGGGCGCCGAGCCGCGGCCGTGCCCGGAACAGGCCCTGCGTGTAGGGATGGCCCATGCGCGAGAACACCGCGTCCGTGCTGCCGCTCTCGACGACCGTGCCGCCATACATCACGATCATGCGCTGCACGTTCTCGGCGATCACGCCGAGATCGTGCGAGATCAGGATCATCGCCATGCCCTGCTCGGCCACGAGATCGGCGATCAGATCGAGGATCTGGCGCTGGATGGTGACGTCGAGCGCGGTGGTCGGCTCATCGGCGATCAGCACGTCGGGCTTGCACGCGAGCGCCATCGCAATGGTGATGCGCTGGCGCTGGCCGCCGGAGAACTGGTGCGGATAGGCGTCGAAGCGTTTGGCAGGGTCGGGCAGACCGACACGGTCGAGCAGCGCGATCGCCTCGCGCCTGGCCTCCGCCGCCGAGCAGCCGGTGTGGCGCAGCAGCGGCTCGGCGACCTGATGACCGATCGTGTGCATCGGGTTGAGCGCGGTCATCGGCTCCTGGAAGATCATGCTGATGCGGTTGCCGCGCAGCTTGCAATATTCGGCATAATCGAGACCGGCCAGCTCGCGACCATCGAGCTTGATGCTGCCGCTGACGACCGCGCTGTCCGGCAGCAGCCCGAGCAGCGCCAGCGCCGTGATCGACTTGCCGCAGCCGGATTCGCCGACAATGCCCAGCGTCTCGCCGCGCTTCAGCGCGAACGAGACCTCGCGCACAGCCTGCGCCGGACCTCGGCTGGTGTTGAGGCGGATGCCGAGACCTTTGACATCAAGCAGAGGATGATCGCTCGTCATCATCGCTGCCTCGCCAGGCGCGGATCGAGCAGGTCACGCAGACCATCGCCGAGCAGATTGAGGCCGAGCACCGCGAGCGCAATTGCAGCTCCCGGATAGACGGCGAGACTCGGCGACTGGAACAGCAGGGTCTGTGCGTCGTTCAGCATGCGCCCCCAGGACGGCTGCGGCGGCTGCGTGCCCAGACCGAGATAGGACAGCGCCGCCTCGGCGAGGATCGCCAGCGCGAACTGGATCGTGGCCTGCACGATCAGGATCGACAGGATGTTCGGCAGCACGTGCTCGAGGGTGATGCGGAAGCGGCCCTTGCCGGCGGCGCGCGCCGCGAGGATGAACTCGCGCGCCCAGATCGCGCCGGCCGAGCCGCGGGTGACGCGCACGAACACCGGGAGCTGGAAAATGCCGATTGCAGTGATCGAGGTCACCATGCCCGGACCGATCACCGCCGCCAGCATGATCGCCGACAGCACCGCTGGAAAGGCGAAGGTGAAGTCGCTGAAGCGCATCACCAGCTCCTCGGTCCAGCCGCGCTGCGCGGCGGCGACGAGCCCGAGGGCAACGCCGCAGGTGAGGCCGATGCCGACCGCGATGATACCGACCAAAATGGTGGCGCGCGCGCCGACCAGGAGCAGCGAGACGATGTCGCGGCCGAACACGTCGGTGCCGAGCCAATGCGCCGAGGATGGTGGCCGCAGCTTCGAGGCGACGTCGATCTCGTAGGCCGACCACGGCGTCCACACCAGCGACAGCAGTGCGGCGCCGAGCACGACCAGGCAGAGCAGCGCGCCGATGACGAAACTGCGATGGCGTAGCGCGCGGCGCCAGAACGCGTTCGGCACCGGCGCGGCCGTTGTTTGGACGATCACGGACGCACTCACAGCTCGTGGACCTTGATGCGCGGATCAATCACCGCATAGAGCACGTCGACGACGAAGTTGACGATGATGACCATGGCGGCCAGCAGCATCACGCAGTTACGGACGACGATGAGATCGCGATTGGCGATCGACTGAAAGATGAGACGGCCGAGGCCCGGCAGATAGAACACGTTCTCGATCACGATGGTGCCGGCCAGCAGATTGGCGAATTGCAGGCCCATCACGGTGAGCACCGGGATCATCGCGTTGCGCAGCACGTGCTGCCACAGCACCTCGCGCTTGCTCAGTCCCTTGGCGCGCGCGGTGCGCACGAAGTCCTCGCGCAGAACGTCGAGCACCGCCGAGCGCGTCACGCGCGCCAGGATGGCGGCCTGCACCACCGCGAGCGCTACCGCGGGCAGCAGCAGCGAGCGCAAGCCGGGCCAGATGCCGTCCTCCCAGCCGGGGAAGCCGCCGGCCGACAGCCATTGCAGCTTCACCGCGAACAGCAGGATCAAGAGGATCGCGAACCAGAAGTTCGGCAGCGCGATGCCGATCTGGGTCAGCGACATCACGCCGACATCGCCGATCCGATTGTGGTTGGCGGCCGTGTAGATGCCCGCCGCGAGCGCCAGAACCGTCGTGAGCGCCATCGCCATGATCGCGAGCGGAATGGTCATGGCGAGACGCTCGCGGATCAGCTCCGCCACCGGCGTGCCATAGGCATAGCTGTTGCCGAGATTGCCGGTGGCGAGCCCACCGAGCCATTGCAGGTAGCGCAGCGCCAGCGGCTGATCGAGCCCGAGCTTGATGGTCAGCGCCCTCACCGCATCGGGCGAGGCGTCCGCGCCCATCAGCATCTGCGCCGCGTTACCCGGCAGGGCATCAAGCACCAGGAAAATGATCAGCGACGCCCCGACCAGGGTCGCAAGCAAGGTCAGGCATCGCCGCAGCAGAAACACGCTCATTCGAGCCGAAACTCCTCATTCTCGGCGGCCGCACGTTCTACAGCTTTGGCCCGGGATGCAAGCCCATTGCCTGCATGATCACCCCTCGCCGGCGCAGGACACTCGCATACGGGGCGCGGTATCTTGGGCCCCGTCTGCCTCCTCACCGTCATGCCCGGGCTTGTCCCGGCCATCCACGTCGTCCGGCGTCCGCAGCTAGACGTGGATGCCCGGGACGAGCCCGGGCATGACGGAGTAACAATCGCCGCGGCTCGTGCCGCCTCAATGTCATGGCCCATCGCCGGCGCAGGACACCGCCGAGCCGCTTGATCCCGGTCAACGGCGGGACGGCGGCGATCGGCAACATGAGCCCGAACGCAGCAGTGCAAGGCTTTTTCCGATCATGACCACACGTCCGAACTTCGTCTGGGGCGCCTCGACCTCGGCCTTCCAGATCGAAGGCGCTGCCCACGTTGACGGCCGCACCGACAGCATCTGGGACGTGTATCTGCGCGCGCCGGGCCGCATCAAAGGCAGTGAGACCGCGGAGGTCGCTTGCGACCATTACCATCGCTATGCCGAGGACGTCGCGCTAATGCGCGCGCTTGGCCTCAACGCCTATCGGTTCTCGATCGCCTGGCCGCGCGTGCTGCCGCAAGGGCGCGGCGCGGCCAACGAGGCCGGCCTCGCCTTCTACGACCGGCTGATCGATGCGCTGCTCGCCGCGGAGATAGAGCCCTGGCTTTGCCTCTACCACTGGGACCTGCCCCAGGCGCTGGAGGCGCTCGGCGGCTGGCAGAACCGCGACATCGCAGGCTGGTTCGCCGACTACACCGCGCTGGTGGCGCGACGCTATGGCGACCGGGTGAAGCGCTTCGCCACCTTCAACGAGCCCTGCGTGTTCACGCTGTTCGGCTACGGACTCGGCTGGCATGCCCCGGGGATCGCCGACAAGGCGGCGCTGCACAAGGCCATCCACCACGTCAATCTCAGCCATGGCCGCGCCGTCGACGTGCTGCGCAAGGATGTCGCGGGCGCCTCGATCGGCGCGATCCACAATCGCCAGCCTTGCTATCCCTGCTCGGCCAATCCCGCCGACGCCGCCGCGGCGCTGCGGCTCGCGGCCTATTGGAACGACGCTTTCCCGTTTCCGCAGGCCTTCGCCAGCTATCCGCCGGCGCTGCTCGATGCCATCGCGCCCTATGTCATGCCGGGCGACATGGCCCAGATCGCGCGTCCCATCGACTGGTTCGGGCTGAACCATTATTCGCCGCATTACGTCAGGGCCGACACCGACCTGATCGGCGCCGCCTTCGGTCCCGCGCCGGACACCGTGCCGCGCAGCGCGATCGGCTGGCCTGTCGTGCCGGATGCGTTCCGCGACACGCTGCTGGATATCCACCAGCGGTTCCAATTGCCGATCTATGTGCTGGAAAACGGTACGGCCGCCAATGACGTGCTCGATGCCGCGGGCCAGATCCAGGACCACGACCGGATCGGCTATCTCAAGGCCTATACCGCGGCGATGGAACAGGCGATCGCCGCCGGCGCCGACGTGCGCGGCTATTTCGTCTGGTCGCTCTTGGATAATTTTGAGTGGGGGGCGGGCTATTCGCAGCGCTTCGGCATTGTCTATGTCGATCACGCCACGCAGCGCCGCATTCCCAAGGCATCGGCACGGTGGTATGCGGACATGATTGCGGGCCACCGGAACTCCCATGACCCGGCAGGCCGCACAACCGGGCGGAAGACTGAGGGATGAGCGAGCGCGTTCTTCTGGGCGATATCGGCGGCACCAATGCGCGCTTCGCGCTGCTCGACGACGGGGTGATCTGCGACGTCGCGCATCTGAAGGTCGCCGATTTTCCGACCATCGCGGATGCGATCACCGACTTTCTGTCGCGCCATGCCGCCGGCGGCCCGCCCACCGCAGCCGTGCTCGACATCGCCGGCCCGATCGAGCGCAACCGCGGCATGCTGACCAACTCGACCTGGGTGATCGACGGCGCCGAGCTGGCGGCGCGGTTCAATCTTCGCTCGGCGAAGTTGCTCAACGATTTCGAAGCCGTCGGCTGGTCCCTGCCCGCTCTGCATCCGGATGATCTGTTTCCGCTCGGCGGCCATGCGGCTGTCGATGGCGCGCCGATGCTGGTGATCGGTCCGGGCACCGGGTTCGGTGCGGCCTGCTACCTCCCCAATGATGGCCGCGCGGCCGTCGCGGTCACCGAAGCCGGCCATGCGACCTTGCCGGCGACGACGGCGCGCGAGGCCACCGTGCTCGCCAAGATGCGCGAGCGCTTCGGCCATGTCTCGATCGAGCGCGCGCTGTCCGGCATGGGCCTCGAGAACGTCTATCAGGCGATCGCAGCAATCGACGGCGCGAGCGTGCCAATGCGAGACGCGGCCGCGATCACGCACGCCGCACTCGACGGCAGCTGCGCCACGAGCCGCGCCACGCTCGATATGTTCTGCGCCTGGCTCGGCGCCGTCGCCGGCAATCTGGCGCTGACGTTCTGCGCCCGCGGCGGCGTCTACATCGCCGGCGGCATTCCGCCGCGCTTCCCCGATTATTTCGCCAAGTCCGATTTCCGCCGGCAGTTCGAGAGCAAGGGCCGCTACGACAGTTATCTGCGCCCGATCCCGGTGCATCTCGTCACCAAGCCTGATATCAGCTTCCTCGGCCTCAAATCCTTCTACGAGTCCGGCATCACTGCGAGCGGCGGGTCCTCCGCAACCTGATCAATGAGCGACATCATCACGATCACGCCGAACCCGGCGGTCGACGTGTCGACGACGGTCGAGACCATCGTGCCGGTGGCGAAGCTGCGCGGTAGCACGCAGCGGCGCGATCCCGGCGGCGGCGGCATCAATGTCGCCCGTGTGATCACCCGGCTTGGCGGCGACGTGACGGCGCTCTATCCGGTCGGCGGCCCGACGGGAGTGCTGCTGAAGCAGTTGGTCGAGAATGAGGGCGTCACCAGCCGCACCTGGACAACGGCCGAGGACACGCGCGAGGACTTCTTCGTCCAGGAGCGCAGCACCGGCCAGCCCTATCGCTTCATCCTGCCGGGCCCGACTCTCAGCGAGGCCGAATGGCAGGCCGGGCTCGCGCTCGTGAGCGCGCTCGATCCGTTTCCGCGCTTCGTGATCGGCAGCGGCAGCCTGCCGCGCGGCGTGCCGGCCGACTACTACGCGCGCGTCTCAGCAATTGCGCGGGCGCGTGGCGCGCAATTCATTCTCGACACCTCCGGCCCGGCGCTGGCCGCGGCTGTCGCCAGCGGCGTCGATCTGATCAAGCCGTCGCTGCGCGAGATGCATGAGCTCGTCGGCGGCGAGCTGCCGGATGCGACGGCCTGGGAAGCCGCGGCGCGCATGCTGGTCACGACTGGCAAGGCCAGAATCGTGGCGCTGACGATGGGCCATCTCGGCGCGCTGGTCGTGACAGCGGAGCGCGTCCTGCGCGCGCAGCCCTTGCGGATGGTGCCGATCAACGCGGTCGGCGCCGGCGACAGCTTTCTTGGCGCGCTGGTGGCCAAGCTTGCCGCTAATGCATCGCTCGACGAAGCGTTCCGCTTCGCGGTGGCGGCGGGTGCGGCCGCGCTGCTGCGCACGGGCACCGCCCTGTCCGACCCCGCCGACATCACCCGTCTGCTGCCTGACGTGCAGCTTCAGACCGCCTGACGTCCACCTCGGCGACATCGTTCAGCAGGTCGAGTGACAACAACAATCCGCCGACGCGCTCCAGCGACGACATCCAGTCGGCGACGCGGCTGTAATTGTCGACCAGCCAGTTGAACGAGCCCTGCACCAGCGTAAAGGCCGCGGCCGCCTGTGTCAGCTCGCCGAGCGACATCTCGTTGCTCAGGAACTTCGGCGCGCACAGCACGAGCCCGATGATCGGCGCGAGCAGCGAGTTGGTATGTGAGACCAGCGTCATGCGCATCAATCGCCAGCACAGCCGCCGCCACTGCCGGATCGTGCGATCGAGCGCCTGCCACAGCGCGGCGATGACGCCGCGCGTGTCGTCCTTCGGCGAAACACCTTCCCCGATGTCGCGCAGCAGATGCGCCGCGGTGATCAGCTCCGATTCAGCCTGGTTCTTGACCTGGATGACGCGTGTCAGCGGCGACCCCACCCACAGCATCGCACCGGTGACGAGCCCGGAATAGACCGCGACGCTGACGACGAGATAGCCGGGAATCCAGACATGGTAGCCGGCGAAGCTGAAGCCGATGGGACCTCCGACCTGCCAGAGCACCTGGAGGAAGATGATGGCCGTCAGAAGCGAGGAGATGACGTTGACGGCGAAGTCGACCGGCGCATCGGTCGCGATACGCACGTCCTCGGCAATACGATACTCGGGAATCTTCTGATCACCCTGCACCAAGGCCAGCCGCGCATAGCGGTCGTTCTCGATCCAATAGTCGATCACCTTGGCCGCCAGCCATTGCCGCCAATTGCGCTGCATGGCCATGCGGCCCCAGACGGACGCCACCGCCAGGGCCACGCTGGCGAGACACAGCGGCGCAAGCAGCATGGCCTGCTCGCGCAGGCGCGCCGGGTCACGGCCCTCCAGCGCATTGAAGAAATCCCTGTTCCAAGTGTTGAAGCGGAACTGCACGTAGAGCTGCAGCATGACGATGCCGACGAGAATGGCGCAGAGCAGCCAGACCCGCCATGCCGGCCATCCGCACCAGAAATTCCGCGCCGTCAGCCAGAACCGCGACCATTCGCGATTGCTGTCCTCATTGTCGTCCTCGGACAGGCCGGCGGAGCGGAGGTCGTCGGGCTCATCGGCAGCGAACGGATCTCGCCGGGGAACTTTTGTCATGGGATCATCTAAAAAGGCCCGACGGCCTGCCGCTTGATCTTGCGCAAGTCGGCTGCCGCGCGACGCGACAAACTACGGTCTGCGCTGCGATGCGGGAGACAGGCCATGACGGCATCCGGGTACATCCGCTGGTTCAAGGATCTTCGGATCGAGGACGTGCCGGAGGTCGGCGGCAAGACGGCCTCGCTCGGCGAGCTGTATTCCGCGCTGACCGCGCAGGGCGTGCGCGTGCCCAACGGCTTTGCGCTGACGGCCGCGAGCTATCGTGATGCGCTGCGGGCTGATGGCGCCGACGATGAGCTCCGCAGGCTGCTCGCCGGCCTCGACAAGCGCCGCATCGCCGATCTCGCCAGGCGCGCCGCCAAAGCGCGCGCCATCGTCTTCGAAGCCACCGATCGTGAGGACCTGCGGCACGAGGTGGCGAAGGCCTATAAGCAGCTCGAGCAGGAATATGGCCGGGGCGTCGCCGTCGCCGTGCGCAGCTCGGCCACGGCGGAGGACCTGCCGAATGCGAGCTTTGCCGGCCAGCACGAGAGCTTTCTCAACATCCGCGGTGCGAAGGATCTGTTCGAGACCTGCCGCCGCTGCTTCGCCTCGCTCTACACCGATCGCGCGATCTCCTACCGCATCGACAACGGCTTTGCGCACGACAAGGTCGCGCTGTCGGTGGCCGTCATGAAGATGGTGCGCTCGGATCTCGGCGCCAGCGGCGTGATGTTCTCGCTCGACACCGAAAGCGGTTTTCGCGACGTCGCCTTCATCACTGGCGTCTATGGGCTCGGCGAGACCATCGTGCAGGGCGCGGTCGATCCCGACGAGTTCTACGTCCACAAGCCGACCTTCGCGGCCGGCTTCCGCAGCGTGCTGTCGCGCCGGTTGGGCGCCAAGACTAAACGGATGGTCTACGCCAAAGCGGGCGCGCGGGGCGCCACGACGCGCATCGAGGCGACGCCGCCGGCCGAGCGCGCCAAATTCTGCATCGATGACACCGACGTGCTGGAGCTGGCGCAGGCGACGATCACCGTCGAGCAGCACTACTCGCAGAAAGCCGGCCGGCCGACGCCGATGGACATCGAATGGGCCAAGGACGGCCGCGACGGCGCGCTCTACATCATCCAGGCGCGGCCGGAGACCGTGGCCTCGCAGCGCCGGCCGGAATCGGTCGAGACCTACGCGCTGAAGAAGGCCGGCCGGGTGCTGGCGACCGGACGTGCCGTCGGAGAGAAGATCGCAGCCGGCAAGATCCGCCTGATCCGCTCGTCGAAGGACCTGCGCGCGTTCAAGCCCGGCGAGGTGCTGGTGGCGGCGTCGACCAGCCCGGACTGGGAGCCGGTGATGAAGACGGCGGCCGCGATCGTCACCGATCATGGCGGTCGCACCTGCCATGCCGCGATCATCGCCCGCGAGCTCGGCGTGCCCGCGGTGGTCGGCACCGAGGATTTCAGCAAGCGCGCCAAGACGGGAGCGGCCGTCACGGTGTGCTGCGCCGAGGGCGATGCCGGTCATGTCTATGACAGCGCCCTGCCCTTCGCGGTCGAGCGCCTCGCGATCGACAGGCTGGACAAGCCGCACACCCACATCATGGTCAATCTCGGCAATCCCGAGCTCGCCTTCAAGACCGCGCTGCTGCCGAACGACGGCGTCGGCCTGGCGCGCATGGAGTTCATCATCAACCAGTCGATCGGCATCCATCCGATGGCGCTTGCCGCACCCAACAAGGTGAATTCGGCCAAGGACCGCGCGACGATCAAGCGCCTCACGACGCGCTACAAGAAGCCGGCGGACTTCTTCGTCGAGCGGCTGTCCGAGGGCGTCGGCACCATTGCCGCCGCGTTCTATCCGCGTCCCGTGATCGTCAGGCTGTCGGACTTCAAGACCAACGAATATGCCAGCCTGATCGGCGGTGCCGATTTCGAGCCCAGGGAAGAGAACCCGATGCTCGGCTTCCGCGGCGCGTCACGCTACGCGCACCCGGCCTACGCGGCCGGCTTCGCGCTGGAATGCGCGGCGCTGAAGCGCGTGCGCGATGCAATGGGACTCACCAACCTCAAGATCATGATCCCGTTCTGCCGCCGCGTCGAGGAGGCGCGCAAGGTGATCGCCGCGATGGCGGAGCATGGCCTCGTGCGCGGCGAGAACGGGCTCGAGATCTACATGATGTGCGAGATCCCGAACAACGTCATCCTGATCGATGAGTTCGCCAAGCATTTCGACGGCTTCTCGATCGGCTCCAACGATCTCACCCAGCTCACCCTCGGCGTCGACCGCGACTCCGACATCGTCGCATTCGATTTCGACGAGCGCGATCCCGGGCTGCTTGCGATGCTCAAGCTCGCGATCGAGGGCGCGCATCGCAACCGCCGCCATGTCGGCATCTGCGGCGAGGCCCCGGCCAACTATCCGGACGTCGCGCGCTATCTCGCCGAGCTCGGCATCGACTCCATCAGCGTGAATCCCGCGAGCGTCGTGCGCACGATGGAGATCGTCCGCGCTGCTGAGCAGCAGGTGGTCGCACGGACTCCGCAGGCGCTGGCAAGCTAGGACGCGGCGCAGCGCCGGAGCGCGTCGTCAATGGTTGCGCGGGCAGGGATCGTCCGTTGGCGCGCTGCCATCGTTGCGGTCGCAGACATCGGCAATGGCGCGCTCGGCCTCGGCAATAAGCTGGCGGATGGGACGCGACTGCTCGCTCGGAACGGCATGCCCGTCGGGCCTGGCAAGCTCGTCGAGCCGATCCAGGATTTGCCGCCACGCATCGAGCGTACGCCTGAGCTGCACGAGCTGGATCGCGACCGCCATCTCGAGTGCGATGTCGATCCGCTTCGCGCGCGCGATCCGCGCTGCCGCCGTCGGGAATGGGATGATGTCGGCCAACGGCGCTCCATGACATGCCCTGCAGCACGGCTGCCGATCCACCGAATGTGAACGGCCGCCTGCTCCGCATAGCCGCATTCTCCGTTGAAGCGGCCCAGGCCAGATTGCGGCGCATTGTCGTCAGTGAGCTTAAAGAACCCTGTACTTTCGCCGCCCGTGGAACTCCGGGCGACCGCACGCGTGCGATCAGAACCCGTAGGCTTTCGGGAATGACATCACTCGATTGTCATCGTTGCAGACCATGCTGGTGCCGCCACACCGTCATGACGTGTAGCAATGATCATCGCCCCGCATCCCACAAGGGCCACGTCACCGCGCCTCTTCGAAGCCCGCCAGCACGGCCGTCAGGTTCTGCCCGAGAATGTCCGAGAGATAGCCGCCCTCCTGCACGAACACCGTGGGCAGGCCGAGCCGCGCGATCGCAGCCCCGATGCGGCGGAAGCCTGGCGTCGTCACCGCAAGACCTTTCAGCGGATCATGCTCGGACGCGTCGAGGCCGAGGGCGACGACGAGCGCGCCGGGCGCGAAGGCGTGGATGGTCTTGGCCGCCGTCTCGAACGCCTTCAGATAGGTGTCGTCGCCGCTCTTCAGCGGCAGCGGAATGTTGAGGTTGGCGCCGAGCCCGGCGCCGGCGCCGCGCTCATGCGCATACCCCCACACGAACGGATAGTAATGCGTGGGATCGGCGTGGATCGAGATCGTGAGCACGTCCGGTCGCTCGTAGAAGATGCCTTGCGTGCCGTTGCCGTGATGGACGTCGACATCGAGGATCGCGACGCGCTCGTGGCGCTGGCGCAGATGCGCAGCCGCGATCGCCGAATTGTTCATGAAGCAGAAGCCGGAGGCGATGTCGCGATAGGCGTGGTGCCCCGGCGGACGGCACAGCGCGTAGACGGCATCCTCGCCGTCGAGCAGGAGCTGCGCCGCCGATGCGGCCACATCGGTCGCGGCGCAGGCGCCCTCCCATGTCCCCGGCCCGATCGGCGCCGAGGTGTCGGTCGTGTGCCAGCCGAGCCGTCCGACGATATGGGTCGGATAGGTGGCGGCGTTGCGCACGGGGTGCATGTTCGGGATCATCTCGGTGCCGGCATCACCGAGCGCAGCCCACGCTTCCCACGCCTCTTCCAGAAAGGTCAGAAATTCCGGACTGTGGACGCGGGCGCGCGCTTCCTGCCCGAAATGCAGCGGCGCCACCAACTCGTGATTGCCCGCCTTCACCCCCGCAAGCAGACGATCAGCCCGTTCGGGCTGCTCGGTGGTCCGCTTCACGACCCCGCGCACGAGATAGAATTGCGGATCATGGCTGCGATGCAGCTCGGTGTAGACGGCCTTCACGCGCAAGTGCTCCTGTTCGCTTGTGCGAACGATTGTGCACGCAGCGGCGGCCGAGACAAGCTCAGATGAGTTGCACGCCCATCGCTCGAGGCGGGCAACTTCCAAGCTGCGGAACGGACCGGCTGCGCGCCATGTTGTCGGGAGCGAGTCCGCCGGGATCAAGGCGGCGCGGCGGGTGAGACGCGGTGGATGTGAGGAGAGACGGTTACGGGCTCGCCGGCTCCAGGGCGATCGCGTTACGCCTGGCGCAGGCGCGCAGCCAACCAAGCACGCCCGCGCTCATCGAGAACTCGTAGCTCTCGCCGCCTTCCGGCTTGAGGCTCACGAGCGGCGCCGCCTCCAGCGCGGCCAGCAGCCGACCTCCCGCTTGCGGGAAAATTCCGATTTCGTCGCTGCCCTGAGCCTGCATCGTCACTTGCGGGAACGGCGTCTTGCCGACGGCGAGGCTCGCCTCGACCGGCTTGTTCTCCGGCAGCTTCAGACTGGAGTCCTTCACCATCATCGAGACGCCGCGCAGCCGGCTCGCCATCAGGAAGATGCCGAGCCGCCGCGCATCGGGCTCGCTCCCGGTGGCATAGTGGCGGCGGATCATGCAGACGAAGATCGTGCCGTCGCCGTTGCGCAGCTCGGACGCGTCCCAGCCTTCGATCTTCTGCTTGTCCTCGATCCCCGCCGGCCCCGCTTGTGTCGGCTTCGCCGGCGCGACCTTCGCCGAGCGCGGCCGCGGCACGGGAAGATCCGGCGCATGGGGATCGGTCGCGCGGTCGAGCGCGATGTCGAAGGTCGCCGCGCATGATGTCAGCCACGCCAGCGCTTCGGCCGGCAGGTCGATCGTGACAGCGCCGGTGTCGAGGCCAGCCCCATCCGCGCGCAGCGTCACCTTGGCTGCACGTCCCAGCGCCGCGGCGGCGGCCTTGGCATCGCCCGGATGGAAGGCGAAGGCAGGACCGACATTGAACGCGACCGCAGGGAATGCCCGCCCGTCGATGACGATCTCCGCCTGGTCATCGAGCACGCGCTCGCGCGGCAGGCCGTCGTCATTGACCGCGAACACCAGCCCCGCGCCACGGCTGACATTGACGGAGAAGCGCGTATCGACCGTGCCGTCGCCCGATTTGCGCGGCCGCCGCGCGACCATCACGCATTGCCGGACCTTGCCGTCGGGACCTGCCTGCGGCAGCCCGCTCCAGTAGCCCTGCTCGAAGCGCACCTGCTGACCGGCCACCGGCTTCGGCGGCGCCGCGTCCGCTGAACGGGCGCCCATCGCCAGCATGGCGACCAGCGCAATGAGACCTCCGCGAATGATCGTCATCGTCCTCATGCCCCGTGTCTCTCAACGAGCAGTTGGACGCAGCAGCCGGGAACCGGGTTCATCTGCATGATGCCTGGCCGATCGATCCAAAATTTGGATTGATCGATACAGGCTTCGGCTTGGACCCCGCCCCGTTCCGTCCTCTAGGACAGTTGTTGAGGAACGTTTAAGAGAGGTCGTGCGCATGAGCGCAATTGTAACTACGGCAGAATTGCGCCGCTCGCGCGTGCGGCTGTTCATCGTGACCATGCTGTTCCTGGTCACCACCGTGAACTACGCAGATCGCGCCACGCTCTCGATCGCGGGCCCCGCGCTCTCCAAGGATCTGCATCTCGATCCCGTCGCGATGGGCTATGTGTTCTCCGCCTTCGGCTGGTCCTATGTGCTGGCGCAGGTGCCGGGCGGCTGGCTGCTCGATCGCTTCGGCTCGCGCTGGGTCTATGCCTGCAGCATCGTGATCTGGTCGATTTTCACCATGATGCAGGGCTGGATCGGCTTCTTCTCCGGCGGCGCGGCCATCGTCGCGCTGTTCGCGCTGCGCTTCCTGGTCGGCCTTGCCGAGGCGCCAAGCTTCCCGGCGAATGCGCGCATCGTCGCTGCCTGGTTTCCGAGCAACGAGCGCGGCACGGCGTCGGCCTTCTTCAACTCCGGGCAATATTTCGCGACCGTGATCTTCGCGCCGCTGATGGGCTGGATCGCGCATGAGTTCGGCTGGCGCCACGTCTTCACCGTGATGGGCGCTCTCGGCATCATCATGGGCCTGGTCTGGATCAAGACCATGTACGGCCCGAAGGAGCACCCCGGCGTCAACGAAACCGAGCTCGACTACATCAAGCAGGGCGGCGCGCTGGTCGACATGGAGGGCGCCAAGGACGAGACTACGGACGGCAAGGCCCAGGGCGGACCGACCTGGTCGCATATCGGACAGTTGCTCTCGAACCGCATGATGCTCGGCGTCTATATCGGCCAGTACTGCATCAACACGCTGACCTACTTCTTCCTGACCTGGTTTCCGGTCTATCTCGTCAAGGAGCGCGGCCTGTCGATCCTGCAGGCGGGCTTCGTCGCCACGCTGCCGGCGCTGTGCGGCTTCATCGGCGGCGTGCTCGGCGGCTTCATCTCCGATGCCATCCTGCGCAAGACCGGCTCGCTGACGCTGGCGCGCAAGATCCCGATCGTCGGCGGCATGCTGCTGTCGATGGCGATCATCGGCTGCAACTATGTCGACGGCCAGGCGCTGGTGGTCGCGCTGATGGCGCTCGCCTTCTTCGGCAAGGGCATCGGCGCGCTCGGCTGGGCGGTCGTCTCCGACACCTCGCCCAAGGAGGCCGGTGGCGTCTCCGGCGGCCTGTTCAACACCTTCGGCAACCTCTCCAGCATCACCACCCCGATCGTGATCGGCTACATCCTGTCGGCCACCGGCTCCTTCAACGGCGCGCTGGTGTTCGTCGGCCTCAACGCTTTGGTCGCAGCTTTCGCCTATCTCTTCATCGTTGGCCGCATCCAGCGCGTCCAACTCCGAGCCTCCTGAGCACCACGCCCCTTGCGTGGCCTCAAACTCGAACGGCGGCCTCAGGCCGCCGTTTTTTTTGCGCCGTTTCTGGTCCACGAAGCCTGCCGCAAAGACGGTGCGCTCCCCTCCCCCTTGCGGGGAGGGGTCAGGGGTGGGGGTCCCGGGCGCAGACCGGCGTAGAGTTCACAGGCCCGAAAAGCCATGCGGCAGACGCAGCTCTCACCGACGCTCTCCGTCCTAACTACTGGCGTCATTGCGAGCGAAGCGAAGCAATCCAGGGCCCAGCAAACGACTCTGGATTGCTTCGCTTCGCTCGCAATGACGCGGTGAGGCCGTTGACATGAACAACCAGTATCGCTCGAGGGCAGTAGTTCAGTTCTCCTCACGTCGAGCGGAATTCGTGGACCCCCCACCCCCGACCCCTCCCCGCAAGGGGGAGGGGAGTCGACCGACATCGGAGTCAATTCTGTAAAACACAATCTTCTTGCTATTTTTCGGAAATCATGTTTATCTCCCCGCATCCCGCCTCACTGCAGTAGGGGCGTAGCGCGCGATCGTCACGACACGCGAGGCGGGATGCGGTGGCCGCGAGAGATCGCAGCGTCCTCAGTCACGAGGGCGCGGACGAACGATCTGTTGCGGACGTGAAGTCGCAGCGTCCTGATACCCCGAAGCTGGTATCAAGCCGCGATGGCACTGACGTGCCGCGTGGCGATGGTGGCCAACAAGCCGGCGCACCAGGGAGACTGCGTATAAACGTAAAGACCATCGCGCAGGGAATGCCGGTGTGTTTCGGCTTTGCCTGTGGTACCTGCCGCCTGCATTCTTTCACGCAGGCGGGCCATGGGTGAGGCTGTCACCCGGCATTCCCTGCGCCCTCTGCACCGTTTGCGAGGGACGGACTGATCGCATGGCTCGGGCATGATGTGCCGCGAGACCGCGAGGACGTGTGCTCACCAATCATCTGCTATTTGAACCGTAAATCCGCGACGCCCTCCGGCGTCGTCCCGGACAAGCATCGACGCGCGTCAGCGCGGCGATGCGCCGATCCGGGACCCATACGCCGCAGCAGGCGTGTTGGGCAAAAAGCCGATGACCAGCCTGCCTCAAGCCGCTCCCTTGGGGGTATGGGTCCCGGCTTTCGCCTGGACGACGATGGTCGGTGCTGATGCGTTTAGGCCCATCTGACAGCGTCGATCGCGCTGCCGTAGGGTGGGCAAAGACGCGCACGCGGCACGGCCGCGGGCGCGGCGTGCCCACCATCGGCATTAGACGGGGCGCGCGCGGTGGGCACGGCGCGCGCACCACTTTTGTGCTCGGCAGCAGTCGTGCCGCGCCTTTGCCCACCCTACGGCACCGCGTTCCCCTCGTCCCCAATCAATGCTAACAACCTCACACCACCTGCCCGATCCATACCCCGGAAGCATCGATGTTCGATCTCAACCAGCTGCGCTGCTTCGTTACCGTGGCCGAGGAGCTGCATTTCGGCCGCGCGGCCGTCCGGCTGAACATGACGCAGCCGCCGCTGTCGCGGCAGATCCAGGTGCTGGAGCACATCATCGATGCCGCGCTGCTCGAGCGCACCAGCCGCTCGGTGAAGCTGACGCCGGCGGGACGCAGCTTCCTGCCCGAGGCGCGGCGCATCCTGAAGATGGCCGAGAGCGCGGCGCAGGTCGCGCAGCGCATCGCCAGCGGCAAGAGCGGCTCGCTGAAGATCGGCTTCACCGCGGCCGCGGCCTATGGCTTCCTGCCCGAGCTCGTCGCCGCCTGCCGCACCGAATTGCCCGAAGCTGACCTGTCGCTGAAGGAGATGGTGTCGGGCGACCAGATCGAGGCGCTGGCCTCCGGCCAGATCGATGCCGGCCTGCTGCGGCCGCCGATCGCCCGGCCCGAATTCGCCACTCGCCGCGTCGTCGCCGAGCCGCTCTGCGCCGCATTGCCGCGCCGGCATCGCCTGGCTTCGGCCGAGACCGTGTCGATCCGCGACTTCGACGGCCAGCCCTTCATCATGTATTCCCAGACCGAGGCGCGCTACTTCCACGATCTCCTGGTGTCGCAATTCATGCGTTCCGAGGTGCTGCCGCGCTACGTGCAGCATCTCAGCCAGATCCACTCGATCCTCGCGATGGTGCGCGCCGGGCTGGGGCTCGCCATCGTGCCGGAGGCGGCCACCAACCTGAAGATCGCCGACGTCCGGCTGCGGCCGCTGAAGCTGCGCAATCCCATGCCGGCCGAGCTGTTCCTGGTCTGGCGGCGCGACCACGACAATCCGCTACTGCCGGCGCTGATCGATCTCGCGGGCCGTCTCGCAGCCCTGCAGCAGCCGGAGGATTGATGCCGGCACAGCATCAATCAATACCGTGATTGGCTTGGACCGGCATTGAACTTGGTCCTACGAAACCCGCGATGAGGACGCGCGCTGGTGGAGCCCGCCGTGCCGTTCCCCGGAACATTCGTGAAGGACCGCGCGATGAGCAAGATGACACCCCAGGACATGGCTGCGAAGATCGGCAGCGGCCTGCTCTCCTTCCCCGTGACGCCGTTCAAGGCTGACTACTCCTTCGACGAGGCCACCTATCGCGCCAACATGGATTGGCTGTGCGGCTATGAGGTCGCGGGCCTGTTCGCCGCCGGCGGCACCGGCGAGTTCTTCTCGCTGACGGCAGCCGAGGTGCCCGAGGTGGTGCGCGTCGCCGTCGACGAGACGCGCGGCCGCGTGCCCGTGCTGGCCGGCACCGGCTATGGCACCGCCATCGCGCGCGAGATCGCAATTGGTGCCGAGAAGGCCGGCGCCGACGGCCTGCTGCTGCTGCCGCCCTATCTGATGCATGCCGAGCAGGAGGGCCTCGCCGCCCATGTCGAGGCGATCTGCAAGTCGGTCAAGATCGGCGTCATCGTCTACAATCGGGACAACGCGATCCTGCAGCCGGACACCCTGGCGCGGCTGTGCGAGCGCTGCCCGAACCTGGTCGGCTACAAGGACGGCATCGGCGACATCGAGCTGATGACCCGCGTCTACAGCAAGATGGGCGACCGCCTCACCTATATCGGCGGCCTGCCGACCGCCGAGACCTTCGCCCTGCCCTATCTCGACATGGGCGTGACCACCTACTCCTCGGCGGTGTTCAACTTCGTGCCGGAGTTCGCGACGAACTTCTATGCCGCAGTGCGCAAGCGCGACCACGCCGCGATCCACGCCGGATTGAAGGATTTCATTTTGCCGCTGATCGCGATACGCAACCGCAAGAAGGGCTACGCGGTCTCGATCATCAAGGCCGGCATGAAGGTGATCGGCCGCGATTCCGGCCCGGTCCGCCTGCCGCTGACGGACCTCACCGAGGCCGAGATGGCCGAGCTCACCGCGCTGGTGAAGGCGCTGCCGGGCGCCGCTTCGGCGCAGCAGGCGGCGGAGTAAACAGGACGGCTGTCGCCGCAGCGGCAGCCTTCCCCCTCATCCTGAGGAGCTTGCATCAGCAAGCGTCTCGAAGGATGAGGCCGCAGTCGGGGCCTCATGGTTCGAGACGCCCGCCAAGTGGCGGGCTCCTCACCATGAGGGGACGCTCAAACGAGAGACGACGAAGGAGGAGCATGATGAGTCACGAAGCCAGCAGCACAGGAATCTCCGGCGCGCCGGTCGTCACCGGCATGGAGGTCATTCCGGTCGGCGGCCGTGACAGCATGCTGCTCAATCTCTCGGGCGCGCATGGGCCGTTCTTCACCCGCAACCTCGTCATCCTCACCGATAATTCCGGCCACACCGGCGTCGGCGAAGTGCCGGGCGGCGAGAAGATCCGGCAGACGCTGGAGGATGCGAAGAGCCTGATCGTGGGACGGAGCATCGGCGCCTGCAACACCATCCTCGCGACGATGCGCACCACCTTCGCCGACCGCGACGCCGGCGGCCGCGGCAAGCAGACGTTCGATCTGCGCGTGATGATCCACGCGGTCACGGCCGTCGAATCCGCGTTGCTCGATCTCCTGGGACAACATCTCGGCCTGCCGGTGGCGGCGTTGCTCGGCGAGGGCCAGCAGCGCAAATCGGTCGAGGCGCTCGGCTATCTCTTCTTCGTCGGCGACCGCAAGAAGACTGACCTGCCCTACGCCACCGGCGAAGGCGAGCGTGAGGGCTGGTATACGCTGCGACATCAGGAGGCGATGACGCCCGAAGCTGTCGTGCGGCTCGCCGAGGCCACCCACGACGCCTACGGCTTCGCCGACTTCAAGCTGAAGGGCGGCGTGCTCCAGGGCGAAGCCGAAATCGAGGCAGTGACCGCGATCGCCAAGCGCTTCCCGCAGGCGCGCGTCACGCTCGATCCGAACGGCGCCTGGTCGCTGGATGAGGCGATCCGGCTGTGCAAGGACATGCACGGCATCCTCGCTTATGCCGAGGATCCCTGCGGCGCCGAGGCCGGCTTTTCGGGGCGAGAGATCATGGCCGAATTCCGCCGCGCCACCGGCCTGCCGACCGCGACCAACATGATCGCCACCGACTGGCGGCAGCTCAGCCATGCGCTGCGGCTCGGCGCGGTCGACATCCCCCTCGCCGATCCCCATTTCTGGACCATGCAGGGCTCGGTGCGCGTCGCCCAGACCTGCAAGGACAATGGCCTGACCTGGGGCTCACACTCCAACAACCATTTCGACATTTCGCTGGCAATGTTCACCCATGTCGCCGCTGCAGCGCCCGGCAAGGTGACCGCGATCGACACCCACTGGATCTGGCAGGACGGCCAGGCGCTGACCAAACAGCCACTGCAGATCAAGGGCGGCCAGATCGCGGTGCCCGAGCAACCCGGGCTCGGCATCGAAGTTGACCGCGGCGCCATCGAAAAGGCTCATGAACTTTACAAGAGCCACGGGCTCGGCGCACGAGACGACGCCGTCGCGATGCAGTATCTGATCCCCGGCTGGACCTTCGACGACAAGCGGCCCTGCCTCGTGCGGTGATAGACGTAATCGGCTAGATTGTGCCAGCACAGTCGCGCAAGCCTGGAGAGTTTTGAATGAACGCGATCCTCAAGAATTTCATTGCCGGCGAGTGGGTCGACGGCAGCGGGGTCACCCGCAACATCAACCCGTCCAACACCAACGATATCGTCGGCGAATACGCCAAGGCCGACAAGGCGCAAACCGAGAAGGCGATCGCCGCCGCCAAGGCCGCCTTCCCCGCCTGGTCGCGCTCGACGCCGCAGGAGCGCTATGACGCGCTGAACAAGATCTCGGCGGAGATCCTGTCGCGCAAGGAAGAACTCGGCCGCCTGCTGGCGCGCGAGGAAGGCAAGACCCTCCCGGAGGGCATCGGCGAGGTCGCCCGTGCCGGCCAGATCTTCGCATTCTTCGCCGGCGAGGCGCTGCGCCTGACGGGCGAGAAGGGCGCCTCGGTGCGTCCCGGCCTGGACGTCGAGGTCACCCGCGAGGCGGTCGGCGTCGTCGGCATGATCACGCCTTGGAATTTCCCGATCGCCATCCCCGCCTGGAAGATCGCCCCCGCGCTCTGCTACGGCAACACCGTGGTGTTCAAGCCGGCCGAACTGGTGCCGGGCTCGGCGCATGCGCTCTCCGAAATCATCGCGCGCTCCGGCATTCCGGCTGGCGTGTTCAACCTCGTCGTCGGCTCCGGCTCGGTGGTCGGCCAGACTCTGCTCGAGCACCCTGATGTCGCCGCGATCTCCTTCACGGGATCGGTCGGCACCGGACGCAAGATCGCGCAGGCCTGCGTGCTGTCGAACCCGATGAAGAAGTTCCAGCTCGAGATGGGCGGCAAGAATCCGCTGGTCGTGCTCGATGACGCCGACGTCAAGGTCGCCGTCGAAGCCGCCGCCAACGGCGCCTATTTCTCGACCGGCCAGCGCTGCACGGCCTCGTCGCGCCTGATCGTCACCGAAGGGATCCACGACAAGTTCGTCGAGGCGCTGACCGAGCGTCTGAAGGGCCTCGTTGTCGACGACGCCGTCAAGCAGGGCACGCATATCGGCCCGGTGGTCGACGGCAACCAGCTCGAGCAGGACCAGCGTTATCTCAAGATCGGCCAGGACGAAGGCGCCAAGCTGGCCTGGGGCGGCGAGCTGCTCAACCGTGAGAGCCCCGGCTTCTACATGCAGCCGGCGCTGTTCACCGAAGCTAACAACAACATGCGCATCGCGCGTGAGGAGATCTTTGGACCGGTGGCCTGCGTCATCCGCGCCAAGAACTACGACGAGGCGCTGGCGATCTCCAACGACACCGAGTTCGGCCTCGCCGCCGGCGTCTGCACCACCAGCCTGAAATACGCCTCGCACTTCAAGCGCAACAGCGAAGCCGGCATGGTGATGGTCAACCTTCCGACCGCGGGCGTCGACTACCACGTCCCGTTCGGCGGCCGGAAGGGCTCGAGCTACGGCGCCCGCGAGCAGGGCTCCTACGCGCGCGAGTTCTACACCACGGTGAAGACGGCCTACACCTTCCCGGTGTGAGCCTGGCGATCGTGAACTAACAGCCGGGCCGCATCCGCGGTCCACTCCCTCTCCCCGTTCTTCACGGGGAGAGGGCTGGGGTGAGAGGCAGCCACACGGATAGTCTCCCTGGTGCGACCTGCCCCTCACCCGGATTGCATCTGACGATGCAATCCGACCTCTCCCTTCGGGAGAGGTGAAGAGAGACCTGTAGGGTGGGCAAAGGCGCGAAGCGCCGTGCCCACCGACAGTCGAGCGAATGAAAGAATGAAAGACGGTGGGCACGCTTCGCTTTGCCCACCCTACGAGTTGAGGGAACGGAGCCAGCATGAACCAGCAGGTCGTGAACCAGGAGCCGCGGGTCATCAAGCTCAACGCGCGCGACAACGTCGCGATCGTGGTCAACGATTTCGGCCTGCCTGCCGGCACCAAGCTTGCTGACGGCCTGACGCTGAAGGCCTTCGTGCCGCAGGGCCACAAGACCGCGCTGGTCGACATTCCCGAAGGCGCCCCCATCATGCGCTACGGCGAGATCATCGGCACTGCCAAGTCCCCAATCGCCGCCGGCGAGTGGGTCGACGAAGCCCGCATCGACATGCCCGAGGCCCCTGCCCTCGACCAGCTCGAAATCTCCACTGCCGTCCCGGCGCCGCTGCCACCGCTCGAAGGCTACACGTTCGAAGGCTATCGCAACGCCGACGGCTCAGTCGGCACCCGCAACGTACTGGGCATCTCCACGTCAGTGCAATGCGTCAAGGGCACGCTGGAATACGCGATCAAGCGCATCAAGAGCGAACTGCTGCCGAAGTACCCTGGTGTCGACGACGTCGTCGCGCTCACCCACGCCTACGGCTGCGGCGTTGCGATCACGGCGCCGGATGCCGTGGTGCCGATCCGCACCTTGCAGAATCTCGCGCTCAACCCGAATTTCGGCGGCGAGATCCTGGTCGTCGGCCTCGGCTGCGAGAAGCTCGCGCCGGAGCGGCTGCTGCCGGAAGGCACTGAACATTCCATCGTGCGCATGCAGGACGAGGCCTTCGACGGCTTCGGCGCCATCGTCGACGCGATCATGACCCAGGCCGATCGCCGCCTCGCCGAGCTCAACAAGCGCACCCGCGAGACCTGCCCCGCCTCCGACCTCGTCATCGGCCTGCAATGCGGCGGCAGCGACGCGTTCTCCGGCGTCACCGCCAATCCCGCAGTCGGCTTCGCCGCCGACCTCTTGGTGCGCGCCGGCGCGACCGTGATGTTCTCGGAAGTCACAGAAGTTCGCGATGCGATCCAGCTGCTCACCCGCCGCGCCATCAACGAGGAGGTCGGCCGCGCGCTGATCCGCGAGATGGATTGGTACGACGCCTATCTCGCCCGCGGCGGCGCCGATCGCAGCGCCAACACCACGCCGGGCAACAAGAAGGGCGGGCTCGCCAACATCGTCGAGAAGTCGCTCGGCTCGATCGTCAAGTCCGGCTCGGGCCCGATCCATGGCGTGCTGGCGCCGGGCGAGAAGGCCAAGCAGAAGGGCATGCTGTTCGCGGCGACGCCGGCCTCCGACTTCATCTGCGGCACCTTGCAGCTCGCCTCGGGCATGACCTTGCAGGTGTTCACCACAGGCCGCGGCACGCCCTATGGCCTCGCGGCCGCGCCCGTCATCAAGGTCGCGACCCGCACCGAGCTGGCGCGGCGCTGGAAAGATTTGATCGACTTCGACGCCGGCCGCATCGCCACCGGCGAGATGACCATCGAGGAGACCGGCTGGGAGCTGTTCAAGCTGATCCTCGACGTCGCCTCCGGCCGCACCAAGCCGTGGTCGGACCGGTGGGGCATTCACAACGACCTGACCTTGTTCAATCCCGCGCCGGTGACTTGAGGAGGAGCTCGCTCACCCCGCCATGATTGTTGCGTCGCGCAGACCCATCCCCGTCACTGCGAGCGCAGCGACGTGTCCGCCGAAGCCCATCGGGCGAAGGCGGAAGCAATCCAGAGTCCCGCCCACCATCCTGGATTGCTTCGCTACGCTCGCAATGACGCGTATGCTGAGGCGGCGAGCCTAGACAACAAAGACCCGGGAGGAAGAGCCAGATGCCCAGCTTCAGCCGCTTCGCCGCGATGGCCATAGCAGCCCTCCTCTTCTCCACTGGCCCTTCCCGCGCCGACGACTCCATCCCTAACGTCCCGCGCGAGCTTCTCGAAGACATCGCGACCGGCAGCCGCGTGCTCGCCGATCTCGGCGTGGTCGACGCGTTTGGCCATGTCAGCGCGCGTCACCCGACGAATCCGAAGCACTTCCTGATGGCTCGTTCCGTCGCGCCGGCGCAGGTCACGGCCGCCGACATCATGGAGTTCGACGAGAACGGCGAGCCGGTCGATGCCAGGAATCGCGCCGTCTTCCTCGAGCGCTTCATCCATGCCGAGGTCTACAAGGCCCGTCCCGACGTCAATGCCGTGGTGCATACGCATTCGCCGGGCGTGGTGCCGTTCAGCGTCAGCCGCACGCCGTTGAAACCGCTCTATCACAACGCCGCCTTCCTCGGTGAGGGCGCGCCCGTGTGGGACATCGGCAAGGAGTTCGGCGCCACCGACATGCTGGTGCGCAACAACGCGATCGGCAAGTCGCTCGCGGCCGCGCTCGGCGACAAGGCCGTCGTGCTGATGCGCGGCCATGGCGACGTCACGGTCGGACCCGCGGTACAGGCCGCCGTGTTCCGCGCCTACTACACCGACGTCAATGCGCGGCTGCAGGCGCAGGCCATCGGCCTTGGCTCGGACGTCACCTATCTCAGCGCGGAGGAAGCCGCGAAGGCCGACGGCGTCAACATGGTGATCATGGATCGCGCCTGGGCGCTGTGGAAACAGAAGGTGCAGCCGGGGAAATAGTCGAGAGCGATGACGCCGCAGGCCAGACGACATCCGATCGATCCGGGGCAGCCCGACAGAGCTCGCCCCGGACTTGTTCGCGATGTGGGTCCAGTCCTACACCGCGCCTTCCGTCTCGACATACAGCGCGTACAGCGAATGCGACGCCGCCATGTAGAGCCGGTTGTTCTTCGGCCCGCCGAATGTCAGGTTGGCGCACCGCTCCGGCAGCCGAATGAAGCCGATCGGCTTGCCTTGCGGGTTGAACACCATCACGCCGTCGAGGTCCTCCGACTTGGCCTTGAGCGGAAAAACCTTGTGGCCGTTGACCTCGACCGGCTCGGACGCCAGCGCGCCGTTCGAGCCCCAGCCGCACCAGAGATTGCCGTCGCGATCGACGCGGAAGCCGTCGAGCGAGCCCTGGTCGGCCGCATCGATCAGCTTCACCTTGTTGCCCACAGTGCCGTCGGCATTGACGTCGTAGCTCCAGATGCTGCGGTTCGGCGTGCCCTTCCACTCCACGACATAGAGCTTCTTCTCGTCCGGCGAGAACGCGAGCCCGTTGGGATTGACGAGATCGGTGATCACAGCCGCCAGCTTGCCGTCGGTGCCGATCCGGAACACGTTGGTGTTGGCCTGCTCGGACTTGGCCTTGAAGCCCTCCCAATTGCCGTTGATGCCGAACAGCGGATCGGTGAACCAGACCGTGTCATCGGACTTCACGACGATGTCGTTCGGCGCATTCAGCCGCTTGCCCTCGAAGCTGTCGGCGAGCACGGTGACGGTGCCGTTCTTCTCGGTGCGGGTGATACGGCGCGTCACCGAATGCTCGCAGCTCACCAGCCGCCCCTGACGATCACGGGCGTTGCCGTTGGCGTAGTTGGCCGGGCTGCGGAAGACGGTGAAGCTGCCGTCCTTCTCGCTGTACTTCATGATCCGGTTGTTCGGGATATCACTGAGCAGCAGGTAGCCTTCATCCGGAAAGTAGGCCGGCCCCTCCGCCCAGCGCATGCCGCTGGCGACCTGCTCGACGGTCGAGCTGTACAGCCGGTACTTGGCGAAGCTCGGATCGAGGATCTCGATCGCGGGATCGGGATAGCGCTGGTTGGGCTTGAAGGCGAAGGATTGCGCTCTCGCCGGACCGGAGATCGCAAGCGCCGCTCCGCTCAGCGCGGCCGACAGAATGCCGCGACGCGACAATGTCATCAGTTTCCTCCATGGAGATCTTGTGTTGGGCCGTGGACGGGCCAGATCCTTCCCATAGAAGCTGGATGGGGAACTTTCCATTGCTTTTGCGGTATCGATCGGCGCCGGCGCGAAGCAGCCCCCCAGATCAAAGCGCATACCGCGCATTCCGTCCGCGGACCTCTTTTTGCCGCAAAGTCGACACATCGCTTGACCGCTGCGCAGACATGATTCCTCCCAGGCTCACCCCGCGGATGCCCTTGCGTTTTCCTCGCCTCGTCGTCCTGGCGCTCGGCCTCGGCCTGGGCACGCCGTGCATCGCCCAGCAGCCGCTGCCGGTGACGAGCTCGCCCGAGGAACGGCCCGACATCGATCTCTACGCGCTGATGTCCGGCAGTTGCCGCACGGCGAAGGTCGACGGCCGCGAATTTCCCTGCAAGACCGTGGCGTTCTTCCATAGCGAGAAGGGCCGCGCGCATTTCACAGTCGCCCTCGACGATCCCAACGACGAGAGCCACATCATCGCGTTCTCCGGCATCAACGGCCGTCGGTCGATCCAGAACGTCTACGAGCTGCCGATCGACCGCATGCTGCTGAATTCGAAGCACCGCCCGAAGGTCGACGGCATTCCTGTGCCAGCCACACAGAGCTCGTCGGGCCTGTGCCGGCAGGTCGGCAATTTCGCCATGCTCAAGGTGACGAGCGTGACCTGCTCGGCCAAGGACGACACCGGCCGCGCCTATGAGCTCCAGTTCATCTCGGATGGCACGCCGATCACCCTGCGCCGGGTGCGACAGACCATGACCAACGCCGAGCATGACCCCTACCAATAATGGGCCGCTCGGGGCGACCGCCTCTGTTTGCGCGCCCCGCTCCAGATGCAGAAAAACTTTCGATCCCGTTGAACGTGTGCCCGTCCACCCCGACCTATCGGCAAAGGGGAGGACACCGACGTGCCGATCGAACCGACCGACCTCGATGCCGCCAATGCTCAGCATGAGGACGGCGTCACGCTGTCTCTGTCCGGCGGCGGCTACCGCGCCATGGTGTTTCACATCGGCGCGCTGCTGCGGCTGAACCAAGTCGGGCTGCTCAGCCGCCTGAAGCGGATTTCCAGCGTGTCCGGCGGCTCGATCACGTCAGCCTATCTCGGCCTGCGCTGGAAGGATCTGCAGTTCGACGGCGCCGGCAAGGCGCAAAACTTCGACATTGTCGTCAACGGGCTGCGCAAGATGGCGGACACATCCGTCGACATCGGCGCCGTGATCGGCGGCATCTTCCTGCCGGGCACGATCAGCGACCGCGTCGCAGCGGCCTATGACGACGTTCTGTTCAATGGCAAAAAACTCGCGGATCTGCCCGATGACAGCGGCGGCAAGGCGCCGCGCTTCGTCATCAATGCCACCAACATCCAGTCGGCCGTGCTGTGGCGGTTCTCGCGTCCCTACATGGGCGACTATCGCGTCGGCCTCGTGGATGCCCCGGACGTAGCCCTGGCAACGGCCGTCGCGGCGTCCTCGGCCTTTCCGCCGATCCTCTCGCCGCTCACTCTGCCGATCCGCCAGCCGGTCCGGCCGGTCGAACGCGCCGACCTCGGCCGGCCGCCCTTTACGACCAGCGCGGTGCTCAGCGACGGCGGTGTCTATGACAATCTAGGCCTGGAGACCGTCAAGCGCTTTTCGACGCAGCTGGTCAGCGATGCCGGCCAGAAGATCGAGGCTGAAGAGGATCCGCATCACGACTGGGCACGCCACTCGCTGCGCGTGCTCGACGTCATCGACAACCAGGTGCGGAGCCTGCGCAAGCGCCAGCTCATCGACGCTTATGAGCGTGGCGATCACACCGGGACTTATTGGGGCATCCGTACCAACTTCGCCGACTACAAGCTGACGGCAGATCCGCTCGACTGTCTGCACAGGAAGTCGGCCCCGCTGGCCGCGATCCCGACCCGGCTACAGAAGATGCCACACGACGTCCAGAACCGGCTGATGAATTGGGGTTACGCCATCTGTGACGCGGCGCTGCGGGCGCATATCGACGCAAGCCTGCAGCAGAAGCTCGGCATCCAGATCACCCCGCCAACGGACTTCCCGTTTCCCGGAGGCTACTAATCAGACGTCATCGATCACGAGACTGCAGAGGAAGAGGGCAGGATGACGCATCGACGGCGCTTCGCATGCGACGACGTCACGCCGACCGACGAGGCGCCAGCGCAGCCGCCGCGCGAGATCCCGGAGGACATCTTCTCGACGGCGGAGATTCCGTTTCCGTCGGAGCGGCCGCTGAACGTCTATGCCTTCGATCCCAGCCTCGGCAAGTTCGTCGGCAATCAGATGGTCACGCATGTGCGCTACGAGAGCCTTGAGCCTGGGCCGATCGGCGAACGGTTCGCCGTGATCGATTACGACGGCAGCCAAAAGACGTTCTACAAGCCGGTCAATCTTGACGATCCCAAGCTGCTGATGACCCACGGCCTGACGCCCTCGGAGGCAGACCCGCGGTTTCATCAGCAGATGGTCTACGCGGTGGCGAGCGAGACCTTGCAGCGCTTCGAGTTCGCGCTCGGCCGGCGCGTGCGCTGGCGGACGCGCCTTGACCGCAGCCATGCCCCTGCGCCACGCGGCGCCTCGCGACGCCTCGGTCTGTTTCCGCATGCGATGTGCGAGGCGAACGCATTCTACTGTCCGGACGCGCACGGCATCCTGTTCGGCTACTTCAAGGCCAGCCGCACCAATCCCGGCCGCAACCTGCCGGGTCAGACCGTGTTCACCTGCCTCTCGCACGACATCATCGTGCACGAGACCACGCATGCGATCGTCGACGGCATCCGCGAGCATTTCATGGAGCCGACCAATGTCGATGTCGCGGCCTTCCACGAGGCCTTCGCCGATCTCGCCGCGCTGTTCCTGCACTTCTCCCACAAGGAGGTGCTGGTCGATACGCTGCAGAAGACCGGTGGCAAGCTGTTCGAATACAAGCTCAAGGGCGATGCCGAGCTGGCGCCGGGAGGTACGCCCGCGATCCAGTCGCAGCTCAGCACCGAGAATCCGCTGATCGCGCTGGCGACGCAATTCGGCGAAGCCGCCGGGCGACAATCCAGCCTGCGCAGCGCGCTGATGACCCCCGCGACACCCGACGGCGCCAAGGAGATCTCGACCAAGATCGAGCCGCATGAGCGTGGCGCGATTTTGGTCGCCGCGGTGTTCGATGCGTACTTCACCGTCTACGGCCGCAGAACCTTCGATCTGTTCCGGATCTTTCGCGCCGGCGGCGGCAGTGTCGACAAGGCCGATCTGCCGGCGCCGCTCGCGAACCGACTGGCGATGGAGGCGAGCCGCACGGCGGAAGAGTTCTTCACCATCTGCGCCCGCGCGCTGGACTATTGCCCGCCGGTCGACATCACCTTCGGTGATTTCCTGCGCGCGCTGCTGACCGCGCATCTCGACTACACGCCCGACGATCCCGATCGCATTCGCGATGCCCTGATGCAGGCCTTCCGTTTGCGCGGCATCGTCGCCGAGAACGCAACCGCCTTTTCGGAAGATGCGCTGTTCTGGCCCAAGGTCGTACGCGGCAGCCTGCGCGTGCCCGCCCTGACATTCGGTGATCCGAACGGCCTCACGAAGGAGGAGAAGGACCACAATGGCGACGTGCTACGGGCCTTTGCCGTGACCCATGCCGACAAGCTCGGCTTCGATCCGAAGGCCGGTAAGATCGAGGCGCCATCCTTCCATCCGATGTTTTCCACCGGCAAGGACGGCAAGCTCTATGTCAGCATGGTGGTCGAGCTGGTGCAGACGACGCGGGTGCCGTTCGGCCTCGGCATTCCCGGCACGTTCCCGCTGCGCAACGGGGTCACGCTGCTGATCGCGCAAGATCCGCCCGAGCACGACAAGCGTCCCGACCCGCGGGTGCGCTTCGTCATTCCCAAGCTGTACCGGCCCGAACGAGAGGAGCGGGTGCGCAATTTCTACATCGCGAGCGGGCGCGCGACCACCCAGCCGACCGGACATGATGACGACAAGCGCTTCCGCCTGAATTTCGCGCTGCTCCATGCAGGAGTCTGACATGCCGCGCAGCCATACGACCTCAGCAGCGCCCAGCTCACCGCGACGCAAGCCGGCCAGCCGAGACGCAGCGGTGCGCAAGCGATCTGCGCCAGCAGCGAACGTCGCCGCCTCGCCTGCCCTCCCGGTGAAGGCCGCCAGCGGGCTGCGCGTGCGCATGTACCGCGTCGGCTTCGGCGACTTCTTCCTGCTCAGCGTCCCGACCTCGACCGGCTTAAGCCACATCCTGATCGATTGCGGCGTGCACGCCAAGGACCTCGGCAGCATGCGCGCGGCCGTCACCCAGATGGCCAGGGATTGCGGCAACCGGCTGGCGCTGGTGATCATGACCCATCGGCACGCCGATCACATCTCGGGCTTCGGCAGCTGCGCCGACATCTTCGCGCAGATCGAGGTCGCGCGGGTCTGGATGCCCTGGTTCGAAAACCCTGACAATCCCAGGGCCGCAGCGTTCCAGGCGAGCCTCGTCGCCATGGCCGGTGATCTCGGCCGCCAATTCCGGGCGCGCCTGGCGGCAGGACCTGATCCGGAGGCCGATCAGTTGCTGAGCATGGCCGAGAACATTACCGGCGGTCTCGGCGTCGCAGGCATCGCTGCCAACCAGAAGGCGCTGAACGTGCTGCACGGCGGCTTCAAGGGCCCGCAGCCGGCGCACGATTACTACAAGGCCGGCGATCCGCCGACGCTGCCGCCCGATCTCGCGGCAGCAGGTCTGACTGCCGAGATCCTCGGCCCTCCGATCGACGAGGCCCTGATCGGCCAGATGACCAACAAGAATCAGCAATATCTGGCGGGAGCGACGGAGAGCAGCGACCCGCCCGAACGGCTTAGGCCGTTCGGCAACGCGTTCCGCGGCAAGCGCGAGGACTATGGCGACAAGGCCTTCGCGCCCTATGGCTATGATCGCCTGCTGCGCATGCTCGCGGGCGCGCAGCCCGACGTGCTGGCGGCACAGGCGCAGGCCGCAGACAAGACGCTGAACAATCAGAGCCTCGTCATCCTGTTCTCCTTCGGTGGAAAAAACCTCCTGTTCGCCGGCGATGCGCAATGGGGCAATTGGGAGAACTTCCTGTATGGCGGCGCTTACGGCACGCCGGGCCACACCCAGCTCACCGCCAAAGCGCAGGAGATCCTCGGGAAGATCGACTTCTACAAGGTCGGCCATCACGGCAGCGCCAACGCTACTCCGAAGGACGCGGTAAAGGCCATGCGGATCGGCTGCGTCGGCATGTGCTCGACCCAGGAGCATGCCTACAACGAGGTGCCGCGCGTGCCGCTGCTCGACGCGCTGCGCCAGCGCATGAACGACCAGCTGGCGCGCAGCGACCAGGTCGCGGCCGGCGCCGACGCTCCGGCGAACCCCGATGCCGGTCCGCTGCCGAAGGCGTTCACCGCTCCGGCGCAACAGCTCTTCATCGACTATGACTTCTGACGTCGCGAAGAGCTCAATTCCTGCAGGACCTCCTGCGTCGCGCGGCCGAGCCGCCGCGCGGCGTCGGCGAGATCCTTCGCCGCAAAGCCGGAATAACCGAGGATGAAGCCGTCCGGCCCGCGCTGTAAGATCCGCGCATCCGACAACAGGCGGCATTCGATGCCGGCCCGCTCGCGGATCAGCTTTGCCGCACCTTTCGGGGTCCCAGGCGGCAACGTCGCCAGCAGATGCAGGCCCTGCGCCGGCGCCGAGAGATGCAATGTGCCCTTGGCATGCTTGACGAGCGCCTCGGCGACCACGTCGCGCGCCTGCCGATAACGCGGGCGCATCCGCCGCATGTGGGCTGCGATCACGCCATCGGCCATCAGATCCGCCAGCGCGTCCTGCATGAAGACAGGTGGAAACCGGTCCTGCGCAGCGCGCGCAGCAACCACGCGCGCCACCAAAGCGGGCGGCACCACGAGATAGCCGAGCCGCAAGCCCGCGAACAGCGTCTTGCCGAAGGTGCCGAGATAGATCACGCGCTCGGCGCCGATGCCGGCCAGCGCGGTCAGCGGCGGACCGGCGAAGCGATACTCGCTGTCGTAATCGTCCTCGAAGATATAGGCATCCGCCTTGCGCGCCCAGTCGAGCAAAGCGATACGGCGGGCCATGCTCATCGCGACGCCCGTGGGGAACTGATGCGAGGGCGTGACGTAGACGGCCTTCGCGCGTGCCTCGGCCTTCTCTCCCGCGCTCACCACCAGGCCTTCATCATCGACCGGGACGGGCACCAGCTTCGCTCCCGTGATGCTCAATGTGTGGCGCGAGGCGACATAGCCAGGATCTTCGAACCAGACGGCGTCTCCAGGCTTGAGCAGCGCATCGATGCACAGCCGCAAGCCATGCTGTGTACCGCTCACGATCAGGATGCAGCTCGGGTCACAACGGACGCCGCGATTGGCGGCGAGATAGTGCGCGACTTGCGTGCGCAGATGCAGGCTGCCGCGCGGGTCGCCATAGCCGAGGTCATCGGGCGCCGCGGTTGCGATGCGACGCCGGCTGGCCGCCGCGAGCCGCTTCAGCAGCACAGGATCGACCAGGGTGACTCCGAGCGCGAACGCCCCACGCGAGGGAATGCGGATGTCCAGTTCGGCCACGGGCGCGGCGGTCTGCGGCGCGGGCAGCTGGGCTGCAACAAAGGTGCCGGCGCCATGCCGCGCCTCGACCAGGCCATCGGACAGCAGCGCCTCATAGGCGGCGACGATCGCGTTGCGACGAACGCCGAGCTGTTCGGCCAGGCCGCGCGTCGACGGCAGCCGCAGGCCAGGCGCAAGCAGCCCGTCGACGATGGCCGACCGGAGCGCCGAATGCACCTGCTGCGACTGGCCGCGGATGGCGCGATCGAGCCGGATCGGCAGCGCCAGCACGTCGTCCCGGCGGCGCGAAGTGGTTGCTGGATTTGGCATCGAAGTGGAACTCCCGGCAACCACTTTGCCATGCCATTTCATCGCCGCAAACAGGAGACTGACGATGACCGAGACGACAGCGGCGAGCTATCCCGTCGACGAGACCAACCGCGTGAAGCGCCGCCACGACCGCGGCCACTATGATCATGCCACGGTTCACGCGCTGCTGGATTCGGCTGCGCTCTGCCACGTCGCCTATGTCATCGACGGCCAGCCTTATTGTACGCCGACGCTGTATTGGCGCGAGGGCACCACGCTGTATTGGCATGGGTCGAGCGCAAGCCGCATGCTGCGCAATCTCTCGGAAGGAGAGCCGGCCTGCCTCACGGTCACGCATCTGGACAGTCTGGTTCTGGCGCGCTGCGGCTTCAATCATTCCGCCGACTACCGGTCAGTCATGGCGTTCGGCCACGCCAAGCTGATCGAGGATCTGGCGGAGAAGGAGCGCGCCTTGGTGATGATGGTCGACCGCTTCTTCCCCGGCCGTACCGCGACCTTGCGCCCGAGCACCACGCAGGAGATCAAGGCTACCGCTGTCGTGGCCATGGACATCGAGAAGGCGTCGGCGAAGATCCGCAGCAAGGGTCTTGCCGATGACGAGGAGGACTACGCCTTCCCGACCTATGCGGAGCGCATCCCGGTGCGCACCGTGCTCGGCGCGCCCGAGCCGTGCGACCTGCTGCTGCCCGGCGTCACGCGCCCGGCCACGCTCGCCGGCTTCAGCGCCGGACGGCTGCTCGATGACGCGCTGACGGAAGCGTATGGGATGAGCTATCCGGCGGGATAGTTGCTTGGCGTTTTTCGGCCGTCGATGATGAGAGGCAGCAATCTCGGCAACCACCGTCGTCATCCCGGCGAACGCCGGGATCCATAACCATAGGGAGCGGCTTGAGGCACGAAGGCAACTACCAGCTCGCGCCTCAGGACCGCTGCGGCGTATGGGTCCCGGATCGGCGCCCCGCCGCGCTCCCGCGCGTCAGGGCTTGTCCGGGACGACGGCGGAAATCATCATGCGCAGACGCTCGTGTGGAAGCGTAAACGCTCAGCCAACCCGGCCGTCATCGCGAGCGCCAGCGAAGCGATCCAGGGGCGATAAGACGATCTGGGTGCTAGGCTCGTACTGACGATGTACCGAGCCAAGCCTTACTTCTCGATCATCCTGTTCCAACGCGTATTCCACTCGGGGCGCTTGGCGTTGATGACGTCCCAGTCCAGCGTGATCGCGGTCTTCATGTAGGTGTGGAAGGTCGCGAGCTTCTGCTCGGCGGCCGGGGTCGTCGCTTTCGCCATGGTGTTGGACGGCACGATGTTGCCGGCCGCCAGCGCCTTGGATTGCGCCTCCGGTGACAGCAGATACGCCGCGAGCTTCTGCGCAAGCTCGGCGTCCGAATTGTTGGCGATCACGCATTGCGCAACCATCAGCACGACCGAGCCTTCCTTCGGCTGTGCGTACTCCACCGCAATGCCCTTCTCCTTCAAGGTCGACACCGCCGTCGGCGTCAGCGGGAAGATCGCGGCTTCCCCGGTCTGCACCATCTCGGAGATCTTGGCCGAGTTCGGGATGTACTCCAGAACGTTCTTCCCGATCGTGTCCGGAAACGCCTTGAAGCCCGGCTCGACATTGGCTTCGCTGCCCCCCTTGATGCGGTTGAACATCAGGAAAGCGTGCAGGCCGAAGGTCGAGACCGAGGCCGACTGGAACACGACCTTGTCCTTGTATTTGAGATCAGCGAGATCGAGCCACGAGGTCGGGGCCGCCCAGCCCTTCTCGTCGAACAGCTTCTTGTTGTAGGCCAAGCCTGTCATGCCGATGTCGATGCCCGCGGCGATGTCGTCCTTCAGCCGCGCGAACGGCTCGAGCTGATTCAGCGCCTCGCTCGGCTTGAGCTTCTCGCACAGGCCGAGACCGGCGGCGCGGATCATCACGCCGTCGTCGAGAAACATCACATGCATCTGCGGCTTGTCTTTGGCCGCGATCGCCTTAGCGAGGATCTCCGAGGACGTGCCGGGCACGACGACGATCTTGACGTCGTTGGCCTTCTCGAAGTCGGGAAATACCGCCTGGGTGTAGGTGCGCTCGAAATTGCCGCCGTTCATGCCGACATAGAGCGTCTTGGTCTCCGCATGCGCAACTGATGTGGCGAGCATGAGTGAAAGGGCTGAGCAGAGCGCGGCGCGAGCATGGATCATGGCGAAATCTCCTTATCCTGTCGTCGTTGGGTAGGGAGCATCGCCCGGCTGCGATGCGGGTGAGAAACGGGTGATCGCGAAGGCGTCGATCGGAGTCGCAGTCCGGCCATCGCGCACCAGCTCGGCGAGCACTTCGCCGACACCAGGCGCGATCTGGAAGCCGGCGCCGGAGAAGCCGAAGGCGTGGATGAGTCCTGGTGTCGTCGCGCTCGGCCCGATCACCGGATTGCGGTCGGGCATCGTGGCCTCGGTGCCGCTCCAGAACCGGATCGCCTGCGCGTGGCGCAACGGGCCGAACAGCTCGCTGGCGCGCTGCATGATCGTGAGCGCGCCGTCGCTGCGCGGGCGCGAGTAATCGGGATCGGCAAGCGGCGCGGCGCGTTCGCCGCCGACCACCACGTTGCCGCGCGTCACCTGCCTCGCATAGATGCCGCCGCCCTCGATGCCGATATTGACGGTGAGGAACGGATCGAGCGGCTCGGTCACGATCATCGACGGATAGGTGCGCTCCAGCGGCACTGTCTCGCCGAATGCGGCCGCAAAACTGTCGGCCCAGGCGCCGGCGCTGTTGATCAGCGTGCGCGCTTTGATGGTGACGTCACCGGCTTCCAGTGTAAAGCCCTCGAATGTTCGGGTGGCGCCAACCACGTTCGTATTTTCCAGCACCTCAGCTCCGGCGCGGCGAGCTGCTACCGCAAAGGCGGTCGCAACCAGCCGCGGATTGGCGTGGCCATCACCGGAACAGAACGAGCCGCCCATGACGCCGCCGCCGATGCCGAAGCGTTCGCTCAGCTGATTGTGGCCGACGAGTTCGAGATCGAGCCCGAAGGCTGCGACCTCGGCGGCATAGCGCTCCAGGCTCGCCATGTCCTCAGGCGTCCGCGCCAGCTTGAGATGGCCGGAGCGCAGGAATTCGCCATCGATGCCAATCAGCTGCTTGAGCCGCGGCCAGATCGCGTGCGAGCGTTGCGACAATGGCAATTGTTCGGGCGGTCGGCCCTGCCGGCGCACACCGCCATAGTTGACGCCGCTCGCCTGCGCGCCGCAAAAGCCCTTGTCGAGCAGCGTGACGGAAAAACCCATTCCGCGCAGCGCCAGCGCCGCGGAGCTGCCGACCAGCCCGCCGCCGATGATCGCGACATCGCAGTCAATGCGCCGGGTCATGCTGCCTCTCGTCGGTTGACAGACTGACGGCCAAAGGGATCGGCTTGATCGGCGCTTGCGCGCGCAGCCGGCCGACCGCGCCGATGTCACGCCGCGCCTGCGCCGCGAGCAGCTCGGCCGCAGCCGCGCCGCACATGCGGCCCTGGCAGCGGCCCATGCCGATACGCGTCACCGCTTTCAGTCGATTCATTTCGGTGAGTGCAAAATCGTCGATCGCGCGCCGCGCCTCGCCCGCGCTGATCTCCTCGCAACGGCAGAGCAGCGTGTCGTCGGCAATGCCGTCGGCCCAATGCGCCGGAAAGGGAAAGGCAGCTTCGAGGGCGTCGCGCAGACGGTCAATCCTCGCGAGCGTGTGTTCGAGCGCCGTGGCCCGCGCGGCGTCATGCGGCAGGCCACGATCTTCCAGCAGCGCCAGCGCGGCGCGCTCGCCGGCCGCTTCCGCCGCGTCGGCGCCGGCGATGCGCGCGCCGTCGCCGGCGAGGTAGACGCCCGCGACACTGCTGCGGCCGCTGGCATCGCGCACAGGCAGATGCGCGCGGTCGCGGGACTTGAAGCGGAAGGCACAGCCGGCGAGATCGGCGGCCTGTGTCTCCGAACGCAGGTTCAGGCCATAGCCGACCCCATCGCAGGCGATCGTATGCTCACGTCCGCCGGCCCGATAGAGGATGCGTGCAACCCGGCGCTCGCCTTCGAGGCGAAGAGCGGAGACGCCGAGTTGCACGCGCGTGCCGCGCAGCGCCAGCTCCGCCGCCATGCGTATGCCGCGCAGCACGATATCAGGCGCGAGCGGCAGCGCGCGCAGCAAATTGAGTTTCGCCGACAGCGGCGCTGCGTCGAGCACGGCCGCGACGTCGACGCCGGCTTTCATATATTGCCAGGCGACGAGATAGAGCAGCGGGCCGGAGCCGGCGAACACCACGCGCCGGCCAATCGCGCAGCCCTGCGCCTTCAGCGCGATTTGCGCGCCACCGAGCGTGAACACGCCGGGCAAGGTCCAGCCGGGAATCGGCAGCACGCGATCGGTCGCGCCGGTCGCGAGGATCAGGCCGTCATAGCTTACGCGGTGATTGACGCCGTCGCAGAGAAGATCGGCGGCACCGTCGCGCAGATTCCACAACAATGTATTCGGCCGGTAGTCGACATCGTTGCCGAGCGCCGCGAAGTCGCGATGCAGCCGGGTCGCCTTCGCAACCTCCGAGCCGTAACGCGCCTCGGCATCGCGGCCATCCGAAGCGAGCGGCTGACGATAGATCTGGCCACCGCAGGCGTGGCCTTCGTCAACGACGATCGGCCGCAGGCCTGCGGCGGCGAGTGTGATCGCGGCGCGGATGCCGCCCGGGCCGGCGCCGAGGATCAAAGGCGGTGCGCGCTCAGCCATGGCTGCGCCTCCGCTGCGTGATGATGTGCATGCCCTCCGTGAGCGGAGTCGTGCAGGCGCGCAGACGCTCGCCGGTGTCGAGTTGCACCCAGCAATCCTGGCACGCGCCCATCTGGCAGAAGCCGGCGCGGGGCGCGCCGGAGAACTCGCTGTGGCGCAGCTGCTCGCCGTGGCAGAGCACGGCCGTCAACACCGTATCGCCCGCGCGGCCCTCGCAGGGCACGCCGTCGATGGTGAAGAAGATCACCGGGCTTTTGGTGCGGACGAGGCGATGCAGCAACGGCATGTGTCAGCCCTGGCCTACGAGGATCTTGTCGAGGCCGAAGATGCGATCGAGCAGCAACATCGCGGCTGCCGTGACGGCGATCATCAGGGCCGACACCGCGGCCATCATTGGGTCGATCGACTCGGTCGCGTACATGTACATGCGGACCGGCAGCGTGACGGTGGCAGGCGAAGTGATGAAGATCGACATCGTGAGCTCGTCGAAGGAATTGATGAAGGCGAGCAGCCAGCCGCCGGTGATGCCGGGAAGGATCATCGGCACGGTGATGCGTCGGAACACGATCCAGCTGGACGCGCCTAGCGTCACCGCCGCCTGCTCGGCGCTGCGGTCGAGGCCGGAGAGCGCCGCCAGGACGAGCCGGAGCACATAGGGCGTGACGACGACGATGTGACCTGCGGTCAACCAGACGAGGCTGCCGGTGGCGCCGAGCAGCGCGAACAGCCGCAACAGCGCGACGCCGAGCACGAGATGCGGAATCATCAGCGGCGACAGGAACAGCGCGTTCAGCGCCGCCCGGCCACGGAAGTCGTAGCGGTCGAGCGCGAGGCCGGCGGCGACCGCGAGCACCACGGCGATCGTCGCCGCTGTTGCTGCGACCCACAGGCTGTTGAGGAAGGAGGCGACGAAGTCCGGATGCGCGAACACCGCCGTGAACCAGCGCAGCGAAAATTGCGTCGTCGGCAGGGTCAGCGTGTTCGCGGGCGTGAACGCGACGAGGCAGATCACGATCAGCGGCGCCAGCACGAAGCCGACGACGAGGGTGTGAAACAGCAATGCGATCGGACCGTTGCGGTGCATGCCGTTCACCCCAACGTCCGCCGCGCGCGGGCCTCGACCACGCGCTGATAGGCCAGCATGATGACGAGGTTGATGACCAGCACCAGGATCGCGATGGCCGCGCCGAGCGGCCAGTTCAGCTCGTGCATGTATTCGTCATAGACCAGGGTCGCCGCCATCTTCAGCCGGCGGCCGCCGAGCAGCGCGGGGATCGCGAAGGCCGAGGCCGAGAGCCCGAACACGACGAGGCTGCCGGACAGCACCCCCATCGTGACCTGCGGCAGCACCACGCGGCGCAGCGCGGTGAAACGCGAGGCGCCGAGCGTCCAGGCGGCGGCTTCGACCATCGGGTCGAGCTTCTGCAGCGAGGTCCACACCGGGATCACCATGAACGGCAGCATGACGTGAACCAGCGCGATCACGATCGCGGTCTCGGTGTAGAGGATCTTGATCGTGCCCAGGCCGAGCGCGCGGAACGCTTCGTTGACGAGGCCGGTGGGACCGAGCAGCATGCTCCAGCCGAACGCACGCACCACGACCGAGACCAGCAGCGGACCGATGATCGCGAGCAGGAAGATCGAGCGCCAGGGCTCGCGCATGCGCGACAGGATGTAGGCCTCGGGCGCGCCGATCACGGCGCAGATCAAGGTCGTCAGCGCTGATAGCCGCAAGGTGCGCCAGAAGATGTTGAGGAAGTAGCTGTCGGTGAGGATGGCGATGTAATGCGCCAGCGTGGTCTCGTCCTTGACGCCGGTCGCGGTGTCGTAGACATGGAACGAGAGGATAAAGGTAAGCGCGAGCGGCATGACGACGAGCGCGGTGAACAGCAGCGCGCCGGGCGCGGCGAGCAGCCAGGGCGTTGTGCCGGCGCGTGCGCTGCTCATGTCGGCTGTGCTCCCTCCGGCTTGGCGGCCTTTGCGCTGGATTTGCTCCAATCCAGCCCGACCGGATCGCCCTCGCGCGCCGGCTCCTCGCCGGCATTGGGCAGGGACACGCCGATCAGTCCGGCATCGGTCTCGACGGTGAAGAACCACGCGCTACCGAGGAAGAAGCGCGCCTTGACGCGGCCGTCGAGCACGCCGGCGCCGGGCGAGGTCAGCGCGATCTTTTCTGGTCGGATCGCCAGCACGGCGGCAGCGCCATCGGCGAGACCCGCGCCGTCGCACGGCAGCACGCGGCCGTTGCTTTCGATGCCGCTGTGACGCCAGACGCCGGGCAGCCGGTTCATCTTGCCGACGAAGGAGGAGATGAACGGCGTCGCCGGATTCTCATACAGCCGGTATGGCGCGTCGACCTGCATGATGCGGCCCTGCTCCATCACGACGACGCGGTCGCTCATCGACAGCGCCTCGCCCTGGTCGTGCGTCACCATGATCGTGGTGGTGCCGACGCGCTGCTGGATGCCGCGCAGCTCGAACTGCATCTCCTCGCGCAGCTTGGCATCGAGGTTGGACAAGGGCTCATCGAGCAGCAGGACCGGCGGATCGATGACGAGCGCGCGCGCCACCGCGACGCGCTGGCGCTGGCCGCCGGAGAGCTGGCGGGGATAGCGGTCGGCGAGCGCCGCGAGTTGCACCAGCGCCAGCGCCTGCCTGACGCGCGTGTCGCGCTCTGCGCGCGGCACCTTGCGCATCTCCAGTCCGAAGGACACGTTCTGCGCCACCGTCATGTGCGGAAACAGCGCGTAGCTCTGGAACACGATGCCGAGGCCGCGGCGGTCGGGCTTCTCATGGGTGATGTCGCGGCCGTCGAGGGTGATGCGGCCCGCAGTCGGCTCGACCAGGCCGGCGATCATCTGCAGCGTCGTGGTCTTGCCGCAGCCGGACGGGCCGAGCAGCGAGATGAACTCGCCCTTGGCGACACTGAGAGTGACGTCGCTGACCGCAGCGGCCTCGCCATAGTGCTTCGTCAGACCGTCCAGCGTCAGGAAACCCATGCATCCTCGCGCGGGAGGCTCCCTGCCATTGCCCGGAAGTGGCCGCCCTGGACGGATTTCACGTCGGGCGGCGACCAACCGTCAATCATGAATTCCGGTATCCTGAATTTATCTCACCTAAATTCTGCTATATGAAATCATGAACCAATTCGCTCCTTCCGTTTTTCGCTGAGGCAGATGACGACCGCCGATACCGACTCCACATCAAGCCTGCGACGGGCTCTGAAACTGCTGCGGGTGCTCGCCGAAGGCGATCCCGAGGGGCTGCGGCTCAAGGACATCGCCGAGGCCGCCGGCTGCAGCCAGCCGACCGCACATCGCATGCTCGCCGACCTAACAGCCGAAGGCTTCGCCGAACAGGCCGCCGGCAAGCGCTATCGCCTTGCCCTCGACTTCTACGTGCTCGCCGCCCGCGCCGGGCAGGCCAGCGGATTGCGCGACGCGGCACGGCCAGCGCTGCTGCGACTGTCGGCCACCCTGAGCGACACGATCTTCCTGCTGGTGCGCAACGGCTTCGATGCGGTATGCCTCGATCGCGTCGAGGGGCCGTTTCCGATCCGCTCCTTCACCGGTGACATCGGCGGCAAGGTCCCGCTCGGCCTCGGCCAGGGCAGCCTCGCCATTCTCGCCAATCTGCGGGAAGACGAGCAGGAGGCGGTGATCCGGTTTAACATCCCGCGCCTGCTCGACCGCGGCTTCCTCGACGAAGCCTCGCTGCGCAGCGCCCTGGCGCAGGCACGCGCACAAGGCTGGGTCAACACCAGCACGGGCCTCATTCCAGGCATGGCCGGCGTCGGCGTACCCGTGCTCGACGCGCAGGGCCGCGCGGTTGCGGCCCTGAGCGTCGGGACATTGGCGGAGCGGTTGAATGCCGATAGACTGCCGCATGTCGTGAAGATCCTGCAAGGCGAAGCACAGGCGCTCGCCGGCAAGCTCAACCCGTTCGACGTCGCGTTGCGCTATCCATCGCGCAGCCTGAGCACGATCGGCGGGAGCTGATCAAGCAGCGGTCGGGGCCTCATGGTTCGAGACGCGCCGCGAGCGGCGCTCCTCACCATGAGGGGAGAAATCTCGCCGGGGAGTTCAGCCCTCGTCCTGAGGAGCCCGCGCGAGCGGGCGTCTCGAAGGACGGCCGCGGGCACCATGCCTGCTCACGCTGCTCCTTCTCCGACAGTTCATGCCGTTACGTCACCCACTCCGCCCGAATGCCGCGCGGCGCGTCTCTGCTCTCGGGCTCGCGCCAGGAGAACGTGAACAGCCCCGCTGGTTCGACCTGCTCCAGCTCGGCGCGGACGATGTCGCGCGCGATGACGACGATGAAGGACGCGGGCGGATTGTCGGCCGTCAGCTGCCGTGGCGGCGAGAATACTGTGCCGACGCTCTCGACGAGCAGCGGCCGCGGTGCCTCGGGCACCTTCACCAGGCCCTTGATGCGCAGCAGGCGTTCGCCGAGACGGCCGGCGACATTGTCGAGCCAGCTGGCGAGATCTGCGTACACGATATCGGCCAGCGGGCGAACGAGACAGAGCGCGAGGCGCGGATGTGCGGCAGCCAAAGCGGGCGCGACCTCGCGCAGCGGCGGTGCTGATGACAACGGCGCAAAGGCCGCCGACACGGCCATGGCACGATCGGCATCGACGATGGCCTCGGCCACCGGATTGAGCTGCGCGATCGCAACCGGCGCTCCAGCAAGCGCTTCCGGCGCGAGATCGCCTTTGGTTGCCACGATGCGGTGCGCTGCCGCCCATTGCGCTGCGGCTTCCTCGAACGTAGCAACATCCAATCCGCGTGTGAGATCGTAGGTCGCGACCACGGCGACGCGCATGCGGTGCTCGGCCAAGGTCGCGAGCTGACGCAGCACCGGGCCGGGCATCGACAGGCCGGAGGTCTCCAGGATGATCCGGCGCAACGGCGGCAGGCCGTCGGGTCGCGGCGCCATGATCAGGCGGTCGATGGTGAAGGCGAGATCGCTGCCGACCTGGCAGCAGACGCAGCCGTTCGACAGCATCGCCATCGGCACATCATCACCGCTCTCGCGCAACAGCACGCCGTCGAGCCCGACCTCGCCGGCTTCGTTGACGATGATGGCGGTGTCGGCCGCCGTCTCTACGCTGAGCACATCGCGCAACAGCGTCGTCTTGCCCGAGCCGAGGAAGCCGGTGAGGACGAAGAAGTCGATTGTCACGGCGCTCATGGCGCCGCGGCATCCTTGTCACTATCTTTGGTGGCGTATTTCTCCGGCACGTCGCTCTCCCAGCTGGCCTTCACCAGCTCGCGCACGTCGGCCAGCAATTCTTCCGTGTCGTAGATGATGCCGTCCTTGATGGTGTATTTCAGGCCCCGATGCCATTCGACGGCGTTGGTGGCGTCGTTGAAGCGCATCGCGCCGGTGCCGTAGAGCAGCTTGAAGTCGGTCAGCGGATTGTGGTCGTGCACCAGCAGGTCGGCGCGCATCCCGACGTCGACCGTGCCGATCTCATTCTCCAGGCCGCACAGCGCAGCACCCTGCGAGGTCGCCGAGCGGATCACCTCGAGCGGATGGAAGCCGGCTTCCTGCAGCAGCTCCAGTTCACGAACATAGCCGAAGCCGAAGATCTGGTAGATGAAGCCGGAATCCGAGCCGGTGCAGACGCGGCCACCGCGGTTCTTGTACTCGTTGATGAAGGCCATCCACAGACGGTAGTTCTCCTTCCACTCGATCTCGTTCTGGGTCGACCAGCGATACCAGTACGAGCCGTGCCCGCCGCGCTGCGGCGTGAAGTAGTCCCACATCGACTTCCAGGTGTACTCCTTGTGCCAATAGGCCTGGCGCGCCCGCATCAGGTCACGGTTGGCGTCGTAGATGGTGAAGGTCGGCACGAAGGTGAAGCCGATCTCCAGAAACTGCTCCAGCACCTCGTTCCACTTCGCCGAGCCCGGCTCGGCGCCCTGGCGGAACATCTGGCCCGAGACCGAGAAACGGAAATATTCGTCAGTGTAGTTGTAGTCGAGCGGGAAGTTCTGGACGACGCGATCCTCGAACAGCGCCTCCGGCAGGCCGTAATAATGCTCGGCGCTGGTCAGGCCCCATTTCGCCGTGGTCAGTGCGTTCATGCGCGACACCGCCATCTGGGCGTGGTGGCAGCCGGTGCGCAGGCCGATCTGCTTGCACTCGTCGAGCGCGGCTTCCATGATCGCGGGCGGTGCGCCGAAGAACTTGATGCCGTCGGCGCCGCGCTCCTTCACCGCGCGCAGCCACTCCCGCCCCTGCTCCGGCGTGTAGATCGTCTTGACCATGTCGTTGACGGCCGGGAAGTAGGCATAGGCGAGCAGCCGCGGCGCGGCGATCGTATTCTCCTCGGCGCGCTGCTTCTGGTCGAGCATCCAGGACAGGCCGTTCATCGAGCCCATCTCGCGCACCGTGGTGACGCCATGCGCCAGCCAGAGCTTGTAGACGTAGTCGACCGGCGGCACCCAGCCATTGGCGGAGTGATAGGCGACGCCAGCATGGGCGTGACAGTCGACGAAGCCCGGCGTCACCCATTTGCCGCGGCAGTCGATCTCGTGATCGGCCGGCTCGCCGGTCTTGCCGGCATAGCCGTAACCGACGACCTTCTTGATGCTGACGATGCGGCCATTCTCGACGATGATGTCCACCGGACCGATCGGCGGCGCGCCGGTGCCGTCGATCACGGTCGCGCTGCGCAGCGCCAGCCGCTTGAACGGCCCGATGCCGCGATCACGCGTCGTCGCCTTCGGCACGATCGGCGCCGCACCCTTGTTCCGGATGAAGGCGAGCTCATCGCCCGGCAGTGTGGCTTGGTCGGTCATGCCTGCGTATCCTCGTTGTCGAAGCGTAGGGTGGGCAAAGGCGCGCCCCTCCCTCATATTTTGTGGTCGCTACCCGACCGCGCCGTGCCCACCATTTCACGGCGAGACTACCGTCGTCACGGTGGGCACGTCGCTCCAAGCGATGCGTCGCATCGCTCGGAACGCCTTTGCCCACCCTACGAAAATGCACACGCCCTCACCCCGTCCGATACTTCCGCGCGAACGCGACGCTGCCGAACACGGTGAAGGCCATGGTCACCGCGAGCAGCATGAAGGCGAGCGCGGCGCCCATGGGCCAGTTGTTGCCGCGCACGAATTGATCGTACACCGCGGGCGCCATCATCTTGAATCGCGGGCCGCCGAGAAGCACCGCCGTTGCATAGGTGTTCATGCACAAAACGAACACCAGGATCGAGCCGGCGGCCACCCCCGGGCCGGACAGCGGCAGGATCACCCGCCAGAACACCCGCGCGCCGGAGGCGCCGAGATTGGCGGCGGCGTATTCCAGATCGCGCGGAATGCTCTCGATCACGGCCGAGAGCGTCAGGATCATGTAGGGCAGCACCACCGCGATGATGCCGATGATCACCGCCTTGGTCGTGAACATGATCTCGAGCGGCGTCGAGATCAGGCCGAGCTTCAGCAGGCTGGCGTTGACGAGGCCGTCACGCGCGAACAGCGCCATCCAGCCGGCCGAGCGCACGACGTTGCCGACCAGCAGCGGGAACAAGGTCGCGATCACGACCAGGCTCTTCCAGCGGCTCTCCATGCGTCCGAGCCAATAGGCCGCCGGAAACGCCAGGATCAGCGTGAGCAAGGTGCACAGCAGCGCGATGCCGAGCGTCGCCAGGATGATCTGCTGGTAGTAAGGATCGGTCGCGGCCTTGATGTAGTTGTCCGGCGACAGCGCCTGCACCATCAGCTGGGTCGGGCTGAACTGGTTGAGCGAGATCCGGAACATCAGGATCATCGGCCCGATCAGCAGCGCCAGGACCAGGAGACAGGCAGGGACGATCAGCAGCGCCATCGCGCGAGCTCCGATTGCAGATGAGCGGCCGATCGGCCGCGTGCTCCCGCGGCCGAGGCCGCAGGAGCGATGAGACAAGGCTCAGGCCTTGAACTCCTTGTTCCAGAAGTCGAGCGTGCGCTGCGAGCGTCCGGCGGCATAGGCGTAGTCCGGCTTCAGCAGCCGCGCGCGCTCGGCCTCGGTGAGGCTGACCTGCTTGGCGAGATCCTCCGGCAGCGGCGCGTCGGTGACGGTCGGGACGTAGCCCATCTTGTCGGCGAAGCCGCCTTGCGCCTTGGCGTCGAGCATCGCGTCGAGATAGGCGAAGCCGCCGGCCTTGTTCTTGGCGTTCTTCGGCACCGACGCCTGGAACACGATCGCCGGCGTACCTTCCTTCGGCACGACATGGGCGAGCGGAATGCCGGACTTCTTCCACATGAAGCCGCGGGCGAGCCACATCGTGGTGATCCAGACCTCCTCCGACTTCAGCGCCGCCGCCAAGGCCTCGTTCGACGGATAGATCTTCACGTCGAGCGAGCGCCATTCCATCAGCTTCTTCTCGGCCGGATCGAGATTGCTGACGCCGCCGCCGCCGGCGAGCGCCGCGGCCAGCGTGTTGTTGGGATAGAGAATGTCGGCGAGGCCGATCTTGCCGCGCCATTTCGGATCCCAGAGATCGGCGAAGGATTGCGGCGGCGTCTTCACCTGGTTGGTGTTGTAGAGGATGACCTGCGCCGAATAGATGTGCGGGATCGCGATCTCGCTTCTGAGCTCCGGGAACACCTTGTCGAGCCGCTTCACCTGCGCCGCGTCGATCTTCTCGAACACGTCGGACTGCGAGACGATGTAGGCGTCGTTGTCGGACAGGCAGGAGACGTCCATCGAGCCGCGGCGGCTCTGCCGCTCGGCGAGCAGCTTGGTCTTGCGCGGATCGGCATTGGCGACGTCCTGCACGATCTCAAACCCCTTCGGCGTCATGATCGGCTTGTCGATGATGTCGGAGAGCAGCTGGCCGTAGTCGCCGCCCCAGGTGCCGACCACGACCTGCCCGCCCTCGGCGCGGGCCGTCGGCATGCCGGAGGCCAGCGCGGCCATGCCGGCGCTGGCGGAGAGAAAGTGACGTCGCGAAATCATGGGAGAACCTCTCGCTTGGGATGAACGCTTCTACTTGGATGTTTGCGGCACGAGACGCGGGACCTTGCGGTCCCATTGCAGCGACACGGCATCATTGGGCTTGAGCGCGGCCAACGGCTCGCCGGCATCGGGCGTCGGCCTCACGGCGACCAGCGTCTCGTCGCCGAGCGCCACCACATATTCGGTCTGCGCGCCCATATAGGTGATCGCCTGCACGCGGCCGCGCACCTCGCCCGAGTCGCCGGGGACGATGCCGATCCGCTCCGGGCGCAGCGCGAAGGCGTCGGCATCATCGCGCTCGCCCGCGATGACATCGACCGGAAGCAGCAGGCCGCCGCTGGTACGGAACTCCCCGTCATTCGCTCGCCGGCCGCCCAGGATGTTGCAGCGGCCGACGAAGTCGGCGACGAACGCATCGACAGGCGAATCATAGAGTTCTTGCGGCGTGCCGATCTGGCGCACGCGGCCGCCCTCCATGACGACGAGGCGGTCGGCCATGGTCAGCGCCTCCTCGCGGTCATGCGTCACCATCAAGGTCGTCAGGCCGAGCCGTTGCTGCAGCGCACGGATCTCCAGCCGCACTTCGGCGCGCAGCTTGGCGTCGAGATTGGACAAGGGCTCGTCGAGCAGGAAGATGCGCGGATTGATCACCAGCGCGCGCGCCAGCGCGACGCGCTGCTGCTGGCCGCCCGACAATTGCCGCGGCAGCCGGTCGGCGAGATGCGACAACCGCACCAGCTTCAGCGCCTCGTCGATCTTCGTCTTGCGCTCGGCCGCGTTGAGGCCGCGCATCTCCAGGCCGAAGCCGACATTGTCGGCCGCGCTCATATGCGGAAACAGCGCGTACGACTGGAACACCATGCCGGTCGATCGCTTGTACGCCGGCAGTTGCGTGACGTCCTCGCGATCGAACAGCACGCGGCCGCTGGTCGGCGGCAGGAAGCCCGCCACCATGCGCAAGGTCGTCGTCTTGCCACAGCCGGACGGACCGAGCAGCGCAACCAGCTCGCCCTGGTTGACCGAAAGATCGAGGCCCTCGACGCCGATCGACGTGCCGAAGCGCTTGGTGAGCTTCTCCAGAATGAGCTGCGCCATCACACCACCCGCGACAGTTTGACGAAGCGGTCGGTGATCACCATCAGCAGCCCGACCAGCGTGATCTGCACGGTGGCGACGGCGGCGAGCGTCGGATCGATGCGGAATTCGAGATAGTTCAGCATGGCCACAGGGAGCGTGATCCGTCCGGGGCCGACCAGCAGCATCGACAGATCGAGGTTTTCAAAACTCTGGATGAAGGAGAACATCGCGGCGGCGACGATCCCCGAGCGCATCATCGGCAGGGTGATGCGGCGGAACACCGTGAACGGGCTGGCGCCGAGATTGGCGGCCGCCTCCTCGGCGGCGCGGTCGAGGCCTTGCAGGCTGGCGACGACGAGGCGCACCGTCCACGGAATGGCCAACAGCGTATGCGCGGCGACGAGTCCCTCCGTGGTGGCCTTGATGTCGCGGTCGAGCAGATCCTCGGCCAGCACGTAGAACATATAGAGCCCGGAGCCGGCGACCACGCCGGGCACCGCGAGCGGCGCCAGCAGGAACGACGACAGCGCCTGCCGGCCGCGGAATTCGCCGCGCACGATCGCGAGCGCCGCGGCAGTGCCGAGCGGCACGCCGATCGCGGTCGCGAGCAGCGCCACCTGGAAACTGGTGCCGAGGCCACGCAGGAATTCCGGCTTGCTCAGCGCGTTCGCGTACCATTTCAGCGACAGCCCCGACGGCGGGAAGCTGACGATCTCCTGCGCGAAGAAGCTGGTCATCACGATCATGACGACCGGCGCGAAGATGATGGCGTAAGCGACGACGATCAGTGTCCGCACTGCGAATTGGCCGATAGACAGTTGTCCCGTAAAACGGAACAGCATTGCAGACACCTCAACAAACAAAAGGGCAGGTTGCGCGGCGGCATCGTAGTCGGCGGCTCCGCTGCCGCCAAGCCTGCGGTCCGAGTTATCGCAATGCACATGTGCATGGACTGACGTCGTGCGGTGCCGCGATCCTGACGCGCAAATGGCCCGGCACTCCATCTGCGCGCTAATAGCACCCCGCCATTTCCGATCTTCAGCACTCGACGGCTGACCGGCCGTCCAGCCGGCCGGCGCCGCGCTCCATCGCAGCGGCGCGGTTTTGGGCAAAGGCTGCCCAATCCTTGCACCGGCGCGATGCAAGATTTTGTGCGCCCCCGGACAAGTCATCCGCGCGGGCGCGCACCTAAGCTTGGTCCTGAGCTTGGACCGGGGCGACGGCACCCATGCACCGCCGGACCAGCGCGACATCATCGTTCGAAGGAGCTGGCAACATGCAGACAAGGCTATTCACCGGAGCGCGACGCGCGTGGCTTGCCGCGTTCGGCGCCATCATCGCGGTGGGGCTTCTCGCCCCCATCGACGCGCAGGCGGCGACGCCGGCGGGCTGCGCGGCGCTGAAGGAGAAATATCCGGACTGGAAGGGCAAGACGCTCGTCAACGCCATCAATCCGCACACCCCGGGCTATGAGTCGATCGACCCGAAGGATCCAAGCAAATATGTCGGCTTCGACATCGATCTCGGCGAGGCGATCGGCGACTGCCTCGGCTTCAAGCTGACGTATAAGGCCGTGACGTTCGCCGCGCTGCTGACGACGCTCTCAAGCGGCCAGGCCGACATCGTCATCTCCGACATCTATGCCACCAAGGAGCGCGCCAAGGCCGCCGACTTCATCACCTATTCCAAGGTGTTCGACGGCGTGCTGGTCGCCAAGGGCAACCCGAAGGGCATCAACGGCATCAATCTGTCGCTGTGCGGCGCGGCCGCGGCCGAGAACACCGGCTATGTCGAGGTGCCGCTGATCCAGGATCTCGCGCCGAAATGCAAGGAAGCCGGCAAGCCCGAGCCGACCGTGCAGCTCTATGACAACAACGCCAACTGCATCCAGGCGATCCTCGCCGGCCGCGCCGACACCTATATCAACGACGTCAACACGGTCGACCAGGCGGTGAAGGCCTATCCGGACAAGCTGGAAAAGGCCATCGCCGTGACCATCCCCTATTCGGTGGGCATCGCCGTGCCGAAGGACAAGCCCAAGTTCCGCGACGCCGTGCTGGCCGCCCTGATCGAGGTGCAGAAGGAAGGCATCCACCAGGAGCTCTTGAAGAAGTGGCAGCTCGATCCGGCCAACTTCAAGGAGCCGGATATCCTGACGGCGGACTAATAGCTCGCAGTTTTGAAGCTGAAGTTTTGGCCACGCGGGCAGTGCGCTCCCCTCCCCCTTGCGGGGAGGGGTCGGGGGTGGGGGTCCACACGAAAAGTCTTTCCTGGGTACCCCCCTCCCTAGCCCTCCCCCACAAGGGGGGAGGGAGCGAACCGGTTCATTGGCGACATATGCGTGAACCACACACGTAGCTAACGATCTCAGCACCGGCGCCGTACGACGCGACTTCGTAGGGTGGGCAAAGCGAAGCGTGCCCACCGTCTTTCTTCCGCAGCACCGCGGTGGGCACGGCGCGTCGCGCCTTTGCCCACCCTACGTCCTCAGCCAGGCCGCCTGCTCATGTCCCTCTTCCTGCACTATCTCAGCATGCCGTATCTCCTGCAGGGCATCGAGCTGACCCTGCAGGTCACCGCGCTCGGCCTGGTCGGCGGACTGATCCTTGGCCTGATCCTCGCCGCGATGCAGCTCAGCCGGTTCTGGCCGCTGGCTGTGATCGCGCGCGGCTACACCGTGATCTTTCGCGGCACGCCGCTGATCCTGCAGATGGTGTTCGCCTACGACGCCCTGCCGCATATCGGCATCAAGCTGCCGGCGGTGCTGGCCGCCGGCCTTGCGCTGGCCTGCAACGAGGCGCCGTTCATCGCCGAGATGCTGCGCTCCGGCGTGCTCGGCATCGATCGCGGCCAGCTGCTCGCCGGCCAGGCGCTCGGCATGACACCGTCCGTGCTGATGCGCCGGATCATCGCGCCGCAGGCGATCCGCACGATGATCCCCGCCTTCGGCAACGAGGCGGTGAGCGCGCTGAAGAACTCCTCGCTCGCCTCGGTCATCGCCGTGCAGGAGCTGACCCTGCGCTCGACGCAGCTGGCGTCCTCGACCTTCGATTTCTTCTCGATCTTCTTTGCTTCTGGCCTGCTCTATCTGGTGCTGACCGGGGCCATCAGCGTCATCCAACTCGCCCTGGAGTGGCTGCTCGATCTCGACCGCACGGCGAAGCAGCGCAAGCTGGCGGATTACTTGCCGTGGCGCCGTGTCGATCTCGCAACCAAGCTGGAGCTGGCGGCGAAGACCTCCCCCGCCATCGAGGCCGCCCCACCCGAACCCGCCGAATTGAAAGAGACACCGCCGCTCGCCTTGTCGATCGAAGACCGTGCCCGACGCGCCGCCACGATTGCTCGCAACAACGTCGCTGTCGAGGTCAAGGAGCTCCGCAAGGCCTATCACGGCAACAAGGTGCTCGACGGTCTCGATCTCACCGTGCGCATCGGCGAGGTGATCGCGCTACTCGGGCCGTCAGGCTCCGGCAAGAGCACCCTGCTCCGCTGCATCAATCATCTGGAGAACTGGGACTCTGGTGAGATCCGTGTCGGCGGCCGCAAGCTCGGCTTCGACGACAAGGGGCGCAAGCTGTCGCCGCGCGCCATCGCCAATGAGCGCGCCAATGTCGGCGTCGGCATGGTGTTTCAGCAGTTCAATCTGTTCGCGCATCTCACGGCCAAGGAGAACATCGCGGGTCCGCTCCGGTGGGTCCATGGCCTCGGCCGTATCGAGGCCGAGCGTCGCGCGGTCGAGCTGCTGGAGCGCGTCGGGCTGTCGCATCGCGCCGATGCGCTGCCGCGGCATCTCTCCGGCGGGCAGCAGCAACGCGTCGCCATTGCGCGTGCGCTGGCGCCGAACCCGAGCGTGCTGCTGCTGGACGAGCCGACCTCGGCGCTCGATCCCGAGTTGGTCAACGAGGTGCTGGAGGTGATCCGCCGCCTCGCGATCGACGACGGGCTGACCATGATCATCTCGACGCATCAGATCCGCTTCGCCGACGAGGTCGCCGACCGCGTTGCCTTCCTCAATGGCGGCGTGATCCTGGAACAGGGCCCCGCACACGAGGTGCTGACCAACCCGCGCCACCCGCTGACCGCGCGCTTCCTCTCGGTGATGGAGGCCGAACGGCCGAAGGACGCGGTCGCATGAGCGTGTGGTTCGCAGCTCGCCCGGGGCCATCCTTCGAGACGCCCGCCTGCGGCGGGCTCCTCAGGATGAGGTCTGTGGGTGAGGTGCGCTCGCTTCACCCCCCGACACCCAACCCTCATGGTGAGGAGGCGCGCAGCGCCGTCTCGAACCATGAGGCCCGAATGGCGCCCAATACAACGCGCTCTTTCAAACTCTCAACTTCCTCGATCTCTGAGCAAAGAGGCCCTCGCATGAAGCACCATCTGCTGCCGGTGTCCAACAAGACCGTCCACTGGGGCTATTTCTCCAAGGTGGTGACACCCGCGCTCACCTTGCGCTCCGGCGACCGCGCCACGATCGAGACGCTGACGCATCACGCCAATGACGACTATGAGCGGATGATCAAGGACGATCCGGGCGCCGAGAGCGTGTTCAAATGGACGAAGGAACATAAGGCCGTGGCGCGGCGCGGTTCGGGGCCGACCGAAGGGCCCTTCATCCGCGGTTCCGGCGAAGGCATCGGCGTGCATCTGCTCACCGGTCCGGTCGCGATCGACGGCGCAGAGCCCGGCGACGTGCTGGAGGTACGCATCCTCGACATCCGGCCGCGGCCGAGCCAATGCGGCTGCCATGCCGGCAAATGCTTCGGCTCCAATGCCGCGGCCAATTGGGGCTTTCACTATCACGATCTCATTGAGGAGCCGAAGCCGCGCGAGGTCGTGACCATCTTCGAACTCGATACCGCAGGCGAGCCGTTCGCCAAGGCGGTCTACAATTACGTCTGGACGCCGCAAACCGATCCCGACGGCATCGTGCATCCGACCATCGACTATCCCGGCGTGCCGGTCGACCACACCACGATCAAGAAGCGCGAGAACATCCTGCCCGGCATCAAGGTGCCGGCCCGGCTGCATTTCGGCACGATGGGGCTGGCGCCGTCGGAAGCCGACTACGTGTCCTCGATTCCGCCGAGCTACACTGGCGGCAACATCGATGATTGGCGCATCGGCAAGGGCTCGCGGATGTATTATCCGGTCGCGGTGCCGGGCGCCTATTTCTCGGTCGGCGATCCCCACGCGGCGCAGGGCGACAGCGAGCTCGGCGGCACCGCGATCGAGACCTCGCTGACCGGCGATTTCGAGTTCATCCTGCACAAGAAGAGCGATCTCGCCGGCACCTCGCTCGAAGGCCTCACGCATCCGCTGCTCGAGACCAGCGACGCCTGGTCGGTCTACGGCTTCACCTATCCGAACTATCTCGCCGAGCTCGGCGCCAACGCCCAGACCGAGATCGCCAACCACTCCAGCCTCGACCGCGCCATGCGCGACGCCTTCCGCAAACTGCGGCGCTTCCTGATGACGGTGCACCATCTCAGCGAGGACGAGGCGATCTCGCTGATGTCCGTCGGCGCGGATTTCGGCGTGACGCAAGTGGTCGATGCGAATTGGGGCGTGCACGGCACGATCCGGAAGAATGTGTTCCGGTGTGATTGAGTCCGTCGATGCTGGCTCAAGCTCCCTCGCCGAAGGCGGTCTGCTCCCTCCCCCCTTGTGGGGGAGGGTTGGGGAGGGGGGTACCCCAGGCGACACTGCCGCCGGGGACCCCCACCCCTAACCCCTCCCCGCCTAGCGAAGCTCCGCTTCGCGCGGGGGGAGGGGAACAGACCGCGCAAGTGGCGACAGGGTCGATCACCAAAGGACCACGGGAAGAGCACTGAGCACCAACGGCACACGACCTACAGTGAAACTCATCTGGCACGGGGGTTGCTTCGAAATCCCGGACCCGGGGCGTGCCATGAGTTTCCGTCCGTTCACCAGCGAATCCTATGCGCAGGGCGAGCGCCCCGAGGCGTGGCGCGATGTGCTGAATTCGGTCGGGCTGCAGCCTGCCGCAAAATCGCCGTTCGACGATGGGCACGCGACCGCCTCGAATCGCAGCGCGCCGGGCGTTGCGCTGTCGCGGCTGTCGGCGGGCGCGCAGGCCATCGCTGCGGTTCCACAGGTCCAGGAGGACCTGCCCATCGCGCTGCTCGCGATCGAGGATGGCGCCGTGCTCCGCTGCGGCGACGCGCACCGCATCATCCCGTCCGGCCATCTCATCCTGCTGCCGCGCACAGGCGATTGGAGCCTTGCCTTCCAGCGCGATCTGCGCGCGATCGTGCTGTCGGTCACGTCAGCCGCCCTCCACGGCCGCATCAGCGGCAAGCTGAAATTCGCCAAGCCCCAGGTGATCGCGCCGAGCGGGCTCGCCGACGTGGTCTGCCGCACCATGGAGGCGGCCGCGCGGACCCTCGATACCCTGAGCGACGCCGAATGGAGCACGGTCGCGCAGAGCCTGGTCGATCTGCTGCTGACGCTCGCACATCAGCAGGCGGTGCCGACCTCAGAGGCTGGCAGCAGCGCGACCCAGGCTGCGATCCTGCACCGGATCTGCCAGGCGATCGAGCGCCAACTCGAAGACGCCGAGCTGACGCCCACGCGCGTCGCCCAGGCGGAAGGCATCTCTGAGCGCTATCTGCAAAAACTGTTCGAGAGCGCCGGCGACAACTACACGCACTACGTCAAGGAACGGCGGCTGCAGCGCGCCTGGGCCGATCTCTCCAATCCGGCCGAGGCGCATCGCTCGATCTCCGAGATCGCCTATCGCTACGGCTTTGCCGACTCGGCCCATTTCAGCCGCAGCTTCCGTGCCCGTTTCGGCCTGTCGCCGCGCGAGTTCCGGCAGCAGAAGGCCGAGCAGGCGGTGACCTCAGTGGCGCCACGCGGCCAGCGCGGCTGGCCGCAGGATGCGCTGGCGCAGCAGCGCGGCTGCCAGGCGCCGGCCTCACTGAAAAGCAGCACCGCCCTGCCCGCACCTGCCAACGACCGGGATGCGCAACAGCGGCATCACCATCTCGCGGTATCCGCCGAGCGCGTGCATTGGGGCTATTTCAGCCGCTCGCTGCCGCCGCAGATCGAGATCTCATCCGGCGACACGATCACCGTGGAGACGCTGACCCAGCATGCCTCCGATGATCCGGAGCTCATGATCGCGGGCGACGACGGCGCGCTCAGCGTGTTCGGCTGGAGCAAGGCTAAGAAGAACGTCGACCGTCGTGGCGCAGGTCCAATGGACGCCAGCGTGTTCGGCCGCGGCGCGGGCGAGGGGTTTGGCGTGCACATCTGCACCGGGCCGGTCGCGATCAAGGATGCGCAGCCCGGCGACGTGCTCGAAGTGCGCATCCTCGACATCGTGCCGCGGCCGAGCAGGAGCGCGAAGCATAGGGGACGCGTGTTCGGCTCCAGCGTCGCGGCGTGGTGGGGCTATCACTACAACGAGCTAATTGCTTCGCCGCAGCCGCGCGAAGCCGTGACCATCTACGAGATCTTCGCTGACACCCCCGAGCCGCATGCGCGTGCGCTGTACTCCTATCGCTGGGAGCCGCAGACCGACCCGGCCGGCGTGGTGCATGCGACCTACGACTATCCCGGCGTGCCCGTCGCGCCCGACAGCATCAAGCGCCGCCACGGCGTGCTCGACAACATCCGCATTCCGCTGCGGCCGCATTTCGGCGTCATCGCCGTCGCCCCGCGCGAGGTCGATTTCGTCGATTCGATTCCGCCGTCCTACTTCGGCGGCAATCTCGACAATTGGCGGCTCGGCAAGGGATCGACCGTGTATTTGCCGGTCGCGGTCCCCGGCGCGCTGCTCTCGGTTGGCGATCCCCATGCGACGCAAGGCGACGGCGAGCTCGGCGGCACCGCGATCGAATGCTCGATGACCGGCACGTTCCAGGTCATCCTCCACAAGAAGACGCAGCTCGCGGGCAAACCGTTTGCCGATCTCAGTTATCCCTTGATCGAAACCGAAACCGACTGGGTGCTGACCGGGTTCAGCCATCCGAACTATCTGGCCGAGTTCGGCGCGCAGGGCCAGAGCGAGGTCTACGCCAAATCCTCGCTCGACCTCGCGATGAAGGACGCCTTCCGCAAGATGCGCCGCTTCCTGATGCACATCAAAGGTCTCAGCGAGGACGAGGCGATCGCGCTGATGTCGGCCGCGGTGGATTTCGGCGTGACGCAAGTCGTCGACGGCAATTGGGGCGTGCACGCGATCCTGAGCAAGCGGCTGTTCGAGGATGCGGATTGATGTGACGTTGCGTAGGGTGGGCAAAGGCGCGCCCGCGCTGCCGCTGTATCAGATGAAGTGTCCCGCGCCGTGCCCACCGCCGCTCCGAATGGTGGGCACGCGTCGCCTGCGGCGCCGCTTTGTCCTCCCTACTCATTCATTCACAGAAGGACCCCTCACCATGCAGTTCCACATGATCGCCGGCGCGACCAAGCCGGTGGCACCGTTCAGCCATGCCGTCGAGACCGACGGCTTCGTGTTCGTCACCGGCCAGATGCCGGACTCACCGGAGGCGAAGGGCGTGCTGCCGGAGGGGATCGTGGATCAGACGAAGGCGGTGATGCAGAACTTGAAGTACATCCTCCAAGGTCTCAACCTCGGCCTCGAACATATTGTGATGTCTCGGATTTACCTGACCGAGTTCAAGCGGGATTACGCGGCAATGAATGAAACCTATCGTTCATTCTTCCCGCCGGACCGGTTGCCGGCCCGCACCTGCGTTGGCGTCACCGGCCTTGCCTATGACGCGCTGATCGAGATCGATCTGGTCTGCCGACGACCCTAGTTCCGAATGGTAAATTAATCCTCAACAGCCACTTGGGTCATTCGATCTGAGCTGAGGAGGCAGACGCTGGCGCGGATTGTGTGTCGGCGGCGACCGGTGTCAATTCGCCCGACGAATGAGGCGGATCGAAGGGGAGATATCATGCCGTATCAGTTTTCCAATCGCCAGGAGATCCGCAAGCCGGCGGTGACCAGTAAGGGCGGCATCGTCGCGGCGCAGTCGCGGCGGGCGGCCGAAATCGGCGCCGAGGTGCTCGCGGCTGGCGGCGACTGCATCGATGCGGTCATCGCCACCGGCTTTGCGCTCGGCGTCGTCGAGCCGTGGATGAGCGGGCTCGGCGGCGGCGGCGCCATGGTGCTGTACCGCGCAAAGGAGAATCGCGTCGAGGTGATCGACTACGGCATGCGCGCGCCCGACTCCTTGCGTGTCGAGGACTATCCGCTGACCAATGACGGCAGCGTGTCCCGCGACATCTTCCCGTGGCCCCGCGTCAAGGACGACCGCAATCTGCATGGTCCAGGCGCCATCGCTGTGCCCGGCGTGGTCGCCGGCATGGAGGCGGCGCACCGCCGCTACGCCAGGCTGCCATGGCACGACCTGGTGAAGCCGAGCGTCGCGCTCGCGGCCGAGGGCCTGCTGGTGGACTGGTGGACCACCGTGATGATCTCGAGCTGCGCCGCCGATCTGCGCCGCTATCCCGGCAGCGCCGCGGCCTATCTCAAGGACGGCCTGCCGCCCAACCCGCAATGGGGCGCCAAGGCGGTGACGCGGCTGCCGCTGGAGCAGCTCAAGGCGACGCTGGCGCATCTCGCCAGCGCCGGCGCCCGCGACTTCTACCAGGGCGACATCGCGCGCTCCATGACCCGCGACATCCAGGCCGCCGGCGGCGCGCTGTCGGTCGAGGATCTCGCTGGGTTCGAGGCGCATGTCCGCGAGCCGCTACGCATTCCCTATCGCGACGGCACGGTGTTCGCCACGCCGGAGCTGACGGCCGGGCCGACGCTGGCGCATGCGCTCCGGCTGATGCAGACGAGCATCGCGGCCTCCGGCAAGGCGCCCGATGCCGGCGCCTTCATCGCCTATGCCGAGGCGATGCAATCAGCCTATCGCGAGCGCCTCAACGACATGGGCGATGCGGCGGGCAAGCGCGCGCTCGGTGCCGAATATCTCGCGCCCGCCTGCACCACGCACTACTCCGTGGTCGATCGCGACGGCAACATGGCCGCGGTGACGCAGACCCTGCTGTCCGGCTTCGGCTCGAAATTCCAGGCGCCGCAGAGCGGCATCATGATGAACAACGGCATCATGTGGTTCGACCCGACGCCCGGCACCACCAACTCGCTCGCGCCCGGCAAGCGCTGCCTCACCAACTACACGCCCGTCGTGGCACAGGCCGCCGACGGCCGCCGCCTCGCACTCGGCGCCTCCGGCGGCCGCCGCATCCTGCCCGCGGTGGCGCAGATGCTGTCCTTCGTGATGGATTACGGCATGGACCTCGACGCTGCGATCCATCAGCCGCGCATCGACGCCAGCGAAGGCGACGTGGTCGGCGCCGATACGCGGCTGCCCGCGGAAGTGATGAGCGCGCTCTCGGCGAAGTTCGAGACCGTACCGGCACCGGTGCAGACCATGCCGATGAAGTTCGCCTGCCCCAGCATCGTGCTGCGCGACCGCGACGTGAACAGCGGCGCGACGGAGATCGCGCACGCCTGGGGCGATGCGGTGGCGGAGAGCTGAGGTTCAATTAAATTCGAGCTATTCCCGCAACGGCGGTGAGCTCCCCTCCCCCTTGCGGGGAGGGGTTGGGGGTGGGGGTCCACGAATCCCGCTCGACGTGAGGCGTACCCGTAGTTCTTTGGATACGCCACGAGAATTGACGCGTCTTACACTTGCCGCATCCCTACAGCGTTCCTAATCGATTTCATCGCCCGGAGCCCCCCACCCCCGACCCCTCCCCGCAAGGGGGAGGGGAGATGAGGTCGCGGCGCCTTCATCGCAGAACGTACGAACAGAGCGCGCTGGGAGAGCGGTAATCGAGAAGCCTCGCGACTACTCCACCAACGCCTTCACCAGTCCGCTCTCTGCGTCCGCCAGCTCCTCGATCACATCGAAATGGTGCCGGTCCGGCGCCTCGACATAGGCCGTGGATGCACCGAGCCCCGTCCAGATATTCGCGAGCAGCTGGGCCTGGCGGCGGAATTCGTTGCGCTCGGCGCCGCCGACCCAGGCGGTCACCTCAACGCCGTCGACCGGCACCAGTAGCGCCGGGCTCTCGCGCAGCGCGGTGGCATCGTCGATATGCAACGTCTCATTCATCGCGGTCCGCTGCAGCGGACGCAAATCGTGCAGGCCAGAGATCGAGACCACGCTGCTGATGCGCTTCTGCCGTTCTGCCGACAACGGCGCGCCGCGGCAGATCATGCGGCTGACGAGATGGCCGCCGGCGGAATGGCCAGTGAGCGCGACAGGCCCGTCGACCTCGTCCATCGCCTTCGCAATGGCCTGCGCGACATCGACGCTGATCTCAGCGATGCTGACCTCAGGGCACAGTCGATACGAGGGCATCGCCACGGCAAAGCCGTGGGCGATCGGTCCCTGCGCCAGATGCGACCAGAAGCTCTTGTCGAGCCGCATCCAGTAGCCGCCATGCACGAACACGACGAGGCCCTTCGGCTTGCCTTCGGGCAGGAACAGATCCAGCCGCTGCCGCTCGTGCCCGCCATAGGCGATGTCGAGCTTTGCACGCCCCTGCCCTGTGAGTTCAGCGCGATACGCTTCCGCCGGCGCGACCCATAGCCCGGGCCAGCGCTCGCCGCCGGGGATGTTCGGGCCGTTGGCATAGGCGTTGTCCCAGTCCTTGACGGCATACAGCATGAGTATCTCCTGATCGAATGAGCGCGCGGCTCAGAGCCCTGTGCGCAGCTTCCAGAGTTCGGGGAACAGCACGATCTCCAGCATCTTGCGTAAATAGTTCACGCCCGAGGTGCCGCCGGTGCCGGTCTTGAAGCCGATGATGCGCTCCACCGTCGTGACGTGGTTGAAGCGCCAGCGGCGGAAATAGTCTTCGAAATCGACCAGCTTCTCGGCGAGCTCATACAGCTCCCAATGCCGCTGCGGATCGCGGTAGACGCTGGTCCAGGCCGCCGCGACCTCCGGGCTCTCGGTGCGGGTGCCGCGCCAGTCGCTGCGCTGGCCATCGGCGCCGATGAAGAAGCCGCGGCGCGCCAGCAGCCGCAGCGCTTCGTCATACAGGCTGGGCTTGGCAAGGATCGCCTCGAGCTCGGCCGTCAGTTCGGGATGATGCGCATGCGGACGCAGCATCGCGAGATTGCGGTTGCCGAGCAGGAATTCGATGGAGCGATACTGAAACGACTGGAAGCCGGAGGACTCGCCGAGCTTGTCACGAAACAGCGTGTATTCGCTGGGCGTCATCGTGCGCAGCACGTCCCAGGCGCCGTTGAGCTGCTCGAAGATGCGCGACACCCGCGCCAGCATCTTGAACGCCGGCTGCACGTCATCCCGCGCGATCGCCGCCATCGCCGCCTTGATCTCGTGGATCGCGAGCTTCATCCACAATTCGGAGGTCTGGTGCTGGATGATGAACAGCAGCTCGTCATGGGCCGAGGACAGCGGCGCCTGCGCATCGAGCAGGCGATCCAGCATCAGATAGTCGCCATAGGACATCCGTCCCTTGAAGTTCATCCGCGCGCCTTCGGTGGCGGGATCGTAGGGACCGTTGCTCACGTCACGAGCTCCTTCTGGCGATATTCGGGCTTGTCCCAAAGCTTGTTGTCGAGGACCTCCGCGAGGATGTCGACGGCGCCGCGCACCTCGGCCTCGCCGATGTAGAGTGGCGTGAAGCCGAAGCGCAGCGCGTCCGGCGCGCGGAAGTCGCCGATGACGCCGCGGGCGATCAGCGCGCGCATGATCGCATAGCCGTCGGGATGACGGAACGACACCTGGCTGCCGCGCCGCGTCGCATCGCGCGGCGACGCCAGCGTCAGCGACGGGCAGCGCTTCTCGACTTCAGCGATGAACAGCTCGGAGAGCGCCATCGAGGCCTTGCGCACATCCTGCATCGACACGCCGTCCCAGGCGTCCAGCGCCGCATCGAGGGCTGCAAGCGCGATGATCGGCGGCGTGCCGATGCGCATGCGCTCGATGCCGCCGCCGGGGCGATAGTCGAGATCGAAGGCGAACGGCGCCTCGTGACCCATCCAGCCCGACAGCGCGGGAGGTGCGATATCGGCATGACGTGGCGCGACATAGATGAAGGCCGGCGCGCCGGGGCCACCGTTGAGATATTTGTAGGTGCAGCCGACCGCGAAATCCGCGTCGGCACCGGCGAGATCGACCGGCACGGCGCCCGCGGAATGCGCGAGATCCCACACCGTGAGCGCGCCAACGACATGGGCCTTCTTCGTCAATGCCGCCATGTCGTGCATGCGGCCGGTGCGGTAGTCCACCTCGGTCAGCATCATCACGGCGACATCGCCGTCGATCGCGGCCTCGACCTGCTCGGGCTCCACCACCTTCAGCGCTGCGCGATCGCCGAGCATGCGGATCAGGCCTTGCGCCATGTAGAGATCGGACGGAAAGTTGCCGCTGTCCGACAGGATCACGCGGCGACCCGGATTGAGCGACAGCGCCGCGGCGAGCGCCTGATAGACCTTGATCGACAGCGTGTCGCCCATCACGACCGTGCCGGGCGCTGCGCCGATCAGCCGCGCGATGCGGTCGCCGACGCGGCGCGGCTGCACCATCCAGCCGGCGCTGTTCCAGCCGCGGATCAGCTCCTGGCCCCATTCCGCCTCGAGCATCCGGGCCACGCGGGCGGGCACCGCCGCGGGCAGCGCGCCGAGCGAATTGCCGTCGAGATAGATGACTCCGTCAGGAATCCTGAAAAGCGATCGGGTGTGAGAAAAATCCGCCATGCTGCCTTGCTCTGTTCGCCATCCCGAATGCATGATTCGGGCCGCAAGAGACCAGATCGACCGGCGCCCCATTGTCCGCCGCCTGATCTTGGCTCTGTCATGACAGCCGTCACGGAGCAAGTGCGATGCGCGTTTCAGCCTGGCTCATCTGCCTCAGCCTGCTTTCGACGCCGGCCCTCGCCGGCAGCGACGTCACCGCCGCGCAGGGTGTCATCCGCGCCCAGGAGCAGGCGCTGGCCCGCGACGACGGCGCGAGCGCCTATGCGCAGGCGGCCCCGGAAATCCAGGCGCTCTTCCCGAGCATCGAGGTCTTCATGGCGATGGTGCGCGAGGGCTATGCACCGGTCTACCGCCACAAGAGCTTCGAGTTCGGCGCAGCGCAGGCGGAGGACGGCGTAATCGCCCAGCGCGTCCACATCGTCGATGCCAATGGCGAGGCCTGGGAGGCGCTCTACACCCTGCAAACGCAGCCGGACGGCAGCCTCAAGATCACCGGTTGCTCGCTGTTGAAGACCGGCCAGTCGGTGTGAATCAGTTCAGCGCGACGGCGTCGGCGGACCGCCGTGCTGCTGGCGCCATTGCAGGAATTGGCGGAACAGCGCGCTGCGCTCGGCTGGATCATTCGAGATCTGTCCGCCGGTCCGGCGCACGAAATTCTCGAACTGCTGCTGCTGCACGTCGGCGACCTGCGGCCGCGGCGTCATGTTGCGGGCAACCAGCCAGTCATCCGCCGCCTTGAAGCGCTTCCAGCCGGGAATGACAGCCACGATGCTTGATTCCTTCCACTTCGGATGCCGCGGCGGCTTCATGAACTCGTCGTAGTTGGCGAAGAACGCGTCGACGAAGCGCGCGACCTTGCGGTAGCGCTCGGTATTCTCAGGCCAGTTGTAGCTGACCAGCAGCATGCCGATCGCCACCGTCTCGACGGTCTCGCCGGGATTGAGCAGGTTCGGATACTCCTCCGCCGCCAAGGTCGTCGGCAGATACAGGTCCTGCAGCCGGCGATCGTAGGGGATCGTCACCAGATGCAGCGCGCGGTTTTCGTTCCTGATGTTGCGGGCGAGCTGGAACACCTTGCCGGTCGAGACGATGTAGGCGTCGGCCTCGCCGTCGATCAGCTTCTGGATCGATTTCGCATCGTCCGTCGCGTAGTCGAACGACGCGGTCATGCCGAGCCGGTTGAAGATCACGCGCGCCGAATAGAAGCCGACATCGGTCGGCGCGATGATGCGCTTGCCGTTGAGATCGAAGATCGAGCGGATCGAGGACCGCGCGATGACGTGAATCTCGTTGTGATAGAGCCGCGCGATGTAGCGGAGCTGCGAGGTGATGTCCGGGATGCCGTATTGCAGGCGGTAGAACTCGGGCACGTCGGCGGCGACCGCGCCCATGTCGATGCTCTTGAGGAACAGGATGTCGGACACGTTGCGCACCGGCCCCTTGCCGAGCACCGGCAGCACGCGGACATTGGTCTGGTCGTCGAGCACGCGCGCCATGTCGGAGCCGAACACCGAAGTCGCGCCGCCGGCCGGCGCGGTGATGATGGTGACGGTGCCGTCATTGACGTCGTTCGGATTGGGCAGCCGCCACACGTCGGGTCCGCTGCCGGGCACCGGCGACAGCGACGCCGGCAGGCCGGCGGGACGCGGCGGCGCCGGCGCAATGGCCGCGTTGGGCTTGGCTGGCGCGGGCGCGACCGGCACGATCACTGAGCGGGTGGCCGCGGAGCGCGGCGGCTGCGATGCTTGCGGCTGCTGTTGCAGTTGCGGCCAGGCCTGCGCGGAGGCATCGCTCATCATGAGCCCGGCGGCGAGCGCGGCAACAACCCCAAGCGAAACGGCGCGTGAAACGATGGACATAGCGCAACGGCCTCCTGCACCATCGCGATGCCGCCGCAGCAATCTCACTGGCCCTGAGCATTCGCCTCGGTGCCTGCCCTGCGTCAGGCAAGCGACGGGCGACCGCGGCCTCGGCTGAGACCTCGCGACAAATCCACTTCGCGATGCGAAGCGCGCGGGACCCCACAGCCCTCGCTGGCCTCGATCGAGATCGTAGTTGCGGAATCGGATTCGATGGATTTGCGGCGGCGGACGGGATTTTGTATGACGGCGTGCATATGAAGCCGGATCGGGTCCGACTGTTGCCCCCGCGCAACGGCGCTCCGCTTAGGCCGCCAGCCGGTGTTGCCGCCGGGCCAGAATGAGAAGCGTCACCACGATCGCGAGGTTGAGCGCATTCCAGGCGATGCCGTTGGCGAAGGCCGCGGCGTAGGACCCGGTGGCGTCGAAGATCACGCCCGACACCCAGCCGCCGAAAGACATGCCGAACACCGAGGCGAAGATGACGATGCCGACCCGGGTCGCTGCCTCGCGGGCCGGCATCGCCTCGCGCACGATGATGGCGTAGCTCGGCACGATGCCGCCCTGGAACAGGCCGAACATGCCGGAAATCAGATACAACGACGTGAGGCCGTCGAAGAACAAATAGAACAGCAGCGCAAAGCCCTGCGCCAGCGAGCCGATCAGCAGCGTGCGCATGCCGCCGACGCGGTCGGCGAGGAAGCCCGAGCCGATCCGGCTGACGATGCCGAGCGCCATCATCAGGGACAGCATCTGCGCGCCGACCGCGACGCCGTAGCCGAGGTCGCCGCAATAGGCGACGATATGCACCTGCGGCATCGCCATCGCCACGCAGCAGGCGATCGCGGCGACGCTGAGCAGCACGGTCAGCGCATTGGTGGAGATCGGCAGGCTCAGTTGCGGCGGCGGGGCCTGGCTGTGGTCATGCGCTCCGGCGCCGCCCATCCGCGCGCGCAGCACCAGCAGCAGCGCCGACATCGTCACCGCGCAGAAGATGCCGAGCGCGACATGGGTGGCGCGCCAGCCGATCTGCTGCACGCCGTAATTCACCAGCGGCGGCCACACCGTGCCGGCGACGTAGTTACCCGAAGCGACAATCGTGACGGCGAGCCCGCGATAACGCTCGAACCAGTGCGACGCCTCGGCCATCAGCGGCGCGAAGGTCACGGACGAGCCGAGCCCGATCAGGAAATACACCGCCTGGAACTGCCACAGCGTCACCGAGGCCCCGGCCAGCAGATAGGCTGCGGCCGTGGTGGCGATGGACAGCGCCATCGCGGTGACGATGCCGAAGCGGTCGGTGATGCGGCCGACGATGACGCCGCCGAGGCCGAAGCCGAACATCGTCAGCGTATAGGCCAGCGACACCGCGCCGCGGCTCGCCGCATATTCGGCCTGCACGGTCGGCAGCACGACCACGACGGTCCACATCCCGGCGCCGCCGATGGAGCCGATCACGAGCGCCAGCGCCAGCCGCGCCCAGGCCTGGCGCGAGTCCGGTGTGAAGTGAGGCGCGTCCTCGAATCTTGTGGTGGGTCCGTGCACGATGCCGGCAACTTCGTCGCCGCATGCCGCGGGGTCAAGCCGCATTGCTGCGGGCTTGGGCATGCAGAAGCAGCGCAACAAAAGTGGGCTTGGGTCGCGCGTGCGCGCGCATTTCCGAACTGCCGTTCGCACGAGGTGATGAGGAGCGATCGTATTGAATGTGGGTGCAAGCTCGCGCCTCACGCACGGTGCGCTCCCTCTCCCCGTTCTTACGGGGAGAGGGTTGGGGTGAGGGGCAGCCACACGGGAAGTGTGAGTTGGGCAGACACGCGGGCACCGCCCCCGCGGAAAGCCCCCCTCACCCGGATGGCATCTGACGATGCCATCCGACCTCTCCCCGCCTTAGCGAAGCTGCGCTTCGCCCTGGCGGGGCGAGGTACACCGAGCGCGCGGTGGGACTTTCCCAAACGCGAGCGGCGCGAATTGTGGCCAAAGCCGGCACCAGCAGCAGGAAGAGTGGACTAGGTGTCTTCTCCCCCCCTTTGCCGCCCAGCGCCTCCTGCGCTAAGGTGCACCCCTCACGGAGCGATTTGCGCGCGGATGTCATTGGGGCTCACTCGGAACATGCTGATGGTGGCCGGGCGGTTGCTCGTGCTCGCTTACCTCGTCTGCGTGCTCAGCCCGGGTATCGCGCTCGCCTTCACCCCTGGCGCGGCGCCCTGTCTCGACGACGGTTCCGTGACGATGACGGTCTCGCATTCTCACGCTGCGCATCACGCAAGCAGCGACGGCACGATGATGCCGCAGATGCATGCGGCGCATCCGCATCATCACGGCAATGGTCTCGTGGCCGATGCCGGCCTGCAAACGCGGGACGCTCCTGCGCCCTCCGACCACGACCACGACAAGCTGCCCGGTCCCTGCTGCGCCATGATGTGTGCGGTCGGCCTGACCGCCGCATTGCCGGGCGTGACCCTGCCCTCGCCGGTGGCCACGGCCAGCGAGTCCGTCGGCGAGGCCAGCCTGCCCGGCCGCGCGCCGCCACTCCTGTATCGGCCCCCCATCGTCCTGATCTGAGCGAACGACGCCGGCTGCGCGCCTCGCACGCGCCGCTGCTCTGTTGTCATCGACAGATCAAGGGACTCTTCATGTTGTCGCAATCGAAGGCGACGTCCGCGGCTGCTCGTGCGGCGCGGCGCAGCCTGCTTCTTCCATGCGTCGTGAGCGCCACGCTGCTCGCGACGACAGGGCTCGCCGCCTGCCAGACGCGCACGCTCGCGCTGTCCGACGCCGATCCCGCCGATCCCTCAGCGCGCGTTGAGCCGGTGCGCACCTCCTCCGTCATCGCGCCCTACACGCCGCTGCGGCCCGTGGCCCCAACACGTTGGGGCCAGCGCGACTCATCCCGCGCGCCGCGAACCGAACCGAGCCGTTAGGAGCGCCCGATGCAGGGGATTAAACGGATCGCGGCCCTCGCTGCTGCAATGGCGCTCGCCGGCTGCGCCTCGTTCTCGCCTGACGGCGGCATGAGCGTCGTCACCGACATCACCGCACGCACGACCGCCAAGGAGGTCGCCTCGGTCCGAACCGAGGACGATGCCGCGCGCGTGCGCGACGCCACGCATAGACTGCTCGCCCGGCCGCTGTCGGCGGATGCCGCGGTGCAGGTTGCGCTGTTCAACAACAAGGGGCTGCAAGCGGCCTTCCATCAGCTGGCGCTGAGCGAGGCGGATGCAATCGAGGCCAGCCTGCCGCCGAACCCGACCTTCTCGCTGATGCGCATCAGCGGCGACGGCGCGTTCGAGGCCGAGCGCCAGGTCGCCGGCGACATCCTGGCGCTTGCCACCCTGCCGCTGCGCTCGGAGATCGCACGCGAGCGCTTCCACCAGGCGCAGCTGCGGGCCGCACTCACCACGGTCCGGCTCGCCGCCGAGGTTCGCCGCGCGCATGTGCGCGTCGTCGCCGCCAATCAGCTCGTGACGCTGCTGGTCGAGGCGCAATCGGCGGCGGAAGCCACCGCAAAGCTCGCCGCCAAGCTCGGCGAGACCGGCGCGCTCAACCGCCTCGACCAGGCCCGCGAGCAGGTGTTCTACGCCGAGACCACCGCCGAGCTCGCAACGGCCCGCCGCGCCGCGGGAAGCGCGCGCGAGCGGCTGATCCGGCTGATGGGCCTGTGGGGCGACGACCTCACCTTCCGCCTGCCCGACCATCTCCCCACGCTGCCACGCCGGCCGCTGACCGAGCCCTTCATCGAGCGCGATGCGGTGGCGCATCGCATCGACCTGCAGATCGCGCGGCAGGAGCTGACCGCGCTGGCGACCTCGCTCCAGCTCACCGAGGCGACGCGCTTCGTCACCTTGCTCGACCTCGCCGGCCTCGACCGCAGGACCGGCGAGGCGGATGGCCGCGTCATTCGCGAGCGCGGCTATGATGTGCAGTTCCAGATCCCGATCTTCGACGGCGGCGAGGTACGCCTGCGGCAGGCGGCCGAGACCTACAACATCGCCTTCAACCGCCTCTCCGAGCGCGCCGTCACGGTCCGCTCCGAGGCGCGCGATGCCTATCACAGCTATCGCGCCGCCTACGACATCGCCGGCCACTACGCCCGCGAGGTGCTGCCGCTGCGGCAGATCATCAGCGAGGAGATGCAGCTGCGCTATTCCAGCATGCAGGTCGACATCTTCGCCCTGCTGCTCGAGGCGCGGCAGCGCCTCGCATCACGCCGCGCCGCGATCGATGCGGTCAGGGACTTCTTCCTGGCCGAGGCCGAGCTGTCGGCCGCCGTCGATGGCGGAGTGACGGCCGGCGAAGATACGACACAGCAGACCGCGAGCGCGCTCGCGCCAAGCAACGACTGACAGGAGAGCACGCATGTTGTCACGCCGAACCCTGCTCGGCTCCGCGGCGCTGGCCGGCGCCTCCGCCGTGTCTGGCCGCGTCCAGGCCGCCGCGATTCCGGAAGCCGTCACCATGGACAAGACGGTGATGCAGCCGCCGCTGCGCCCCTCAGCCGGCCCGGACTATCAGCCGGTGGTGACGCTGAACGGCTGGTCGCTGCCGTTCCGCATGAACGGCGATTGGAAGGAATTCCATCTCGTCGCCGAGCCTGTCACGCGCGAATTCGCACCGGGCATGACCACGCATCTCTGGGGCTATAACGGTCAGTCGCCGGGCCCGACCATCGAGGCGGTCGAGGGCGATAAGGTCCGGATCTTCGTGACCAACAGACTGCCGGAATACACCACCGTGCACTGGCACGGCGTGATCCTGCCCTGCGGCATGGACGGCGTCGGCGGCCTGACCCAGCCGCACATCAAGCCCGGGAAGACCTTCGTCTACGAGTTCGAGATGAAGCATGCCGGCACCTTCATGTATCACCCGCATGCCGACGAGATGGTGCAGATGGCGATGGGCATGATGGGCATGATCGTCGTGCATCCGCGGGGAGCCGTGCCGCCGCCCGTCGACCGCGACTACGTGTTCGTGATGTCGAGCTATCGCATCGAGCCCGGCAGCTATCTGCCCAAGGTCAACGAGATGACCGACTTCAACATGTGGACCTGGAACGCGCGGGTGTTTCCCGGCATCGATCCGATGCCGGTGCGGCTCGGCGATCGCGTGCGCATCCGCATCGGCAATCTCACCATGACCAACCATCCGATCCATCTGCACGGCCACAAGTTCAAGGTGACCGGCACCGACGGCGGCTGGCTGCCCGAGGCCGCACAATTCCCTGAGACCACCACGGACGTGCCGGTCGGCGCGGTCCGCGTGCTCGACTTCATCGCCGACAATCCCGGCGACTGGGCGTTGCACTGCCACAAGTCGCATCACACCATGAATGCGATGGGCCATGACATGCGCAACCTGATCGGCGTCTCGCGCAAGGAGCTCGCGGCCGCCGTCGGCAAGCTCGCGCCGGAGGGCATGGTGATGGGCCACACCGGGATGGCGATGGGCACCATGGAGATGCCGGCGCCGGACAACACGCTGCCGATGATGACGGGCAACGGCCAGTTCGGCCCGATCGAGATGGGCGGCATGTTCACGACCATCAAAGTGCGCGAAGGCCTCGCGCGTGACGACTATCGCGATCCCGGACCGTATCAGTTCCCGCAAGGCACCGTCGCCTACGAGGTCGCCAGCGCGCCGGAGCCGGTGCGGCAGCGCACGAACCGTAGGGCGGATTAGCGCCAGCGTAATCCGCCGCCTCGGCGGCCCCGGACCATGGCGGATGACGCTCCGCTAATCCGCCCTACACAACCATACCGCGATCACGCGTGACAAACAGATGATCAGGAGCCCATTATGAAGACCGCAACCTCACTCGTCGCGGCAGCCGCGGCCGTGCTGCTCGCCCTCGCGCCTGCGCACGCCCATGAGCAGCATGGCACGCGCGGCTATGCCGCCGGCGAGCCCGGCGATCCCAAGCAGCCGTCGCGCACCGTCGAGGTGCTGCTCAGCGAGATGGAGTTCACGCCCGCACGCATCGAGGTGAAACGCGGCGAGCAGATCCGCTTCGTGCTGCGCAACACCGGCAAGGAGGATCACGAATTCCTGCTCGCCACCAAAGCCGAGAACCTGAAGCACGCCGCCGTGATGAAGAAGCACCCGCATATGGAGCACGACGAGCCGAACGGCGCGCGGCTCGCCCCCGGCAAGACCGCCGAGCTGCTGTGGCGCTTCAGCAAGCAAGGCACGTTCGAATATTCCTGCCTGATCCCCGATCACCGCGAGTTCGGCATGACCGGCCATGTCACCGTCAAGTGACGATTGTCAATTTGTAGTTCGTAGGGCGGATTAGCGCAGCATAATCCGCCGCCACTGAACCCGAGCGAGACGGCGGATTACGCTGCGCTAATCCGCCCTACGCGTTCACCAACAGAAGGAAGCACAACATGAAAAGCCTCACCACCGCCGCCGCGCTGGTCCTCGCTCTCATGACTCCTGCCTTCGCCGCCGACACGATCAGCGGCGACGTCAAGAAGGTCGACGAGGCCGGCGGCAAGATCACCCTCCATCACGGTCCGGCCAAGAGCCTCGGCATGGACGAGGCCATGACCATGGTCTACCGCGTCAAGGACGCCGCCCTGCTCAAGGGCCTGAAGCCCGGCGACAAGGTCAAGTTCGAGGCCGTCGAGGAGCCCTCGGGCTACACGGTGACGAAGATCGAGAAGGGCAAGTAGTCCCCTATCTCCTGTCATTCGGCGACCGCCGGGAAACAGGCAGCCCCCCTAATAGGTCGCCTCCTGTTGCGACGCACATATGGCGCGCCTCCGACAGCCGGGGACGACGTCATGCGCTCTATCCTGGGAAGTCGAAAAGCAGGGCTCGGAGCACTCACGACTTTCGATTGTATCGGGACAATATCACCTATAGAATTCGTCCATACGATCTCATCGGATGATTTGAGAAATGCCGTCGTTGTATGGGCGATTATTCAAATATCGAGAGCGCGAATCGCGATCACCACGAGAAGATTACTTGACGGAGTGTCTGGCTGATCTCTTCAATCGACTACCTCTCGGGTCGCAGATCGACCTCTCAAATTCGCTGTTCGTTCCCAAGCTGGCTCAAAATAGGTTCACCGAGCTCGCCTCCGAGCATGGCGCATTGAGACTTGAAACGCAGCATCCAATCGAGGGAGGCCGGATCGACCTCGTCCTGTACGTCGGAGATGATCCGACGATTGCAATCGAAAGCAAGATCAGCGCTCCTCTTCCTGAAGACCAGCTAGCGCGTTACGGCCGGTGGATTCGCGATGAGGCTGCGGGGTCGTTAGCGATCGTCTGTTTCCTCACACACACGACGCCACCTCCTCCGGGGTTTCGAGATGGCGGCCCGGTCAGCGGAAAGGCGATGCCACACGTCGTCAACTGGGCCGACGTCGCAAGACGCTTTTCCCAGCTCGGCAATGACGACAAGCTCGATCCAAGCCTTCGGCTGATCGTGAATGAATTCAGACGTTTTTTGGAGGAAAACAACATGAGCACCGAGTATGCGGGGCGCGACGAATTCGCTGCGGCTCTTGTCTATCTACGGGCAGGATCCCTCATGGATCGGACCTTCAGCGAAATATACTCGCACGTAAAGGCACTGGACGGGCACTTTCGAAAGAACGAATCGATCACAGAATACAGCTTGAAGTTCAACAGCGAGTTGAAGCTGATCTGGGGCTGGGCTTACCTTGCTCACCCGACGTTGGGGGCACTCTTTTTCGGGTATGGAATCGCTCTGGACCCGAGCTCAACTTTCAAAGGTGGCAATATCCCCACGACTGACTCGGTCTTCATCTGCTTGGGGGCCGAAGACAGACGAAGCATTCAGTCGGTCCGTGCAGTCAAGGATGTGCCACAGAAGCCCTGGACTTGGGCGGATATTGATGACTGGTTTGCGATCATATCTTTCAAGCCGCTCCACGAATTTCTCAAGGTCCCAACCGAATTTTCCTCGAAGATGAAAGCTTGGATTGACGAGGAAAAGGACGACATCAACCATTTCGTGGACGGACTAACTCTGTAAAGAAGATACAATTGCCCGTCGGGTTACTTTGTCGCAACCCGACGGGCCTTGCGCCGACGAGGCTGGGCAAGAATCCAAATTAGGAGGCTAGGAGGGCTCGGCGCGGTGCGACTTCGAGCCATAGCCGTATCATCGTCCAGTTTCGTATCAAGGCAAGCGGAATCGCCTCTCGTGCGGCGTTGGCCTCGGCAGAGGCGGCGTGTTGAGCTGCAATAGCCCACGCGGTGATGCGGGCGAGGAAGTCGTTCAGGCCGAGAATGTTGAGGACGCGGCTAAAGTTGTAAGAGAGCGCCATGAGGCTCCATTCCCCGCGAACCTTGTCGAAGCTGCGGACGAGGAAATGCTGATACCCGGCGCGGCACTTGAGTGTGCCGAACGGATGTTCGACGAGGGCTGAGCGGCGACGCATCAGCTGGCCAGCCTGTTCGCTCGCCATTCTCTGGCGGTGACGATCCAGCACCTCCTCGTGCTCCCACCGAGAGACGTTGCGGCTTTTGGCCTTCGCGGAGAGGCAAGACGCCTTGAGGGGGCAGACGCTGCAGGTCGGCACTGAGCCCAGGTAACGGCGTTCCATTCTGCCGCTCGTATTCTTCCAGAGCTTCTTCGTGGGATGCAGCGCCTGGCCTGCGGGACACCGGTAGGTGTCGGTTGCGGAATCGTAGGTGAAGTCAGCTCGCGTGAAGCGCGTGTGCTTCTTGCCATTGCCGTGATGCAGCGGGACATAGGCGGTGATGCCATCATCCTCGCAAGCCTTGATATCCTCGCTGTTGTAGTAGCCGACATCGGCCAATATCTGCAGCGACGAGACCTCCAGGTTCTCCTTGGCCGCTATCGCCATCATATGCAGGTGTCGGACATCGCTGCGATTGACGACCTCGCTGGCGACGATCAGCTTGTTCTTGTCGTCAACGACGCTCTGGACGTTGTAGCCTGCAATCGTCTGATCGCCCTTGCTCAGCAGCCGCGCATCGGGGTCGGTCTTCGACACCTGTCCCTTGTCGTTTTTGTCAAGGTTCTCCAGATCGGACTGAGCGCGCTCACGCCGCGCCATCAGTTCCTTGATCCTGTCCCCGACATCGCCGCCGCCATTGCCATCCTTGCCGTTGTCGGGCCGCTTGGCTTCTGCTGCATCGTTGGTGTCGAGGGACTTGCCGTACGCCTCGATCTCCTCATCGAGCTTGGCGATCTGTTTGGCGAGCTTCCCGCGCGTGAAGATGCTGTCCTTGCTGGCATTGCCGTGGAATAGCGCCCCGTCGACCGCGACCAGGGTCCCGCCGATCAGATCGAGTTCGCGAAGCAGCAGCACGAAACTGCGGTTCGCGGCCTTCAGGGCCGCCCAGTTCTCCTTGCGGAAATTGGCGATCGTCCGGTAGCCGGGCTTGAGAGACTTCAGCAGCCAGATCAGTTCCAGATTGCGGCAGGCTTCACGCTCCAGCCGGCGTGATGACCGGATCTGGTTGATATAGCCATACAGGTACAGCTTCAGCAGATCGGACGGGGCGTATGGCGGCTGTCCCGCTCCCGCCGCGCGCCGGTCGGCGTGCCGAAATCCAAGCTTGGCAAGGTCGAGCGCATCGACATAGCCATCGATCGCACGAACCGGATTGTCCGCAGATACGTAATCCTCGATCCGCGGTGGAAACAGGCTGGCTTGCTCGCGGCTCTCACCGCTCTTGAACGGGCGATTCGTCATAAGCCGAATCGTACATCCCGCCACGCAAAACGCCCGAGATTCTTGCCCAGCCTCGTCGGGCAAATCACTGGCACCATCTCGCGCATCCCGGCCCGCCAGGAGGGGCGCTTCGCGATCGTCACGAACGTAGGGCTGGGGATGCGATGGACGCGACAGGTTGCAGCGGGCAAAGGCCTGCGGACGAACGGCATGGCGCGGACGGCGAAAGCGTGTGGTCCTGGCCTCCCGACGCTGAGGTCAAGCAAGCGGTGATGATCCGCTCGTGACGGGGGCAAGACAGCCGGTCCCCGGGGAGAGCACGTATAAGCGTTAACACCATCGCGCAGGGAAGGCCGGGATGATCCGGCTGAACCTGTGGTTCTGCCGCGTGCTTATTTGTTGCACGCGGACCATGGGTGTCGGTCGGCACCCGGCCTTCCCTGCGCCCTCCGATGTCAGGAGGGACGAGGATAGAGCATCACTCGGGCTGAGAGGTCGCGAGAACGAGAAGTCACGTCTGCAACAGTTGTCATGTCCGGGATCGCGCCACGCATACACTGTCGTCCCGGCCTTGAGCCGGGACCCATACGCCGCGGCGGACGTGGTGAAAGCGGGATGGCTGACACTTGCGTGACAAATGTCGGCCGGTGGCTATGGGTCCCGGCTCAAGGCCGGGACGACGGCGGAGGGTGGCGCGAACACCACCCGTCTCGCTGTCGAAACAGCGCGCAGCACGCGCTCAACCACTCACTTCGCCGCAACGAAGAAGAAATCCTCCCGCCCCGGCGGCGAGCCGTAGGTGAAGGGCTGCTGGCGTTGCTTGGTGGCGGCCCAGACGTCGTCGCGGACGATGTCGAACAGCTTGCGCACTTCGACGCGCGGCTCCTTGATGGTGCGGGCGAGCGCTGTCGCGAACGGGCTGTTGGCGCCGTCGCCATCGAGCGCGGTGGCGCCGTGCTTGGCGGCGTAGACCACCATCATGCCGGCACCCGGCTCGATGTTGGAGAAGCCCCTGTCGACCAACTTCAGCGCCAAGGTCTGCTTCATGCTCGGCGCAAACGGGTTGTCGCGACAGGCGTCGAGGATGACGAGCCGCAGCTTGCGCGCGGCGCCGACCGCGGCGAGCACCTGCTCGAGCGCGACGGCTTCCGTCTCGGCGTCCTTGTCGGCCGCGAGCCTGGCATCGACGGGCACGAGATAGTTGACGCCGCCGATCTCGAAGCCGTGGCCGGCGTAATAGACCACCGCCCAGTCGGCCTTCTCGGCCTCCGCCCCGAAGCTGCGCAGCGCCTCGAAGAACTTGTCGCGCGACAGGTCGCTCGCCAGCGTCACCGATTGGAAGCCGGTGCTGCGCAGCGTGTCCGCGATCAGCTTGGCGTCGCGCGGCGGGTTGGCCAGCGGGTGCACGGATTTGTAGCCGCCATTGCCGATCACCAGCGCGACGCGCCGGACGGTCGGCGCTCCGCCCGGCGTTTGCGGCGTGAGCGCCGCGAGCCGGTCCTGCGCCAGCTTGCGCGCGCGGGCGACCTCGACCGGATCGAAGGTGGTCAGCGCAAAGGCCGCGGCGCGATAATCGGCGCGCGCCTGCGCGAGATTGCCGCGCTTCTCGAACAGCTGGCCGCGGCCGGTATGGGCGCGGACATTGTTCGGGTTCATGGCGAGAACGGCATTGAGGTCATTCAACGCCGCGTCGAGATCGCCCTTGCGCAGATAAGCATCGGCGCGGCCGGTGAGGGCGTATTGGTTCTTCGGCGCCTTCTCGATCACCGCATTCCAGCTGGCGATCGCCTCCTCCGTCCGGCCCATCGCGGTCAGCGCATCGCTGCGAAACACGGCCGTCACCTGCATCGTCGGATCGGTCTTCTCCGCCTGCTCGAAATCGGCCAGCGCGCTGTCGTAATCCCCCATCAGGATGCGGACGCGGCCGCGATTGACATAACCGAGATAGAGCGTCGGCGCACTGCGCACGGCGGCATTGAAATCGTCGAGCGCACTCTGCAATGCGCCACGACGGAGATGAATGGTGCCGCGATTGTTGTAGGCAAGGCCGAAATTAGGCCGCTTCTGCAGGGCCGCGTCGTAGTCGGCGAGCGCCAGGTCATCCTTGCCCTTTCGCTCATAGACATAGCCGCGGCGGTTCAGGATCATCATGTTCTCGGGATCGGCGGCCATCGCCGCCGTCAGCGCCTCGATCGCCTTGTCGTCCTCGCGCTTGTTGATCGCGACCACGGCGCGAACGTCGAGCGCATTGGCGAGGTCCTTGCCGGTCAGATTGCCGGCCCCGAGCAGCCGCTCGCAGGCTTCCGCGCGGGTCGGCAGATCGCCTTGGCGGCTGCGGCAGACGGCGGGATCATCGGTGAGAACAGGGCCGGCCACAGCAGGGAGGGCAGAGCAGACCAGCAGAAGAAGCAGCAACAGCAGGCGCGGCATGGCCGTTATGGATCTCGCGTGACGAACCGGGCGATCGTTTGTCGAACGAATATCGTCGCGGTTCGGCCAAGGCCAGAGGCGACAACCGGGAATCACGGCATCCGCGCCGCCCGCAGCCGTTCACGCAGTCGTGTGGCGCCCCCTGTAACGCCCGCAACTCACGCACGTATCTTGCGACAGAGGCCGGACCGGGTCAGTGTTTCGGTCGGCCAACGAGACAGACAACCCACGAGGATCGAAGATGCGCCTCACCCGCTCCATGTTCCTGAAAACGGCCGTGCTCGGCGCCCTCGCTGTGGCCGGGATCCTAGCTTGGCAGCCGCTGCACGCCGCGGAGGAGGCGGTGGTGATCCCGCCCCCGGCGCAGGACCAGCCGGCCGGCGACGGGTTGGAAACCGCTGTGGTCGCCGGCGGCTGCTTCTGGGGCGTCCAGGGCGTGTACCAGCACACCGCGGGTGTGGTCAGCGCGGTGTCCGGCTATGCCGGCGGCACCAAGGCCACGGCCGACTATCGCACGGTGTCGAGCGGCAGCACCGGCCACGCCGAGTCCGTGCAGATCAAGTTCGACCCGAAGAAGGTGTCCTACGGCAAGATCCTGCAGATCTTCTTCTCGGTGGTGCACGATCCGACCCAGCTGAACCGCCAGGGCCCGGACTCAGGCCCGCAATATCGCTCGGCGATCTTCACGACGTCGGAGGCGCAGAAGAAGGTGGCCGAGGCCTATATCGCCCAGCTCGACAAGACGAAGCTGTTCGGCAAGCCGATCGTCACCAAGGTCGGCAAGCTCGAGGCGTTCTACCCGGCCGAGGACTATCACCAGGACTACCTGACGCTGCACCCCAGCCAGCCCTATATTGCCTATAACGACCTGCCGAAGATCGACAATCTGAAGAAAATCTTCGCCGAGAACTACATCGACAAGCCGACGCTGGTCAGGGACGCCAAGGCCACCAACTGAGGCGTTGAACGAGCCCGATCACGCAATGACAGGGGCGGACCATTCGGGTCCGCCGGAGGAACAAGACGATGAGCGACACGAAGACGAGCGCCCTCAAGACGAGCGACAAGGTCGTCAAGAGCGAGGCCGAGTGGCGCAAGGAGCTGACGCCGATGCAGTACGCCGTACTGCGCGAGAAGGCGACCGAGCGTCCGTTCTCGGGCGAGTACGAGCATGACCACCGCGCCGGGACGTATGTCTGCGCCGGTTGCGGCCAGACCCTGTTCGAATCCGACGCCAAGTTCGACTCCGGCTGCGGCTGGCCGAGCTTCACGCAGCCGGCGACGGAGAGCCATATCGACGAGGAGACCGATTATACCCATGGCATGGTCCGTACCGAGGTGCTGTGCTCGAAATGCTCGGGCCACCTCGGCCATGTCTTCCCCGATGGTCCCGGGCCAACCGGATTGCGCTACTGCATCAACTCGGCGGCGCTGAAGCTGAAGCCGCGCTGACCCACGGGATCGCGCCCTCGGATATCGCCATATGGCGGTATCCGCGGGCAGGCAGAGCTCAATGGGTCCGGCTCGGGCGGTCAAAATCAGCCACAACAGCCCAGAATTTCGCTGTGCGCATGAAGCTCGCCTACATTCACAAGTTGCAGAGCAATTAAGTTATTGAAAAAATAGGACATTTCAAAAGAGCTGCGGGCAGGCCGGATTTACGATGTGACCGGGCAGGATTCGCATTTCTGTCAAATCGGCCTATATTAGGGGCCGTAACTGACATGCAGGGCTGGGCCGCCTGGAGCGGCAAGATTCCGCCCTCCACACCCGCAATCGCTGGCGTCATTGCCAAGCTTGATCGTTCGAAAGCTCGCGTCAGCGCTCTTAGCCGACAAGAAGAGGTCTCAGACCATGCGTCCAATGCGTCCGTTCAACTTCAACACCTCTGCCGAACTGTTCCCCGCCGCCATTCGCAAGAAGAAGCGGGCGGGCTTCGCCTATCGGCGGTTCGGCACCGCGGCCGAGGCCGTGCGCTTCGCCATGGAGGAGTTGCCGGCGGACTCGCTCAACGGCGCCTATCTGCAGGTCGAGGAGGCCCGGTTCGACCAGAACGGCATCCGCACCCTGTATGAAAGCGAGGCGTTCCCGCTGCCGCGCCGGGCGGTCGAGGACAAGGCGCCAGACGCCGATGCAGCCTGACGGCAGCCCAACGATCAGACGACACCCTGCCCCGCCCAGTGCGGGGCAGTTTTTTTATGGGGGTGCTTTTGTTCGCTTTTGCCAGCGCTTACCGCGACTGGGTATCGAGCCACCGCCGCAGGATCTTGGCGTTGCGCATATTGGCGCGGAACAGCACGTCGAACGCATCGCCGGCCACCGGCACCATGCCGATCACGCCCTCGACCGCGACATTGCCGAGCATGCGGGTGATGACGTGCCAGGGCGCGCCGAGCGCGCGGGCCTCGCGCACCAGCCACAGCGAAAGCGCGGTCGCGATGAGGTCGCCGACGACGGGGATCAGGCCGATGATGCCGTCGATGCCGTAGCGGATGTTGGTGCCGGGCAGGACGAAGGCGACGTCGAGCAGCTTCGCCACCGCCTCCAGCCGGGCGATGCGCTGCTCGCGCGTGAGGTTGCCGAACGGATTGGCGCCCTGGAAGTCGAAGCGCACGCCCCCCGGGCCGACAAAGGCGCCATTGAACGTGGACTGGAACGGTCCTTCCTGCGGAATCTCCCGTCCGTCCTGGTCGATGATCGGCCCGCGTGCCTCCTTGGCGTCGAAATGCGCCTGCGAGGCACGTCCGGAGGCGCGGCGGGACGAAGTGGGGCTCTGGTTCTGCATGGCCATGACATGGCAACGCGCGAGGCAGGACACAAGTTGCGTCGAATGGCCGCCGGGCTGCCGCTAGCGCCCGCGCGCGCCGGTCGGGGTCAGCCCGAAGCGGCGCCGGAAGCAGCGGTTGAAATAGGACAGATCGTTGAAGCCGCAGGCAAAGGCGATATCGCTGATGCGCCGCGCGTCCCCAGACAGCAGATCCATGGCCTTGCGCAGGCGCAGCTCGTTCAGGCGCGCGGAGAAGCCGGCCCCGGCCTCATGGAGCAGATCGTTGACGTAGCGCTCCGACAGGCCAGCCGCGGTCGCGAGCTTCTGGGCCGAGAAGTCGGGCTCGGCAAAGCGCTCGTTGAGGATCGCCAGCACGCCGCTCAGGCGAACGTTGCGCAGGCCGCCCCGCCGGGCCTTGAGCATCACCTCGCCGCGGGCGCCGAGACCGAGCGCGACGAGATCGAGCAGATGCTGCGCGACGGCCGTGCCCGCCTCGTCGGCGGCAGTGGGGTGGGCGAGCAGCAGCTCGCTGTAGTCCATCGCCAGCGACAGCGCCCCGCCCGCCTCGAGCTCGCGTCCGACGAGATCGTCGACGCCGGGCACCATCGAGCGCAGCGTCACCATCGGCAGATGCACGTTGACGAAGCGCTTGTGGCTCGCGCCGTCGGCGCTGAAGAACGGCTCATCGAGCTTGAGCAGCACCATGGCGCCGGGACGCAGCACGAACTCGCGGCCGCGATGCACGACCATCGCCTCGCGGCTCCCCGCGTTGCGCGCCAGGCAATAGCGGTCGTCATTGGTGGCAAGCACCTGGCGCCGCTCGCGCCGCACTTGGGTGAAGGTGCCGTCGCAACGGCCGAGCAGTGTGGTGCCGATATGGATCGCATTCATTGCAGCGCGAAACGGCACGTCCTCGGCGGGGTCGAGCTCACCTGTGTTGGAGAAGTGCTCGAACAATTCCGCAAAGCACAAGAAGCGCTGCCTGTCGTCGAGCTCTTTCGGCAGCATGTCGGTGGACAGCATTTTCCTGACGATGGTCATCGCGGCCGGACCCGAGGGCAAGGGAAAATCTGCAAGGGAAAATCTGCAAGATCAATGTGGCAGGCGCGGGATGAACGGCCGCTGAGGCCAGCGGAGCACATCGAGCGGAGAGCGGGAGCGCCGATCAGTCCAAGTCGCGGCCCCGTCCATGCTGATGAGTCCAAGACGGCGGCATCGGGTTCAACTACCGATGCCGATGGACGCACGCCAACATGCATGCGGCTCCATTATTCCAGTCGACAGCTATCAGTGCGAGGAGAGATTGAGATGACCATGTCTTCCGCAGCCCGCAGGCTCGGCCTGGGCGCCGCCCTCACGGTCGGCATCGGGATCGGCTACGCGCTCGGCGCGCAGCCGCACATGACCGCAACCGTCACCCTGCTGCAATCGGCGCGGGCTGAGCTCGCTCAGGCGACACCCAACAAGGGCGGCCATCGCGAGCGCGCCCTCGGGCTGATCGATCAGGCCATCACTGAAGTCCGTGCCGGCATCGCCTTCGCGGCGGGCGGCTAGCCAGAATCACACCAGGGAGATCATCGATGCGAACCATCCTCGCCAGCGTCCTCCTCTTGGGAGGCCTCACCGCCACTGCGGCCGCGATGCCGCTGGCCCCCATCAGCACGAGCTCCGAGCCGGTGATCATCCAGGTCGCCGGCGGATGCGGACCGGGCTGGCATCGCGGCCCGTATGGCGGCTGCCTGCGCAACTTCGCCAACCCCGCAGCTCACGCCTGCCCGCGCGGCTTCCACATCGGCCCCGGCGGCCGCTGCCGCGGAAATGGCAGATAGAACGGCGGATCGCGCTACGCCGTCGGTGGCTCCGCGAGGGCGGCCGGCGGTGTCTCGTCGACGAATTTGTGCACCAGCCAGGACGACACGGTCGCCGGAATGAAGCCGACCAGCCCGTACAGGATCCATTGCAGGGCGCCATATTCGGAGCCATGCGACGCATAGTTGAAGCCCGCCAGCAGGAAGCCGATGCCGCCGACGATCAGCATCCGCGCGACCGGCGGGATGCGCCGGACGTGAAACAGGATGTCGTCGATCGCGCACATCATCAGCGCCGGCAGGAAGCCGAACAGATAGCTGAACTGCAGCGACGTGACGAAGACCTTGAACAGCTTCGCCACCTCGCCCGCGTCGGTGTTGGTCCAGTAGCCGGACATGTAGGTGGTGACCAGCAGCAGCGCGAAACCGCCCAGCGCCGGACCGACGGCAACGAAGATCAGATAACGCTTCATGCCACACCTCCTGCCGCGCCGATCCGCCGATGGCGCGAAGCCGTCATCGTCCGCTCAGTCTCCCCACACCGCGAAGGCGTCGTTGAAGGCGCGCTCGCCGGGCGCGCCCTTCTCGATCGCGATGATCGCGCGGCGCTGGTTGCTGTAGACCAGGGGAACGTCGAACCAGGAGCGCTCCTTCAGGAGCTGCACGTTGCGGGTCCGATCGGCGTCGACATTGGACAGGCCGACCAGGAAGAAGCCGTCGGTGACCTTCACGGCGAGACCCGCCAGCGGGGTGCCGCGCGACTGCTCGTTGGACTTCATCAGGATGCCCGGCACATTGCCGACACCGCCGCCGTTGAAGTCCTGCGGCAGGATGAAGGTCAGCTCGGCGGTGTGGCTCGCCGGCAGCGACGTATCGGTGTTGCGGCGGAACGACATCGTCATCTTGAACTTGCGGTCCGGAATCTCGATGTCGGCGCGGACGGCGATGTCCGCCTTCTGCGTACCCGTCGCCTTGATCTGCTCGGTGCGCCAGACCACCGAACCGAGATATTGCTTGCCCTTCGGGTCGGTCGGATCCTCGTCATACAGCACGACCTTCTGCGCCACCGGCGCGATCTGGTCCGAGGACGGCGACTGGCCGACGCGGTCGGTGATCTTCGGCTTGCTGAGCGGCGCGCCGGTGTCCTTCGGCGCCTCGACCGTCGAGGTCGATTTGAACAGTCCGGTGACGGCGCCGACCAGCGGCCGGCCCCACAGGATGCCGGCGCCGACCAGGATCAGCACGATGCCGGCGGCAATGGCGGCCTTGAACGGGAAGGTCGAGCCGCTGCGCTCGGTCTTCTTCTTGACCTCGCGCTCGCCGGCCGCCCGCGGGCGGGCCGATGCGGTGGCCGGCACTGCGTAGCGCTCAGCCTCCTGGACGGATTCGTCGTAAGAATAAGCCGGCTCGGGCAGCGGCGGCCGATCGTCATCGTCCTCGAGCCGGTCGAGGTCGGTCGCGGGAACGTTGGCGTAGGTCTTGCGCGCGGCCCGGTTGGCCTGGGCGGTGGCCTTGCCGAGATCATCGACATCGGCGGTGATGTCGCGGAAGCCGCGCATCGACGGCGTCGCGGCAGCCGGGCCGTTGATATCAGGGCTACGGCGCGGGGCGGCCGGACGCTCGCGCACCGGCGGTGGCGCATCCGGAGCTGCAGCCGGGGTCTGCTGGGGCCGCCCTGGCGCAACCGGAGCTGCAGCAGCGGGAGGCGCCTCTGGCCGGGGAGGACGCACCGGCTTGGCTTCCACCGGCTCGGGGCCGAGCGGGGGCCGATCGTTCCGCGGAGCGGGTGCCGGAGCCGGCCGCGGTCGCGGAGCGGCAGCCTGCTCGGGCGTCGCGCCGGGCTGGGCTGCGGGAGCCGCCGGAGCGTCGGGATTGCGCGCGCCGGCCCGGCGCAGCGCATCGCCCGGACGGGCCGCGCCGCTGGAGGCCCGCTGCGCCTCGCGCGCCCGCTGCGCCGCCTCCGCCTCGACCTTGCGCACGGCTTCCTCAAGCGACAGCCGCTCGCGGGTGATCTCGGACTCGCTGAGCGGCGGCTGGACGCTGCGCAATTGCGCGATCAGCGCCGCA